>CAVZOA010000001.1:0-8531 GCA_963776705.1 uncultured Alphaproteobacteria bacterium
GCGCCTCCATGGGCGACCCCAGAGCCTGTTCGGCGCCGGTGCCCGGAACTGGCGGTTCACCTTGTCCCGCGGGCACGGGAGTGCCGGGTCCGGCCTCGTCGTCTTCTGTGGCTTGCCGCACACGACACCTCTCAGCTCCGCCGCCCGCATCAATCTGGCCACCGTGTAACGAGCGACATCGAAGCCTTCGCGCCGCAGCTGCCGCCAGACCTTCCGCACGCCATAGACCTGGAAGTTCTCGTTCCAGACGCGGCGGACCTGCGGCAGCAAATCCGCATCTCGACGGACCCTGGCGCTCGCGCGCGACGGATCACGCGCGGTGGCGCAGGCGGCATGATAGGTGGAGGGGGCGATCGGCAGCACTCTGCAGATCGGCTCGACCCCGAACTCCGCCCGGTATTCGTCGAGGAAGGCGATCATCGTTTCAGTGGGCGGTCGAGCTCCGCCTGGGCGAAATAGGCCGACGCTTTCTTCAGGATCTCGTTGGCCTGCCGCAACTCGCGGACCTCGCGCTCGAGCTCCTTGATCCGGGCTCGTTCCTCGCTGGTCACGCCCTCGCGGGCGCCGCTGTCGGTCTGTACCACCCAGCGGCGCAAGGATTCCCGGCTGCATCCGATCTTCGGCGCAATGGCCCGGATCGCGGCCGCCCGGTCCGGGTAGCTCCCGAGGTTCTCAAATACCATTCGAACCGCGCGTTCGCGGGTCTCATACCAGCGGCCCTTCCGCCTGACTCCCGAAGGGGATTCCCAAGCGGGTTGCTTTCTGACTCTCTGCCTTGAGGGCAGGAGGTGGAGCAGATGGTGGCGATCGCGATCACGCGGACGGATTTGACGGCAGCGGAGCTGCGGGCGGCGGCGGTGAAGAGCCGAGACAGGCAGGCGGCGCGCCGGATGCTGGCGTTAGCGCTGGTGCTGGAGGGCGCCGATCGGAAGACTTCGGCGGAGACCTGCGGCATGGACCGGCAGACGCTCCGGGACTGGGTGCATCGTTACAACGCCGAAGGGCTCGCCGGGCTCTCGAACCGGCGAGGCGCCCCGCGAACCCGGCGGCTTAATCCTGGCCAGGTGGCCGAAGTCGTGTTCTGGCTGGAGGCCGGCCCCGATCCGGCGGTGGACGGGGTGGTACGCTGGCGGCGGCAGGACCTGCGGGCCCGGATTGCCTCGACGTTCGGGGTGGAGTTGCACGAGCGGACGGTCGGCAAGTACCTGGCGGCGCTCGGCTACCGGCGGCTCTCGGTGCGCCCGCGCCATCCGAAGACCGACCCCGAGGCGCAGGAAGCTTTCAAAAAAACTTCTCCGAGGCGGTCGCCGCCGCGGTCCCCGAGACTGCAAGGGGCAAACCGCTCGAGGTCTGGTTCCAGGACGAGGCGCGCGTAGGCCAACAGGGCACGCTCACCCGGGTCTGGGCGAAGCGCGGCACGCGCCCACGTGCGCCGCGCGACACCCGCTATCGGTGGGCCTACATCTTCGGCGCGGTCTGTCCCGGCCGCGGCGTCGCCGCGGGCCTCGTCATGCCCTTCGCCGATACCGGCGCGATGAACGACCACCTCGCCGAGATCGCCCGCACCGTCGCCCCCGGCGCCCATGCCGTCCTCGTCCTCGACGGTGCCGGCTGGCACGGCGGACACGCGCTGGTCGTCCCCGACAACGTCTCCCTCGTCATGCTCCCGCCCTACAGCCCGGAGCTGAACCCGGTCGAGAACGTCTGGCAGTACCTGCGGGCGAACTGGCTCGCGATCAGCGTCTTCGACAACTACGACGCCATCGTCGATGCCTGCTGCAACGCGTGGAGCCGTTTCGCAGAAAAGCCCGAAGTCGTCTCCTCCATCACCTCCAGGCAATGGGCACAGGTCAATCCGTAGGGCCGTTGGTATCAGGCGTGTAGCGGTTCGCTCTGTTGTCTCGTTCCATGGGCTCCGTCCATACTCACTTCGGAGCCTCCGGCGAAACCGGAGCGGTTCACTTATTCCACGGACACGAGACGTATCGAGGTTTCGGCCCGGCAGAGGCAAGGAGAGTTCGCATGGATCGAATGGCGCGAGATCGAAGGGCCGCCGGTCACCCCGCCCGAACACGAGGGATTTGGCACCTTCCTGATCCAGCGGCTGCTCCAGAAGGAACTCGATGCCTCGATCGAAGTCCTGTACGAGGAGGGCGGCCTTCGCTGCATGATTGAGCGCGGAGAGCATTCTTCGCGCGTCTGATACGAAGGGGGGAGCTCTTGCGGCCGGCATCTGAGAGACTGAAGGCCGAGGCGCCGCTGAAAGTGCTTGTCGTCGAGGACGAGGTGCTCATCGGCATGGATCTCGTCATGCTTCTGGAGGAGTGGGGCTACACGGCCGACGGGCCGGTAAAGAGCGTCCAGAGCGCCCTCGAGTCGGTGAAGGCCGCGCCCCCGGACCTTGCCATCCTCGATGTCAATCTCGGCGATGGCAGAACCAGCATCCCGATCGCCGCGCGGCTCGCGGAGATGAACATCCCGTTCGTCTTCCTGACCGGCTACGACCCGTCACGCTACGATGATGTGTCCACGGCACCGAACGCACCGCATCTGCGCAAACCGTTGGATCAGCAAGCCCTGCGAGACCTGATTTCCGAGATCACGCGTCGGCCACGATAGATGAGCGAGAGGATCGGGCGCCCCGAATGCCCATCTTTGCTCGCAAGATCCGATGGGAGAGCCCTGCGCAACATGCAGTCCTCACCGGCCACCCGGCCTTCGGCATCCGCGGCAACGCGACTTGCGCATGTCAACTCTTCGTCATTTGTGCAGCGTTCTGCGAGCTCAGATATTGGAGGCGCGGAGGCCTCTCTGGCCTTCGCGGCCGAAGTTCGATCAGCGCTGCGGATCTCCTTCAAATGCTGCGTTGCGGCACCACATGTGAGTGGAAGGTAGACGAAAGACGCTCACTCTCGAAAGAAGACCCGCCATGGCCAAGCAGAACGCGAAATTCGCCGTCAACGACATCCAGAGCCTGCTCGACCCGCAGGGCTAGCAGAACGTCTTCAAGACCTGGGCCGGCATGGGCGAACGCATGACGCGGGTCGCCGTCGAGGCCGGCACCCGGTCCACCGACATCGCCAGCGAGACCACCAGGGAAGCGCCCGCGAATGTCCGCGAGGTCACGCAGGTCCGCGACGAGCCCACCGACTATGGCAAGGCCTACAGCGACTTCGCGCAGAAGCAGATGGATCTGTTCATGCGCACCACGCAGAGCTTCGCCGACGTGAGCCAGAAGGCTGGCCAAGACACCACTGAAGTTGCCACCAAGACCGGCGAGGAGGCTGCCGACAAGGCCGCTGCCAACGCCGAGGGTGCCACCCAGAAAGCCAAGTCGGCCGCCGAGAAGGCCGCCTGAGCCAAAGCGCTCCGACAGTGCGAAACGGCACGCGGCGAGTCCCTCGGGGCCCGCCGTTTTCGTGCAGACCAGTCCTCCACGCAGGAGGGTCTCGAAGCGGCGGCAGCTGGCGATGGAAAGCCGCGGGTCGCCTCTGTGACGGACGGAACCGGCGCCCGACCGCATGGTTCTTCTTGAGTTCAACGCAAGAGAGTACGACCACCATGACCGCAGCAACCGCGCGCGGGCGCCGCGCCCGCAAACCGAGCGAGATCCCGGCGAAGGGCTGGCGCGACATCGCTTGGCGGGTGTGGGAGGAGTTGACCGCCGACCACGTCACGGTGGTCTCGGCAGGGGTCGCCTTCTTCGGCCTCCTCGCCCTCTTCCCTGCCATTGGCGCGCTCATGTCGATCACCGGCCTCTTCATGGATCCCGCCGAGATCGAGGCCGAACTGGAGACCGTCGCGTCGGTCCTGCCGCAGAACGCCGCCTCCATCCTCCAGGAGCAGGCGCGATCGGTTGCCTCGAATTCCGGAGCAGGGTTGGGGCTTGCGGCGATCCTCGGCGTGATCCTGTCCCTCTACGGTGCATCGAAGGGCATGCGCACGCTCATGGAGGGTATGAACATCGCCTATGACGAGGAAGAGGATCGCGGCTACATCAAGGAATACGCCGTCTCCTTCGCCCTGACACTCGTCCTCATCCTCGGACTGCTGATCGCCCTGGCGGTCACCGTGGTCGTGCCGGCGCTCCTGGGCAATCTGGGCCTGCCGGAAACGATCGTGACGGCCGTGGAATGGGGGCGCTGGCCGCTTCTCGCGCTCTTCACCATCCTCGGCCTGGCGATCCTCTATCGCTTCGGCCCCTCCCGGGAAGATCCCGAATGGCGCTGGGTGACCTGGGGGTCGGTGATCGCGACGATCCTCTGGGTCGCGGGTTCGGTCGCATTCTCCATCTATGTCCGCAATTTCGGGGGTTACAATGAATCCTACGGCGCGCTCGGCGGCGTGATCATCCTGCTGACCTGGCTGTGGCTCTCGGCCTACATCGTTCTCCTCGGCGCCGAGATCAATTCCGAGATGGAGCACCAGACGGAGCACGACACGACGACGGGGGGCAACCTGCCCAAAGGGGAACGCGGGGCCGTGAAGGCGGACGAAGTCGGGCGCGCGCCCTGAAGTCTTCCTGCCTTGCCGTGATACGGAGAACGCCCGCGCCGAATGGCGCGGGCGTTCCAGTTTCAAGGCGCTTTGGGTCACCCGCGGGACGGGCCGAGATCTTCTTTCTTCGCCTGCTGTTCCGCAGCCTGGGCGACCCGGCGGGCGGAGTCTTCCGTCTTCTTCACCGCGGCATCGGCAGCCGAGCCTTTACCCCGGGTGTCGCGGTCGGCCTTGTCCTTGGCGTCGCGAGCAGCAGCATCCGCCTCGGCGCGCACCTCGTCACTCACCGATTTCGCCTCGTCGAGCGCGGCGCCCGCCACCCGTTCGGCCTTGGCCCGCTCTTCGGCGAAGACGCGCTCGGCATCGGCGTAGAGACGGTCGCTCTCGGCGCCGAACTGCTCGTCCTCATAGCGCGACCGCGGCAGGCTGCCGGCGATGGCGGCCCCCACGGCGAAGGCCAGCGCGCCGGCGACGATCGGATGCTCGTCGAAGAAGTCCGTCGCCCGGTCCGCCCCCTGCCGGACCCCGCGGCCGGCCTGCTCGCGGGCCAGGATAGCCTGCTCGCGGGCCGAGATGATCCGCTCCCGCGCCTGCTCGTTCATGTGCTCGGTACCCTCGGAGAGCCGGCGCGCCATGTCGGAGGAGCGCTCGCGGACCCGGCCGACGGCCTCCGAGGCATCCCGCTGGGAGTTGTGCAACCCGGCCCGCATGCGCTGACCGGCACTCGGCCCCCGGTTGCCCGAGTACCAGTTCGGTCCGTCGCCTTCGGGGACGGGGCCGCGGGTGCCGATATGGGCGTCGGCATCCTCACCGTAACCGGTCTTGCGGCCGCCGCCGAACATCCGGGTGCCGTCGCTCTGGCCGCCGCCGAACATGCTGCCGCCGCTGTCGCCCGTCCGACGGGCACCGTCCTCGATCTGGCTGGCGCTGGGACCGTGACCGAACATCAGCCAGCCGAGACCGATCCCCGTGACGGCGAGGGCCAGCGGGTTGCCCTTGGCCGCATCGGCGACGGACTTGCCGAAATCGCCGCCGTGCCGCCCGACATTGTCGGTGAGGCTGCGGAAGATCGCGTCCGGGGTGAACGTCTCCTGCAGGGCGACGAGGGTGTTTTGCAGACCCTCGCGGTTCTGTTCGAGATCCTTCTCGATCTCGTCGGGTGTCCTCGTGTCACTCATCTCATACTGCCTTTTTCACGATCTCGCTGTCGCGTTCCACGTTCTTCGTGGTCCGCGTCGGCGCGAGGGAAGCGAGTTTCAGGTCGTTCGTCCCCTTCTTGGCGAGGATCGCGGCGATCACCGCGAAGACCACGCCGACGATCAGAGCCGCCCAGCCGGGCTCGAGGCCCAGTTCGGCGATCGCGGCGACGAGCGCGCTCGCAAGCACGTTCAGCGCCACGAGAAACAGCACGACACCGGCCACGATCATGCCGATGGCGGTGCCGGCCTGGCGGACGTTCTGGTCCATCTCGGCGCGGAACAGGTTCATCTCGCCGCGCAGGAGCGCGATGATCTGGTTCAGCGCGTCGCCCAGCAGGTTCCCGGTGTCGCGGATGTTGCGGCGCGCACCGTTCGAGCCGTGCGATTGCCGACCACCCTCCTCGGTATCGGTCCGTGTCTGAGACATCAGTACTCTCCCGGCGTCTTGGTGGCGGTGGGCAACGGGCTCGCGGTCGTGACGGCTCCCGTGCCGGGGGTGGTTCCGGCGGGTGTCGTGGCTGGCCCCGGAATCGCGCCGCGATCAGGCGCGCTGTCCGGCGTGCCACCTGCATGGGCGCCGGTCGTGCCGCCCGTGGAGCCCGCAGCGCCGGGGCTGTCCAGGGTGCCGCTGACGCGGGTATCCCGCGGGGTCGTGGCGGAGGCCTTCGCGAACCGGGTGACGGCAAAGCCTGCCAGCGCCGCGCCGCCCAGGAAGGCCAGCGGGTTGCGCCGGGCGAACCGGCTGACGTCGCCGGCCAGCTGGCCCACGTCGCGATCCCGGATCGTGTCGGACGCATCGGCGAGGCTCTCGGCGATCTGCCCGAAAGTGCGTTCCTGCGGCGAGCCGCTGCGCATCTCCTCGGCCGCGCGTCGCAGCGCATCGGCGATGCCGGACATCTCGGTCGCGACGCCGCTGCGGGCGCGCTCGGCCTGTGACCGGGCCTCGTCGCGGGCCCGACCGCCCAGGTCCTCGGCGGTGGAGCGGGCATCCTCGGCCAGACGCTCCGCGGATTGCCTCACGTCCTCGCCGGCTTCCCGGCCGACGCCTCGTGCATTGGTGTTCGGATCGGTCATCTCGTTGTTTCTCCTCATGCCACGACGTTGATGACGACAAGGACGACAACCACGAGTCCAACCAGGTAAATCAGTTGGTTCATACTTGGCACTCCTCAACAGACGACCGGTGACGGTCTGTTATCCAATGTCTGCGACGGTGTGCAGTTCCGCCCGATGAGCGCGCGGACAGGAGTATTTCAAAAGGGTCTGTGCGAGTGCCGGTTCACCTCTGATCACCGAGCATGGCGACCAGTCGTTCTTGACCGGGATCGGCTCGTTCGGGTCATTCGCCGCCAGGCGTCCGTGCGCCAACCATTGGGACGGAGTGAGCGTTCGCGGCATAAATCGGAGGCTCGGCTTCGGCGACCGCCGGCGCATTCTACGACGCACGGCAACGCCTGGCCTTGGTTCGTGAAACCGACGCTCAACAGTCATATCCCGAACAGGCAGGGGAAAAACCGATCCCGCATCACCAGAGAAGAGGCGCAGGCGAATGGAATGGAATGGCTCGGAGGGCTTTGTTGCGCAAAGGACGTGAAGCGTGGACCTCCCCTTTCCCCAGACGCACTTATGCCACGGGCTCTGTGACAGGTATGCCGAGCGCGGTGTAGCCGTTCAGGACGGCGGCGCGGATCTGAAGTTCGGCGACCTGACGATCGAAGTCGCGTGCCATGAGGCTCTGCCCCAAGAGCTTCACGCAGTGCATCTTCGTCTCGGCGCGGCTTCGGCGGTGGTACCCGCTCCATTTTCGCCAGATAGCGCGGCCGAGGTATTTCGATGCTCGGAGGGCCTCGTTCCGGGCGATGGCGCCCGCGGTCGACTTGCAGTTACCCACAAGTGTCCGGCGGCGCTGCGATGCGAGCTCCTTCGACGAGGTCGGCGAGGCGGGAGAAGCCCCGCCACATGACGGTCGTCCCCGGTGGCGGGTCGGAACCGCGGTCGAGATAGCCTCCGAGCCTTGCGACCGCCCTGACATAGAAATCGAGAGCCCGCGGTGCCTGGCGTTTTCTGTCCTGCGACGCGTGCTCGAGCAGGTAGCGCTCGGCGTCGGTGAAGACCGCAGCAGGGTCCGCGGCCGGCGCCTCGCGGCTGAGCATTGTCAACCAGGACACCCGCCAGGCCACGACGCAGCACAGCGCGATGCAGTTGGCCAGGCGATCGGCCGTGGCGAGGCGCATCTCCTCGATCCGGCAGCCGGTTTTCAGGGTCCGGAAGAATGTCTCGATCTTCCACCGCAGGGCATACCATTCGAGCTTGTTCACGGCCTCCGCGTGGGTCGCCACCGGCAGGTTCGTGATCAGCTTCCAGAAGACGGGCGCCCGGCCTTCCGGCGGGTCGAGCTCCTCGGCATGGATGATCTGGAGCTCCTGATGCCGGTATTTCCCCTGCTTTCCAATCGGCGGGCGGACCGTCATCGTGGCATGCCGAACCGACAGCACGGCGCAATGGTCATTGCCCTGCGCATCGCGGAACCGGACCTCGTGGGTGCCGCTGGACTGCACCTCCGACATCACCTTGGCAATGGTCGTGCCGCCATCCTCCGCAAGGCGATCAACGCAGCTCCGGACGAGAAAGCCGGTCCCGAGTTCTTCGGCCAGGCAGTAGAGCTCGTAGATGTCGCTTTCCCGGTCGCCGACATGCACGCAGCGTTCGGGCGCCCCTGCCAGCTCGCTGGACAGTCGCAGGTTGTCGAGCCAGCGCATGCTTTCCTTCTGGTCGATCGGCACCCGCGTCGGATTGATCCGGCGCTTGAGCGCGGCGGTTGCAGAGGTATGTTGC
>CAVZOA010000002.1:0-62592 GCA_963776705.1 uncultured Alphaproteobacteria bacterium
AGACACGCAGGACGCGACACGTTCGGCCATGATCGAAAATCGCGTGTAAGTTTGCTCCCCCTGCACGATCAGCGTCGGCGCCCTGATCGCGGCGAGCACCGCGCAATCAATCTCGGCCGGCTGGTCCATCGAGATGTAGGGCAGGACGGTTCGGCCGTTCTGGCGCCACATTTCCTCGCCCTCCTCGCCCACGGCGCCGCCGTCCGGCAACTTGAACACCGCTTCTATGAAGCGCAGCGCTGCGTCTTCTGCGCGACCTTCCTGCGCCGCCTTAACCGCGGGCCCGAACTTCGAGAAAAGCTCGCGCGTGGCGTTGTCGCCGCCCGGCGCGCCAGCGACGAGCCGATCGAGCACCGGCTCGTAATGTATGCGGAGCGGAAGAGGTCGGGCCGATCCAGCATCGCGTGGATGCCGATCTCGCCGCTATAGGACCAAGTCACCAGGTGGACGGGGCCCGCTTCGAGACCCTCGACGAAGGCGATCAGGTCGTCCACGTGAGTGGATCTCTGGAAGGCGTAGATAGTGTCAGGCCAGTCAGCGTTGCCGAAGTAGCGTTGGGTGTACGCAACGAAACGACGGTCATCGCCGATCATCGCACGGTAGGGCTCCCAGGCGCGCAAGTCGCTGATCGCGCCGTGGACGAACACGACCGGCACGCCCTCGCCCTCGCTCACATAAGTCAAGGTCGCGTCGCCCACCGTCATCTCGGAGGTCCCGGCAATGGCCGCGAACGGCAGCAACCATGCGAGGACGGCGACGCGTGTGGATTGACCGAGCATTGTGTTACCCTCCTTCCCGTCAAGTGCAGGGCCCTGTTGGCCCGACCGCAGACAGAGTGGAGCGGCTACCGGCGAAAAGTCCTGAAGTGCTTCTGAAATCTGATGAAAGGCGGCACGGCGGTCTGAGGGGAGGAAAAAAGAGTTGAGCTACATCGATCTCGGCGCAGCGTCATTCGATGGGGCCAGCGGGCTGCTGCGTCACGGCTCGGGAGAAGAGACGCGTCTGCGGCCGCAATCGGCGCGCCTGTTGGCCGAATTGGCGCGGACGCCCGGAGAGCCACGTTCACGGATGAGCTCATCGAGGCGATTTGGGGCGACGTCGCTGTAACCGAGGAAAGTCTGACACAATGTGTGGCAGACATCCGCCGCGGGCTTGGGAAGGACGCACGCCATATTCTTCAAACGCTGCCGCAATTCGGCTACCGGCTGATCGTTCCTGCGGCGGACGTCTCACTTTCTGAAATCGTGCCGCTCGACGACGCACCAATCCGATTTGCGGCTGCCGCGGACGGCACTCGACTGGCCTGGACCGCGAGCGGCGAAGGGCCAGCGATGCTGAAGGCGCCAAGCTGGATATCGAACATCGAGATGGAGTCGCGAAGTCTGATCTTCACCGAGTTCTACCGTTGGCTCGGCGAGCGCGTTCGTCTAATTCGCTTCGATCAGCGCGGCACCAGCCTGTCGGACCGTATCGAAGGGCCGCTCGAGATCGACGACATGATCGAAGATATGCGCGCGGTCGCCGATGCGGCCGGCATTGCACGGTTTTTTCTGTTTGGCCCGTCGCAGGGTGTCGCCTTTGCAGTGGCATTCGCGCAGCGCTATCCGGAACGGGTACTCGGCATCATTGGACGTGGCGGCTTCGGACGCGGCTGGCTCGTCACCGGGGACGAGGCGGAGCGGCGCAAGTACGAGGGCAGCAGGGCGCTCATCGGGGCGGGCTGGAACGACCAGAACCCGGAATATCGTCGGTTCTTCACCGCACGCTTGATCCCGAATTGCAGCCCTGCCGTCGCGCGCGAGTTCGACGAGATGCAGCGACGCGCCTGTGACGTCTCAGCAATCCTTGCCAACCTGGATTTGATGGTCAATGTCGACGTCGAGGAGATTGCGAAAGACGTTGTGGTGCCAGCGCTGCTCCTCCACTCCCGCGGAGACCGCTCGGTCGCGGCCGCCGAGGGCCTCCGACTGGCGGCGATCATGCCGAATGCAGAAATCGTCCTTCTCGAGGACGACAACCATATCTTTCTTCCGGGCACGATCGGGTTTCGACAGGCACTCGAGGCAATCCAAGGCTTCTTGTCACGGCCAGGCGGATCTTTGTGAAAGAGCTGCCGGGAAGCTTTCTTCCCAAGCATAGTTTATGGAATGGCCCGCCCCTCCTGGAACGCATCGAATAGGATGCTGACGTCAAAATGGAGAAGGAGCGAGCTATGACGATCATGGTCCTCGGCATCGATTTGGGCAAGAACAGCTGCTCTCTGGCGGGATTGGATGAGAATGGCAGTGTTGTGCTGCGCCGTCGCATGCGGCCGAACACGATCGCGTCCTTTGCGTCGAAGCTTCCGGCCTGCACGATCGCGATGGAGGCGTGCTGCGGCGCTCATCATATGGGCCGGTTGCTCGCGGCGCAGGGCCACGCGGTCCGATTGATGTCGCCGGAATATGTCGGGCCTTACGTAAAGGCTCAGAAGAACGACGAGCGGGATGCGGAAGCCATCGCGGAAGCCGCGACGCGCCCGACAATGCGCTTTGTCGAGCTCAAATCCCAGGATCAGCTCGACATGCAGTCGCTTCACCGGGTGCGGTCACGCCTTGTCGGGACGCGCACGAACCTCATCAATCAGCTACGCGCCATTCTGCTCGAGCGCGGCGTGACCATCGCCCGGGGACGCCGCAAACTGGAGCGGAGCATCGATGCGCTGATCGCCGACCCCGAGTTCATGCCTGACAGCCGCATCCGTCGTCTCATTGTCGAGCTGCGTGAGGAGTGGGCGGTACTTGACGGTCGTATTGGCGCCCTCGACCGGGAATTCGTCGAACACGCCCGGATCGACGAGGCGAGCCGCCGTCTGGTCACGATCCCCGGGATCGGCGCCTTGAACGCCACGGCCCTCGTCGCCGCCATAGGCGATGGGGCGGCTTTCGCGCGCGGGCGTGATCTTGGCGCTTGGCTCGGCCTCGTTCCGCGGCAACATACGACCGGCGGCAAGCCAAGGCTTCTGGGGATCACCAAGCGCGGCGACAAATATCTGCGCACGTTGCTGATCCACGGCGCCAGAGCGGCCTTGCCGTCTCTCGCCGAGAGCCAGACGCCTTTGGGCGATTGGCTGCGCGGCTTGCTGGCCAGGCGACATCGCAACACCGTTGTCGTGGCGCTCGCCAACAAACTCGCTCGCATCGCCTGGGCGACGTTGCGCAAGGGCGTCGCGTTCGAGGCAGATCGGCCGACGGCGGCCTCAAGCAATTGGTCCTCAGCCTCCGCAAGCTGGACGACCTCACGATGTCTGCGGGAGGACTTTGAAAGATGGCCTGACGGTTTACCGGCGTTTCGAAAGCCTGGTTAAAAAGATGGCGCGATGACGCCGTGAAGTTTATGAGGCTCGGGACGCGGATCTCCATCTTGGCGACGGCGACCATGCCGATACGCCCTGTCATACCAACGGCCCTACGGATTGACCTGTGCCCATTGCCTGGAGGTGATGGAGGAGACGACTTCGGGCTTTTCTGCGAAACGGCTCCACGCGTTGCAGCAGGCATCGACGATGGCGTCGTAGTTGTCGAAGACGCTGATCGCGAGCCAGTTCGCCCGCAGGTACTGCCAGACGTTCTCGACCGGGTTCAGCTCCGGGCTGTAGGGCGGGAGCATGACGAGGGAGACGTTGTCGGGGACGACCAGCGCGTGTCCGCCGTGCCAGCCGGCACCGTCGAGGACGAGGACGGCATGGGCGCCGGGGGCGACGGTGCGGGCGATCTCGGCGAGGTGGTCGTTCATCGCGCCGGTATCGGCGAAGGGCATGACGAGGCCCGCGGCGACGCCGCGGCCGGGACAGACCGCGCCGAAGATGTAGGCCCACCGATAGCGGGTGTCGCGCGGCGCACGTGGGCGCGTGCCGCGCTTCGCCCAGACCCGGGTGAGCGTGCCCTGTTGGCCTACGCGCGCCTCGTCCTGGAACCAGACCTCGAGCGGTTTGCCCCTTGCAGTCTCGGGGACCGCGGCGGCGACCGCCTCGGAGAAGTTTTTTTGAAAGCTTCCTGCGCCTCGGGGTCGGTCTTCGGATGGCGCGGGCGCACCGAGAGCCGCCGGTAGCCGAGCGCCGCCAGGTACTTGCCGACCGTCCGCTCGTGCAACTCCACCCCGAACGTCGAGGCAATCCGGGCCCGCAGGTCCTGCCGCCGCCAGCGTACCACCCCGTCCACCGCCGGATCGGGGCCGGCCTCCAGCCAGAACACGACTTCGGCCACCTGGCCAGGATTAAGCCGCCGGGTTCGCGGGGCGCCTCGCCGGTTCGAGAGCCCGGCGAGCCCTTCGGCGTTGTAACGATGCACCCAGTCCCGGAGCGTCTGCCGGTCCATGCCGCAGGTCTCCGCCGAAGTCTTCCGATCGGCGCCCTCCAGCACCAGCGCTAACGCCAGCATCCGGCGCGCCGCCTGCCTGTCTCGGCTCTTCACCGCCGCCGCCCGCAGCTCCGCTGCCGTCAAATCCGTCCGCGTGATCGCGATCGCCACCATCTGCTCCACCTCCTGCCCTCAAGGCAGAGAGTCAGAAAGCAACCCGCTTGGGAATCCCCTTCGGGAGTCAGGCGGAAGGGCCGCTGGTATCAGACGCCGCCGGAAATAAAGCTCTTGCAGACGGGGCGGGCCATCCGTTTTTATATAGCTCTCGGGCTTCCGGATCGCTCTGGGGATGACGCGGCCGCGCCGACAACTTCACAAAGCCGAGCCGGCGGAGGATCGAACCCATCGTCCGCTCCGCCACGCGGAGGCCGAAGCGCCGCTCGACGACGTGGCAGAGGTCGATGCGCCGCCACCGGATCACCCGGTCTGCCTCCGGGTCCGGCCCTTCCTCCACGATCGTCGCCAGCTCGCGCATCTGCTCCGCGCTGAGCATCGGCGTCCGCCCCGGGAGGGAGCGGTTGACCAGCCCGGCCAGGCCCTCCTCGTTGTAGCGATAGACCCGTCGAACGCATGCGTTCGACCGCAGCGTCTGCCGGTTCATCCCGCAGTTCTGCGCCGCCTCAGTCCGGCTCCGCCCGTCGAGCACGAACGCCAGCGCCAGCATCCGACGAGACGCCTTCGCATCCTTCGCCCGCGCAGCTTCGCGCCGCAACTCCGACGCCGACAGCTCTCTTCGCGTGATTTCCACCGCCATGCTGATCCTCCCCCACCTCGGAGGCGAGTGAATCAGCAATCCGGTCCCAAGGGAACCTCCTCAGAGTCAGTGCCTGACGCCGCTGGTATTACGGCAAGGAGTTCACCGACCGGCTCTTCGGCCTGCGTCGCCGCGCCGCGACCGGCAATCACGAGTTCGACCGGCTCTGCGACGCGCTCGGTATCGAGCATCGCCTGGCCCCGCCGATGCATCCGCAAACCGATGGCATGGTCGAACGCTTCAACGGCCGGATCGAGGACGTCCTGCAAAGCCACCGCTTCCGCAGCGGCGAGGACCTCGAGCAGACCATCCTGCGCCACGTTCGCCTCTACAACGGCCAGCTCCCGCAGTCCGTCCTGGTCGGACGCACGCCGATCGACGCGCTCAAAGACTGGCACCGCCGCAAACCCGAGCTCTTCAGGAAGCAGCCGTATAATCAGTTCACCCTGAATAACTCCCAACCTGCTGATTTACCGCGCAGATCATGCTGAAACGCTGGCGCCGATTTGCAGGGTTTCGTATTCTGGCCTTCGAAACCTTGCGAATTCCGGAGCCCCGATGAAGCCCCATCCCCGCCGGGAAGAGCAGGACGATCTCCTGCGCCCCCGCCTCACCGACATGATCGACATGCGTCACGAGCTGGCGACGCTGGCGGCGCTGATCGACTGGGAGTTCTTCGAACGGGAATGGGCCGGGTTCTTCCCATCGCATCGGGGGCGGCCCGCGACCTCGCCGCGGCTGGTGGCGGGGCTGCTGTATCTCCAGCACGCCTACCGGCTGTCGGACGAGGCAGTCGTCGCGCGCTGGGTCGAGAACCCCTACTATCAGCATTTCACCGGTGAGACGTTCGGCGGCAGATCGGTCCACCGGACCGATCTGTTCCCCGCCTCACTCCAGCACCGCCCACCGATCGACCCGTCCTGCCTGACCCGCTGGCGGCAGCGGATCGGTGAGGAAGGGGCCGAGTGGCTGCTCACGAAGACCATCGAGGCCGGGCGGGCATCGGGCACGATCGATGACGACAGCCTGTCGCGCGTCGCCGTCGACACCACGGTCATGGAGAAAAACATCGCGCACCCGACCGACGCGCGCCTCTATGACAAGGCCCGCAATCAGCTTGTCGCCCTTGCAAGTGAAGCCGGGGTCACGCTGCGGCAGAACTACAACCGGCTGGCGCCGCGCCTGGCCATGCAGGCCGGCCGATACGCCCATGCCCGACAGTTCAAGCGCATGCGCAAGGCCCTGAAAAAGCTGAAGGGCTACACCGGCCGCGTGCTGCGCGACCTCCGCCGCCAGCTGGATGCGATCCCTGCGGGTCCGCTGCGCGAGCGCGTTCTGGACATGCTGGTGCTGGTGGGCCGCCTGCTGCACCAGGGCCCCAGGAGCCGCGGCAAGATCTACGCGCTGCACGAGCCGGAGGTCGACTGCATCTCCAAGGGCAAGGCCCGCAATCGCTACGAGTTCGGCACGAAGGTCAGCCTCGCCACGACCATCGACGAGGGGTTCGTCGTGGGCATGCGTGCGTTGCCGGGCAATCCCTATGACGGCCACACCTTGCCGGAAGCGCTTGAGCAGGTCGCCATCCTGACCGGCCAGACGCCTGCGCTGGCGGTCGTGGATCGCGGATACCGCGGCCACGGCGTGGCGCGCACGCAGGTCCTGATCAGCGGCACGCGCCGCGGCCTGACCCCGGCGCTGAGACAGCTGTTGCGACGGCGCAGCGCCATCGAGCCGGAAATCGGCCACATGAAAACCGACGGCCGCCTGTCACGCTGCCCGCTGAAGGGCACGTTCGGCGACGCGATCTTCGCCGTCCTGTGCGGCTGCGGCCACAACATCCGCAAGATCCTCGCCCACCTGAGAGCTCTTCTGGCCTTCTTGCACGCCGCGATCGCCGCAGTCCTGGCCGCGGCGATCGCCGAAATCTCCCTCGGCAAGCACCAGAAAGGCACGCCGAAAGTTTGTTCAGCCTGAACTAATCATGCGGAATGTGACAACTCCGCGGTCCCGGGCCGTGCCTGAGCCAAACGGGTTTCGAATTCGTGAGTGCCACAGGAAAATCGCCCCGCGGCGGTTCCGTGACCGGGAGCGGCTCCAAGCGGCAACGGCGACTCGAAAATTGCGCGTGCGCAGCACTGCAGGCCTGTCGTCCCCGCCCGGTCGATCTAGCTGTCCGCCATCGGGCTGCTCCGGCCCCTGGAAGGGACGCGATCCATGGGCCTGCTCGGGATATTCCTGTCGCTTGGACTTCTGATGTATCTCGCCTACTGCGGGATCAACGTCCTGATCCTGGCGCCGATCCTGGCGCTTCTCGCGACGCTCTTCGCCGACGGGTTGCCAATCCTCGCGACCTACACCCAGGTCTTCATGCCGGCGCTCGGCAACTACCTGATGCAGTTCTTCCCGCTGTTCCTGCTCGGCGCCATCTTCGGCAAGGTCATGGCCGATACCGGCTCCGCGCGCACCATCGCCGAATGGTTCGTCGGCAGGATGGGCGCGTCACAGGCCATCGGCGCGGTGGTGCTGGCCTGCGGCGTGCTGACCTATGGCGGCGTCTCGCTCTTCGTCGTGGCCTTCGCGGTCTACCCGATCGCCAACGCGCTGTTCCGGCGCTCGGACACGCCGAAGCGACTCCTGCCGGCGGCACTCGCCCTCGGTTCCTTCACCTTCACGATGACCGCCTTTCCCGGCACGCCCGCGATCCAGAACGCGATCCCGATGCCCTATTTCAATACCACGCCCTTCGCGGCCCCGGTCTACGGAACGCTCGCGGGTCTCGGAATGCTCGTCTTCGGAACGCTCTGGCTCAATCGCCGCCGGAGAAGGGCGAACGACCAAGGCGAGGGCTACGGCGAGCACGAGAGGACCGAGGCCGACGCAGATACGACCGACGGCGCGGGCCCCCCGATCCCCGTCGCGCTCATGCCGGTCCTCGCGGTCATCGTCCTGAACGCGCTGTTCACCTACGCGATAATCCCGGCGATGGAGACCGGCTATCTCTCCCGGGAGGAATACGGCGGCATCGAGATCGGCGACGTGAGGGGGATCTGGGCGATCGTCGCGTCCCTGGTTCTGGCGATCCTGCTCTGCACGGCCCTGAACCGGGCTAGGTTCAAGAACATGCTCGACACCTTCAACAAGGGCACGATGGGCTCGCTTCTGCCGGTCTTCAACACGGCATCCGAAGTCGGCTACGGCGCCGTCATCGCCTCCCTGCCGGCCTTCGCCGTCGTTCGCGACGCGGTGCTCGGCCTCTCCCCGAACCCGCTCGTCTCCGCCGCCGTGGCGACGAACGTCCTCGCCGGCATCACCGGATCGGCGTCCGGCGGAATGTCGATCGCGCTCGAGACGCTGGGCGACAGGTTCATGGAGCGTGCCCAGTCCGCCGATATCGATCCCGAGATCATGCACCGGGTCGTCGCGCTCTCCTCCGGCGGAATTCGACGCCCTGCCCCACAACGGCGCCGTCATCACCCTCCTCGCCATCACCGGTCTGACGCATCGACAGAGCTACGGCGACATCTTCGTCGTAGCCGTGCTGGTCCCGTTCTCCATGACCGTCCTCGTGATCCTGGCCGCCGCGGTGCTGGCGGTCTGACGGCGCGTATGATGAGAGGTCGGCGCGCTCCTTAGAGAACCGGCGGGCCGCTCGCTGCTTCACCCGGGCAGCGGAATGCGAATGTCGCCGAAGCCGCGAGCAAGCTCCGTCAAATTGCCGCGGACCCGGTAGCGCCGACGGGAGAAAGGACTAGGTTGGCCCTGCCACGAGGGGTTCCACCACCGGAATCGATCCATTCCGACCAGCAGCGCGCCCCGCCGATACGCGAAGAGGAGCATTCGAGATGAAAGACCATGTGGAGACCGAAGGCACCTGCCCGTTCCGCGGCACCAGGATCGGCGGCGCGCTCGGTGACAAGCCGACCCTGGAGGATTGGTGGCCGAACCGCCTCCGCGTCGAGCTCCTGCATCTCCAGTCGTCCGAGGCGGCGCCGATGGATGCCGATTTCGACTATGCGAAAGCCTTCGCGGGGATCGATCTCGACGAGCTGAAGGCCGACATCTTCGAGCTGCTGCGGACCTCGCGCGACGAGTTCTGGCCCGCCGATTACGGCCATTACGGCCCGCAGATGATCCGCATGGCTTGGCACGCGGCCGGTACCTACAGGATCGCGGATGGCCGCGGCGGCGCCGCGCGCGCGATGCAGCGATTTCCCCCGATCTCCTCCTGGGAGGATAACGGCAACACCGACAAGTCCCGGCGCCTCCTCTGGCCGATCAAGCAGAAATACGGCTCCAAGCTCTCCTGGGCCGACCTGATGATCCTCACCGGCAATTGCGCTCTCGAAGACATGGGCCTGCAAACGGCCGGCTTCGGCGGCGGACGGATCGATGCCTGGGTGGCCGACGACGCCACTTGGTGGGGACCCGAATACGAGATGCTCGGGCGCAACCGCTGGGCCGGCGACCCGAAGCAGGACTATTACGACCTCGAGAACCCGGTCGGCGCCTCCGAGATGGGCCTGATCTACGTCAATCCCGAGGGACCGGCGCTCTGCAACGATCCGGCCGCCTCCGCCCGCGAGATCCGCGAGACCTTCTCCCGCATGGCAATGAACGACGAGGAGACGGTGGCGCTCATCGCCGGCGGCCATGCCTTCGGCAAGTCACATGGCGGCGTCAGCCCCGAGCATGTGGGCCCAGCGCCCGAAGGCGCGCCGATCCATGCCCAGAGTCTCGGCTGGATGAACGCCGGCGGCAAGGGGTTCGCCGAGCACACCATGACGAACGGCATCGAGGGGGCTTGGACCTCCGAGCCCACAAGGTGGGACCACGAATACCTGCACAACCTTCTCGATTTTGAATGGGAGCAGACGAAGAGTTCCTGCCGGAGCCACCCAGTGGAAGCCGAAGGATCCGAACGCGCGCAAGACACCGGACGCGCATCTCGAGGGCGTCGAGCATCCGCTGATGATGATGACCTCGGACATCGCCCTCGTCACCGATCCCGAATACCGCCGGATCATCGAGAAGTTCGCGGCTGACCACGAGTACTTCGACCGCGCCTTCGCCGAGGCCTGGTACAAGCTCGTCCACCGCGACATGGGGCCGCTCGACCGCTATGTCGGCAAGGAGGTGCCCGACACCCCGCGCATCTGGCAGGATCCGATCCCGGCCTGCGACCATCCGGTGGTCGACGAGGCCGACATCGCCTATCTGAAGTCGAAGCTCCTCGAGACAGGTCTGGGCGTCGGCGCACTGGTGAGCGCGGCCTGGGCCTCCGCCTCGACCTTCCGGCACAGCGACAAGCGCGGCGGAGCCAATGGCGCGCGCATCCGCCTCGCACCGCAGAAGGACTGGGAGGTCAACAGGCCCGCCGAGCTCTCGAAGGTGCTCTCGGCCCTCGAACGCCTGCGGTCGGACTTCAATGCCACCGCCTCTGGCGGCAAGAAGGTCTCGCTCGCCGATCTCATCGTCCTCGGCGGCTGCGCCGCGGTCGAGAAGGCGGCGAAGGATGCCGGCTTCGAGATCACCGTTCCCTTCACCCCCGGACGGATGGACGCCTCCGACGAGGACACCGACGCGGAGAGCTTCGAGTGGCTCCGCCCCGTCGCGGACGGCTTCCGCAACTACCAGCTCAACAAGTTCACGCGCGTCTCGCCCGAGCAGTTGCTGGTGGACCGGGCCGAGCTCCTGTCGCTCAGCGCGCCGCAGCTCGCGGTCCTGGTCGGCGGCCTGCGCGTCCTCGGGACGAACTGGGACGGCTCGGCGCACGGCGTCTTCACCCATCGGGTCGGAATCCTGACCAACGACTTCTTCGTCAATCTCTGCGATCTGGGCACGGAATGGGAACCGGTCGATGCCGAGGAGACCGAGTTCCGGGCCAGGGACCGCAAGACCGGCGAGGTCCGCTGGACCGGCACGCGGGCCGACCTGATCTTCGGCCACAACGCGCAGCTCCGCGCCCTGAGCGAGTTCTACGCAGGCAGCGACGCGCAGGATAAGTTCGTGCGGGACTTCGTCGCCGCCTGGGACAAGGTGATGATGCTCGACCGCTACGACCTCGCCGCCTGAACGCATCGAGAACGAGCCGAGTAGGGAGTCCGCCGTCGCGCGGGCTCCTTTCGTCTGAGAGGCTGCCGCGTGGTCCCGGCGGCGCTGTCGCGCATCGGCCCACATCGCGGCCAAATCGGCGCGACCGGACCGCCATGCCTGTTGCGCTCCATCCGAAGACGCGTTTCCTGACACCGCGCGCCCCCGAGAAGGAACCCCGTCCATGTCGGCTGACCCCCTGGACCTCTCCGTCGAGACCCTGGCCGAGCGTCTCGCCTCCGGCGCGCTCCGCGCCACCGAGGTGGCGCGTACCGTCTCCGACCGCATCGAGGCGCGGAACGACGATCTCAGGGCGCTCTGCTGGCACGATCGGGACCATCTGGAGCTCGAAGCCGAGCGACGCGACATCTCCTTCAAGTCGAAGCACGGCCTCGGCCGGCTGCACGGCCTGCCCGTCGTGGTGAAGGACATCGTCGATACCGCCGGCATCCCCACCGAGAACGGGACCGCCTTAGACCGCGGTCGCGTTCCGGCGAGGGACGCCTGGATCGTCGAGCGCCTGAAGGCCGAAGGGGCGCTGATGGCCGGCAAGGCGGTGACCACCGAACTGGCTTTCATGGCGCCCTCGGAAACGCGCAACCCCCGCGATCCCGCCCGCTCGCCGGGCGGCTCCTCGTCCGGCTCGGCCGCCGCCGTCGCCGCGGGTCTCGTTCCGCTCGCCATCGGCACGCAGACCAACGGATCCGTCATCCGCCCGGCCGCGTTCTGCGGCGTGACCGGCTACAAGCCCTCCTTCGGCGCGATACCGCGGACCGGCATCCTGCCTCAGGCACCCTCCCTCGACACCGTCGGCGTCTTCGCCGCCACACCCACGGGCGCCGCGCTGCTGGCCGAGGTGCTCTTCGGCTGCGACGCGGGCGATTCCGCGACCGGGCCACGCCCCCGCCCGGCCCTCTTCGCCGCCGCGACGGCGGGACCGGCCGTCGCACCGAATTTCGCCGTGATCGAGCCGCCGGGCTGGGACGCGGCCGAGGAGCAGACCCGGGCCGCCATCGAAGAACTTCGCGAGGCGCTGGGCGCGCAGGCCGTGGCGGCCGAGCTGCCGGATTCGGCCGACGAGGTGCTCGCGCAGCGGGAGCGGATCAACCTAGCCGAGATGGCGCATTGCTATCGTCGCTACGCGGCCCGCCCCGACGACGTGTCGGGCGCCCTGCTCTTCGCGCTCGAACGGGGCTCCCGGATCGGCGCGCGCGACTACCTCGCCGCGCTCGAGGGCATGTCCGGGTTCACCACCGATCTCTCGAGGCTCTTCGGAACCGCCGACTTCCTCCTCTGTCCCGCCGCGCCCGGTCCCGCACCGGAGATGGGCTCCACGGGCGACCCGGTCTTCAACGGCCCCTGGACCTTCGCCGGCCTGCCCGTGGTCACCGTCCCCCTCTTCGCCTCCCGGGAGGGCCTGCCGATGGGCGTCCAGGTCATCGCGGCGCCCGGAGACGATGCCCGGTGTCTCGCCGCGGCCCAGTGGCTCTACGACTGGGCCGGCAGCGAGGGATAGGGGCCGCGCCGCGCGAGCGTCTCGATCAGATCGCCGGGGCGGATGTCGCGATCCGGCAAGGCCGCCGAGACCATGCGCCAGGCCAGCGCAAGATTGCTGCCGAGGACGGGACGGCCGAACTCGCGCTGGAGCGACCCGACGAGATCGAGCGTCCTGAGATTGGTGCAGGAGAGGAAGATGCCCTCCACGCCTCGCCGACGCGCCACCTCGCGGCAGGCGGCGGCGACGGAACGGGGCGCGATCCGTGCGACATTGGCCTCGATCCGCTCCCCGAAGGTGATCGCGGCCGGCACGGCGATCTCCGCCGCCTCGAAGGCGCGCCGCACATTCCCGGCGATGTCCGGCGTGTAGGGGGAGACGAGGCCGATCCGTCCGATCCCCAGTTGCCGGAACGCGGCGATGCCGGCGCCGAGCGGATCGCAGACGCTGCCGGTTTCGCATCCGGCCCGGACGAGATCGGCGACGCGCGCGGCCCCGATCAGGGTCGTCCCAGAGGTGCATCCGTAGCCGACCGCGTCGAACGCGACGGCGGGCGGGAAGAGCGCCGCGGCACGCGAGAGGTCCTCCGCCATCCGTGCGATGGTCGCCTCCGTGAGGTCCAGCCCCGAGGGAATGCGGCTGGTGTAGAGCGCCACTTCGTCGGGCAGGAGCCGCCGGAAGTCCCTTTCAATGGTCTCGTCCACCTGCAGCACGATCAGCCCGAGCCGCGCCCGCAGGCCATCGGTCTCCGCCAGCTCGTAGGGAAACCCGCTCATGGAGACACGACCGGCAACTCCGCCGGCGCGCGGCGCGACAGGAGTTCGGGTCCCCGTCCCCTGAGGACGACGTCCTCCTCCTGGACCATGACGTTGCCGGATGGCAGGACCACCGCCGGCTCGATGGTCAGGACCATGCCCTCGCGCAGGATCGTCTCGTCCCCGGGCGCGAAGGAGGGCCATTCGGTCAGCGTCACGCCAAGCCCGTGGCCGAGCCGTCCGCCCGCGGCCTCCGCGCCCGCACGCCTCAGTGCCTCGGCGATGAGGGCGTGGCCATCCCGCGCTGCCATGCCGGGCCCGAGCCCGGACAGCACCGCCTCCGTCGCCTCGTGAAGCGCGAGATAGGCGCGGCGCATGTCGTCCGAGGCCGTCCCGATGGCATAGTTCCGGTCCATGTCGCAGAAGTAGCCGTCCTTCACCGCGCCGGTATCGAGCATGACCACGTCCCCCGCGCCTATCGGCGCGCAGGACGGGGGCGCGATGACGCTGCCGTATCCCTCGGGGCCGATCCCGCCGGCGAGGTAGCTCACCCAGTCCGCCCCCTCCTCCAGAAGCGCCATCTGGAATCGGCGGGCCGCCTCATCGAAGCGCGGTGGCCCGCGCAGGAGTTCGGGCAAGCGGTCGAAGGCGGCGTCGGCGATGCCGCAGATGGTGCTGAGCTTCTTGATCTCCCGTTCCGACTTGATCTCGCGGACCCGTCGCACCGCCTCCGTGCCGTCGACGATCTGGCGCGGCGCGATGGATTCCCTGACGCGGCAGAAGTCCGACAGCGGCATCCGGAGGCTGGTCTCCGCCGCCATCGGCAGCCCGACGACGCCACGTCCGGGAACGATGGCCGTCAGGACGTCGGCCAGGAGCGAGACGCCCTCGTCGCCGGGATCGGGCGATTCCCAGCTCCGGATCTCCGTGACGCGGCAACGCGACATCAATTCCCGGCCGATCTCCGGGATCACGGCGAACGGTCCGCCGGCCGATGGAAGGACGACGAACCAGGGCCGGGCCGGGCTCTCCCAGAATCGGGTCAGGAACCCGGTGACGTAGAACACGTCCGCGGTCGATGTCAGCAGCAATGCGTCCAGCCCATGCCGGTCCATCTCGCGACGGAGAGCGGCGCAGCGGCGGTCGTATTCCTCCACCGGGAATATCGGTCTGTCCTCAGCCATCCTCGGGCCCTTCGGACAGGATGGCGACGACACGCGCCTCGGCGCCGATTCCGGGAAGGCCTGCAAGCAGCGCCGCCACCCCCGCCCCGCCCGATGCCGTCGTCTCGAACCCGTGGCCGCGGAGACGCTCCACCCCGCGCCGGGCCTCTTCCTCGGTGATCGTCGCGAAGCCGTCGGCATCCTCCGCGAGACCGGCGAGGGCGACTATCGAGGGCGTCTTGCAGTCGAGCCGGCCCATCTCGGATGCCGGCCCCTCGGCGGTGACCGGCCGGCCCGCGCGGATGCTCTCGAAGAGGGCGGGTGCCCGGTCCGGCTCGACCACGACGATCCGCGGCCCGTATCCCCATTCGGTTCGGAAATGGCGGGCCAGTGCCGCGGCGAGCCCGCCGACCCCGGCCTGCAGAAGCACGTGGCTCGGCGGCGTCTCGATCTGCGCGACGATCTCCGAGGCCATCTGCAGATACCCCTCCATCACGCACAAGGGCGGATCGAGATAGCCCTCCCAGGAACTGTCCGAGAGAAGCACCCCCCCCCGTTCCTCCGCGATCCGCTCTGCCGCCGCCATGCTCGCCGCGTAACTCGTGCCCTCCCGCACGACCTCGGCGCCCCTGGACCGCAGACGGTCCGCAAACGCCTCGGGCACCGAGTCCGCCAGCACGATGATCGCCCGGGCACCGAAGATTCCCGCTCCGGCGGCAACCGAGAGGCCGTGATTGCCAGCGCTCGCGGCCACGTAGGTCCGGTCCAAGAGGGCTGTGGCGATCTCGCCGCCGCCGGACGCGCCCTCGGTATCCCGCGCGATCACGAACGCCGCGCCAAGGGCCTTGAAGCTCCCGAGTCCCATCCGGCCGCTCTCGTCCTTGATCGCGACCGCGGAGACGCCCGCCTCCCGCGCGAGGGACGGAGCCTCGCGGAGCGGCGTGCGGACATGTTTCGGGCATCGCTCCAGAAGCCTGCCGACCGTCTCCGCATCCGCCCTCGGTCTCGGCAGATCAGGGAGCAGGCCGCGCGCCCGATGGGGGTTTTCCAGATAGGTCGGCACGGGGGCGCCTCGCGGGTCCGATCGGGGGTCGTTCCGTGAGCGGACTGCAAACTCCCTTGTCGATCAAGCCGTTTCGGCAGGAACCGCGGCATCGGCCGCGCTACCCTCTCCTCGGGCAAGGTCACTCGCACCGGACTTTTCCCTCGCATCCGGGACACGCCACGGAGCTCTTTCAGGGGCAGCAACCCCCCACATCTTGATCGGCATTTGCGAAACACCCATCTCCTTGTCCTGAGGCCCCGAGGGACCGCGCCGGTACGGGCGGCCGGGCGGGGTGCTTGAAAGGAGAGACAAGTCATGAACTTGGAGAAATTCACGGAACGGTCGCGGGGCTTCATTCAGGCGGCCCAGACGATCGCCATGCGGGAGAACCACCAGCGGCTCGTTCCGGAGCACCTGCTGAAGGCGCTGCTCGACGACGAGGAGGGCCTCGCGGCGAACCTCATAACCCGCGCCGGCGGCGAGCCGAAACGCGTCGCAGAGCAGGTCGAGATGTCGCTCGCCAGGCAGCCGAAGGTTTCCGGCGAGGGGGCGCAGGTCTATCTCGATCAGCAGACCGGCCGCGTCATCGACGAGGCCGAGAAGCTCGCCAAGAAGGCCGGCGACAGCTTCGTGCCGGTCGAGCGGCTGCTGACCGCGCTGGCCGTGGTCAGGTCGAAGGCGAAGGACGCCCTCGATGCCGGCGCGGTAAATGCGCAGAACCTGAACGCCGCGATCAACGACCTGAGGAAGGGCCGCACCGCCGACAGCGCGTCGGCCGAGGAAGGCTACGAGGCCCTGAAGAAGTTCTCGATCGACCTGACCGAGCGCGCCCGCGAGGGCAAGATCGACCCGATCATCGGACGGGACGACGAAATCCGGCGCACGATGCAGGTCCTGTCGCGGCGGACGAAGAACAACCCGGTCCTGATCGGCGAGCCGGGCGTCGGCAAGACCGCCATCGCCGAAGGGCTGGCGCTCCGCATCGTCAATGGCGACGTGCCCGAAAGCCTTAAGGACAAGCGCCTGCTGGCGCTCGACATGGGCTCGCTGATCGCCGGCGCGAAGTATCGCGGCGAGTTCGAGGAGCGGCTGAAATCGATCCTGAAGGAGATCGAGACCGCCGCCGGAGAGATCGTCCTGTTCATCGACGAGATGCACACGCTCGTCGGCGCCGGCAAGGCCGACGGCGCGATGGATGCCTCCAACCTGCTGAAGCCCGCCCTCGCCCGCGGCGAGCTGCACTGCGTCGGCGCGACCACGCTCGACGAGTACCGCAAGCACGTCGAGAAGGACGCGGCGCTGGCCCGCCGCTTCCAGCCCCTGATGGTGGAGGAGCCCACCGTCGAGGACACGATCTCGATCCTGCGCGGCATCAAGGAGAAGTACGAGCTGCACCACGGCGTGCGGATCTCGGACAGCGCGCTCGTCGCCGCTGCGCAGCTTTCCCACCGCTACATCACCGACCGGTTCCTGCCCGACAAGGCGATCGACCTCATGGACGAGGCCGCCTCCCGGCTGCGCATGGAGGTCGATTCCAAACCCGAGGAGCTCGACGCACTCGACCGCCAGATCCTGCAGATGCAGATCGAGCAGGAGGCGCTGCGCAAGGAGGACGATCAGGGGTCGAAGGACCGGCTGGAGCGGATCGAGAAGGAGCTCGCCGACCTGCAGGAGCGGGCGGACGAGATGACCGCGAAATGGCAGGCCGAGCGCGACAAGCTGAACGCCTCCCGCCAGCTGAAGGAAGAGCTGGACCATGCCAGGGCCGAGCTCGACATCGCAAAGCGCGAGGGCAACCTGGCCCGCGCCGGCGAGCTGAGCTACGGCATCATCCCCGACCTGCAGCGCAAGCTCGGCGAGGCCGAAGAGCGCGACGACGACCTGATGGTCGAGGAAGCCGTGCGCCCCGAACAGATTGCCCAGGTAGTCGAGCGCTGGACCGGGATCCCGACCTCGAAGATGCTCGAGGGCGAGCGCGAGAAGCTCCTGCGCATGGAGGAGGAACTCGGCAAGCGGGTCGTCGGCCAGACGACGGCGGTACAGGCGGTGTCGAACGCCGTGCGCCGGGCCCGGGCCGGGCTCAACGACGAGAACCGGCCGCTCGGCTCCTTCCTGTTCCTGGGCCCCACCGGCGTCGGCAAGACCGAACTGACCAAGGCGGTGGCGGAATACCTCTTCGACGATGACCAGGCGATGGTCCGCATCGACATGTCTGAGTTCATGGAAAAGCATGCCGTCGCCCGCCTGATCGGCGCGCCGCCGGGCTATGTCGGCTACGACGAGGGCGGGGTGCTGACCGAGGCGGTGCGGCGCCGGCCCTATCAGGTGCTCCTGTTCGACGAGGTGGAGAAGGCCCACCCGGACGTTTTCAACGTGCTGTTGCAGGTGCTCGACGACGGGGTGCTGACCGACGGCCATGGCCGGACGGTGGACTTCAAGCAGACGCTGATCGTGCTGACCTCCAATCTCGGGTCGCAGGCTCTGTCGCGGCTGCCCGAAGGCAGCGATCCGGCGCGGGCCAAGCGCGACGTGATGGAAGCGGTGCGCGCCCATTTCCGCCCCGAATTCCTGAACCGGCTGGACGAGACGGTGGTCTTCGACCGACTGACCCGTGCCGACATGGACGGGATCGTGGGCATCCAGCTCCGGCGGCTCGAGACGCGGCTTGCGCAGCGCAAGATCACGCTCGATCTCGGCGACGCGGCCCGCACCTGGCTCGCGGACGAGGGCTACGATCCGGTCTTCGGCGCGCGGCCCCTGAAGCGGGTGATACAGCGGGCGCTGCAGGACCAGCTCGCCGAGATGATCCTCGCGGGCGATATCGAGGACGGCCAGACCGTCCGCGTCGATGCCGGTCCGGACGGGCTCATCGTCGGCGACCGGGTCTCGACCTCGAACCGTCAGCCCCCGGAACAGGCGGTCGTCCACTGATCGCCGGATGGCCCCGCTTCGGCGGGGCCATTGCCTTGCGCGGAGAGCGGGCGCCCCCGCTCACCGGAGGGCGGGCGGCACCGGAGCGGTGCCTTCGCCCCGCCTCTGACTCAGACCGCGGTCTCGAAACGGATCGGCCGGACCCGTCGGCCGTCGGCGTTCACGCTTCGTAGAGGATGCCATGAGTTCGCTGCAATGCAGCGTTTCGATCTCGTCCGTTGTGCAGTCGCAGAAAAAGGCCATCTTCGAGGGCGAGGAAAGACATCGCATCGAACGAGGTACGAGCATGCAAAGCGTCGTCCACAGAACACCCCCCATGGCCCCCCAGTTCGAGATCGGCTTCGGCACGATCGCCGACATCATTCGCCGCTGGACGGTGGAGAACCGCACCCGGAGCGCGCTCAGCGCCCTGCCGGACCGGCAACTCGCCGATCTCGGCATCGATCGCGCGGATATCGGGCGCATCGCCCGCGCCTCCGCCGAGACGATCTGATCCGTGACGGCGGCCGCCAGCGGAATGATCCGGCGGCGCCACGAGAGCGCCGCCGGCGACCGGGAATACCGGCTCCACCTGCCGGCCGGACCCGTGCGGGGTCTGGTTCTGATGCTGCACGGCTGCCTGCAGGACCCGGAGGAATTCGCCGCCGGCACCGGGATGAACGCGGCCGCCGGCGAGAGCGGGTTCGCCGTCGCGTGGCCGGAGCAATCCACCCGCGACAATCCGAAGAGATTGCTGGAACTGGTTCCGCCCTACGCACCAGAGCCGCAATTTCGGCGAACCCGCCATTCTCGCCGGCATCGTTCGGGAACTGCTTCTCGAACTCGAGACGGCGCCCCGCGCCGTCGGTGTCGCGGGCTTCTCCGCCGGCGCCGCCATGGCGCTGGTACTGCGCGACACCTATCCCGACATCTTCCGCGCCGCCGCGGCCCATTCCGGTGTCGCACCCGGTCTCGCCACGAACGCCGTCGGCGGGCTCTCGGTCATGCAGGACGGAGCGCAGGACCGGCCGTCGCGCCCCGCCATGCGCCCGACGCTCGTCCTCCACGGCACCGCCGACGACGTCGTGCATCCGACGAACGCGACCTGCATCCTCCGCTCCGGGGGGCCGGCGGACCTGCGCTCCGTCCCGGCCTCGGCCATGCCTGGGCCGGGGGCGATTCCGCGGGCAGCTTCACCGATCCCGGCTTCCCCAGCGCGACGTCGGACGTGATCGACTTCCTCCTGAGGAAAACCTCCCGGAGCCGCAGGTTCCGGTCCGGCCTCGCACGTCTGGCCTCCTGATCAGGCGCGCCCGCCGACATCGGACAACATGATCGGGTCGATGCCGAGAGCGGCGATCGCGGCGAGCCACTTGCCCCCGTGATCCGCGCCGAAGACCAGATCGGAGGTCGCATCGACCACGAGCCAGCCGTTCTCGACGATCTCCTCCTCGAGCTGGCCGGGGCCCCAGCCCGCATAGCCCAGCGCCACGATGGCCTTGTCCGGCCCCGCCCCGCCCGCCATCGCGCGCAGGATGTCGAGCGTGGCGGTCATGCCGAACTGCCCGGCCACGTCGAGGGTCGTCTCGTCCTGACAATACTCGGCCGAATGCAGAACGAAACCGCGGGAATTCTCGACGGGACCGCCGAAGAAGACCCGCGCATCGATCGGTTCCTGCGTCTCGATGGAGAGCTGTTCGAGAAGGTCGTTGAGGTCGATCTCCGCGGCTGGCTTGTTGACGATGATGCCCATCCCGCCGTCCTCGCCATGCGCGCAGAGCAGGATCACGCTCTTGTCGAATCTCGGATCGCCCATGCTCGGCATGGCGATGAGCAGCTTTCCCGTCAGGTCCGTCGCGTCTGTCATGCCTGTCAAGATGGCGTGGCGCGGCGGTCGCGCAACCCCGCCCCGGTTCATGCGTGACGACGTTGTGACTTTCCCTTTCCCTTCTGCCGGGCCTATTTCGTCGTCGATGGTCCGCTCTCTACTCGTCCTCGTCCTCTGCCTGTCCGCGGGTCTGGCACGCGCCGAAAGCCCGGCGGCGGAATTCAGCCTGTTGCCCGGATGGCGAACGGAGGACGGCGATCACATCGCCGCGATCCGGATCGATCTCGGCCCGGGCTGGAAGACCTACTGGCGTCGCCCTGGGGAGGCCGGCATTCCACCGGAATTCGACTGGTCCGGGTCCGAGAACGTCGCCGACATCCGCGTTCACTGGCCGGTGCCGGAAGTCTTCCGGCAGGCCGGCCTGCGCTCCGTCGGTTATCGCGGCGGGGTGGTTCTGCCGGTGGAGATCGTTCCCGCCCTCCCGGACGCCCCCGTCCGCCTCACGCTGACGGCCGTCTTCGGTGTCTGCCGCGACATCTGCATGCCCGTCACCGGGACGGCGCGCGCCGAACTTCTCCCGAAAGACGGGCGCGCCGATGCCCGCATCCTGTCGGCGCTCGCCGATCGCCCGCTTACCGCCAGCGAGGCCGGCGCCCGGATCGACTGCGAGGTGACCCTCACCGGCGACGGCGCGATCCTGACCACGCGGATCGCCGTTCCGCCGCTGGGGGAAAGCGAGGAGG
The DNA here is from genome assembly GCA_963776705.1 of uncultured Alphaproteobacteria bacterium. Lineage (GTDB taxonomy): Bacteria > Pseudomonadota > Alphaproteobacteria > Rhodobacterales > Rhodobacteraceae > Palleronia. The sequence continues at coordinate 21,181 of CAVZOA010000002.1, forward strand.
TGGTGTTTGAGCCGGCCGACACGTCGCTCTGGATCTCCCCGCCAGAGAGCCGGCGCGACGCCGGGACGCTCGTCTCCCGGGCGCGGATAGAGGCCACCGGCGGCACGCCGCTCGTGCTCGATCGCTCCGCTCTGGTGACGACGGTTCTCGGCCGGTCGGGCGCGCTGGAAATGCACGGTTGCGGCTGATCCGCCCCCGCCCCGCGGCCGAACTCAGATCATCCGGATCACGTTCTTGTCGATGGCGAGGCTGTAGCCGCGCCGGGCGATCGTCCTGACCAGGAGTTCGCTGACGAGCTGGTTGCCGAGCGCGTCCCGTAGACGCTTGATGCGCGTCGCCCCCGCCGCCTCGTCGCATTCGGAGGGGTGCCGCCCCGACACCATCGCCTCGATCTGCGCGCCGGTGAGGATGTCCTCGTCCATCCGCGCCTCGGCCAGAACGCTCAGGGTCTCGATCGCCGCCTCGGTCAGCGTGAACTCCATGTCGTTCAGGTGGACGGCGCGCTCCTGCCGGCTGATCGTCAGGGAGGAGACGCGGATGCCGGCCCGCTCGATCTGCCCCATGCGGCGGTAGAGGGCGAGGAGCACGACGAGGAAGGCCAGCGCCGCGATTAGCAGCGCCACGGCGAAGACGAGAAGCACGAAGATCACCACCCGGTAGCTCGCCAGAACCTCGGAGAAGGCCGTTCCCGACTGCGCGAGGATCTCCAGAAGCCGGATCGTCGCCGGATCCCTGAACCCGGAACTCTCCACGAATATCCGCTCGACCCGCGCGTCGAAAGCGTTCGCGTCCGGCAGGCTCAGGAACAGGAGCACGGCGGCCAGGCCGAGGATTCCCACGACGCCGACGATGCCGACGGCGATCAGCCGCCCAATTCCGCGGGAACTTTCAGTAGCGGAGATAATACGCCCCAGCATCGGACCTCCTCCTTTCGGCCTCGGCCCGCGACAGCACGCCCATCACGGTCAGGAGTTGCCATCCGCCCGCCGCGATCCGCCGGGCGACGGCCGGTGCCGGATTGCGGCAGGACCGGTCGTCGAGCTGGACGATGCCGTAATGCAGGCGCAGGGGATTGTCGCGCTTGGCCTTGTATTCGACGTAGCAGGCCGCGTCGGACGGGGCGGCCAGCGCGAGCGCGACAAGGGCGGCCAGGATGAGGCGGATCATGGGATCGGTCCCGAATGGCGGAGGACGCGCCGATCGGTCCAACCATCGGCGGCGTCAGGCAATGACGGGGCCAGTCTGGTTCGCCTGTCATGCCATGACAAGCGCCGGTCATTGCCTGTCGCGGGACCGCATCCCACCCTCTCGGCAACAACCCGGGCCACCAGAGCCCGCATCACGGGAGACACGGAGATGACCAGAACGATCGCCGCGGCGATCCTCGCCGCATCACTCGGCCTCGCGCCGGCCGCCCAGGCCGACCGGCTGCTCTACCGGCTGCCCGACAACGCGCCGCAGCAGACCCAGAGAGGCGGCAACCAGGCCGCGCAGATCCTCGGCGGCCTCGCCGTACTGGGCGCGCTCGGCTACACACTCAACAAGCTGGGCGACGACGATGACCACGATGACAGACGCCACGAGAATCCGTCGCTCCGGCCGTCATCACGGCTGGGATGGAAGGAGGGAGGTCCGCCACGGGGGCCTGCCCTCGAATTGCCAGCGGCGGGTTCACACCCGACATGGCTCCGGCCGGGTGGTCGGCACCAACTGCCTCTACCGGAACGGCGTGAACGTCAGCCGCCTGCCCCGTGACTGCCGCACGCGCGTCCATGCCGGCGGCCGCGAGCGCCGTGCCTTCGACGCGCGCTGCCTCAGGCACAACGGATGGGGGGTGGCGCGGCACCGCTGAGTGCGGCCCCTTCCGCGCGGACCTCGCAAAGCTCGCACGTCTCGGCGGGGTTCGCGCGCCCGGGGCGGAGGCACCGAATGCCTCCGCCCCACTTGCCTGCGGGGCGCGTTGGCGCCATCACCGCCGCATGCCGGACTTCCTGCACGAATCGCGCTGCCATGCCCGGGGCGCCCGCCTTGTGGCGGGGGTGGACGAGGTGGGGCGCGGCCCGCTGGCGGGGCCCGTCGTCGCCGCGGCGGTGATCCTCTTCCCCTGCTCCGTCCCGGCGGGGCTCGACGACAGCAAGTCGCTCGACCTCCTGACCCGCGAGCGCCTGGCAGCCGAGATCGCCGCCACCTCGCATGTCGCCCTCGGCGAGGCGAGCGTCGCCGAGATCGACGAGATCAACATCCTCCAGGCCACCTTCTTGGCCATGTGCCGCGCGGTCGAGGCGCTCCCCGTCCGTCCCGATCACCTGCTCGTCGACGGCAACCGGCTGCCGGCCCGACTGCCCTGCCGGGCCGAGCCGATCGTGAAGGGGGACGCGCAATCGCTGTCCATCGCCGCGGCCTCGATATCGGCCAAGGTATGGCGGGACCGCCTCATGATGACGCTGGCGCAACACCACCCCGGATACGGCTGGGCGACGAATGTGGGCTACGGGACCGCCGAGCATTTGCTGGGACTGAAAAGCCACGGCGTGACCCCACATCATCGGCGCTCCTTCCGACCGGTCCACAACATCTTGTTTCAAGAAAATTTTGCAACCTGAGAGGTCAAATAACTTTTGAACCTCCCGACCGGGTTAACCATCCTGCCGCAAGACAAGGCGATCCGCTATAACAGCAGGGTCGCAACGCGAGGCAGTGAAAATGGTGACGACCGCGGCGGGACCGGTGACGCTTCCCCTCAACCAGATTGTGTGCGGTGACTGCATCGAGGTGATGGAGGGCCTGCCGGCGGCCTCCGTCGACCTGATCTTCGCCGATCCGCCCTACAATCTGCAGCTCCGCGGCGAGCTGCACCGTCCCGACAATTCGCGCGTCAACGCGGTGAACGATGCCTGGGACAGCTTCGCGAGCTTCGAGGCCTACGATACCTTCACCCGCGCCTGGCTCGCCGCGGCTAGACGGCTGCTCAAGCCGACGGGAGCGATCTGGGTGATCGGCTCCTACCACAACATCTTCCGCGTCGGCGCGGCGCTGCAGGATCAGGGCTACTGGATCCTGAACGACGTCGTCTGGCGCAAGACCAACCCGATGCCCAACTTCAAGGGCCGCCGGCTGACCAATGCCCATGAGACGATGATCTGGGCCAGCCGCGAGGAGGGCGCGCGCTACACCTTCAACTACGACGCCCTGAAGAGCCTGAACGACGGCGTGCAGATGCGCTCGGACTGGGTTCTGCCGATCTGCGCCGGCCCCGAAAGGCTGCGCACGGCGGACGGCGAGAAGGCCCACCCGACACAGAAGCCGCAATCGCTCCTGCACCGGGTGATCGTCGGCGCCAGCAACGCCGGCGATGTCATTCTCGACCCGTTCTTCGGCAGCGGCACCACCGGCGCCGTCGCCAAGATGCTCGGGCGCGACTTCGTGGGGATCGAGCGCGACCCGGCCTATATCGAGGTCGCCGAGCGCCGGCTGGACCGGATACGCCGCTTCGACCGGGCGGCGCTGGAGGTGACCGCGGCGAAACGCGCCCAGCCCCGCATCCCGTTCGGCCAGCTCGTCGAGCGCGGACTTCTCCGCCCCGGCGAGATGCTAGTCAACGCCCGGGGCCAGCAGGCGAAGGTTCGGGCGGACGGCACCCTCGTCGCCGACGACGTGACCGGTTCCATCCACCAGGTGGGCGCCGCGCTCGACGGCGCGCCGTCCTGCAACGGCTGGACCTACTGGTCCTTCGTGCGCGAGGGCCGCCAGGTGCCCATCGACATCCTCAGACAGCAGATACGGGCCGAGATGGCCTGACCCGAGGTACCGCCGGTGCCGCGTTGCCCGAGCGCGCTTCACGCGCGCCCACGCGGCACAAACTCGCCCCGCCGTCCTTAGAGACGAGCGGGGCCTTTTTTTGCGGTCAATCTTTACGTCAAGTTGACCTTGTAATACAACCTTAAGGCGTCGTACCCGGCATCGCAACCATCAAGAAAGATCGTCACGACCGAAAGCCCGCACCGGTCGCCCGAGAGGGGCACCGGTCGGCGGGCGCTTCAGGGACAGGCATGCTGGCAACCGGCCTCGATCACATTCCCAACCTCCCCGGGCTCCCGGTGCTGGGACATACGCTGCACTTCCTGCGCGACCCCGAGACGATCCTCCGTCACTCGAAGGCCGCATGCGGACCCGTCTACAAGCTGAACGTGCTCAACCGCTGGCGGGTCGTCCTCGACTCCCCGGATGCGGTCCGCCACGTCCTGCGCGATCCCGACCGGGTATTCTCCTCCGAGAAGGGCGGAGACGTCCTGCATCCGATCTTCACGGGCGGGCTCGCCGCCCGCGACTTCGAGGACCATCGCCACCATCGGCGGATCATGCAGAGCGCCTTTCGCGCCCCCGCCATGCGCGGCTACATCCGGAGCATGATCGCCGAGGCCGGCCCGATGGTCGACCGGATGCCGTCTAATGCGCCCTTTCCCTTCGCGGCGGAGATCAAGAAGGGTCTCCTGCAGATGGGGGGCAGCGTGTTTCTCGGACTGGATGTCGAGGGCGCGGAACTCGCCGCGCTGAACCGGGACTTCACGCGCGCCGTCGCCGGCTGTCTTGGCATCGTCCGCAAGCCCTTGCCGCTGACACGGATGCGGCGCGGCCTCGAGGCTCGTGACCGCTTCGCGGCCCGGCTCCGCGCGCTGATCCCGGAGCGGCGGCGGAGCGGGGGCGAGGATTTCTTCTCGCAGATGTGCGCCGCGAAGGATTCCAGCGGCGCAGCCTGGACCGACGAGGAGATCACGCAGCATTTCAGCTTCCTTCTCCTCGCCGGACACGACACCACGGCGAGCGGCCTGACCACCCTCGTCTGGGGCCTCGCGGCGGGGGCGCCGGACTGGCAGGAGCGCCTCACCGCCGAAGTGGACGCCGTGGCGCCCGAGATCGCGGACGGGATGGCCGCCGGGGACGACGCGGCGATCCAGACGGCTCTGGGCCGCATGGTGGAGACCGAGCGCGCCTTCGAGGAAGCCCTGAGGTTCCGCCCGCCCGTGCCGTTCCTCTCGCGCCGCACGCTCCGGGAGACCGGCGAGGCGGGCGTGGATCTGCCGGCCGACACGACGGTCATGGTGCCTCTCGCCTCCACGATGCGCGACCCGGACGCGTTTCCCGAGCCCGATCGCTTCGATCCCGCCCGCGGCGTGCGTGGCGCCGCCGAGGCGGCCGCGTTCACCGCCTTCGGGGGCGGGGCGCACAAATGCATCGGCCTGCACTTCGCCTACGCACAGACGAAGATCGTCGTGGCGGCGCTCCTGTCGCGCTACCGGGTCGAGGTGCTCGATCCCGACCCGGACTGGGCGCTCCTGCCGATCACCCGCCCGCGCGACGGCCTTCCGGTCCGGCTGCACCCGCGCCGGCACGTGGCCCGCGGGTCATGAAAAAGCCGCCTCGCGGGCGGCCCCTTCGTCTCTTCTCGAGCAAACGGCTCAACCGTTCACACTGTCCTTGAGCGCCTTGGCGATGGTGACCTTCACCACCTTGTCCGCGTCCTTCTTCATCTGCTCCCCGGTCGCAGGATTGCGCACCATGCGTTCGGGCCGCTCGCGGCAATAGATCTTTCCGATGCCCGGCAGCGTAACCGCCCCGCCCGAGGAGACCTCGTCGGTGATGATCATGGTGATCGCGTCGAGCGCCTCGTTCGCGCTCTTCTTGTCGCTGTCGATCCTATCCGCGATCGCGGCCACGAGCTGCGTCTTCGTCATCGGTTTCTGAGCCATTATTCCGTGCCTCCTGTCTGTATCGGGTCCTGCCCCTGCAGCGGTGTCGGGACTAAACGCCATCCCTTTTCCCCGCACAACCGATAGTGCAACGTTCCGCCCATGAAAACAGGCTTTTCAGCACGATCAAGCCCATCATAGAAAGGCCGTCTCCTCGAAGGAACGCAACTTCCGGCTGTGTATCCGCTCCAGTGGCATGTCGCGGATCGCCTCCATCGCGCGGACCCCGATCAGCAGGTGGCGGGCCACCTGGCTCCGGTAGAAATCGGTCGCCATGCCGGGCAGCTTCAGTTCGCCGTGAAGCGGCTTGTCCGACACGCAGAGAAGCGTGCCGTAGGGGACGCGGAAGCGAAAGCCGTTGGCGGCGATGGTCGCGCTTTCCATGTCGAGGGCGACGGCGCGGGATTGCGACAGGCGCTGGACCGGGCCCGACTGGTCGCGCAGTTCCCAGTTCCGGTTGGCGATGGTGGCGACCGTGCCGGTGCGCATGATGCGCTTCAAATCGTAGCCCTTGAGCTCGGTTACGCTGGCCACCGCATCCTCGAGCGCCACCTGGATTTCCGCCAGAGCCGGGATCGGCACCCAGATCGGCAGGTCGTCGTCGAGGACGTGATCCTCGCGCAGATAGGCGTGGGCGAGCACGAAGTCGCCGAGCCGCTGGGAATTGCGCAGCCCCGCGCAATGGCCGACCATCAGCCAGGCATGCGGCCGCAGGACCGCGATGTGGTCCGTCGCCGTCTTGGCATTGGAGGGGCCGATGCCGATATTGACGAGCGTGATGCCCTGCCCGCCTTCGCGCATGAGGTGATAAGTCGGCATCTGCGGCATCTTGGCGACCCGCTCCATCAGCCCGCCATCATCGGTGATGGTCTGGTTCCCGGGACCGACGAAGGCGGTGTAGCCGCTTTCGGAATCGCCGAGCATCGTCCGGGCATAGGCTTCGAACTCGTCGACATAGAACTGGTAGTTCGTGAAGAGGACGTGGTTCTGGAAATATGCCGGGTCGGTTGCGGTGTAATGCGCCAGCCGGGACAAGGAATAGTCGATCCGTTGCGCCGTAAAGGGCGCGAGCGGACGCGACCCGTCCTCGAAGAGGAAGCCTTCGCCGTTCACGATCGCGTCGTGCGTGACCGAGAGATTGGGCGTGTCGAAGACGTCGCGGAGGGTGAAGTCCATCTTGCCGTCCTGCGGCACCGTCAGGCCGGGATCGTTCGCGACCGCGAAATGCAGAGGAATCGGCGTCTTCGAGACGCCCACATGGACCGATGCGCCCTGCGTCTTCAGCAGGAGCTCGATCTGCTGGACCAGGTAGTCCCGGAACAGGTCGGGGCGGGTAATGGTGGTGGAATACCGTCCCGGCGCCGTCACGTGGCCGAACGACAGGCGGCTGTCACCCAGCGTGTAGCTCCGCGCCGTCATCCGGATCTCGGGATAGAAGGCCCGGTAGCGGACCAGCGGCGAAGGGCCCTCGAGGGAGTCCAGGAACCGTTCCGTCAGGAAGTCGACGGAGGCGCGGTAGAGCTCCTGCAGCCGGGTCACGGCCGCCGCGGCATCGGTGAAGGTCTCCGGTGCGCCGAGATCCGGCGTCTCGATGGGCAGGCTCTCGGTCATCGCAGCTCCCCTTTTCCCGGGCACTACCCGCAAAGCCGACCGTCGCACAACCCGGCTGCTGCCGATGCCCGGGGATGCGACAGCTCGCCCCGGAACTGCATTGTCGCCGCGCCGGTTGCGCAGCCGCGATGCAGGACATTCCGGAACTGACATATTTTGCCGACACCAATCCCGGCATCACCCGCAGCGGGCGGGCAGGGGGTGGTCGTACCGCGCGCCCGACGGAACGGTGATCCGCGACCGGGCCGAACGGAAGCGGCTCGGCTCGCTTGCCGTCCCCCCGCATACGAGGATGTCTGGATCTGCCCGCGCGCCGACGGCCACCTTCAGGCCACGGGTCGCGACACGAGACGGCGCAAGCAGTACCGCTACCACGAAGCGTGGACCGCGTTCCGCGCCCGCCGGAAATACGCGGACCTGCCCGCCTTCGGAGACCGCCTTCCCGCCATTCGCCGCCGCATCCGCCGCGACCTGACCGGCGAGGCCGGCGACCGCGCCTTCGCCATCGCAGCCGTCCTGGCGATGATCGACCGCCTCTCGCTGAGGTTCGGCAACCCAGATTCGGCGTCGTCGAACGGCGCTTTCGGCGCCACCACGCTCCGGCCGCGCCACGTCGCGCTGACCCCGGACGCTCTCGAGCTGGACTACCGCGGCAAGGGCGGGCGCAAGATCAGGCGGCGGGTCCGCGACAGGCGTCTGGCCCGGGTCATCCACCAGCTCGACGATCTGCCTGGCGCCACCCTGGTCAGCTGGATCGACGATGCCGGCGTCACGCACGAGGTCACCTCGACCGAGGTCAATGAGATGCTCCATGAGGTGACCGGAGATGAGGGGTTCACCGCGAAGACCTTCCGCACCTGGAACGGCAGCGTAGCTGCAATGGGGCGAGCGCTCGTCGAAGAGCCATTGACCATCGGGGCGATGGCCGACGCTGCAGCTGCGCGGCTGGGAAACACGCCCGCAATCGCCCGCAACAGCTACATTCACCCCGACGTCATCGCTCTCGCGGAGCAGCCCCTGGAAGAGCGCCGCGCGATCGCCGACGCGGCAGCCGATCGGCGCGGTCTGCGCCGCGACGAACGCGCCGTCCTCGCGCTCCTCGCGCGATAGTCCGCTTGCACCCGCCCCGGCGCTGCCCCACACACTCGGCCCATGACCGGATTCGATCTCGACCGCTTCCTCGAGGCGCAGGAAGACGACTACGCCGAGGCGCGCGCGGAGATCGCGGCCGGCCGGAAGACGGGACACTGGATCTGGTACGTCTATCCGCAGCTCGCCGGCCTCGGCCGCTCGCAGCGGTCGGAGTATTTCGGCCTGTCGGGGCTCGACGAGGCGGCGGCCTATCTCGCCCACCCCGTCCTCGGCGGACGCCTCGAAGACATGTTCGAGCTTCTGCTCTCGCACGCGCCGACCCCGGCGCGCGACATCCTGGGCTCGGTCGACGCGGCCAAGGTCCGGTCCTCGGCCACGCTCTTCTCCAGGGTCGCCGACGCCCCGGACGTTTTCGTCCGCGCGCTCGACGCCTTCTACGGCGGCGAACCCGACCCCCGGACCCTGGGTCGGCTGTGAGGCTGCTCTGCGTCGGCCACGGCTACTCCGCCCGGGCTCTCGCGCCACTCCTTCTGGGCCGCGGCTGGGAGGTTGCCGGGACCACCCGGTCCGACGCCAAGGCGGAAGATCTGCGCGAGACCGGGGTCCGCCCCATCCTCTGGCCCGGAAGCGACCTCTCTGCCGAGATCGCCCACGCCACCCACATCCTTCATTCGGTTTCCCCGGAGGACGGAGATCCCGTTCTCCGGGCCCACGGACCCGACCTTGCGGCGGCCTCCCTCGACTGGTTCGGGTATCTCTCCACCACCGGCGTCTACGGCGACCATGCCGGCGGCTGGGTGGACGAGCAGACGCCGCCCGCCCCGTCGACCGAGCGCGGCGCCGAACGCGTGCGCGCCGAGACGGCCTGGCGCGCCCTCGCCGAGAGCCACCGGCTCCCGCTCCACATCTTCCGCCTTGCCGGCATCTACGGCCCCGGCCGCGGCCCCTTCGCCAAGGTGCGGGAGGGCCGCGCCCGGAGGATCGTGAAGCCCGGCCAGGTCTTCAGCCGCATCCATGTGGACGACATCGCGGCCGTCTGCCTCGCCTCCATCGACCGCCCCGATCCCGGCGCGGTCTACAATGTCTGCGACGACGATCCCGCCCCGCCGCAGGAGGTGATCGCCCATGCCGCCGACCTCCTGGGGGTCGAGTGGCCGCCGGAGGTGGCCTTCGACGATGCCTGCCTCTCGCCGATGGCGCGCAGCTTCTACGCCGAGTCGAAACGCGTGCGGAACGACCGGATCAAGACGGAACTGGGCGTCGTCCTGCGCTACCCCAGCTACCGCGAGGGCCTCGCCGCCCTCCTCGAACGGGAAGGCTGACATGGCGAAACATCCGACGAACTTCGTGGTGATCGGTCTGGGCAACTTCGGATCGACCGTCGCCACCGAGCTCAAGCGCTTCGGCAATTACGTCATCGGCATCGATACCGACGAGGGACGCGTCTCCTCCCACGCCGACATGCTGGACCAGGCCCTGATCGTGGACGCCCGCTCGGACGCGGCGCTGCGCGACGCCGGCGCCGAGGAATGCGAGGTCGGCGTGGTGGCGTTGGAGAACGATTTCGAGGCGAGCGTGCTCGCCGCCATGAACCTCCGACTTGTCGGTGTCGGCAAGATCTGGGCGATGGCCGTCTCGAAGACGCACCATCGCATCCTCAACCATATCGGCGTCGAGCGCGTCATCCGCTCGGATGTCCGGATGGGCGAGCAGGTCGCCCAGATGCTGCACAATCCGCTGATCCGCGACTACGTCAGCCTGGGGAACACCTATCACGTGGTGAACCTGCGCGTTCCCGAAGAGCTGAACGGCAGCTCGCTCGACGATCTCGACTTCGCGAAGTTCGAGCTGCGCTGCCTCGGCGTGATGCGCGGCACCGACTTCGTCGGCCGCGAGGGCGACAGCTGTGAACTCGAAGGGGACGAAATGCTGATCCTGCTCGGTCGGAGGCGCGACCTTCGCGACTTCTCGCAGAGCCTGTGATGAACCCCGGTGCCTGGCTGAAGAGACTGCCACCGCCCGGGATGCTGGCGGTGATGTATCTCGCCTTCATCGCGGCGGGCTCGGCCGGGTTGATGTTGCCGATCTCCCATGCCCAGGCGATCACCTGGTCGGACGCGATCTTCACCTCCGCCTCGGCGGTGACGGTCACCGGCCTCATCGTCGTCGATACGCCGCAAGCCTTCACGATGGTCGGCGAGGGCATCCTCATGATCCTGATGCAGGTCGGCGGGCTGGGGCTCATGACCTTCGCGGTGCTGCTGCTCTCCGCCCTCGGCATCCAGATCGGCATTCCCCAGCAGATCGTACTCAGGGAGGATTTGAACCAGACCTCGATGCGCAACCTGACGGCGCTCGTCGGCATCATCCTGAGGCTCGCCCTGATCTTCGAGGCGATGGCGGTGGTGCTGCTGTCGCTGGTCTTCGTTCCCGAATTCGGTTGGGTCCACGGCGTCTGGCACGCGGCGTTCCACGCCGTCTCGGCCTGGAACAATGCCGGCTTCTCGTCCTTCTCGAACTCGCTTTCGGACTATGCCGCCAACCCGATCGTCACCTTCACGGTCACGGCGCAGTTCATCGTTTCGGGCCTCGGCTTCATCGTGCTCGCGGAGATCTGGCAGAAACGGCGCTGGCAGCCGCTGTCGCTCCACGCCAAGCTGATGCTCTCGAGCACGCCGATCCTGATTTTCGGCGCGTTCGCGGTGTTCTCCTTCCTCGAATGGAGCAACCCCGGCACGCTCGGCGGCCTCGAGACCGTCTTCGGCAAGCTGCAGGCAGCCTATTTCCAGGCGGTCACGCCGCGAACCGCCGGCTTCAACACCATCGATACGGCGGCGATGCGCGAAAGCACGGCCCTGATGACGATCGGGCTCATGGTGATCGGGGGCGGCTCGACCTCGACGGCCGGCGGCATCAAGGTGACCACGGCCATCGTGCTCCTCATGGCCACGCTGGCCTTCTTCAAGCGGCGCGAGGAACTGAGCGCCTTCGGCCGGGCGATCGGCTCGGAGGAGGTGGCCAAGGTGATGGCGCTGACCACGGTCACGGTCCTGATCCTGTTCTTCGGCCTGTTCCTCCTCGTCATCGGCAACGACGGCGAGTTCCTGACCCTCGCCTTCGAGGTCGTGTCGGCCTTCGGTACGGTGGGCCTGTCGATGGGCGCGACCGATACGCTCGACGGTCTCGGCCGCGCGGTCATCATCCTGATCATGTTCCTCGGCCGCGTCGGACCGCTCGTCCTCGGCTTCTTCCTCGCCACGCAGGTCCGGCCTCGCGTGCGCTATCCGAAAGGCCAGATCTACCTCGGGTGACGCGCGGGTTTCATACCCACGCGCTTGACCGATGACTTTGTCGATCCACGGGTAGAGGCAGAGAGATCGGATGCGGTCGGCCTCGTCGGCGATGGCGTTCCAGGCGACGCAGCAGGCATCGACGATGGCGTCGTAGCCTTCGAGGACGCGCAGGGAGAGGAAGCGCTCCCTCAGATAGAGCCAGACTCGCTCCATCGGATCGAGCTGAGGCGAATAGGGTGGGATCTGGACGAGGGTGATGTTCCGCGGGACCGCGAGCGCCTTGGCGCCATGCCAGCCGGCCCCGTCGAGGACCATGACGGCGTGCTCACCCTCGGCCAGGGTTGCGGCGAAGCGGTCGAGGAAGATCTGCATCGTGTCGGTATTGACCGCGGGCAGGACCAGCGCGAAGGCGGCCTCGCCGCCGGGCCGGGCGGCGCCAAGGAGGGAGGCCCATTCGTGGCGCTGGTCCTGAACTCCAGGCGGGCGCTTGCCGCGCGCCCACCAGCGATGACAGAGCCGCCCCTTCTGGCCGACGCGCATCTCGTCCTGGAACCGGAGGGTCAGCCGCTTGCCGGGATGGGCCTCGGCGGCGGCCGCCAGCGCCGACCTGAGCCCCTTCTCCGAAGCGGTGCTGCGCCTGCGCGTCGGTCTTCGGATGGGTCGGCCGGGTCTTCTGCCGTGAGAAGCCCTCACGCCTCAGGATGCGCGACAGGCTCTGCGGCGGCAGGCGCTTGTCGAAGCGATCCTCGATCCAGCGGCAGAGGTCCGGCAGCGTCCAGCTGCTCACGCCGTCGGTCTCGAGATCGGGGCCGCAAAAGAGGCGCGCCGACAGCAGCGCCCGCTCGGCTTCCGTCAGCGCGGGCGGGCGGCCCGGGCCCGGACGGTCGTGGAGACCGTCGATCCCTCCGGCGTTGCAGCGCACGACCGCGTCGCGCAGCGCCTGCCGGTCCATCCCGGCGGCGCGGGCCGCGGCCGCCCGGCTCATGCCCTCCAACGCGGTCGCGATCGCCAGCATCCGAAGCGCCGCGCGGGTCTTCTTCTCCCGCGCGGCAACTGCCCGCAGCTCCGCCGCGGTCATGTCGTCCTGATCTCGAGCGCTCGTCCCATCCCAACCTCATGATCCGTCTTCCAGAAGGGAATCACGGATCACGAAGGCTCGGAAGCCCCCGCAGAGCCAGGCGTTTCGCGCGGCGGTATCACCCCATCCCTGCACGAGGCGGTCGGGTCGCGGCGGCCTCCGGACCGGGGCACGGGGCCGAATTGCGGTCTAGAGCCCCTTGGCGCGGTAGCTCGTCGCGATTCGTTCGATCGAGACCAGATAGGCGGCGGTCCTGAGGTCGTCCACGTCGCTCCGTCCGTGCCATGCTTCCCGCATCGCCTGGTAGGAGATGCGCATGGTGTCGTCGAGCCCCGAGCGCACCAGTTCGAGCTCGTCCGACCCGTGCAGGTATTTCTGCTTGAACTCGGGCGTCATCGACCATTTGTCGCCCATATAGGCGTCGAGCCGCTCCAACTCGTTGACGATCAGATTCTGCCGGGCCTCTTCGGCCCGGCGCTGCATCCGGCCGAACCGGATGTGGCTGAGATTCTTGACCCACTCGAAGTAGCTGACCGTGACGCCGCCGGCATTGGCATACATGTCCGGGATGATCACGATGCCCCTGTCGCGGAGAATGTCGTTGGCTCCGGCGGTAACCGGGCCATTTGCAGCCTCGATGATCAGCGACGCCCTGATGTTGCGGGCGTTGCCGAGGTTGATGACCCCCTCCATCGCGGCGGGGACGAGAATGTCGCACGGTTCCTCCATGAGCGAGGCGCCATCCTCGACATACGTGGCGTCGGAATACCCGCGCACGCCCCGATGCTCGCCCAGCCATCTTCGGACCTTCTCCACGTCGAGCCCGCCCTCGCGCCACAGGCCGCCGTCGCGCTCGATGATACCCTGGACGATCGCGCCGTCTTCCTCCGAGAGGAACTTGGCGGCGTGATAGCCGACGTTCCCGAGGCCCTGGACCACGACCCTCTTGCCGTCGAGACCGCCCGTCAATCCGCTCTTCGCGACATCCTCGGAATGCCTGAAGAACTCTCTCAGCGCGTATTGCACGCCCCGGCCGGTGGCTTCGGTCCGGCCCTGGATGCCGCCGGCATGGGCGGGCTTGCCGGTCACGCAGGCCGCAGCGTTGATGTCGGTCGTGTTCATCCGGCGATACTGGTCGGCGATCCAGGCCATCTCGCGCTCGCCCGTCCCCATGTCGGGCGCGGGCACGTTCTGGCTCGGGTTGATCAGATCCCGCTTGGCGAGTTCGTAGGTGAACCGCCGGGTGATCTGCTCGAGCTCGTGCTCCTCCCATTCCAGCGGATCGATGCAGAGCCCCCCCTTCGAGCCGCCGAACGGGGCCTCGACCAGGGCGCATTTGTAGGTCATGAGCGCGGCGAGCGCCTCCACCTCGTCCTGATTGACCGTCATCGCGTAGCGGATGCCGCCCTTGACCGGCTCCATGTGCTCGGAATGAACCGAGCGATAGCCGGTGAAGGTATGGATGTGGCCGCGCAGCCGGACCCCGAACCGCACGGTATAGGTGGAATTGCAGACCCGGATCTTCTCTTCCAGCCCCGGGCTGAGATCGGCCAGCGCCACGGCGCGGTTGAACATGAGGTCGACGCTGTGGCGGAAGCTCGGTTCGCTTCTGTGAGAAACTGCGGAATCCATTTGAAATCCTCGCCATCGCTGTTCCCAGAGCACGTGAATCGAGCCTCGCAGCCCGATCTCGAGTTGCCAAGCCTTTTCGGCGGAACGACGGCCGAGGCGGGAGGGTCTCCTCAGCTCCCGTTTCGCCAGTGGCGCAACCGGAAGCCGATCTCGCCCACGATCCCCCGCCGGAACAGGAGCACGCACACCACGAAGACCGCACCCTGGACGATGGTCGAGACCGAACCGACCTGCGCCAGTTCGTTCTGCAAAAGGACGATGATCGAGGCGCCGACCAGCGGGCCGAGCATGGTGCCGATCCCGCCGAGCACGGCCATCAGCACGACCTCGCCGCTCATCTGCCACTGGACGTCGGTCAGCGAAGCGAGTTGGAACACCATGACCTTGGTCGAGCCCGCGAGGCCCGATAGGGCCGCCGACAGGACGAAGGCGAGGAGCTTGTAGCGATCCGCGTCGTAGCCGAGCGAAATGGCGCGGTCCTCGTTCTCCCGGATCGACTTGAGGACATGCCCGAAAGGCGAATGCACCGTGCGATAGATGATGAAGAGCCCGATGCAGAAGACGGCGAGCACCAGATAGTAGACGTGCATGTTGCTCGACATCTCGATGAGCCCGAAGAGCGGTCGCCGGGGCACGCCCTGCAGGCCGTCTTCGCCGCCGGTGAAGGGGGCCTGGAGAGCGGCGAAATACACCATCTGCGAGAGCGCGAGCGTGATCATCGCGAAATAGATTCCCTGCCGCCGGATCGCGAGCAGCCCGAAGACCAGCCCCAGCAATGCCGCGACCGCGGTCCCGGCGAGGATGCCCAGCTCGGCCGAGAGCCTGAGGGACTGGAGCGCGTAGCCGGTGACATAGGCCGCGGAGCCGAAGAAGGCGGCGTGACCGAAGGAGAGAAGGCCGGCGAACCCGAGCAGGAGATTGAATGCCGCCGCGAAGAGCGCGAAGCAGAGAACCTTCGCCAGCATGACCGGATACAGGTAGTGCGGCGCGATCAGCAGGAGCACCAGACCGATCGCGGTCCAGAGGCGAAGGTCGAGGAGCCGGGAGGTCGCGCTGCCGGGGGAGGACTTCGTCGAATCGCTCATGGCGTCAGCTCGCCTTTCCGAAGAGGCCTGCCGGACGCACGATCAGCACGATGGCCATGACCACGAAGATGATGATGTTGGATGCTTCCGGGTAGAAGACGCGGGTTAGCCCCTCGCACAGGCCGAGCAGGAAGCCGGAGACGATCGCCCCCTTGATCGACCCGAGCCCGCCGATCACGACGATGGCGAAGACCACGATGATGATGTTCGAGCCCATGAGGGGATTCACCGAATAGATCGGCGCCGCGAGGAACTCCGGCGAACGCGGCGAGCGCCACGCCGAGACCGTAAGTCAGGGTCACGAGCAGCGGCACGTTGACCCCGAAGGCGCGGACGAGATCGGCGTTCTCCACGGCGGCGCGCATCGTGGCGCCGAGCCGCGTCATCTCGATCAGGAACCAGGTGGCGCCGCAGACCACGATCGAGGCGACGATCACCCAGGCCCGGTAGACCGGCAGGAACATGAAGCCGAGGTTGAAGCCGCCCTGCAGGGAGGCGGGAATGGCGTAGGTCTCTCCCGAGACGCCGTAGATCTGGCGGAACGTCCCCTCCAGAAGGAGCGCGAGACCGAAGGTCAGGAGAAGCCCGTAGAGATGGTCGAGATCGGCGATGGGGCGCAGTAGGAAGCGCTCGATCACCATGCCGAAGGCGCCCACGATCAGGGGCGACAGGATCAGCGCCGGCCAGTAGCCGATGCCGACCACGTCGAGGAGCAGGAAAGCCACGAAGGCGCCGACCATGTAGAGCGCGCCGTGGGCGAAGTTGACGATGTTCAGCAGCCCGAAGATGAGAGCCAGCCCGAGGCTCAACACGGCGTAGAACGCGCCGTTGATGAGCCCGATCAGGAGCTGGCCCATGAGCACGGGCAGCGGAATGCCGAGAAGGTCCATCATGTCTGCCACCCCTCTTCGCGCGACGAAGGGCATGGCGGTCGCAGACCGCCATGCCCGCTAGCCGGTGCTACTGGCTCGCGGCCTCCTTGGCCGCCTCGCAGGTGCCGTCCGCGAGCGAGCGGAACGCCTGGTCGCCGGGGATCGTGCGGACGATGTTGTAGTAGTCCCAGCGCTCGGAGCTCTCGTCGGGCGTCTTGACCTGGGCGAGGAACATGTCGTGCACCATCAGCCCGTCGGCCCGCACCGTGCCGTTGCGGGCGAAGGCGTCCTCGATCGGCATCTCCTTCAGCTGCGCGACGACGGCCTCGGTGTCGTCGGTGCCGGCCGCCTCGACCGCCTTCAGGTACTGGAGCGCGGAGGAATACATGCCGGCCTGGACCATCGAGGGTTTGGAGCCGGTCTTCTCCTCGTACTTGGCGCTCCATTCGCGCGCCTTGTCGTCCTGGTCCCAGTAGAACCCCGTGGTCAGGGTCAGGCCCTGCGCGGCGTCGAGGCCCAGCGCGTCCACGTCGGTGATGAACAGGAGCAGCGAGGCCAGCGCCTGGCCGCTCTGGACGATGCCGAATTCCTGCGCCTGCTTGACCGAGTTCTGGGTGTCCGTGCCGGCATTGGCGAGGCCGATCACCTTCGCGCCCGAACCCTGGGCCTGCAGCAGGAACGACGAGAAGTCCTGCGTCGGGAACGGCGCCGCGACGCTGCCGACGACCGTTCCGCCATTGGCCTCGACCGCGCTGGCGGCGGTGTCCTGCAGGTTGTGTCCGAACGTGTAGTCGGCGGTGATGAAGTACCAGGAATCGTTGCCTTCCTTCACCATCGCCACGGCGGTCCCGTTGGCGAGCGCGTCGGTGTCGTAGGTCCAGTGGATGCCGGTCTCGGGGGCGCAGTTCTCGTTCGTGAGCGCCGAGCTCGCGGCGCCGTTGTTGATGTAGGCGACGCCCTTCTCGCTGGTGATGTCTTGCAGCGCGATGCCGACGCCCGAATTGGCGCCGCCGAGAATCATGTCGACGTTCTGCTGGTCGGCCCATTGCCGCGCGAGGTTCGAGCCGATGTCGGGCTTGTTCTGGTGATCGGCGGTCAGGAGTTCGATCGGCGCGCCGTTGACCTCTCCCCCCATCTCCTCGATCGCCATGTTGACCGCGGCGATCGAGCCCTGACCGTCGAGCGCCGAATAGGGCCCGGACATGTCGAGGATCATGCCGATCTTGACCGAATCGTCGCTGATCTCCTGCGCCTGCACGGTGCCCGCGAGCACCGTCGCCGCGCCGGCGAGCAGCGTCATCCTGGTCGATTTCATCATCTTCTTCTCCCTGGCTTGATTTTGGGCCTCCCGGTCACACGCCGAGATAACCCGTGATCTTCTCTCTGTTGCCCTGCACTTCGCCGCGGTCGAACTGATCGACCACGCGGCCGTGCTCCACCACGAAGTGACGGTCCCCCATCTTTTCCGCAAACCGGAAATTCTGCTCGACGAGCAGGATGGTGAAACCCTCCTCCCGCAATCTCGCGATGATCTCGCCGATCTTCTCCACGATCACCGGCGCGAGCCCCTCGGTCGGCTCGTCGAGCAGCAGGAGCTTGGCCCCGGTCCGCAGGATGCGGGCGATCGCCAGCATCTGCTGTTCGCCGCCCGACAGCTTCGTGCCCTGGCTGGCGCCGCGCGTCTTCAGGATCGGAAACAGCTCGTGGACCCGATCGACGCTCATCCCGCCTTCGGCGACGACCGGAGGCAGAAGCAGGTTCTCCTTCACGCTGAGCGACGCGAAGATGCCCCGCTCCTCGGGGCAGAAGCCGATCCCGTGACGGGCGATCCGGTTCGCGTCGAGCCCGATGGTCTCGGTTCCATCGAAGACCACCGATCCCGTCCGCTGGCGGACGAGGCCCATGATCGAGCGCAGCGTCGTCGTCTTGCCGGCGCCGTTGCGGCCCAGCAGCGTGACGATCTCGCCCGGTGCGATCCGGAACTCCATTCCGTGCAGGACGTGGCTCTCGCCGTACCACGCCTCGAGCTCCGCTACCTTCAGCATCGGGTCAGCCATCGACTTCCCCCATATAGGCCGATCTCACGTCCGGATTGCGGCTGACCTCGTCGTAGCTGCCTTCCGCGAGGATGGCGCCGAGCTGGAGCACGCTGATCCGGTCCGACAGGTCCGCCACGACGTCGAGGTTGTGTTCGACCATCAGCACCGTCCTGTTCTTCGCCACCCGCCGGATGATCTCGGCGACGCGCTGAACGTCGCCCGTCCCCATCCCCGCCATCGGCTCGTCCAGCAGCATCACGTTGGGTTCCAGCGCCAGCGTCGTGGCCAGCTCCAGAAGGCGCTTGCGGCCATAGGGAAGCTCGGTCGCGAGGAGGTGCTCGGAATCATCGAGACCGACCTCGGCGAGGATCGCTCGGGCGTCGTCGTTCAGGGTGTCGAGCCGCCGATCCGGCGCCCAGAAGTGGAAGGAATTGCGCATCCGCCGCTGCAGCGCCACGCGGATGTTGTCGAGCAGCGTGAGATGCGGGAAGACCGACGAGATCTGGAAACTCCGGACGGCGCCCATCCGGGCGATCTGGGCCGGTTTCGCCCTCGTGATGTCCTTGCCGTCGAGCAGGATCGTGCCGCTTGTCGGGTCGAGGAACTTCGTGATCAGGTTGAACATCGTGCTCTTGCCGGCGCCGTTCGGGCCGATCAGCGCATGGATGGTGTGGCGCTCGACCTTCAGCGACACGTCGTCCACCGCGGTGAAGCCCTTGAACGACTTCGTCAGGTTGCGGGTCTCGATGGCATAGTCGGACGTCACGGCTCGCGTCTCCCCCGCGCATTGCACCGCCCGGCCCGGTTTCCGGCGGGACCGGAGCCCAGTTCCGGTCCTGCCGGATGCGGCCCGTCCGCACGGGCGAACGCCCGTCGGGCGCTCTCTTGCTCCGATCGTGCGGACTGCCCGGCAGGGCCGTCCAGAGATCCGGCTCCCTCTTTCCGGGTAGGCGGGGCCGGCCGCCGTTCCCGCCCCGGCATCGTTGCGGCTCCGCCCCGAGCCCGACGCGCGTCCGGCACGTTCAGGTCGCGGGCAGCGGTGCTTCGATCATCGACGGCTCCCCGCCAACCGGCCCGGCGCCGAAGCACTATGGATTCGGCGGTCGATGCGCCGGGCGCACCGGTGTGCCTCAACTCCGCGGCCGCGAAGTTGCACAAGGCTTCCTCCCATCCCGTGATCCACGTTCCTCCCCTTACGCGTGACGAAGGGACGAAACCCCCTTCGCGAAGACAGCCGAGTCCCGTCTCGCCACTCCTGCTCGCGCCGGCGCACCGGCAGCGCACACATTGCTTCTTCAAAGACGCCGCCCTGTCAAGCCACCGCGCCATCCGGCTCCCGGTCCGCACCGGGTCAGGCGCGGCCGGCGGAAGCAGGCGGACCGGTGCCATCCGGCTGGACACTCGCGCAGATCCGTGAAGGCATGACCCCATGCGCCAGCACGCCATCATGAACATGACAATGATCACGTGGGCCACCGATGGGCGCCGTCGCCCGCGCCGGACCGACCTTGGGAGATCCGGAACCGGAGCGCCCGGTCGCCGCAAGCCGGTCATCCCTCGCGACGATCCGGCGAGCCGAAGCTCTCTGTTTCCTCCGCGTCGTCCGACATGCGGTGGAGGAACCGTGTGCGGCGAGGCGTGGAGGCGGCGGTCCGGCCGCGTCGGCCGCGCGTTCGATGCAAACCCCATCACCACCGCGGCCGGAGCAGGAGACCCCCGATGAAGACACGCATCGCCTTGCTGCGGGAGATGGGGCTGCCGCGTCCCTACACCGAAACGCAGCCGCTCTCGGTGGTGGAGGCGGAACTCGACGAACCGGGGCCCGGCGAGCTCTGCGTCAGGGTGGCGGCCGCCGGGCTGTGTCATTCCGACCTCTCTGTGATCAACGGCGACCGCCCCCGCGCGACGCCGCTCGCCCTCGGCCACGAGGCCTCCGGCGTGGTGGAACGGGTCGGGAGCGAGGTGACGCGGTTCGAGCCCGGCGATCACGTGGTCCTGGTCTTCGTGTCCTCCTGCGGACATTGCCTGCCCTGCGCCGAGGGTCGCCCGGCGCTCTGCCAACCCGCCGCCGCCGCCGCCGCCGAGGGGGCGCTCCTGTCGGGGGCGAAGCGTATCGGAGTGGAAGGCAAAACGGTCGATCATCACTTGGGCGTCTCGGCGTTCTCCGATCGCGTGGTGATCGACCAGTGCAGCGCGGTGAAGATCGACCGCTCCATCCCTCTGGACCGGGCGGCGCTCCTCGGCTGCGCCGTCCTGACCGGCGCGGGGGCCACGCTCTATTCCGGCGACCTGCGGCCGGGCCAGAGCTGCGCCGTGATCGGCCTGGGCGGGGTCGGACTCTCGGGGCTTCTGGCCGCGCTCGCCGCCGGAGCGCATCCCGTCATCGCCGTCGACATCGCCCGCGACAAGCGCGACTTCGCGCTGGAACTCGGCGCGCACCACGCCGTCGATCCCGGCGAGGAGGGAGCCGTCGAACGCATTCAGGAACTGACCGGAGGCGGCGTCGACGTGGCGGTGGAACTCGCCGGCTCCGCCCGGGCCCTGCGCTTCGCCTACGACATCGTCCGGCGCGGCGGCACGGCGGTGACGGCCGGGCTGCCGCACCCTTCCGACGAATTGTCGATTCCCGCCACCTCCCTCACCGTCAGCGAAAAGGTCCTGAAGGGCTCCTATGTGGGATCCTGCGTGCCCCTCCGCGACATTCCGCGCTTCGCCGACCTGATGACCGCCGGCGCCCTGCCGGTCGAGCGGCTGTTGACCCATCGCCTGAGCCTCGATGAAATCAACGCCGGCTTCGAGCGCCTCGCGGCCGGGGAGGCAATTCGTCAGGTCGTCGTCTTCGACGAGGACATCGCGAAATGACGGCCCCTCGTGCAGCCGCCCGCGCGCGGGCGGATCACCGTCCGGTAGTCTGGCGGTAGAGCGTCGACCGCGTTCCGAACAGCGCGCCGACCCGGCCCGCGATCCAGCCGCTGGTGCGGGCCAGGTCGAGCAGGGTGGCGCCGTTGGTGGGCAGCAGAAGGCCGGCAAGGACGATCGCGGCCACCGTCTTCAGGGGAACCGAAACGAGCAGCGAAAGCCGCGCCGCCGGACGCGCCTCGATCTTCCTGCGGAAACTGGTGTTGGACTGGTCGCGGCCGCGGGCGAACTGGTAGGCGAAGCTGAGACGTTCCGGCGGAACGACCTCCTCCACTTCGGCATCGGCCACCCACGCCGTCGGCAGGCCCGCCGCCTTCACCTCGCTGCAGAGCTTCGCGTCCGTTCCGCCGGTGAACCGCATTCTCTCGTCGAACCAGATGTCGTGATCCCGGAAGATCGCGGTCTCGCCGAGCCAGTTGTTCGTGACGATGGTCACGCGGGGCGTCCCGGTCAGGTCCGCGCGGCGGGCGGCGCGGGCGGCCTTCTTGGCATAGCGCCGCCGGATACAATCGTGCATGCGTCGTTGCATCCAGGACAATCCCGGTTCGGCGGGGTAGAGGCCGAGAGGGGCGCCGAGAAGAGCGGCGCCGCTGGCGCGGTAGCCCTCGACGAAGCGCACCAGCCAATCCTCCGGCACCACCTCGTCGTCGTCGACGAAGGCCAGGAGGTCGTGCCCGGCCGCCAGGGCTTCCCGCGCCGCGCGGTTCCGGCCGAAGGGAATGCCGAGTTCCGTCTCCAGAACGTAGTCGAGCCTTCCGCCGTGGAGGGCGCCGTTCCGCGCCAGGAGGGTCTCCCGCGATCGAGGGGCATCGTCGTTCTCGACGACGAGGAACCGGACCGTGCAATCCGGGGGCATCCGCAGCTTCGCGAAACTGTCGACGAGGCTATCGAGCATCCGCGGTCGCCGCCGGGTGAGAACGGCCACGGTGATTCTCAGAGCTGCCGTCATCGGACGATCTCTCTTCGCCTCCGGACCGCGGACGGGGCTGCGACAGCGAGCGGCCAGAAAGGCGGGATCCCGTCATGGGGATGGAATTGCGGCCGCTGGCCGAGAACCCGCAGATCGTCGTCGAGGATCTCGCTTGCGAAGCCGAGATCGGCCGCACAGATCGCAACGGGCGCGACGCGCTCCGCATCGAAAGCCGCGGCCTGGGGATAGGGCCAGTCCTCCCCGCGATGGCCGAGGAACCACGACACCCCCTTGGCCACGCGGTCGATCTCGGGCTGGGCCTCGATCGGAAGTTCGCAGCGGCGATAGAGTCGCACCAGCGTAAGCCATCCCTGCAGGTTGAACGCCGTGTAGTGCTGGGTCAGCGTCCGCCTCAACTCGTGCGGCTGGGCTCCGGCAGCGTCGAAATGGCCGCCGAGCCGGGAGATGCTCTGCATGTATCCGTCCAGCAGCATGTCGGTATCGCCCAGGAATGCCGCGATGGAAGCGAGCTGGATGTCGTAGTAGAGCCCGTGATTGTTCTTGGCGCGTCTCTCCTTCCCCCCCTGGTCCGAGGTCAGGAGCCAGTCGGCATAGGTCCGGAACCAGACGGACAGGCGGGCGGCGAGGTCCGCGTCGCCGATCAGACGCACGGCGTCGAGCAGGAAGGCGGAGATCCTTGAGTTCGATGATGCCGGAAGGAGCGCCTTCGTCGTTGTCGTGGCCGCGGCGGACCTGGGCATAGCGCAGATGCGGGGTCATCGCCGTATCGGGTTCCAGGAACCACGTCCGCAAGAGCACGGACGCATGGTCGCGCGCAGCCATGTCGCCGAAGGCCGTCCATGCGAGCGCGCAGGCAAGCGTGTCGTCGCACATCAACTGGAAGCGGGTGCGATCGAACCTGTCGCTTTCGGCCCCGTACATCTCCGTGCCGGGAAGGCGCTGCCCGTCCCGCCGGATATAGGGCAGGCCGTCCGCGGTGTCGGGATTCGGCCACCAATACGGGGCCGGGTGGTAATAATCGTGCGGGTCGCCGCCGGGAGGCAGGTCGCGCTTGTGGGTCACAGAATAGGGTCCGCGCCCCTTGGCCTCCGTCGTCGCATCGAGGACGGCCCGGGAAAGCGGCCCCTCCGGCGCGTCGCCGAGGGCGGACACCGCGTCAGGATCGAAGAACAGCGTCCGGTCGCTGCGAAAACCGCGCTCCTCCAGAACCATCCGGTCGGCGCGCGAGAGCGTGGCCACGATGGCTCCGGATCGGGCGATTCCGCGGGAGCGGATCGCGTCCCGGTCTCCGGTTTCGAGATCGGACCTGCCCGAGGCCAGGCGGCGCACGATGCCGGCGTGACCGACGCGGTGCGCCGCCGGGCAGACCGGACCGGCGGGAATGTCCCAGGGGTCCATGACCCACCGCGACCACGGGCCCTCGACGCCGAGCCGCGCCAGCAGTTCGACCTTGGGTCGCCGGCCGTAGGGATGGGCCTCGTCGAAGCGCTCGGAGGCGTCGCGCCGGAACGCGAGCTGGGGCTCGTCCCGCGCCTGTCCGGGATCGATCCGGTCGAAGGCGGTCTCGTTCGTCCCCAGCCGCGCCATCGGAACGACGACATATTGCCGGTCGCGGCCGGCGGCGATGCCGGACCGCACCTGCCGCCAATCGGCCTCCGTCAGGAAGCAGTTCCCGTCGAAGGGCAGCACCCACTTGGCGCGCGCGCGGCCGATCTCGATGGCGCGATTGCGGGCGCCGTTGTTGTGCATCGCGTAGGCGTTCTTCAGGCGATAGATCTGCGCGACCAGGCGCGCCCGCTGATCGGGGCTCATCGCCTGGACCAGCTCGGATTGCAGCAATTGCGGCTCCTCGGAGATCGAGAAATCCAGGGGCACCCGCGCGTAGTCGGAGGCCACGAAGGGAACGACCTCGTAATCCTGGTTCGCCCCCTCGAGCCGCTCGACGATCCGGGCCTCCTCGTCCGGGTCTATGATCCGGTTGACGATCCAGAGCTTCTCGCAGGCCTCGAAGTCCGGCTCGTTGCGGAGGATGAAGTCGAGGTTCTCCCGCGACTGTCCGAGCTTGTGGCGGGGTGGAAGGTCGTTGCCGAGAATGCGAACGAGAGCGAAGCTGTCCGCTTCGGCCTGGATGTCCGCTTCCGCGCGCGGATCGATCGGCAGGGCAGCCGGCCGGACGGTCGATGCCGCGAACCGCCGTTTCCGCGTCCCGAACTCCGAAAGCAGCGAGATGTCGCGCTTCTGGCGACGTCGGCGCATCCAGAACCCCAGAAAGACCGGAACCGTGACCGGAGAGGTCACCGCCATTCCGCATATCCAGACGCCCCGCTCGACGGCCGTGGCCCGGCGGAAGCGGTCTTTCGCGCGGCGGAACAGCTCGTATGCATCCATTGCGGTCTCGTCAGCCGTTGGCGGCATCTTGGAAGCCGTCGAACTGCTGATCGAAGAGTTCCCGGAACCGACCGCGCCGGCTGAGCAGATCGGAAACGGCGCCGGCCTCGACCACCTTGCCGCTGTCGATCACGTAGACGTTGTCGGCCTCGAGGATCGTCGAGAGCCGGTGGGCGATGACGATCGTGGTGGTGTTCTCGGTGAGGCGCGACAGGGCGTCCTTGATCGCCGCCTCCGACCCCGCGTCGAGCGCGCTCGTCGCCTCGTCGAGCAGCAGGATCTCCGAGTTCCTCAGGATCGCGCGGGCGATGGCGATTCGCTGTCTCTGACCGCCGGACAGGAAGTTTCCGTTCTCGCCGACGGAGGTGTCGTATCCCTGGTCGAGTTCCATGATGAATTCGTGGGCGTTCGCGTCGCGCGCCGCCTGCTCGACCTCGGCATCGTTGGCCTCCGGCCGGCTGAAGCGGATGTTCTCGCGCACGGTCGTCGAGAACAGGAACGTGTCCTGTCCGACGAAGGAGATCCGCTCGCGCAACGACTGGAAGGTCGTGTGCCGGATATCCTGGCCGTCGACCAGCACGCGCCCGCCCTTGGGGTCGTAGAGCCGCATGATCAGGTTCAGGATCGTCGACTTGCCCCCGCCGGACGGACCGACCAGAGCCGTGGTCCGACCCGCCGGGAAGGTGAGGTCGAGATCCGTCAGCACCCGCGCCTTCTTGCCGTAGTCGAAGGACACCTTGTCGAAGGACACCTCGCCGGCGCCCGGCTTCAGCGCAACGGCGTCCGGCGACTCGACCAGGAGCTCCTCGTAGTCGAGAAGCTCGAACATCATCCGCACCCGCACCATGGCGGTCTCGAGGTTCACGCGCACCTTCGACAGGCGCTTGGCCGGCTCGTAGGCCATCATGAAGGCGGTGATGAACGACATCAGCTCGCCCGCGGTCGTCGGCTCGTTCCCGAGGATCGAGAAGGCGCTGACCGCGACGATGGCGCCGATCGCGAAGCCCGCCAGCGTCTCCATGAGCGGGCTCGTCACCGCCCCGATCCGCGCGATCGCGTTGCGGCGCCGCTCCACGTTGCGGACCGCCGATCCCATCCGGCCCTCCATCTGCTCCTCGAGCGAGAAGACCTTGACCACGTGGATGCCCTTGGACGTCTCCTGAACGACCTTCATGATCTCGGCCGTCGAGGCCATCTCGCTCCGCATGATCTCGCGGACCTGCTCCACCAGCTTGCGCACCCCGAAGATCGCGATCGGTCCCACCAGGAAGGCGAAGATCGACAGGAACGGCGCCTGGTAGAGCATGACGAAGATGAGGCCGACGAGCATCAGCAGGTCGCGGCTGATCGAGGCCACGATCAGCTCGATGACCTGCTGCGCCGCCGCCGCCCCGGAGGTCAGCCGCATCAGCAGGTTGGAGGATTCCTGGTTGTTGAAGAACGAGACGCCGTTGCTCAGCAGCTTGCTGTACAGCGCTTCCTGCTGGTTGGCGATGATCCGGTTCCCCGCCCGCGACATCGCCACGCTCTGCACGTAGTTCGCCGCCCCCTTCATCGAGAAGGTCGCGATCACCGCGGCGGAGACGAAGAGAACCGTGCCGCGGCTGTCGTAGCTGGTCATCGCCTCGACGATGAACTCCATCAGATACGCGGTAAGCGCCGAGGTCACCGCGACGATGACCATCGCGCCGATGCCCAGCGCGTACAACTTCCGCTGCTTGGCGGCGTGCTCGACCAGAAGCCTCTGCAGCATCTCCCTGCGCGCCTCGTCGGGCGCGAAGAGCTTCTGCAGAACTCGCATCAGTGCCTTCATCTTCCCTCGGGATCCCGGGCAGCCAAATTCCACATATAACGCGTGGATCGGCCGATTGCGATACCGGGCCGACCTCCGCATCCTCCCGGCCGCCGACGGGCCACCGCCCTGTGACCGAGAATCCCGGCATATCCGGCCGGACCGGATGGGGGATCCGTCGCGCCCGGCGGCGCGGAGCTCAGGCCCGCTTGCCGATCCGCCCGACTCCCATCACCGAGAGCACCTTGGCCTCGATGTCCTCGGCATTGAGGCCCGCGACCTCGTACATCTGCTGCGGATTCGCCTGGTCGATGAAGATGTCGGGCAGGACCATCGACCGGAAGACCAGCCCGCGGTCGAAGACGCCTTCCTCGGCCAGAAGCTGCGCGACATGGCTGCCGAAGCCGCCGACGGCGCCCTCCTCGACGGTGAGGAGCGCCTCGTGCTCCGCCGCCAGCCGCAGGATGAGTTCCCGGTCGAGCGGCTTCGAGAAGCGCGCATCGGCCACGGTCGGCGTGATGCCGCGCGCATCGAGCCCCTCGCAGGCCTCGAGTATCTCCTTCATCCGCGCGCCGAAGTTCAGGATCGCGACGCCCTGGCCCTCGCGCATCACCCGGCCGCGGCCGATCTCGAGAATCTCGCCGCGCTCCGGCATCTCCACGCCGGTGCCCTCGCCGCGCGGAAAGCGGAACGCGATCGGCCCGTCGTCATGGGCGGCCGCGGTGGCGACCATGTGCTTCAGCTCCGCCTCGTCGGCGGCCGCCATCACCGTGAAGCCCGGCAGGTTCGACAGGTAGGCGACGTCGTAGCTTCCCGCATGGGTCGCCCCGTCGGCCCCCACGAGCCCGGCCCGGTCGATGGCGAAGCGCACCGGCAGGCGCTGCAGCGCCACGTCGTGCACCACCTGGTCGTAGCCGCGCTGCAAAAAGGTCGAGTAGATCGCGCAGAACGGCTTCAGCCCCCCCGCGGCCAGGCCGGCGGAGAAGGTCACGCCATGCTGCTCGGCGATCCCCACGTCGAAGCAGCGCGACGGGTAGCGCTCGGCGAAGAGGTTCAGGCCGGTCCCGTCCGGCATCGCCGCCGTCACGGCGCAGATCCGGTCGTCCCGCCCCGCCTCGTCCAGGAGCGCATTGGCGAAGACCTTCGTGTAGGAGGGCGCGTTGGACGCCGCCTTCTTCTGCTCGCCCGTCATCACGTCGAATTTCGAGACGCCGTGACCGCGGTCGCTCGCATCCTCGGCCGGGGCGTAGCCCTTGCCCTTCCGGGTGATCGCGTGGATCAGCACCGGCCCGTCGGCCCGCGTCCGCACGGTCCTCAGGATCGGCAGGATCTGGTCCAGGTCATGGCCGTCGATCGGCCCGACATAGGAGAAGCCCAGCTCCTCGAACAGCGTGCCGCCGAGGGTCATGCCCTTCAGCAGGTCGTGGGCGCGCTTGGCCCCGTCGCGGAATGGCGGCGGCAGGAAGCTCACGGCGCCCTTGGCCGCCGCCTTCAGCTCCTGGAAGGGGGCGCCTGCGTAGAGCCGCGACAGGTAGGAGGACATCGCCCCCACCGGCGGCGCGATCGACATCTCGTTGTCGTTCAGGATCACGATCAGGCGCCGGCCCAGCGCGCCGGCATTGTTCATCGCCTCGTAGGCCATGCCCGCCGACATCGCGCCGTCGCCGATCACCGCGACCGCATCCCCCAGCGAGGGATCCGGCGACCCCCCGAGATCGCGCGCCACGGCGAAGCCCAGCGCGGCGGAGATGGAGGTGGAACTGTGCGCGGCACCGAACGGATCGTAGGGGCTCTCGCTCCGCTTGGTGAAGCCCGACAATCCGCCCTTCTGCCGCAGCGTCCGGATGCGGTCGCGCCGTCCGGTCAGGATCTTGTGCGGGTAGCATTGGTGGGAGACGTCCCAGATCAGCCGGTCGCGCGGCGTGTCGAAGACGGCGTGGAGCGCCACCGTGAGCTCCACCACCCCCAGGCCGGCCCCCAGATGTCCGCCGGTCTGGCTCACGGTGGAGATCGTCTCCGCCCGGAGCTCGTCCGCCACGAGGCGGAGCTCCGCGTCGCTCATCCGCCTGAGATCCGCAGGGGAGTGCACGCGATCGAGCGTCGGGGTTTCGGGTCGGTCGGTCATGCCTGCCTCGCGGAATCGCCGTTCCTGCTTCTAGCGGGCCCGCCCCGGCGCTGCAAACGCCCTCAGCGGTCGCGCGACACGACGAAGCGCGCGCAGTTCCGCAGCGCCTCGGCCTCCGCGCCGTAGGATGCGAGCGCGTCGCAGGCCTCGGCCACGAGGTCCCGGGCCCGCGCCTTGGCGCCGTCGAGACCCAGGATCGA
The DNA here is from genome assembly GCA_963776705.1 of uncultured Alphaproteobacteria bacterium. Taxonomy (GTDB): domain Bacteria; phylum Pseudomonadota; class Alphaproteobacteria; order Rhodobacterales; family Rhodobacteraceae; genus Palleronia. Next base: position 49,985 of record CAVZOA010000002.1, read on the forward strand.
GACGAAGGTCGCCTTGCCCGCTCCCGCATCCTTGCCCACCGCCTTGCCCGCGGACAAGGTATCGCCTTCCACGTCGAGCACGTCGTCGGCGATCTGGAAGGCCCGCCCCAGGGCCCGCGAATAGGCCCCGAGCGGGGCGGAATCGGCGCCGCCGAGAATCGCCCCGGCGCGGCCCGACCACTCGATGAGCGCCCCCGTCTTCGCGGCCTGAAGCGCCTCGACTTCCTCCAGGCCGAGCGGGGCGCCCGCCGTCTCCGCCGCGATGTCGAGCGCCTGCCCGAGAACCATGCCCCGCATGCCGGCGGCCCGGGCGAGAGCGAGGACGAGCGCCGCCCGCACGCCGGAATCGGAATGGCAGCCCGGCCCGGAAAGCAGCTCGAAGGCGAGCGTCTGGAGGGCGTCGCCGGCGAGGATCGCCGTCGCCTCGTCCCATTTCACGTGGAGGGTGGGCCGGCCGCGCCGCAGGGCGTCGTCGTCCATCGCCGGCAGGTCGTCATGGACGAGGGAGTAGGCGTGCAGGGCCTCGATCGCCGCGCCGGCATCGACCGCATCCGCGACGCCGTGGAGCCGCGCCCCCTCGATCACCAGGAATCCCCGCAGCCGCTTCCCGCCCGAGAGCGCGTGCTGCATGGCGAGGTGAACAGGGACGTCGCCCTTTACCGCGCGATCGAGCCTCTCGCCCAGCGCCGCCTGAGCCGCGGCGAGCCGCTGCTCGAAGCTCACGGGTCGAGCGGCTCGGTGCCGGTCGCCTGCCCGCTCTGGTCGGCCGTGATCTTCGCGACCTTCGCTTCCGCGGCCTCCAGTGTCCGCGCGCAGCGCGCCTTCAGTTCGGCGCCGCGCTCGTAGAGGCGGATTGACTCCTCGAGCGCCACGTCGCCGGTCTCGAGATGCCCGACGACGGCCTCGAGCTCGCGCATGGCCTCCTCGAAGGTCATCTCCGCGATCGGTTTGTCGTTCATGGCGAGCGCTCCTTCAGCACCTCCACGTGTGCCGCGACCGAAGTCGCGAGCGCGTCCAGATCATATCCCCCCTCGAGTGTCGAGACGATGCGGCCCCCGCAATGGGTCTCGGCCGCGTCGCAGAGCCAGTCGGTGATCCAGGCGAAATCCTCCTCCTGCCAGCGCAGGCTCGCCAGCGGATCGGCGAGATGGGCGTCGAACCCCGCCGAGATCAGGATCAGCTCCGGCGCGAAGTCGTCGATCCGCGGGAAGACCGTCTCGCGATAAGCGTGGCGCATCTCCACGCCCCGGGTATTGGGGCCGAGGGGCAGGTTCACGATCTGCCCGTGCGCGCCCCGCTCGGCGGACGCCCCGGTGCCCGGAAAGAGCGGCATCTGGTGGGAGGAGACGAAGAGCACCCGCTCCTCGTTCCAGAGAAGATCCTGGGTGCCGTTGCCGTGATGGACGTCGAAATCGACGATGGCGACCCGGGAGAGGCCGCGCCGCTCCAGCGCATGCTTCGCGGCGATGGCGACGTTGCCGAAGAGGCAGAAGCCCATCGGCGTCTCGGTCTCGGCGTGGTGTCCCGGCGGCCGGCATCCCACGAACGCCGCCCCGGCCTCCCCGTCGAGCACCGCGTCCACCGCGGCGACGACGCCGCCCACGCCCCGGAGCGCGGCCTCGAGCGTGCCGGGGGACATGTGCGTGTCGCCGTCGAGGGCGACGACCGAGCCCGCCGTCGGCGACGCCGCCCTGATCCGCTCCAGATAGCGCCGCGGATGACACAGGAGCACGTCATCGTCGGTGCCCCGCGGCGCGGCGCGGCGCGCGAGGCGCAGGGGCGTCAGCGCCTGCTCCACCGCATTCAGCCGCGCCACCTGCTCGGGATGGCCGCGCGGCATCGCGTGCTCGAGCCCGGCCGGATGGGAATACCAGATGACGCTCATGTGGCGGGCCTCTTTCGCTGCGTGCCGGCACCCTATCCGCTCCGGGCGGGGAACGGAACGCGGTCAGGACCGGAAGGCCCGTCGGCGCGTTTGCCCTGCAGAAGAGTGAGAAGGAGTACTTCCATGACGGACAAGACCGACGCCCTGACGACCCTCCACACCCGCATCATCGACAGCCGCGACGGCTACCGCCAGGCGCGCGAGCAGATCGACGATCACGATACCGGCGCCTTCGTCGACCGCTGCATCGCCGAGCGACAGGCATTCCACGAGGCGATCCACCGCACGCTGACCTCCGAAGGAGTCGACGTGTCGGAGGATGGCTCGGCGGCCGCCGCGGCGCATCGCGGCATCTTCAGGCTGCGCGATGCCGTGTCCGCCGGCAGTTCCGGCATCTATCACGAATGCGCTCGCGGCGATTCGCACCTCAAATCCGCCTATGACGACGCCGTGGAGGCGACCCGCGACGATCCGAGCTGGGATTTCCTGATCGAGCAGCGCGCCAAAGTGGACGCCGCGATCAAGGAAGCGGAATCTCTCGCCTGACGCGGCCCCGGGGCTCAGTCGGGGGACAGCATGTAGCCTGCGCCGCGGACGGTCTGCAGGTAGCGGGGATTCTTCGGGTCGGATTCGATCTTGCGACGCAGGCGCGTGACCTGCACGTCCACCGCCCGGTCCTGCGCCCCCTCCCCGTCGGGCCCGGCGCGGCCGAGTTCCTCGATGAGCTGCGCCCGGGCGATCACCTCCCCGGGGTCCCTGGCGAAGATCCGCATCAGCGCCGCCTCGGTGGCCGTCAGGCGCACCGGGACGTCGCCGCGCCAGAGTTCCCCCCGCGCGACGTCGTAGCGCAGCGCGCCGAGCTGCAGGTATTTCGGCCGCGTCGCCTCGCGAAGCGGTGCCGGAAGGCGCCGTAGGATCGCGTTCATCCTCAGAAGCAGCTCCTTCGGCTCGAAGGGTTTCGGCAGGTAATCGTCCGCCCCGGCCTCGAGTTCCGCGATCCGGTCCTGGGTCTCGCCCTTCGCGGTCAGCAGCAGCGTCGGGATCGAGCGCCGCTCGGTCAACCACTGGCAGAGCGAGATGCCGTCCTCTCCCGGCATCATCACGTCCACCACCGCCAGATCGAAGTCCAGCCCGACCAGCAGCCGCCGCGCTTGTGCCGCATCGCGCGCGGTCGTCACGAAATAGCCGTTCCGCACCAGAAACTTGCCGAGCAGCCCCCGAATCCGCTCGTCGTCGTCGACGATCAGGAGATGCGCCGGCTCGGTCATGCGACGTCCTCGAAGAGCCGCCGCAGATCCTCGTCCATCATCTCCTCCAGCACCTGCCGGAACCCGGCGACAGCGTCGGGACCGGCGCGCCGGAAGGCGCCGCGCATGCGCGCCGTCTGGGCATCGGCAAGCTTCGCCTCCAGCGCCCGGCCCGCCGCGGTCAGCGACAGATGCCGCTCGCGGCGGTCCCGGGTCCCCACGACGCTTTCCACCAGCCCGTCCTCGATCAGGGTCCGCAGGACCCGGTTCAGGGACTGCTTGGTCACGCCGAGGATGGTCAGGAGATTGTTGACCGTGGTGCCGGGCCAGCGGTTGATGAAGTGGATCGCCCGATGATGCGCCCTTCCGTAGCCGTACTGGGCGAGAATCCGGTCAGGATCGGCGGTGAACCCGCGATAGGCGAAGAACATCGCCTCGATCCCGCGCCGCAGTTGCGCATCAGTCAGAAACAGCAGACTCTCTCCGCCCCGCCCCCGCTTTTCGGTCATCGTGCCGTCCTTCCGCCCGTTGTGCGATCACAGTTTATGTCAGCAGCGTTGACATTCCAAGGGCCGATGGATAGGCATCCGAAGCACATTTACGACAGATTGTGTCCGATACGGATCAGTCTTCGCAATGATGGGAAAGGATGGGGCCCATGACCGGTGGCTACGACGATCGCGACGGAAAGATCTGGATGGACGGCACCCTCGTCGAATGGCGCGACGCGAAGGTGCACATCCTCACCCATGCCCTGCACTACGCCTCCTCGGTCTTCGAGGGCGAGCGCTGCTACGGCGGCACCATCTTCCGGGGCCGCGAGCATTCCGAGCGCCTCCGCAAGTCCGCCGACCTCGTCGACTTCGAGATCCCCTATTCAGCCGACGAGATCGACGCCGCCAAGGCCGCCGTGCTTGAGGCCAACGGCCTGACCGACGCCTATGTCCGCGCCGTGGCCTGGCGGGGCGCGGGCCCGGACATGGGCGTCGCCTCCGCCCGCAACCCGGTCCGGATGGCCGTCGCCGCCTGGGAATGGGGCGCCTACTACGGCGACGCCAAGACCCGCGGCGCCCAGCTCGACATGTCGAAATGGAAGCGCCCGAGCCCCGAGACGATCCCCTCGGCCGCGAAAGCCGCCGGGCTCTACATGATCTGCACCATGTCGAAGCACGCGGCAGAGGCGAAGGGCTGCTCGGACGCGCTGATGCTGGACTATCGCGGCTACGTCGCCGAGGCGACCGGCGCCAACATCTTCTTCGCCAGGGACGGCGAGGTGCACACGCCGACCCCCGACTGCTTCCTGAACGGGCTCACCCGCCAGACCGTGCTCGACATCCTCCGCGAGAAAGGCGTGACCGTCCACGAACGGTACATCATGCCCGAGGAACTCGAGGGCTTCGAGCAATGCTGGCTCACCGGAACCGCCGCCGAAGTCACGCCCGTGGGCCGGATCGGCGATTTCCGCTTCGAGGTCGGCACGCTCGCCCTCGACGTCGCGACGAGCTACGAGCGGCTGGTCCGGAGCTAGACGCTCCGGCCCCGCGCGATGGCGGCGAATTGCGGCAGGGTCCGCCCGAGCGGATCGCGTTGCCGGCGGAGCCAGAGCGAACGCGCCGCCGCGGTCCATTGCCCGGCCGGCGCGCGTTCGATGCGCAGGAACTGGCGCAGCCGGCCGCGTCCCCTGTCGCTGTGTGCGGTATCGAGAACGTGTCGGGTCATCATTCTCTCCCTCCTTGCGAACACCCAGTCTAACACGATTCCGGCGCTGCCGTTCCTGCGATTTCGGGTCATGGCGCGGAGGCCCGGCCCGCGCGGCGGAATCCGAGCGAGGCGAGCGGTTTCCAGCCGGCGGGAAGGGCGCGCGACAGCAGCGACCAGATCGCGAACATGAACAGGCTCGCGAAGACGCAGTCCGAGAGGAAGTGCCGCCCCATCGCCATCCGCAGGAACGACGAGACCGGGGGCAGGACCAGCGCGACCGCCGCCAGCCACCGCCTCAGCGACAGGCGCGGCACCGCCGGCAGGACCCAGAGCAGGGCGAGGGCCAGCGTCGCTGCGCCCGACACCTCTCCCGAGACGAAGGAGCAATTGTCGATGCAGGCGCCCGGCTGGACGAACGGGCCGGTGAAGACCGCCTCGCCGCCGAACGCCCCGATATCGGCCGGTCGCGCCCGGTGCCATCCGGTCTTCAGGATCGCATGCGCGAGGAGCACCGGACCGAGCAGGTAGAAGCCCAGGATCAGGCCCCAGACCCGGCGCGGCACCCGCCCGGCCCGCCGCCAGGACCAGAAGAACCCCGCCAGCGCCGCCACGAAGCCGACGATGCTGAGATTCCAGATCTGGTTCCGGGCGAAGCCGACGACCGGGTTGTCGGCGAGCGGAAACCCCTCCCCCGGCAGGTAGAAGAGCCGGGAGGCCCAGAGATCGATCCCCGGCCAGAAGACGAAGGGCAGCAGCGTGGTCGTGAGGATCACGTAGAGGCGGATCAGATGCGCGCGGAGCGGCTCACCCCAGAACATCGCGGCACGCCTCCCCGACCCGCCAGAGCCCCAGCGAGCGGCCGGCATAGGCGCCGCCCGCGGTGTCGATCCGGCCCCTCGGCTCGGCGCAGGCGCCGGGCGGCGCGAACCCCATCCAGAGCAGCGGCCCCGCCACCGCCGCCGGCAGCGCCATGGTCTGCGCGTAGAAATCCTCCGGTTCGCCGCGTGGCGGCCGGGCATAGATCGGAACGCCCGAGCCCCGTCCTGTATAGACGAGATCGGCGAGAAGGTCCCGGCTCTCCGCCACGATCGGCAGGCCCGCCTCCCGGGCCGCGGCGATCGCCGCCCGCGACGCCGCCTCCCGCCCCAGGTAGCGCGACAGGAGCGGCGTGCCCGCCTGTCGCACGCCGTCCGGAAAGACCGCGAGGAGCGGCAGGAGCACGCAGAGCGCGCCGTTCACGACGAGCGAGGCCCGCCACCATCCCGCCCGCGCCCGGAGCCAGGGCAGGACCGCGAGCGCGCCGGCGAAGTAGGCCGCGACCGCCCAGTTGCCGTAGGCCCGCGACACCAGGGCCTGAACGCAGACAAGGGCCACGATCGGCAGCGCCATCCAGAGAAGCGCCCGCGGCGCGCCGGCGCGGAACGGGCGGATCAGGAGCGCGGCGAAGACCACCGGCCCGACCACGGCGAACTGGCTGGCCGCGAACTCCGCGAGGCTAGTCCAGTTGAGGCCGCGCGCCACCTCCGGATCGGCCTTCACCCAGTCCACGTTGTCGACGGTATGGGAGAGCGTCGCCATGCCGTGGGAGAGGTTCCAGGCGAGGTTCGGCGCCACGACGAGCAACGCCACCCCCGCCGCGATCGCCGCCTCCGCGGCCCGCATCCGCGCCTCCGGAACGAAGAGCGCGGCCAGGATCATGGTGATCGGCGCGTAGATCCCGGCATATTTCGACATCACCGCCAGGCCGATGCAAAGTCCCGTCAGCGCCGCGTTCCCGCGCCCGCCCTCCTGCGCGAGGCGCAGCCAGAAGAAGATCGCTCCGGCATAGAACGGCGACATGATCGTGTCGGTGGAGACGAGCAGCGATCCGAGCGCCGTCATCGGCAGGGTGACGTAACCCGCCGCCACCGCGAGGCGCGCCGCGCCTCCCCCCGTCCGGCCCGCCGCCGCCCCGAGGATCAGCGCGGTCGCACCGTGGCAGAGCGGGCCCGGCAGTCGCACCCAGAACGGCGCGCTCGACCCGGCGAGGTCGGTGATCGCGCGGATGACCCAGCCGATCATCGGCGGCTTCGAGAAATAGCCCCAGTCGAGGGAGCGGCTCCAGGCCCAGTACTGCGCCTCGTCCACGAACAGGTCCGTCCTGTCGAACCACAGCGCGACGACGCGCGCCGCGGTGACGGCGAGAACGATTCCCGTCGCGCCGAAAGCCGGCGCGAGGGGGTCAGCAGTTCCGGCGGGAGGCGCGGTTCTCGACATGGATGAGCCAGAGGTTCCGGAGATAGATGAACAGACCCAGGGATTGTCCGAGGATGAAGACCGGGTCGCCGCGCCAGACGGCGTAGCTGAAGAGCACCGCGCCGCCGCCGATGGAGAAGTACCAGAACATCACCGGCACGACCGACCGCCGCGCCTTCTCGGAGGCGATCCACTGCACGATGAACCGCCCGGCGAACAGGCACTGCCCGAACAGGCCGAAGAGGACCCAGGCGAATTCGCCCCAGCTCCCGACGCCCAGCCAATGGAACATGTGGGTCTGGTCCATCGCTCAGATCTCCTGCGATGTCCCGGCCGCGCTCTCCTCGGCGACCGAGGCCGGCCGGGCCAGAATCCCCCGCCGGCCGCGCCGCGCCAGCCACATCACGCCGAGCAGATCGACGACCCCCTCGAGCGCGCGCTGCAGGTTGGAGTAGTGCGAGGTCCCGCCCCGGCGCGGCCGGTGGCCGACCGGGACGAGCGTCACCGGCAACCCCTCGCGCGCGAAGAGCGCCGGCAGGAAGCGGTGCATGTGGTCGAAATAGGGCAGGCGCAGGTAATCCTCGCGCCGAAACGCCTTCAGGCCGCAGCCGCTATCCCGCGTGCCGTCGCCGAGACAGGCCGACCTGATGGCGTTGGCGAGGCGCGATGCCACCCGCTTCGACCGGCTGTCCTGCCGCCCGACGCGCTGACCGGCCACGAGGCCTTCGCCCCCGGCCAGGAGCGGCCCGACCACCTTCGGCAGGTCCTCCGGCGGATTCTGTCCGTCGCCGTCGAGCGTCGCCACGATCGACGCCCGCGCGGCCCGCACGCCGGTCTCGATCGCGGCCGACTGGCCGGCGCGGGCGCCGTGGGTCAGCAGCCTCAGGCCCGGCGTCTCCGCCAACCTGCGGCGCACCACCTCGCCGGTCCCGTCCGTCGCGGCATCGTCGACCACGATGATCTCGAAGGCACCGATCTCCCGGCAGACTGCCGAGATCTCGTCGATCAGGGGGCCGATGTTCTCCGCCTCGTTGCGGGCGGGGATGACGATGGACAGGTCGGGCATCCGAACGCTCCGGCTTCGCGGTCCCGCCCGGTGAGGGGGCGGGGGTCAACTGATGCGGCGGCGATACGCCCTCACCATCCCTTCGGCAAGGCGGTGGCGCCGGTCAGTACATCCCCTTCGCCCGGAGCTTCCGCCGGGCGGTGCCGCCGCGGGCGATCTGGCGCTCGCGGATGACGATCATCACGCCGGAAAAGATGATGAGCGCCGCCCCTGCGAGCGTGGCCCAGGTCGGCACCTCGTCGAACCAGACGAAGCCGATCAGGGTCGCCCATAGCATCGAGACGTAGGAGAACGGCGCCAGCGCGGAGGCGTCGGCGTATTTGTAGCTCGCCGTCAGCAGCACCTGCCCGACCGCGCCGCAGACCCCGCAGAGCGCGAGGAGCAGCGCCTCTTCCGGGCTCGGCCAGACCCAGCCGAAGGGCAGCGTGACGAGCGACACAGCGCTCGCCGTGGCGAGGAAATAGAAGGCGATCGCCTCGCTCCGCTCGGTGCCCGACATCGCCTTGATGAGCGTCTGCGCCAGCGCCGCGAGGGCGGCCGAGGTGAGCGCCATCCCCGCCCCGATCAGCGCCGGCCCGCCATATTCTGCGCCCCCGAGCCGCGGCGAGACGATCACTACCACGCCGGCCAGCCCGATCGCCACCGCGCCGAGCCGCACGAGGCGGAACCTCTCGCCGAGGAACAGCGCGGCGAAGACCACGAGGAACATCGGCGTCGCGAAGCGGATCGCCTGCACCTCGGCCAGCGGCAGGAGCGAGATGGAGGCGAAGCCGAGCCCCATCCCGGCGGTCCCGACGAGGCCGCGGAGCGCGTGGCTGCGCCAGTTCTCGACCTCGAGACCGCGGTCGAGATCGCCGCGCGACCAGAGCCAGAGCGCAATGATCGGCAGCGACAGGAAGGCGCGGAAGAACACCACCTGTCCCGTCGGCAGGCTCTCGGACGCCGCCTTCACGAAGGCCGACATCACCGTCAGGATGGTGAACGCCGTCAGGATCAGCAGGATGCCGCGGATCGGTGCCATGGCGCCGACCTATCCCTGCCCGGGGCGCGACACCACCCTCGCCGCCGCCTTCGGCCGCAATAGCTCTAGCCGCGATGCGGAGGAGAGCGAGATGAGCGACACGCAAGCCGTGAAGGCCGGCCACGAGACCCGCCGGGACGACGACGCGGGCGTGCCCGCGCGCTGGAAGGTGATCGGGCCCGGCCTCGTCGTCGCGGCCACGGGCGTCGGCGCGGGGGACATGGTCGCGACCCTCTCGGCCGGCTCCACCTACGGCTACGAGCTGCTCTGGGCGGTCATCGTCGGCGTCATCCTGAAGATAGTGCTCGTCGAGGGGGCGGGCCGCTACACGCTGGCCACCGGCTACACGATCTTCGAGGGCTGGCGGTCGCTCGGGCGCTGGACCACCTGGTATTTCGGCCCCTACATCGTGATCTGGGGCTTCGTCTACGGCGCCTCGGCGATGTCCTCCACGGCCCTGCCGCTGGCGGCGCTGTTCCCCGCGATCGACCTCAAGATATGGGCGATCCTGATGGGGCTCGCCGGTTTCGGCATGGTCTACGCCAACCGCTACGCGGTCTTCGAGAAGATCACCGCTATACTCGTCGGGCTGATGTTCGTCACCATCGTCGTCCTGGCGCTCATCGCCGGGCCGAATTTTCCCGCCATGCTCGCCGGGCTCGTCCCCCTCATCCCCGAGGGCGGGCTCTTCTACACCCTCGCGCTCGCCGGCGGCGTCGGCGGCACGATCACGCTCGCGGCCTACGGCTACTGGCTCAGGGAGAAGGGCTGGTACACGCCCAAATGGATGCGCGTCATGCGGATCGACAACACCATGGCCTATGTCCTCACCGGCATCTTCGTGATCTCGATGATGATCGTCGGCGTGGAGGTCGTGCAGGCCGCCGGCGTCGCCATCAGCGCCGACGACGAGGGTCTCGTGGACCTCGCCGGCGTGCTCAACGACCGCTACGGAACGTTGGTCGGCACCGCCTTCCTCGTCGGCTTCTGGGCGGCGTCGTTCTCCTCGATCATCGGCGTCTGGAACGGCGTCTCGCTGATGTTCGCGGATTACTGGGGCAACATGCGCGGGCTCGACAGCGACCACGCGGACATGCGCGTCGGGGGCAAGTACTTCAACTTCTACCTGCTCTGGCTGACCTTCCCGCCGATGGTTCTGCTGTTTCTCGACCGGCCGATCTTCCTCGTCCTGGCCTACGGGGTGCTCGGCTCGCTCTTCCTGCCGTTCCTGGCGATCACGCTGCTCGGTCTCCTAAACGGAACGCGCATCCCCCGCAATTGGGGGAACGGGACTTTGTCGAACGCCGCCCTCGGCGTCACGGCACTGATCTTCACCGTGCTCGGTCTCTACCAGCTCTGGCAGGCGGTGGGCGCGGTTGCGGGCTGACATCGATCCCGGGGCGGTGGTGGTCGCCGCGTTCCGTCTCGAATAATACCAACGGCATTATCCGCTGACTTGCGCCCATTCGCGTGAGGTGATGGAGGCGACGCGTTCCGGGATCGCGAGGAGCGCGTTCCAGGCGTCGCAGCAGGCGGCGACGATGGTGTCGTAGCTGTCAAAGACGCGGTTCGCGAGGTGGTTCTGGCGGAGGAACTGCCAGATGTTCTCGACCGGGTTCAGCTCCGGGCTGTAGGGCGGCAGCGTCAGCACAGTGATGTTCGCCGGCACGACGAGGTCCCTGGAGCTGTGCCAGCCGGCGCCGTCGACGACGAGGATTGCGTGCGCGCCGGGCGAAACGTGCCGGCCGATCTCGGCGAGGTGGATGCTCATCGCATAGGTGTTTGCGTAGGGCATGACGAGCGCGGCGCCGGTCCCGCGGGCGGGGCAGATGGCTCCGAAGATGTAGGCCCAAGCGTAACGGCAATCCCTCGGCGCTGGCGGACGCGATCCTTTGCGCGCCCAGAGCCGGGCGAGCGTCCCCTGCTGGCCGACGCGCGCGTCTGCCATGGGCCTCGGACAGATGGCGGCACCTGGCGAACTCCTGGAACCACACCTCGACGGGCTTGTCCTTCGCCGCGTCAGGCAGCGCCGCGCAGGCCGGTTCGGCGAAGTTTATGGAATGGCCCGCCCCTCCTGGAACGCATCGAATAGGATGCTGACGTCAAAATGGAGAAGGAGCGAGCTATGACGATCATGGTCCTCGGCATCGATTTGGGCAAGAACAGCTGCTCTCTGGCGGGATTGGATGAGAATGGCAGTGTTGTGCTGCGCCGTCGCATGCGGCCGAACACGATCGCGTCCTTTGCGTCGAAGCTTCCGGCCTGCACGATCGCGATGGAGGCGTGCTGCGGCGCTCATCATATGGGCCGGTTGCTCCCGGCGCAGGGCCACGCGGTCCGATTGATGTCGCCGGAATATGTCGGGCCTTACGTAAAGGCTCAGAAGAACGACGAGCGGGATGCGGAAGCCATCGCGGAAGCCGCGACGCGCCCGACAATGCGCTTTGTCGAGCTCAAATCCCAGGATCAGCTCGACATGCAGTCGCTTCACCGGGTGCGGTCACGCCTTGTCGGGACGCGCACGAACCTCATCGATCAGCTACGCGCCATTCTGCTCGAGCGCGGCGTGACCATCGCCCGGGGACGCCGCAAACTGGAGCGGAGCATCGATGCGCTGATCGCCGACCCCGAGTTCATGCCTGACAGCCGCATCCGTCGTCTCATTGTCGAACTGCGTGAGGAGTGGGCGGTACTTGACGGCCGTATTGGCGCCCTCGACCGGGAATTCGTCGAACACGCCCGGATCGACGAGGCGAGCCGCCGTCTGGTCACGATCCCCGGGATCGGCGCCTTGAACGCCACGGCCCTCGTCGCCGCCATAGGCGATGGGGCGGCTTTCGCGCGCGGGCGTGATCTTGGCGCTTGGCTCGGCCTCGTTCCGCGGCAACATACGACCGGCGGCAAGCCAAGGCTTCTGGGGATCACCAAGCGCGGCGACAAATATCTGCGCACGTTGCTGATCCACGGCGCCAGAGCGGCCTTGCCGTCTCTCGCCGAGAGCCAGACGCCTTTGGGCGATTGGCTGCGCGGCTTGCTGGCCAGGCGACATCGCAACACCGTTGTCGTGGCGCTCGCCAACAAACTCGCTCGCATCGCCTGGGCGACGTTGCGCAAGGGCGTCGCGTTCGAGGCAGATCGGCCGACGGCGGCCTCAAGCAATTGGTCCTCAGCCTCCGCAAGCTGAACGACCTCACGATGTCTGCGGGAGGACTTTGAAAGATGGCCTGACGGTTTACCGGCGTTTCGAAAGCCTGGTTAAAAAGATGGCGCGATGACGCCGTGAAGTTTATGAGGCTCGGGACGCGCGGATCTCCATCTTGGCGACGGCGACCATTCCGATACGCCGTATACGTTGATGCAGACCTGTCAGACGCCGCCGGAAATAAAGCTCTTGCAGACGGGGCGGGCCATCCGTTTTTATATAGCTCTCGGGCTTCCGGATCGCTCTGGGGA
>CAVZOA010000003.1:0-7296 GCA_963776705.1 uncultured Alphaproteobacteria bacterium
CTCCAGATTCCCAAGCGGGTTGCTTTCTGACTCTCTGCCTTGAGGGCAGGAGGTGGAGCAGATGGTGGCGATCGCGATCACGCGGACGGATTTGACGGCAGCGGAGCTGCGGGCGGCGGCGGTGAAGAGCCGAGACAGGCAGGCGGCGCGCCGGATGCTGGCGTTAGCGCTGGTGCTGGAGGGCGCCGATCGGAAGACTTCGGCGGAGACCTGCGGCATGGACCGGCAGACGCTCCGGGACTGGGTGCATCGTTACAACGCCGAAGGGCTCGCCGGGCTCTCGAACCGGCGAGGCGCCCCGCGAACCCGGCGGCTTAATCCTGGCCAGGTGGCCGAAGTCGTGTTCTGGCTGGAGGCCGGCCCCGATCCGGCGGTGGACGGGGTGGTACGCTGGCGGCGGCAGGACCTGCGGGCCCGGATTGCCTCGACGTTCGGGGTGGAGTTGCACGAGCGGACGGTCGGCAAGTACCTGGCGGCGCTCGGCTACCGGCGGCTCTCGGTGCGCCCGCGCCATCCGAAGACCGACCCCGAGGCGCAGGAAGCTTTCAAAAAAACTTCTCCGAGGCGGTCGCCGCCGCGGTCCCCGAGACTGCAAGGGGCAAACCGCTCGAGGTCTGGTTCCAGGACGAGGCGCGCGTAGGCCAACAGGGCACGCTCACCCGGGTCTGGGCGAAGCGCGGCACGCGCCCACGTGCGCCGCGCGACACCCGCTATCGGTGGGCCTACATCTTCGGCGCGGTCTGTCCCGGCCGCGGCGTCGCCGCGGGCCTCGTCATGCCCTTCGCCGATACCGGCGCGATGAACGACCACCTCGCCGAGATCGCCCGCACCGTCGCCCCCGGCGCCCATGCCGTCCTCGTCCTCGACGGTGCCGGCTGGCACGGCGGACACGCGCTGGTCGTCCCCGACAACGTCTCCCTCGTCATGCTCCCGCCCTACAGCCCGGAGCTGAACCCGGTCGAGAACGTCTGGCAGTACCTGCGGGCGAACTGGCTCGCGATCAGCGTCTTCGACAACTACGACGCCATCGTCGATGCCTGCTGCAACGCGTGGAGCCGTTTCGCAGAAAAGCCCGAAGTCGTCTCCTCCATCACCTCCAGGCAATGGGCACAGGTCAATCCGTAGGGCCGTTGGTATTAAAAGCAAACCGCTTTAGCGCGTCGAGGTGGCCGCTCACCGGGGCGCGAACCGCGAGTCGGTCGGAAGGACGCGCCTGTCCTACTCGGCCGGCTGACCCGCGTTTGACCCCTCGCGAGTGGTGCGGCGGTCGGACTGGAACAGGTCGTAGAGCACCGGCGTCAGGAACAGCGTCAGCAGGGAGGCGATGAGGAAGCCGCCGATGATGACGACGCCGATGGAGAAGCGGCTCTCCGCCCCGGCCCCGCCCGAGAAGACGAGCGGCACCGCGCCGAAGACGGTGGACAGCACGGTCATCAGGATCGGACGGAGGCGGACCGCCGAGGCCTCGACGACGGCCTCGCGCACCGCGCTTCCCCCGGCACGGAGCTGGTTGGCGAATTCCACGATGAGGATGCCGTTCTTCGCCATGAGACCGATCAGCATGACCATGCCGACCTGAGAGTAGATGTTCAGGGCCTCGCCCAGGGCGAAGAGCGTGACGAGCGCGCCGGCGATCGCGAGGGGGACCGAGAGCAGGATGACCGCAGGCTGCACGAAGCTCTCGAACTGCGCCGAAAGCACCAAGAAGACGACGAGGAGTGCCAGCCCGAAGGTGGCGAGGATGCCGCCGGAGGTCTCCTGGAACTGCTCGGCCTGGCCGGTGAACGAGATCGACATCTGCGGCGGAAGCTCCGCGGCCAGCCGCTCCACCTCCGCGATCGCGGCGCCGAGATCGACGCCTTCGGCGAGGGAGGCGCTGATCTCGACCGAGGGTTGCCGGTCGAACCGGTTGAAGGCGGCGACGGAGGCGCGCCGCTCGAGTTCGACGAGCCCGTCGAGAGGCACGAGATCGCCGACCGCGGTGCGGATGTTGAGCCCGCGCAGGCCGGCCGTGCTCGCCCGGAGGTTCTCCGGCGCCTGCAGGATCAGCGGGTACTGGCGGTCCTGCCGGATGAACTCGGTCACCTCGGCCGAGGCGAAGAAGGTCCGAACGGTGTCGGAGATCGCCTGCGCTTCGACGCCGATGGAGCGCGCGAGATCCCGGTTTACCCGGATATCGTAGCCCGGCGTGTTGACCTCGTAGTCGCGGCGGACCCCGGTGAGCAGGTCCGATGCGCGCATGCGCCGCTCGAGCGCCTCCGAATACTCCGCTGCCTGATCGAAGCTCGGCGCAGTCACGACGACCTCGAGGCCGGAGCCGGAGCCCGCGTCGAGGCCCGAGGGCGCGAAGGAGCGCACCTGCGCCAGGGTGAGCTGCGAGAACTTCGGCCGAAGCTCGTGCACCACCTCGCGCGGACCCGCCTCGCGCTCGCCCCAGGGCGCCATCACGGCGACGACGAAGGCGCGGCCGGTCTCGCCGTACTGCCCGACGATGGAGATCACGTTCTCGACCACCCCGTCCTCGCGATAGGGTGCGATCAGGGTCTCAACCTCCTCCACCGCCGCGTCGGTGAGCCCGAGCGCCGATCCCGCCGGCGCGTCGATGCTGACGAAGAAGATGCCGCGATCCTCCTCGGGCGTGAGCTGGGAGGGGAGGCTCCTGTAGAGGGTCCACGACATCCCGGTCACCAGCGCCGCGACCCCGAGGATCACGAGCGGCATCTCGATCGCGCGACCGAGAAGGCGGCGGTAGCTGCCGGAGAGGCGCGCCGTGAGGCCGTGGACGATCCGGGCGAAGCGGCCCGAATTCATGCCGGGCTTCAGAACCCGCGACGCGATGACCGGGCAGAGCGACAGAGCCACGAAGGACGACACCGCGACCGCGATCGCGAGCGTTATGCCGAACTCCCGGAAAAGTTGTCCGATCTCGCCCTGGAGGAAGGAGAGGGGCACGAAGACGGCGATCAGCGTCGCCGAGGTGGAGATCACGGCGAAGAAGACCTGGTTCGCGCCCTTGCGCGCCGCCTCGAACGGCTCCTCTCCCTCCTGCACGCGCCTCTCGATGTTTTCGAGCACCACGATCGCGTCGTCCACGACAAGGCCGATGGCGAGGATCAGGGCGAAGAGCGTCAGCATGTTGATCGAGAACCCGGCGAACGCGATCACCGCACAGGCCCCGAGCAGAGCGATCGGGATCGTGACGGCGGGCACGATCGTCGCGCGCACGGATGTGAGGAAGAGGAAGATCACCGTCACGACGACGCCGACGGCGATGGCGAGGGTCGAGAGGACCTGACGGATCGAGCTGCGGATGAAGTCCGCGTCGTCGCTCGACACCGCGATCGTCGTGCCCTCGGGCAGTTCCGAGCGGATCTCGTCGACCTCCGCATTGACGGCGGCCGAGATCGACAGGGTGTTGGCCGTGGCCTGGCGCAGCACGCCGAGGCCGATGGCGGTCTCGCCGTTGGCGCGGAACAGCGAATTGTCGCTCTCGGCGCCGATCTCGACCCGCGCCACGTCGCCCAGACGGACCTGGTAGCCGTCGCGTTCGAGCACGGTCAGCTCCCTGAACTCCGCGGCATTGGCGAGCCGCGTCCGGGTGCGGAGGAGGTAGGTTCGCGAGGCGCTTTCGATCTGGCCCGCCGGCAGCGAGAGGTTGTTCGCCTCGAGGGCGTCGGAGACCTCGTTCACAGTGACGCCGCGCGCCGCCATCGCGTCCGGATCGAGCCATACGCGCATCGCATAGGGCCGGTCGCCGTAGATGCTGACCGCGGCTACCCCGCTCAGGGTCTCGAGCCGGTCGGTGACGAAGCGGTCGGCGTAGTCGGTGAGGTCGCTCGCCGACATCGCGTCGGAGGTCATCGTCATCCAGAGGATCGGATCGCCTTGGCTGTCGTTCTTCTCGACCTCGGGATTCTCGGCGGTTTCGGGCAGGTCGTCGGAGACCGACTCGATCGCCGAGCGCACGTCGGCCGCGGCCGCGTCGATGTCGCGCCCCTGCCGGAAGGTGATGACCGTGCGCGAGCCGTTGAGTTCGGCCTCGGTCTCGATGCGCGCGATCCCCGCGACGGTGGAGATCGCGCCCTCGATGACGGTGCTGATCTCCGAATCGACGACGGCCGGGCTCGCGCCGGTATATTGCACGCTGACGGTGACCTCGGCCGAGGTGGTGTCCGGCAGCTCCCTCACGGGCATCCGCGTGAGCCCCGCCACGCCGAGGATCACGATCAGGATCGAGAGAACGGTGGCGAGGACCGGGCGGCGCAGGCACAGGTCTGAGAGCGTCATTCGAGCCCCTCGCGGCTCACGTCGCCGGCGATCTCCACCGGCGCGCCGTCGCGCAGCGTGCTCCAGCCGGTGACGACGATCCGGTCGTCCGGCGCGAGGCCGTCGGTGATCTCGGTCAGCGATCCGGCCGAGGCGCCGAGGGAGACCCGGCGCCGCCGCGCCTCGCCTTCGGCCACCGCGTAGACGAATGTCTGCGCGCCCTCGCTCACGATCGCCTCGTCGGGCACGGCGAGCCCCGCGCGGCTGTCGAAGACGAGGCGGGTATGGGCGAACATGCCGCCGACGAGCCGGCGGTCGGCGTTCGAGAGCTCGGCGCGCACCTGGAAGCTCCTCGAGCCGGTCGCCACCGCGCTGTCGCGGACGGTGACCTCGCCCTCGAAGGTGGCGTCGGGGTAGGCGGGCACGGTGAGCTCGAGCTTCTGGCCCGGCTCGACCTTACGGAAGTACCGCTCCGGCAGCGAGAAATCCACCTTCACGGCGGAGAGGTCGGAGAGCCGCGCGATCACGGATTCCGACGAGACGAAGGCGCCCGGATCGGTGTCCACGAAGCCGAGCGTGCCCGCGAAAGGCGCCCTGACCCGCCGGTCCTCGAGGGTGGCGCGGGCGGCGGCGACGTCGGCCTCGGCGCGGGCGAAAGCGGCGCGGGCGCTTTCGAGCTGGTTCTCCGCGGCGGTATTCGCATCGGCGAGCTGCTCGACCCGGTCGCGGGCCTGGCGGGCCTCCCGAAGCGTCGCTTCGGCGTTGCCGAGCGCGGCGCGCTCGGCGCGATCGTCGAGCCGCAGGAGCAGAGCGCCCGCCTCGACGGCCTCTCCCGACAGGACGGCGACCCCGGTCACCCGGCCGGACACGGCGGGCACGATCTCCACCTCGCGCAGGGGCGCGATCGTGCCGACCGCCGAGACCTCGTTCTCGAAGGTCCGGCGCTCCGGGCTCGCGACACCCACGCGGGTCGCCGCCGCGTCGCCACTTTCGGTATCCTGCGCGGCGCCGGCCTCCGGCGCCAGGACGTATTCGGTGCCGAACAGCCCTGCCGCGGCGAGCGCCATGACGACGACAAGACCGGCGCCGATCTTAAGAAGCCTCGTCACACTCGGCCCTTCCGCATTGGTCGGTTTCGGATTCTCAGGCATGGGCCGGTACCATGGCTCGACACCGGGAGCGATCAACGGGGCCGTGCGGTTTTGGCGCAAACCGGGAGAGGAAGGAGCGGCTTGACCTCTTGACCTTCTTGCCGGGCAATTTTCGACAGGGAGGCGCGTGACGCGGATCGCCTGCGCCCTTGGCACTGCAAGACCACCGCGCAGCGCTTGCTCAAATCGGTTGCGGCAAGTACTCGATCAGAGGCGCGGCACCGCGCCATCCGAGTTGATGCATCGCGCGGAAGGAGACGCCCTATCGCCCACGTTCTGGACAGTGCCGGGCCAAGCGACCAACGGCATTGCACCTGGTGGCAGGGGGCGGTCGTGTATCAAATTTACCCGCGCTCATTTCAGGATTCCAACGGCGATGGTGTCGGGGATCTGCCAGGCATCACCGCGCGGCTGGACTATCTCGCGGCCCTTGGCGTGGACGCGATCTGGATATCGCCGATCTTCCCGTCGCCGATGCTCGATTTCGGATACGACATCTCGGACTACTGTTCCGTCGATCCGCTCTTCGGAACGCTGCACGACTTCGACGTGCTCGTCGCCGAGGCGCACCGGCGGGGCCTGAAGGTCCTGCTCGACTTCGTGCCGGGCCATACCTCTGACCGCCACACCTGGTTTCTCGACAGCCGTCGGTCGCGCGACAATCCCAGGCGGAACTGGTACATCTGGTCCGACCCGGGGCCCGGCGGCGGCCCTCCCAACAACTGGATCAGCGAATTCGGCGGTCCGGCCTGGACCTGGGACGAGGTGACCGGGCAGTACTACCTCAACCTCTATCTCAGCGAGCAGCCGGCACTGAACTGGCGCAATCCGGAACTGCGTGACGCCATGGCCGACGTCATGCGCTTCTGGTTTCGTCGCGGCGTCGATGGCTTCCGCGTCGACGCTGTCGAGCATCTCGCGCCCGACGCGCAACTGCGCGACAACCCTCCGAACCCCCATTGGCAAGAACGCGACGGACCGGCCCGCAGCCACGTCCGGACCTACACCGCCCACCAGCCGGACGGATACATGGCGACACGGGAGATGCGGCGAGTTGCGGACGAGTTCCCCGACCGGGTCCTGCTCGGAGAGGCCTACGGGACGATCGGCGAGGTGATCGGCTACTACGGCGATGCCCTGGACGGCTTCCATCTCCCGTTCAATTTCGAGCTGGTCTCGGCGCCGTGGGACGCAGAGCATATCGCAGCATTCACCGAGGCATACGAGGCGGCGCTTCCGCCGGGCGCATGGCCGACCTGGGTGTTGGGCAACCACGACCGTTCGCGGGTCGCCAGCCGCGTCGGAGCGGGGCAGGCGCGCGTCGCGGCGCTGCTGCTGCTGACGCTGCGCGGCACGCCCACCCTCTATCAGGGCGACGAACTTGGACTTGCGGACGCGGAGATCGCGCCCGACCTGGTCCAGGATCCATGGGAGAAGCGGGTGCCCGGACAAGGGTTGGGCCGCGACCCGGTGCGCGTGCCGATGCCTTGGACCGATGCGCCGCAGGCGGGTTTCACCGACGGACAACCCTGGCTGCCGGTGCCGCGCGAGACAAGCGTCGAGGCCCAGGAGCGCAATCCGAACTCGATGCTCGTCTTCATGCGCCGCCTCCTGGCCCTGCGTCGTGCCGAGCCGGCGCTGGGTGTCGGGTCCTACGAGGGCGTCAGCTCCGCCGGCGATGTCCTCGTCTACAGGCGCCGGCACGGGCGCCGCACCATGACCGTGGCGCTCAACATGGTGAACCGCGAGAAGTCGGTGGAGCTGGACGGCACGGTGCTGCTCTCCACCCATCCCGGCCGGACCGGTGTGGTGGCGGATGGGCGTCTTCTCCCGGACGAGGGCGTCATCCTGACGCCGGGCCAATGACGGTGCAGTCGCC
>CAVZOA010000004.1:0-91733 GCA_963776705.1 uncultured Alphaproteobacteria bacterium
CCGCCCGCTCGGGCCGGACGGACGATCGCGCCCCGGTTGCCCTTGACGCGGGGGCCGGTCCTGCCGATCACCCTTCCGCATGAACGCGCGCATCCTCGGCCCGGCCCTCGCCCTCCTCGCCTTCGGGCTCTACGCAACCCATGACGCCGTGGTGAAGCTCCTCGGCGCCACCTATTCGCCGATCCAGATCCTGTTCTACTCGGTCCTGTTCAGCTTCCCGCTCGCCACCCTCGTCCTGATGCGCGACCGCAGCGCCGGCACCCTCAGGCCGGTCCATCCCTGGTGGACGGCGCTCCGCACGGTCGCCGCGCTCGGCGCCGCGCTCGGCGGCTTCTACGCCTTCTCCGTCCTGCCGCTCGCCCAGGCCTACGCGCTGATCTTCGCCGCGCCGCTCCTCGTCACCGTCCTGTCGGTTCCGGTGCTCGGCGAGAAGGTCGGGCTGCACCGCTCCGGCGCCGTCCTCGTCGGGCTCCTAGGCGTCCTCGTGGTGCTCCGGCCGGGCACCGCGGCGCTGCAATTCGGCCACGCCGCCGCGCTGGTGGCCGCGCTCGGCTCGGCCATCGTCTCGGTGGTCTCCCGCCGCATCGGGCGCGAGGAGCGCAGCGTCGTGCTGATGCTCTACCCGATGATGGTCAACGTCATCCTCATGGGCTGCCTGCTGCCCACCGTCTACATCCCGATGACCCTGCCGCATCTCGGGCTCACCGCCGTCATCGCCACGCTGGGCTTCAGCGCCGGACTCACGACCCTCGCCGCCTTCCGCGCCGCCGACGCGGCGCTGATCGCACCGATGCACTATTCGCAGATCCTCTGGGCGGCGCTCTACGGCGCGATCTTCTTCGGCGAGCGCGGCGACTGGCCGACCTGGATCGGCGCCGGCATCGTCATCCTGAGCGGGCTCTACACTGTCTTCCGCGAGGCCCGCGTCTCCTCGGTCTACACCCCTGTCACCCTCGGCCGCTTCCGCCCCGAGGCGGGCCCGGGTCCCCGCATCGCCCAGGCGCTCCGCACCCGCGCCGAGCGCACCCCGCCGCCCGGCCACGAGGCCCTTGCCAAGCCCGGGAAGACCCGCTAGTGCGCGCCGCACGGTCGGAGTGTAGCTCAGCCTGGTAGAGCACTGTCTTCGGGAGGCAGGGGTCGTAGGTTCGAATCCTGCCACTCCGACCAGTGACCCCCGCGCACATGAGGCGGCCACAGGCCGCCGCTTTGGCCCGGTCTCCGCCTCCGCATGCGCCCAGTAATTGTCCAGCATCGCCTGCCAGCCCGCGCGCTGCATCTCGGCCGGATTGTCCGGATCCGGATCGAACGTGGTCGTCACCCGCGTGCCGCTCTCGAGGGGTTCGAACAGCGTGCGCGCCACGCGTCCGTCCGCGAGCCGCAGCGAGAGCGCGCGCGGGCCGTCCACCTCCTCGTAGATGCCCGCGAAATCGAAACCCGCCGAGCTGTCGCGCGCCTCCATGCGCGCCCGGTGCGCGCCGCCCACGCGCAGGTCGACCTCCGCCCGGGGGCAATGCCAGTCCGGAGCGGCGAAATTCCACGCCCGGATCGCCTCCGGGGTCGTGCAGGCGGCCCAGGCCACCTCGGGAGGCACCGCGACGCCGGTCCGGACGCCGAGGGGAGGCAGGGCAGACATGCGGGAGGATCCTCGCTGCGAAGTGTCCGGAGGGTCGCGGCATGGTGCCATGAACCGGATCCCGGCGGAACACGGGGTCGCCCCCTCTTTGGCGGGCTTCCGCCAAGCCTCCGCGGCTCCGCGATCCCGGGACCGCAGCGAGCCGCTCCGGTCCCTTGGCAGACCGGTTCGGCCCGGACGGAACTTGCGCCCTCCGACGGCAGGGGCCAGCATGATACGTCAGCCGGAGCCTGCCCATGTCCCCCGACTTCCTACTCACCGCCCTCGTCGTCTGCCTGATCCCCGGCACCGGCGTCCTCTACACCCTCGCGACGGGGATCGGTCGCGGCCTCCGCGCCTCCGTCCTGGCGGCCGTCGGATGCACGCTGGGAATCGTGCCGCACGCGCTGGCCTCCATCGTCGGGCTCGCCGCGCTCCTCCACGCCAGCGCCGTCGCCTTCCAGGCGGTGAAGGTCCTCGGCGTTCTGTTCCTGCTCTACATGGCCTGTGGCGTGCTGCGCGAGGGCGGCGCCCTGAGCGTGGAGGGCGACCGCCGCCCCCGCTCCGCCGCGCGCCTCGTCCGCGACGGCATCCTCCTCAACATCCTGAACCCGAAGCTGTCGCTCTTCTTCCTCGCCTTCCTGCCGCAATTCGTCGCCGCGACGAGCGCCGCACCGGCCCTGCATCTCGCCGGGCTCGCCTTGGTCTTCATGGGCCTGACCTTCGCGGTCTTCCTGGGCTACGGGGCCGCGGCGGCGCTGGCCCGGTCGCGCGTCGTCGCCCGGCCGCGCCTCGTGGCCTGGCTGCGCCGCTCCGTCGCCGCCACCTTCCTCCTCCTCGGCGCGCGGCTCGCCGTCGCCGAGAGGTAGCGCGCGGGGGCGTTAACCGCCCCGGCCGGCGCCGCCCGGCCCGTCGCGCCCTCCGACGGGATTCCGACAGGAATCCGACGGGAGACCGACAATCGGTCGGGGCAGCCGGGACGGGCCGAATCAGGCAGGTCCGACACGACCGTGCGGTGACTCGGCAGCGGTCGTGAACGGGAGATTGGTCCGACCGCGCGCTGGTTGCGGGCGGCCGGGATCCGCTGGAAACGCTCCACCGGAGCGTATCCGGACGCGGATCACCCCTTCTTCAGCACCTCGCGGCCGAGCAGTTCGGCAATCTGCACCGCGTTCAGCGCCGCGCCCTTCCTGAGGTTGTCGCTGACGCACCAGAAACTCAGCCCGTTATCGACAGTCCCGTCCTGGCGGATGCGGCTGATGAAGGTTGCGTAGTCGCCCACGCATTCGACCGGCGTCACGTAGCCGCCGTCCTCGCGCTTGTCGACGACCATGATCCCGGGCGCCTCGCGCAGGATGTCGCGCGCCTCGTCCTCGTCGAGGAACTCCTCGAACTCGACGTTGACAGCCTCACCGTGGCCGACGAAGACCGGCACCCGCACGCAGGTCGCGTGCACCTTGATGCTCGTGTCCACGATCTTCTTCGTCTCCGCCACCATCTTCCACTCCTCGCGGGTGGAGCCGTCGTCCATGAAGGAGTCGATATGGGGGATGACGTTGAAGGCGATCTGCTTTGGATAGGTCTTCGGCTTCACGTCCTCGACGGGGTTGTAGATCGACTTGGTCTGGTCCCAGAGCTCGTCCATCCCCGCCTTGCCGGAGCCCGAGACCGACTGGTAGGTCGAGACCACCACGCGCTTTATCCTCGCCCGGTCGTGCAACGGTTTCAGCGCAACGACCATCTGCGCCGTGGAGCAGTTCGGGTTGGCGATGATGTTCTTCTTCGAATATCCCTTCACCGCCTCCGGATTGCACTCCGGCACGATCAGCGGAACGTCCGGGTCGTAGCGGTAGAGGGACGAGTTGTCGATCACCACGCAGCCCGCCTTCGCAGCCTTCGGCGCGTAGGTCTTGGTGGGCTCCGATCCGATCGCGAACAGAGCCATGTCAAAGCCCTGGAAGTCGAACTGGTCGAGATCCTTGGTCTTCAGCGTCCGCTCCCCGTAGCTGACTTCGGTTCCCAGCGAGCGCCGCGAGGCCAGCGCCACCACCTCGTCCGCCGGGAATCCTCGCTCGGCTAGGATGGACAGCATTTCGCGGCCCACGTTGCCCGTCGCACCCGCGACGGCGATCTTGTAGCCCATGGGATCCCCCATCTTTGAAGACGCGGCCTCTTAGCCTATCGTCATCTGGCGTGAAAGGGGGCGACGCCGCGCTATCTGCCCCTGTCGAACCACCGGCGCAAAGGAGTTGCCCATGTATCTCATCGTCCTGATCATCCTCGTGGCTCTGTTGGGTCTGTCTGTCTTCAACTACATGATGTCGTCGAAGTAACGCCTCACACCAGTCATCGAGCGGGGGCCGGCTCCAGCGGGGTGCGGCCCCCCTCCTCGATGAGCCAGACCTTTCGGCCCTCGAAGACGGCCGGGACGAGCGGTCGGCCGTAGCCGGCCCCGCCATCGAGATTGACGCGATTGCCGTAATGCTGCGGGTGATCGAGCGCGGTATGACCGTGGACGACGAGCCAGCCGTGGTCCGCCGTGCTCTCGAGCCAGCCGTCCCTGATCCAGATCAGGTCGTCCTCCCGCTGGCGCCGGAGCGACCGGCCGGGCCTCAGCCCCGCATGGACGAAGAGCAGCTCGCCGATCTCGTGCCAGAGGTCGAGCCCCTCGAGAAACCGCCTGTGCGCTTCCGGCACCGCCCCGTAGGCGGCCTTGGCGAGTTCCTCCTTGCTCAGGAACTCTCCCTCCACGCGGTAGGAGGCGAGCGTCTCCACTCCGCCATTGTACAGAAATGCCCGCGCCTCGCCCGAGAGCCCGTAGGAGCCGAGCGTCGCGGCGCCGCCCAACGCCCTGTTCAGCCAGGACTTTCCCGACCCGATCCGCGGATCGTTCTCGCGCCCCTCGGAAAGGAAGCGCAGGAACATCCGGTCGTGGTTGCCCATGCAGAAGCGCCAGGGCCGTCCCTGCGCCTTCCCCGCCACGAGCCGGTCGAGGACCCCGCGGCTGTCCGGTCCGCGGTCGGTGTAATCCCCGAGGAAGACGATCTCCGCGTCCTCGCCGCCATCCGACGCGATCAGGCGCAGGGCCCGGTCGAGCTCGGCCGACTGCCCGTGGATGTCTCCGAGCGCATAGAGGCTCATGGCCGTTCCCCCTCTCCCGCGGCGATCTCCGCGAGGATGCCCCGCGCCGCGGCGGCCGGATCGGCAGCCTGCCAGACGGGCCGCCCGATGACGATGTGATCGGCGCCCGCGGAGAGCGCCGCGCGCGGCGTCGCGACGCGCTTCTGGTCTCCCGTCTCCGCTCCGGCCGGACGAACGCCCGGCGTCACGATCAGTCTGCGGGAGGCGCCGGGCAGCGCGCGGATCGCTCCCGCCTCGTTCGGGGAGGCAATGACGCCGTCCGCTCCGGCCTCGAACGCCGCCTCCGCCCGGTCGCGCACCATGCCGTCCAGCGCGCCGGGCCGCATGAGCGCGGCGTCGAGATCCGAGCGGTCGAGCGAAGTCAGGATCGTCACGGCGAGAATCTCGGTCCGGGAGCCCGCCGCGCCCTCCATCGCCGCCCGGACGACATGCGGGTCGCCGTGGACCGTCAGGAAGTCGATGTCGAAGCGGCAGAGACCGCGCACCGCCACCTCGACGGTGGAGCCGATGTCGAAGAGCTTCATGTCGAGGAAGATGCGTTTTCCGCGCTCGTCCTTCAATTCCTGCGCGAGGGCGAGACCGCCGCCCGTCAGCATCCCGAGGCCAATCTTGTAGAAACCCACGGTATCGCCCAGCAGATCGGCGACCCTCAGCCCGCCGAGCGCATCGGGCAGGTCAAGTGCGACGATCAGCCTGTCGTCCGCCATGTGCGTCTCCTTGCCTCGTGCCCCGCTTGCCCCATCTCCGGCACACCGGCAAGGCCGCGGAACGCGGCGCGGCCTCGATCGTTGTGCGCGACAGAACCATTCGGAGTGTCTCATGGCCAAGTCACAGAAGGGCGCCGGAAGTCCGCTTCTTCCCATCGCCATCATCGCGGTCGCGGTCTTCGCCGCAATGGCAGCGGTCTTCACGATGACCGGCACCGAACCGCCGAGCGAGGCCACGATCATTCCCGAGGACGTGAACGCCGAGCCCGCGGGCGGCGGCAACACCCCCGAGGCCGATGTCGCCGACACTGCGGCCGGCGCGACGGAACAGAACGACCCCACCACTTCGCCGTCCGATTCGGAACCGGCCCCCGAGGAGGCGACGCCGTCCGACGATACCAACGGCATGGACGGTTCGACCGGCGAGAGTTCGTCGGCGGAGTCCTCCGCGAGCGGCGGGGATCAGGGTGGCTCCCAAGGCGACGGCGACGGCAGCTCCTCGGACGATGAGGGGAGTTCTGGCGGCGGCGCGGCCGCGACCGTGGATGACGGCGGCGACATGGCGGGAAGCGGCGGGTCCGACGGGGAGATGGGGGACGACCCGGCTTCGGCGAGCTCGGGAACTGACGCGAGCGAAGGGTCGGAGGACGATTTCCTTCTCGACGAGAGTTCCGACGATCCCGCCGGAACGCCAGAGACGACGCAGCCCTCCAGCGGCAACGCGGAGAACCCCGAAGGTCGCGATGCGGAGACTCAGCTCGATCCCGAATTGGACCAGGACGTCGTGCGGGACAGCGATGAGGGCGGGGCGGCATTCGTGCCGACCCCCTCGGGCCCCGAAGGACGCGACGACGAGGCTTTGACGTCGGAATAGCTCAGGGTCGCCAGGCGGCCCTTCCGAAACTGCCGCACCGTCACGCCTCGTAGGCAGCGAACGGGCTCATCCAGCCGAGGCTGTCCTTGGTGCGACCCCCGGGCCGGTACTCCGCGCTGATCGGGAGCCCCGTGGCGCTCAACGCCGGCCGGAGCGCAAGGTAGTCCACGTCTCCGTGATCGGGCGCGCCGCGATCCGGCACGGCGGCGATCTGGATGTGGCCGGTCACCTTGCGGAATGCCTCGATGTCGGCCGCCACGTTCCGCTCCATCCGGCCGAGGCGGTAGCAGTCGAGCATCAGCCGAAGATTAGGTGCGCCGAGATGCGCGATGGTCTCGGCCGCGTGCTCCGGTGTCTGAAGGTGGTAGAAGGGCACGTCGTGCGGGTTGATCGGCTCGATCACGACTCCGAGCCCGTACCGCGTGGCCGCCTCGCATGCATGGGACAGGTTGTCGCGAGACACCGCCTCGGTGGAAGCCGAATCTCCGGTTCGCCCGGCGAGGACATGAACGTGGCGCACCCCCGCTCTCGCGGCTAATCTCGCAGACCGGTCGATCTCCGCCCGCGCCTCGGCGGTTCTTCCCGGCAGCGCGGCGAGCCCGAACTCGCCCGCGGCCACGTCGCCAGGGCGGGTATTGAGGGAGGGTACCGGCAATCCGGTCTCCTCCAGAACCTCGCGAAGAGGCATCGCACCCGCGTCGTAGGGGTAGTGGAACTCCACCGCCCCGAACCCCGACCGCGCCGTGGCCCGCACCGCCTCGACCAGCGGATATTCGGTGAAGAGAAACCCGAGATTCGCGGCCCGCCCGTCCCGGTCCGTGGCGGAAGTCACGCCCGCCTAGTCCGGTCGTCCGACCAGGAAGAGGCGAAAATCGTTGACGTTCGTGCCCGTCGGCCCCGTCAAGACGAGCTGATCGACGGCCTCGAAGGCCGCGAAGGCGTCATTGTCGCGAAGCACGGCCGCGGGGTCCATGCCCGCCAGTCGCATCCTGAGCGCCGTGGACCCGTCGAAGACGGCGCCGGCATTGCTCTCCACCCCGTCGATCCCGTCAGTATCGGCGGCGAGGCCCCGGATATCCTCCCGCCCCCGCAGCGCCAGCGCCGCACCGAGCGCGAATTCCGCGTTGCGCCCGCCGCGGCCGTCGCCCCGGACGGTCACGGTCGTCTCGCCGCCGGAGAGGATCGCCACCGGTGGCCGGAACGGCGCCCCGCGATCGCCGCAGGCGGCCGCGATCGCGGCGACCACAAGGCCGGCCTCGCGCGCCTCCCCCTCGATCCGGTCGGAAAGGATCACGGTCGACCAGCCTCGGTCTTCGAGCCAGTCGGCGGCCGCCTCGAGCGACGACCAGGGCGCCGCCAGGAGCCGGGCCTCTCCGCTGATCTCGGCCGGCGGATGGGAGGCCGCGCTATTCAGCGCGCGCCGCACCCCCTCCGGAAGCGCGATGCCGTACCGGTCCAGGATCGCCTCGGCATCGTCGTCCGCGGGGGCCTGCACGCTCGGACCGGAGGCGACGGTGGCGGCGTCGTCGCCTGGGACGTCGGAGATGTAGAGTGTCACCACCCGCGCCGGCGCGGCGAGCGCCGCGAGCCGCCCGCCCTTGACCGCCGAGAGGCGCCGGCGGACGGCGTTCATCTCGTGGATCGTCGCGCCCGAGCGCAGAAGCGCCTGGGTCACCTCCTGCTTCTCGGCTAGTTCGAGCCCCTCCAGCGGCTGGCACAGGAGCGCCGATCCGCCGCCGGAGATGAGAACGAGGCACAGATCGTCCGGCCCGAGTTCGGAAACCAGGTCCATGATCCGGCGGGTCGCCTCCATTCCGGCCTTGTCCGGCACCGGGTGGGCGGCCTCGGCCAGCTCGATACGGTCGAGAGACACGCCCTCGCCGTGCCCGTACCGGGTGATCACCAGGCCCGACAGGTCGCCCCGCCAGGCCCCCTCGACCGCCGCGGCCATCTGCGCGGCCGCCTTGCCGGCCCCCACGACGAGCGTGCGCCCTTTCGGCGGGTTGGGCAGGAGGGGCGGCAGCGCATTGTCGGGGCGCGCGGCCTGCACCGCGGCGTCGAAGGCGCCCTCGAGCAAGGCGCGGAGATGCGCGTCGAAGGGAGCGGGTCCGCCACTCATCCGAAGATCAGGCTCAACAGCCAGA
This sequence comes from uncultured Alphaproteobacteria bacterium, assembly GCA_963776705.1. Classification (GTDB taxonomy): domain Bacteria; phylum Pseudomonadota; class Alphaproteobacteria; order Rhodobacterales; family Rhodobacteraceae; genus Palleronia. Next base: position 8,479 of record CAVZOA010000004.1, read on the forward strand.
TCGCCGCGATGCCCGTCACGCCGGCCACCGCCGAGGCCACCGTCTGCAGCCGGTAGGCCTCGGGCGTCGACATGCCGGAGAACTGGCTGACCACCCAGAAGAAGCTGTCGTTGGCGTGGCTCACCGTCATCGACCCCGCCCCGATCGCCAGCGTCGTCAGAGCGAGGCCCGCAGCGCTATCGAGGCCGAGGCTGCCGACGAGCGGCGCGACGATCGCGGCGCTCGTGACGATCGCCACGGTAGAGGAGCCCTGGGCGGTCTTCAGCGCCGCAGCCAGCAGGAATGGCAGGAAGATGCCGAGACTCGCCAGCGTCAGGCTCTCGCCCAGGAAGTCGGTGATCGGCGTGGCCCTGAGAACGCTGCCGAGCGCGCCACCCGCACCGGTAATCAGGATGATCGGCCCCGCGACCCGGAGCGCGCGCATCACCGCGTCCTGCGTCAGCCCCGGGCCGCGGCTCTCGGCAGTGACGAAGAAGGCGGCCGCCACGCCGAGCAGGAGCGCGGTGTTGGGATCGCCGAGGAACTGGAAGAACCCCGCCACGACCCCGTCGCCCAGAACGGCCGTGGCGAGCGAATTGAGGGCGATCAGGCCGATCGGCAGGACGATCGGAAAGAAGGCCTTCCACGTCTCCGGCCGTCCGGTGGCGGCTCCGGCCTCGGCGCCCGCGCCGTCATCCGGCGCGGCTTCTTCGATCGACACCGAATCGGGATCGATGAAGGTCCGCTCGCCCATGAAGATCGCGAAGAGATAGGTGGTGACGAGAACCGGCAGCGTCACCAGAAGGCCGAGGATGATGACGAGCCCGACATCCGCGTCGAGTTCACCGGCCGCCGCGATCGGACCGGGGGTCGGCGGGACGAAGACGTGCGTGGCGTAGAGCCCCATGCTGAGCGCCACCGCGTAGGTCGCCATCGATCGGCCGGACTTGCTCGCGAGCGACCGCGCGAGGGGCGACAGAATGACGAAGCCCGAATCGCAGAAGACCGGGATCGAGACCACGGCGCCCGTCAGGCTCATCGCCATGACTGATCGCGCCTTGCCGACTGCGGCGATGATGGTGTCCGCCATGACCTGCGCGCCGCCGGAGCGTTCCAGGACCACCCCGATGATCGTGCCCGCGGCGATGATGATGCCGATCCCGCCGACCGTGCCGCCGAACCCGTCGGTGATCGCGCTCACGATGTCGGACGGCGGCAGCCCGGCGAGCAGGCCGAGGCCGTAGGCCGCCGCCAGGAGAACGAGAAACGGATGTATCGCGAACCGCGCGGTCGCCACGACGATGAAGACGATCGCCAGAAGAAGAAGCAGGACCAGAAACCAACCCATTGACCATTCCTCCCCCGATGCGGTCCCGGCCATGCTTGGCAACGGAAGAGCGCGAAGGCAATGACCTCTCGTGTCCTTCGCGATCAGCGCCGGGAGTTGCCTGCGCGAATCTCCCCGTCTCCCGCCACCCATCGCCTGACGCCATCCGCGGTCCTGAAATCCTCGAGCGACCGCACGCGCTGCCCGGCGAAGCGCGCCTGGGCCATCCGCGCCAGCGCATGGCCGGGGCCGAGTTCGAGATAGCTCGTGGCACCGAACTCGTCGCAGGCGGCGAGACAGTCGGCCCAGTCGATGGTCTCGGATACCTGCCGCGCCAGCTTGTCCAGCCCGTCAGCCGCCCTGAAGACGGTGCCGCCGTCGAGCCCGGAAAGGAGTCGCGGCCCCCCCGCGGGCGGGCGCGCGACGGGCGCGGCCGAAAGCTCCCGCCTGAGGCGCTCGGTGGCACCGGAGAGTCGCGGCGTATGCGAGGCCAAGTGCACGTCGAGGCGCGTGGCTCGTTCCGCCCCCGCCCCGAGGGCCGCGGAGCAAAGCGCGTCGAGATCGGGGGCGGAGCCGCCGACCACGCCGCTGTCCGGCGCGTTGCGGATCGCCAGATGCGCGTCGTGCCGGTCCGCGAGTTCGGCGATCTCGGCGAGAGACAGACCGCGAATGCCGGCGAGACCGTCGTCGGGCCCGGCCGCGGCGTCCATAGCCTCCGCCCGGACGACCGCGAGATCAAGAAGAGGCGCCGTCTCTATCCATCCGGCGACGGCCCAGGCCGCCAGATCGCCGACGCTGTATCCGGCGACGATGACGCGGCCGGGCACCGCCTCGGACACGAGGCGCCACCCCGCGAGCGCCGCGGTCACGCAGAGAATCTGTCCCGTCCGGTTCGCGTGCTGTTCCTCGCCTCCGCTCCGCGCGAGGTCCCGCGGATCGCGTCCGCCCAGACGCTCCGCCGCCGCCTCGAAGATCGGGCGGGCCTCGGGCAGGTCCGCCGTCAGGTCGAACATCGCCGCGGATTGCGCGCCCTGACCCGACAGGAGCAGGGCCAGGGTCACGGCCTGTTCCGCTCGATCCGTCCGACGAAGAGTGCCATCGCGAGGAGATCGGCCGCGCCGCCGGGGCTGAGACGGCGGGCGACGAAGTCAAGGTGCATCCTCTCGGCCCTCTCCCGCCAGCCGTCGGCGCGCGTCCCGCCATCGGCCAGGAACCGCCGCGCCGCGTCCCGCGCGAACCGCGCGCCCGGCCGGCCGCCGCGGTGAAGAAGGTTGGTGTCGCCTCCCGCCGCGACGAGCGCCATGCAGGCCTCGACCCCGGCCGCGTGTCCCGCCCGGCCGCGGCCCCGCGCGAGGGCCGGAAGCGCCACGCGGTAGATCGAGGGAAAGCCGGCCGCCGCCTCCGCCGGCGCCCCGCCCGCCCGGTAGCGGCGGCGGGCCGCGGCTCCGGGCCGGTCGACCGAGACCAGGCCGGCGAGAATCGCCGCGCCCCAGGTCCTGCGCACGTAGATGCCGAGAGCACCCGCCGCTGGCCGCCCGAGGGCGCCGGCCGCGGCCGCGAGCAGGCCCAGGCCGAAGATCGCCCCGCGATGGGTGTTGATGCTGCCGGTCGCAGCCAGCATCGCGCTCTCCGCCCGAAGCCCGATCCGGCGCAGATCGGTCATCGCCGCGCCCTCCGACCCGGCCCGGGCGAGATCGGCGAAGAACGGCGCGATCGCGGCGATTGCCATCTCGAAGGTCTCCGCATCCATGTCGTCATGGCTGCCGGCATCCACATGGCTGACGAGACCAGGCTTCGGATGGACGGCGAGTTCGTCGCGAAGCGCCGTCGTCGCCATGTCCGCGATGCGCCCGGCCGCGTCGCGCTCGGGTACCGCCCCTCTCCTGGCTGCCGCGTCCCTCATGCGACTGCGGATTCGAGGAAGCGGGAAGCGGGCCGCATCTCGAGGCCCCGGCGCGACTTGCCGAGAACCAGGTCGCCGGAACCGGCGCGGTGGAGTTCGCGCCACTGCACCGCCCATCCGCGCGAGAGGATCTCTCCGTCGAGCTGCATCGGCGCCCGCGCCGCGAGCTGCTCGATGTCCCTCGAGAGGCCGGGCGGGACCGACCCCGGGCAGGTCCAGAGCAGGTCGAGGTCCGAGCCCGGATGCAGGTAATCGAGACCGAGAAGCGCCTGCCAGAGGAGCGCCCCGTAGGCCGTCACCCGGACGCCGTGATCTCGAGCTGTCGCCTCGGCCGCGAAGAGCGTGGCCCGCCAGCCCGCGGGCGCACGGTCCGCGACCTCCGCGAGCCTGGGCGTCCTCAGCCGGGCGACGCGCGACGGTGGAAGGGACAGCGAAAGGCGCCCCTTGCCGAGGGACGGCGGAAGCGGAAGGCCGAGCGGGAGCTCCGGTTCGGGCGTCCCGCGCCGCACGATCAGCGGCCTGCCGGCAGCCTCCCAGGCGGGCCTGACCGGGTGCGGGACGTCAACCGATCCGGTCGCCGGCGCCGAAACCGAATCCTGCCGTTCGAACCCGTCAGCGGGCACGGGCCGCCTCGACGATGCGCTCCGCGATCTCCGCCGCCTTCGGCCGCCCGCCGCGTTCGGCGCCGAGCCGGTCGCGGTCGTCAATCTCCGGCAAATCCGCGAGCAGCAACTCGACCTGCTCGGCGATCGGGCGATCCGGATCGAGGACTGCGCGGACCGCACCGACCGCAACCATGTTCTCGATCCCCGGCGCGAAGACCGGCAAGTCCTTCGCCAGTTCCTCCAACCTGTCGAGCGGCAGGGTGGTGACGCGGGCCACGGATGGCAGGTCCATCACGCTCGGATCGGCGCCCCGCACGGCGACGAGGACCCGCGTCGCGAGGGCTGTGGCGATGAAGGCCCCCGCGGCGGAATGGCCGTAAATGAGGCCGATCGTCGGGTGGCCCTCGGCTTCGGCCAGACGGAGCGCCTTGGCCAGATGCGCGAGATATTCCGAGAGTCCCAGCATCTCGTCGCGCCGCCGCATCCGCTGGCTGCCGGAATCCACGAGAACGAGGATCGGCGCCCCATCCTCCCGCCCGATCGCCTCGAGCACCGCTCCGGCGAGTTCCAGCGCCCCCTCGACCCCGAGCGGCGTGCCACCGTCGATCCCGACCACGGCGGCGGTCTTGTCCCTGAACGGGCCGGTGCCGGTCACGATCCCCGCGCGCGAGGCGACCGCGTGACCGTCCGGAAAGAGCGAGGCGAGAATGTCATCGAGCGCCATGTCGGTCCCCGAGCGAGTCGATCAGTGTCCTGAACGCGTCCGCCCCGAGCGCCGGTGGGTCGGTATCTTCCTCGATCCCCGCAGTGCGCCACATTTCGGGCAAATCGACGGCCTCGCCGTCCCTGTCGAGCCGGTCCCGCAGGCGCGCATGTTCCGCGCGCAGCGTGGCCAGATCGAAGGAGGGCGCGCCGGCGATCAGTTCGAGCGCCGCGGCCTTCAGGCTCTCGGCGGTATCGTCGGCATAGGCGTCGGCGCCGCCGATGATCGCCCGGTGCTTGCCACCCGTGATCCGCCAGACGAGCGCCCGGTCGCGGGAATCGAATTCCTCGACCCCGTGATTGGTCTCGATCACCTCGGGGCCGGAGACGCCGATCCGGCCCTGTTCGGTCACCGCGAGCCCGGAGCAGGTGCCGGCGATCAGCCCGCCGCCTCCGAAGGCCCCCGCCCGGCCGCCGACGAGGCCGATGACCGGCACGCCGGCTAGGCGCGCGTCGCAGATCGCACGCATGATCTCGGCGATGGCGGTCTCGCCCGCATTGGCCTCCTGCAGCCGCACCCCGCCGGTGTCGAAGAGGACCAGAACCGCCGCGGGTTTCGTCTCGGCCGCGGCGCGCAGCAGGCCCACGAGCTTCGCCCCGTGGACCTCGCCGAAGGCCCCGCCCATGAAGCGCCCCTCCTGCGCGGCGAGGAGAACCGGACGCCCGTCGAGCGTTCCGCGACCGACGACGATCCCGTCGTCGAAGGATTGCGGCAGATCGAAGAGCTGGAGGTGCGGACTCGTCTGGCGGTCCGTCGGCGGCAGGAACTCCGCAAAACTGCGCGCGTCCAGCAATCCCGCGATCCGGGCGCGGGCGGAGGATTCGTACCAGCTCGCGGGCCGGTCGGGCATGGTCATCGCGCGCCCTCCATCAGCCGTGCGGCCTGCAGGAGTCGCAGCATCACCGTATCGGGCTGCGCGCCGCCGTCGTTGATCGAGACGCGCAGGCCGCCCGGCTGCGCGCGCTCCACGAAATCGGCGATCACCGCCTCCCAGACCGCGTCGTAGCCCGAGAGCGGCGTCGCGATCTCCGCCTCGAAGCGGCGCCCGGGGAGCACCCGTTCCATGAGCACCTCGAGATTGCCGGAGGCGACCACGCCGTGGATCGCCGAATCCCGGTCCCCGCCCAGAGGACGGTCGGTCTCGTGCGCGAAGCTCAGACGGTCCATGGCCTTCCCTCACCAATTCCGGAACCGCGCCGGCGGCTCGTAGAGTCCCCCCGACCAGTCCACCGAATCCTTCATCGACCGGGCGGCGAGGAGCGACCGGTCCGCGTCGAGCGGATCGATGCCGAGAATCCTCCGGCCTCCGGATCACCCCGCGGTCTCGCAGCTTCGCGACCACGGCCCGGTCGCGCCCCCGGCCGATCTCCGTGTAGCCGGCGACGCCGCGGATCGCCTGTTCCCGCTCCCCCGCCTCGCGGCAGAGCAGGAGGTTGGCGATTCCCTCCTCGGTCACGACATGGGTGACATCGTCGCCGTAGATCATCACCGGCGCCAGATCGAGACCGGTCTCGCGGGCGAGTTTCACCGCGTCGAGCTCCTCCACGAAGGTCGGCACCATCTTGTCACCGAAGGTCTCCACGAGTTGCACCACGAGCTTCCGGCCCCGCCGGAGGAGCGGCTCCGCCTCCGCGCTGCCCTCTCCCGCGGACTTGAGCCAGGGGTCGGAGGGGTGGCGCCGGCCATGCGGGTCGGAACCCATGTTCGGGGCTCCGCCAAATCCGGCGACGCGGTTCGTGGTGACGGTGGAGGAATGGCCCTTGAGGTCGATCTGCAGGGTCGCCCCGATGAACATGTCGCAGGCGTAGAGGCCGGCGGTCTGGCAGAAGGCCCGGTTCGAGCGGAGCGTCCCGTCCGGCCCGGTGAAGAATATCTCCGGCCGGCCGGCGACGTAACCCTCCATCCCGACCTCGGAGCCGAAGCAATGCACCTGCTCCACCCAGCCCGATTCGATGGCGGGGATGAGCGAGGGATGGGGGTTCAGCGCCCAGTGGGTGGCGACCTTGCCCTTGAGCCCCAGCCGATGGCCGTAGGTCGGCAGGATCAGCTCGATCGCCGCCGTACCGAAGCCGATCCCGTGGTTCAGCCGCTTCACCCCGTACTCGGCGTAGATGCCCTTCAACGCCATCATCGCCGTCAGGATCTGCGTTTCGGTAACCGCACCCGGATCGCGGGTGAAGAGGGGTTCGACGTAGAAGGGCGCGTCGGCCTCGACCACGAAATCGACCCGGTCGCCGGGAATGTCCACGCGGGGCAGGCGGTCGACCACCTCGTTCACCTGCGCGACGACGAGCCCCTGCTTGAAGGCCGTCGCCTCCACCACGGTCGGCGTGTCCTCGGTGTTCGGCCCGGTATAGAGGTTTCCGTCGCGGTCGGCGCTGACGGCGCAGATCAGCGCCACCTGCGGCGTCAGGTCCACGAAGTAGCGCGCGAAGAGCTCCAGATAGGTATGGACCGCGCCGACCTTCAGCGCCCCCTGCCCCATCATCCGGGCCACTCGCGCGCCCTGCGGGCCGGAATAGGAATAGTCGAGCTTCTCGGCGATCCCGATCTCGAAGATATCCAGGTGCTCGGGCAGGACGACGCCCGACTGCACCATGTGCAGCCCGTTGATCCGCTCCGGATCGCAGGCCGCGAGCGCGCGCGCCAAGCAATCGGCCTGCTTCTGGTTGTCGCCCTCGATGCAGACCCGGTCGCCGGGGCGCAGAACCGCCTCCAGAAGCCGCGTGGCGTCCCGCGCCGCGACGAGCTTGCCGTCGGCGACCGCCGCGCCGGCCTCCCGTCGGGATCTGAGGGATTCCGCGCGGGTCATCTCTGCCCGTGCTCGGCCCGGTCGAAGAGATGCTTCAGCCCGTGCGGCTGGCAGCGCCAGTATTGCGGCGGGGCCGCAACGGTCGCGCCGAGTTCGGCGGCCGCGTGCCAGGGCCAGCGCGGGTCGTAGAGCATCGCCCGGGCGAGGGCCACCGCGTCGGCGCTGCCGGCGGAGACGATCTCCTCCGCTTGGCGCGGCTCGGTGATGAGACCGACCGCGATGACCGGGATGCCCACGGCCGCCTTAACCCTCTCGGCGAAGGGGACCTGATAGCCGGGTCCGACATCGATTCTCTGCTCCGGCGAGGCGCCGCCGGAGGAGACGTGGATCGCCGCGGCCCCCCGCGCCTCGAGCGCCCGCGACATCGCCACGGTCCCGTCGATGTCCCAGCCGCCTTCCACGTGGTCGCTGGCCGAGATGCGCATCCAGACGGGAATGTCGAGCGGCACGGCCTCCCGCACCGCCTCGAAGACCTCGAGCGGATAGCGCATCCGGCCCTCCAGGTCACCGCCAAAGGCATCATTGCGGCGGTTGGCGAGCGGCGACAGGAACTGGTGCAGGAGATATCCGTGCGCGCCGTGCAGCTCGATTCCGTCGGCGCCGATCCGCACGGCGCGGAGCGCGGCGACAACGAAGGCGTCGCGGATGCGCGCCATGCCCTCGCCGTCGAGCGCCGCCGGCGGCGCCTCCCCCTCGCCATGTGGCACGGCGGAGGGCGCGACCGTGCGCCAGCCGTCCGGCTGCTCGATCGGCACCTGTGCGCCTCCCAGCCAAGGCGGCGCGCTCGATGCCTTGCGACCTGCATGCGCGAGTTGCACCGCAACCGGTATCCCGGAGTGCAGCCGGATCGTCTTCAGCACGCGGGCGAGGGCGGACTCGTTGCCGTCCGAATAGAGGCCGAGGTCTTGGGCGGTGATCCGGCCCGCCGCCTCCACCGCCGTCGCCTCGACGGTCAGGAGGCCCGCGCCGGACAGGCTCAGTGCGCCGAGATGCATCATGTGCCAGTCGGTGGCCGAACCGTCCTCGGCCGAATACTGGCACATGGGCGCAACGATGATGCGGTTGCGGAGCCGCAGCGATCCGATTTCGAGTGGTTCGAACAGGGCAGGCATGGTGGCGACGTCCTCGGCGCGGTCTCGGGTCAACTCGGCCCCATGACGAGGTTCGGCAGGAAGAGCGCGATCTGCGGAAAGATCGTCAGGACGACGATCCCGAGGATCATGCAAAGCACGTAGGGCAGCGACCCCCGGAGGATCTGGCCGAGCGAGATGTCCGGCGCGATTCCGTTTATGACGTAGAGATTGAGCCCCACCGGCGGGGTGATGAGCCCGATCTCCATGTTGATTGTGAGGACCACCGCGAACCAGTACGGATCGAAACCGGCCTGGGTGATGATCGGGATCAGGATCGGGGCGGTCATCAGGATCACCCCCACCGGCGGCAGGAAGAAGCCGGCCACGAGCAGGAAGATGTTCACGACGAGCAGCAGGACGTAGGGATTCACGTCCATCGCCGCGATGCCCTGCGCGAGGGACTGGGTGATGAACAGCGCCGAGAGCGCGAAGGCAAAGATCTCCGACGCGCCGATGATCAGCATGATCATGACGCTTTCCTTCAGCGTGTCGCGGAAGATGATCGGCGTCTGCCGGAAGTCCCAGTTCCGCCCGAAGATGCCGTAGATGATCACGACGAGGAGGATGCAGAACAGCGCGCCCACGCCCGCCGCCTCCGACGGCGTGGCGACCCCGCCGTAGAGGACGAAGAGCACGCCCACGACGATCGCGAGGAACGGCAGCACGCGCGGAAGCACGGCGAAGCGCTCGCGCATGGTGAAACTCTCGGTCAGGTCGGACAATCCGAGGCCCCGCCGTCTGCAGGCGATGATCGTCCAGGCCATGAAGAACACGGTCAGCATGAAGCCGGGGACGAGGCCGGCGAGGAACAGCCGGCCGATCGAGGTCTCCGTGGCGATGCCGTAGACGATCATCGTGACGGATGGCGGTATCAGGATGCCGAGGGTGCCGCCGGCCGCGATGGAGCCTGCCGCGATCTCGGCCGGATAGCCGCGCGAGCGCATCTCGGGGATGCCCATCTTGCCGATCGCCGCGCAGGTCGCCGGAGACGATCCCGACAGTGCCGCGAAGATCGAGCAGGCGCCGAGATTGGACAGCACGAGTCCCCCGGGCACCCGGTTCAGCCACCGGTCGAGCGCGGCATAGAGGTCGCGCCCCGCAGGCGACGACGCCACCGCCGCCCCCATCAGGATGAACATCGGGATCGCGACGAGGCTGAAGGACGAGATCGCGGTGAAGAGTTGCTCGCCGAGCGTGCCGAGGAACGAGGGGCCGTAAACCGTGAAGAGGGCGCCGAGCGCCACGAGGCCGAGAGCGAAGGCGATAGGCGTGCCGATGGCGAGCAGCACGAAGAGCGTCCCCATCATCACGAGGCCGGAAACCGTGGGGCTCATGTCTGGGGCGCCTTCTCGTCATGGGAGGTCTCGGAATACCGCTCGCCCTGCCGCGACAGCGAATCGCCCTCCTCGCCCTCCGGCGGGCCGTCGATGATCAGCCGAACCATCTCGGCGACGTATTGCACGGAGAGCCATGCCGAGCCCACGAACATCGGCAGGATCGGCCGCCAGAGCGGGATCGACCAGACCGTCTCCGAACGCCATGAATTGACCCAGGCCTCCTCGATATAGAGCCAGGCGGCATAGGTCAGCAGGAGCACGAATGCGAGCGAGGCCAGGCCCGCGAGCATCTCGAGCACCACGCGAACCCCCGGCGGCACGGAAATCTGCAGGAGGTCCACGTTGACGTGACCGCGCACGATCAATGTCCAGGGTGCGCCGAGGAAGGTCGCCGCCACGATCGCGTAGGCGGTGTATTCCGTCTGCCAGACAGTCGAGTGTCCGAGCGCATAGCGCACGAAGACCATGTGGCTGACCGACAGGACGGCCGAGAGCAGCAGCAGCGCCCCGATCACGCCCAGCACGCGCGAGACGAAGGACACGGCGTCGACGAAGGCTCGCATGGAAGGGTCCGCCTCAGGGAATGAAGGTCCGGCGAGCGACCGCGCGCCCGCCGGAAAGGGTCATGCGATGCTCATTCGACGGAGAGCGCCGAGTCGATCAGCTCCTGCCCGTTCGGCACCTTTTCGGCGAAATTCTTGTAGGAGGTCTCCTTGGCGATCTCCAGCCAGGCGTCGTAATTGTCCTGGCTCATCTCCACGACCTCAACGCCGGCATCCTTGTAGGCCTTTACCAAGTCGTCGTCGAGCTTCGCCGCCTCGCCGGCGAAGAACTCCTCTGCCTTCTGGCCCGCATCCATCAGCGCCTGCTGCTGCTCCTCGTTCAGCCGGTCGAAGGACATCTTCGACATCAGGATCGGCTCGTACATGAACCACAGCGCGTTCTCGCCCGGCTCGGTCAGGCAGCTCGACACCTCGTAGATCCGGTAGGACACCAGCGAGCCGGAGGAGGTGTTGGCGCCGTCGAGGACGTTCTGCTGCATCGCCGAATATATCTCGGACGATGCCATCGAGGAGATCGAGGCGCCCGCCCCGACGAGCATCTGCTCGAAGGCCGGGCCGGCGGCGCGAAGCGTCTGCCCCTTGGCACTCTCGGGCGTGGTGATGCATTGTTCCGAGGACACGAACCCGCCGGCGAGCCAGGCGTCGGACAGCACGATCGCCCCCAAATCCTCGATGATCGACTTGATCTGCTCCATGAACTCCGAATCGTTTAGCCGCTGGGCGCGCTCGTGGCTGCCCACCAGCCCCGGCATCAGCGTCGCGGAGAATTCGGGATGCCGGCCGGAGGCGTAGTCGAGCGGGAACGCGGTGATGTCCACCAGCCCCTTGGTGACGGCGCCCCACTGGTCCTTCGCCTTGTAGAGCGATTCGCCCGGGAAGACCTGGACCTTGAGGCCGACATCGGCACTGGCCACCTCGTCCCCGATCATCTGCACCATCTCGTCGCGCACGTCGCCCTGACCGCCGGGCCACTGGTGGGACGCCCTGAGCGTCACGTCCTGCGCCGAGGCCGCGCCGACCAGCGCCATGCTGCACGCGGCAGAATACAATGCCATCTTCATCTGACTTCCTCCCTTACGCACCGGCTCCTCGACCGATTGTTACCAAGCGAAACATCGCGGCTTATACAATGTCAAATTCTTCGTATACGATAGGGCGACCAGAAGGAGGGCACCGACGATGGCGGCAGGAGCGGTTCGGGCCCGCGACATCCGCGAGGCGCTCGAGAACGACATTCTCGCCCGCTTCGTGCCGCCGGGCGGACGGATCGACGAGCAGGAGGTCGCGCGGCGGTTCGGCGTCTCCCGCACGCCGGTGCGGGAGGCGCTTCACCAACTCGCCTCGGCAGGGCTCGTGGAGCTGATCCAGAACCGGGGCGCCTTCGTGCGCCGCGTCTCGATCGGGGAACTCGTCCAGATGTTCGAGGTGATGGCCGAGTTCGAGGCGATGGCCGGTCAGCTTTCCGCCCGCCGCGCCACGGAGCGGGCGATTGAGTCCCTGTCCCGAGCCCTGGTTTCCTGCGGCGAAACGGCCGCTTCGGGCGATCCGAACGTCTATTACGCCGAGAACGGCCGGTTCCACGACGCGATCTACGTGGCGAGCGGAAACGCCTACCTCGCGGGCGAAGCCCGGCGGCTGAACCAGCGCCTGAGTGCCTACCGGCGGCTCCAGCTCCGCGTGCCCGAGCGGATCGGCCAGTCGCTCGCCGAACACGAGACGATCTTCCGGGCGATCGCCGGCCGGAAGCCGGAGGAAGCGAGCCGGCTCCTGCGCGATCACGTGACCATCCAGGGCGAGAGATTCGCGGATTTCGTGGCCCTCGTGACCGAGACGGAACCGATCTTCTGACAGCCCCGCTCCAGCCCGGTCGCCTCGCGGGATGGCTGCCTGCACGGCCTTATCCCCGTCATAGTTCCCGCTCTGCCGCCTCCAGCATCGCGAATTCCTCCTCCGCCGTCTTCGCGACCAGATGGTGCCGGGAATAGAAAAAGAAGTAGGCCGCGCCGATGGCAAAGAGCACGAGCGTGAACAGGAAGGCGCGCGGATCGAAGGCGAAGACCCCGGTCAGCGCGATCAGCGACAGGACCAGGGCGATGCCGCTCGTCACCGTGCCGCCCGGGGTTCGGTAGGGGCGGTGGAGATCCGGCTGGGTCTTGCGGAGCTGGATGTGGCTCCATGCCATGAGCGCGTAGGAGATCGTGGCGCCGACCACGGCCATCGCCAGCATCAGGTCGCCCTGCCCCGACAGCGACGCGAGAAATCCCAGCACCCCCGGCACGATCAAGGCCCGCGCAGGCACCTTGCGGGCGTTGGTGATCGACAGCGCCGGCGGCAGGTAGCCCGCCCGCGACAGCGCGAAGACGAGGCGCGAATAGCCATAGATGATCGAGAAGAACGAGGCGATCAGACCGGCCAGCGCCAGCACGTTCACCAGCGTCGCCAGCCAGCCGATCCCGGCGGCGTCCAGCGCATCGACGAGCGGCACGCCGGACTGGCCGATCATCTCCGCCCCGCCGGCGCCGGCCAGCAGGATGGTGACGAGCGCGGCGGTGACAAGCAGGAACACCATCGCGCCGATGATCCCCTTCGGCATGTCGCGGGCCGGGTCGCGCGCCTCCTCCGCCGCCAGCGGCACGCCCTCGACCGCGAGGAAGAGCCACATGGCGAAGGGCAGCGCCGCCCACACTCCGAAGATGCCGTAGGGCAGGAAGGCGGAGGCGCCGACCGCATCCGTCGGCGCGATGTCGACGAGATTGGCGGCGTCGAAATGCGGGACGAGCGCCAGGGCCGTGGCGAGGATGGCGAAGACCGCGAGGCCGGAGATGACCATCATCACCTTCAACGCCTCGCCGACACCGGCGAGATGGATGCCGACGAAGACGGCATAGAAGATCGCGTAGACGATTGGCCCGTCGAGCCCGATGAGGGATTCGACCGCCGCGCCGATGAAGATCACGATGGCCGCCGGCGCCAGCGCGTATTCGATGAGGACGGCGAGACCGGTCAGATACCCCCCCGTCGGCCCGATAGCCTGGCGCGCGAAGCTGTAGCCGCCGCCCGCCGCCGGGATCGCCGCCGACATCTCGGCGAGCGACAGGACCAGGGTGAAATACATCGTCGCCATCAGGATCGCGGCGATGACGAAGCCGCCCCAGCCCGCCTCGCCGATGCCGAAGTTCCATCCGGCGAAGTCGCCCGAGATGACGTAGGAGACGCCAAGCCCCGCCAGCAGGATCCACCCCGCGGTCCCGCGCTGGAGCTGCCGCTGCTCCAGATAGGTCTTGTCGATATGGGCCTCGGTCATGGACTCATCCTTCTGGTGGGGCGGCGAGGAAGCTTGTGGCGCGGTCGTCCTGCTCGATCCCGTCGTCCGAGGAGCGGTCCTTGAGCGCGACGCCGGACGTGTCGATCTTCCGCGCCTCGGCGAGGAGCCACGCGGCCCGTGAGGCCGCACGCCCATAGGCGAGTCCGGCGGCGCGGACATTGGAGATGCAGTTGCGCCGCGCGTCGTGGAGTCCGGTCTCGGGTGCCCAGGTGAAGTAGAGGCCGAGAGAATCGGGCGAGGTGAGCCCCGGCCGCTCGCCGATCAGCACGAGAACGGCACGGGCCTTCAGGATCTCGCCCACGTGGTCGCCGACGGCCACGCGGCCCTGCTCGACGATGATCGGTGGCGAGAGCGTCGTGTCCTCGATCACGGCGAGGAACGCCTCGAGAAACGGCGCGGAACTGTTCTGCGTGGCGAAGGAGGACAACCCGTCGGCGATGACGAGGGCGAGGTCGGGCGGATCGCCGGCGATCTCCTCGAGCCGGGCGACCGAATCCGCGTCCAGCCTCTCGCCCCTCGGCGGATTGCGGAGATAGTCGTCCCGGCTCCCGGCCTCGGTATGCAGGACCAGCGGCTCGCCGAGCCCGTCGATGCCGCGCAGATCCTCGGCCAGCTTCTCGAGATAGAGCGGCAGGTGCACCGCGTCGCGCGCCTGGGCGTGGGCGATCTGGAAGTTCAGGAGCTCGCGCGTCGGCAGGCTGACGCCGACCCGGCCCAGCCCGATCCGGGCATCGGTGAAGCGGCGCAACATCCGCCAGGGATTCTCGGTCAGCACGTCAGGCATCCTGCGGCAGCCTCTTCAGCGAGGAGGCGAAGCCCTCCGGCACGTCCGAGGACAGCCGGAAGCCTGCATCCGAATCGAGGATCGACATCCTCGCGAGCCAGTCGTCGAATTCGGGCGCGGGCTTCAGGCCCAGCGCCCGGCGCAGGTAGAGCGCGTCGTGGAACGAGGTCGTCTGGTAGTTCAGCATGATGTCGTCGGCGCCGGGGATACCCATGATGAAGGTGACGCCCGCAACGCCGAGCAGCGTCAGCAGGGTGTCCATGTCGTTCTGGTCGGCCTCGGCGTGATTGGTGTAGCACACGTCGCAGCCCATCGGCACGCCCATCAGCTTGCCGCAGAAATGGTCCTCGAGCCCGGCGCGGGCGATCTCCTTGCCGTCGAACAGGTATTCCGGCCCGATGAAGCCCACGACGGTATTGGTCAGCAGCGGCTCGAAATGGCGGGCGACGGCGTAGGCGCGGGTCTCGCAGGTCTGCTGGTCGAGACCGTGATGGGCGCCGGCGGAGAGCTCCGAGCCCTGGCCGGTCTCGAAATACATCACGTTCTGCCCCACCGTGCCCCGCCTCAGCGACAGGGCGGCGTCGCGGGCCTCGGCCAGGTCCTTGAGCGAAAAGCCGAAGGAGGCGTTGCTCTTCTCGGTGCCGCCGATGGACTGGAAGACGAGATCGACCGGCGCGCCTTTCTCGATGCATTCGAGCGTGTTGGTGACGTGGGTCAGCACGCAGGACTGGGTCGGTATCCGGTACTGGTCGATGATGTCCGCCATCAGGTGGTTGAGGCGGATCGCCTGGGCCACGTTGTCGGTCGCCGGGTTGATCCCGATCACCGCGTCGCCGGCGCCGTACATCAGCCCGTCTAGGATCGAGGCGGCGATGCCGTTCACATCGTCGGTCGGATGGTTGGGCTGGATGCGGGTCGAGAGCCTTCCCTCGAGCCCCACCGTGTCCCGGAACGCCGTGGTCACCCGGCACTTCTTCGCCACGAGAATCAGGTCCTGGTTGCGCATGATCTTGGCCACCGCCGCCACCATCTCGGGCGTCAGGCCGGGCCGGAGATCGACGAGCGCGGCCTCGGTCGCGAGATCGCTCAGGAGCCAGTCCCGGAAGTCGCCCACCGCCATGTGAGAAACGGGCGCGAAGGCGTCTCCGTCATGGGTATCGACGATCAGCCGCGTGACCTCGTCCTCCTCGTAGGGAACGAGCACCTCGTTCAGGAAGGCCTTGAGCGGCAGGTCGGCGAGGACGGCCTGCGCCACCGCCCGCTCCTCCGCGGTCTCCGCCGCGACCCCGGCCAGCCGGTCCCCGGAGCGTTCGGGGGTCGCCTTCGCCATGACCTCCGCGAGGCCGGCGAACGTCCAGCTGCGATCGCCGAGCGTGTAGCGATAGGTATCGGGCATGCCCCACCTCCCCGGTCGAACCTAGCCGCCGATGACGCCGCGTCATCCCCCCTTCGTGACTTGCCGGCAGACGCGGGCCGCCAGGCTTGCGCGGCTCCGGGTCGCGGTCTCCGGGCCTCTCCGCGCCATCAGTAGGTCGGCGCATCATCCGTACCGAACAGAAGAAGGGTGAACCCGCGCCCCGACCGGAGCGCCTCGATGATCCTGCGCGCGTCGAGGATCGGATTCCCCTGCCCGGTTGTCGGCGCGCTCCGCACGAGGAGGGGCGCGCCGTCCGCCCTTTCCCGGCCGGACGCGGCCCTCCCGAACCGGCCCTGTATCTCCCTGCGCGCGAGCAGTAGTGGGTCGCTGCGCAGGTCCAGACCGACGATCAGGGGATCGTGGTCCGAGGCGCGGGCCGGGTTCGATGCGTCGAAGAGGCCCTGCCCGTGGGGGCGCTCGATGCGGGCCCGTCCCCCCGTCATGCGGTAGTCGAAGACGCCCGGCATCCCCGCGTTGACCTCCCAGACCGCCGCGCCCGCGGCCTGATCGGCGAGACCGCCACTCGCCATCGCGTAGTCCAGCGTCCCGACCTGCCCCGCGAAGCGGTAGCTCGATGCGGTCGGCCCCTCGGACCGTTCGACGAGGTTGACGTAGCCGCGTGCCGTCAGCGCCCGCACCGGGTCTTCCTCGGCGTAGGAATTGAGGTCCCCCAGGATCAGCCGGTCTTCATCGCCCCCTCCCGTCGGATCGGTCGCCAGCCAGGCGGCGATGGCCTCGGCGGTCTGCGTCCTGACCTCGACGTTGTTGCCCTGCCCGTCTCCCCTGTCGGCGTTGTCGCCGAAGGGGCTGAGCGAGCCCTTCGATTTCAGATGCGCCGCCACCGCGGTGAAGCGGCCGCCGGTCGCGATCTCCTCGAAGCTGGCGGCGAGCGGCGGTCGGCTGGTCCCCGGCCCCTCGAAGACCGGATGTCCCGGATCGAGGCCGAGCGGGCCGAGCCCCTCATCGGTCAGCACGGCGACCTCCGTTCCCGGTGCGATCCGCGTGGTCCGCCGGTCGTAGAGGAACCCCACAGCGATGGCGTCGGTCCCGACGAACCGCCGTCCCGGGTCGACATATGCCCAGTCCCGCGCGCCTGATGCCGCGTTCAGCGCCCGGACGAGTTCCGCGATCGCGGGCGCCTCGCCCGCGAAATCGTTCTCGATCTCGTTGAGTGCGAGGAGATCGACATCCATCGCCCCGATCAGGGTGACGAGCTTCTGCGTCTGCCGCTCCAGTTCCTCTGCGCTGTCGGCCCCGCGCGGGGCGAGACCCACTGCCGTTCTCCCCGAAAGGCTCGTGAAGTAGTTGAGGACGTTCAGGGACCCGACCCGATACGCACCCCCCACCTCCGGCCGCGGCGGCGCACCCGGCCCGTCCTGCGCGTCGGGACGGAAGGCGGCTCCCGCCGGCAGGCGCAGGCGGTAATCCCCGAAGGCCTCGTCCATGATCGCCGTCAGGTCGTAGCCGAGGCCCATCCGCAGACCGCTCTCCGGGCGGAGAAGCCGGCCGTCCGGCATGCGGATCGGATCGCCGTCGCTCCGCTGCCGGTCGTTGCCGTCGTCGAGGAGGATCGTGCGGTCCCCGACCTCGGCCCGGAAGGCCCTGTTCCCCGCCAGATCGGGCTCGTGCATCTGCGTGTATTGAAGGACCGGACCGCCGGCCGCCATCAGGGCCTCGCCCGTCGCCTCGTAGCCGTAATCCCCGATCCAGGTCAGCGGCGCGCGGAGCCTCAGCAGCATGGATTCCACCGCCTCCCGCTCTTCGGCCGGCGGCAGGGCCGTCTCGACGGCCAGGGAGAGCACGTCCGGCGCGGCGCGCCTCTGCTCCACCCGGATCGCCTGCGCCTCGAGCGTCGTCTTGCCGTACCATTCGGCGACGCGCCCGAGGACCCGGACACGGTCGCCCGGATCGACATCCACCGGGGTCGCGAGGCCCGCATCGCCCACGAATATGCCCTCCGATGTCGCGTCGTCACCGTCGAAATCCGCACGTTCCTCCATCAGGAAGAACCCGCCGAGATCGCGGAACGCGTCCTCGTCGCCGTCCTGGAAGTCGCCGACCACGAGCCCCTCGGCGACCACGATCCGCCCCACGAGACCGCTGCGCTCTGCGGCGCCCTGCAGCGTCGAGACGAGCGTCGGGTCGTCCCCGAGACCGGACGCCTCCCCGTCCCCAGTCCCCCGCGCCCCGGCGGTCGGCGTGTTCGGCGGGGTCGCGTTGTCGAAATCGAGCGGGCGGAACCGCGGCCCGTCCGCCCCGACGACCCGCGCAAAACCCGCCGGAAGGAACCCGGTCTCGCCAATCCCCGGAACGGGCGCGTCGAAGAAGAAGGTGTCGTTCATCGCGCCCCTGGGATTGCGGATGCCGATGGCGTCGAGGACCACCTCCCCGCCCGTCACCGCCTCGCCCGCGAGCGACGCCGTCTCCACCAGCGCCACCGTGTAGGAGCCGTTCTCGATCATGCCCTCAAGGGGCAGATCGGGAAGGACGCCGTAGGTCCGCGCCGCCTGTTCGTTGGCCACGAGGAAGAACCCGTTCCGGCCGAGGCGATCGCCCGGCCCGAAATCGACCCGGTAGCTGATCTCTCCGATCTGCCCGCGGTCCTCGCCCTCGACCACGATCGCGCTCAGGCCGGCGAGGGACGTCTCCCGAGGACCGGAAATCTCGATGTATTCGCTGTCGGGAAAGCCCGCGGTCGATCCGAGGACCTCGCTGATGACGAGCCCGTTCCCCGGGTCCCGGGCTCCGGCCGCGCCGGCGAGACCGAGCGCCGCAAGCAGCAGCCCGGCCACCCGCGCCGCGCTCCCGTCGAAGGCGCCGCTGCGGGCCCGAAACAATCCCGCACCAGACAGCATCGCACTCCCCCGTTCCCGCACGTCCCGGACCTCGTCACCCCTAGCGCTGTCCCCGGCGGCGACGTCCCGGTACGACGAGGGCGCCGGAGCCGGAGCCGGGCGGGTCGGCATGGGGTGGCAGATAGATCGTGCCGTCCATTCGCCAGCCGCCGCCCCAGCCGTCTCATCGGGACCGGCGCGGCCCGGAACCATTCGACGCGCCCCGAAGACCAGTACCGGGGTGCGCGTTAAGGACCCGTTAACCAGCCCGCCTTCCGGCACGGACCCGCCCGGAAACCGGCAGGGGCCGGTCTTGCCGCCCGCTCCGCGGCCCCGGCGACCGTACCCCGGCGTCGGTCGGAAATCTCCTTCCGAATGTCGCTGCGCAACACGCCGGGGTCGCCGATCCGCGCGATAGGGGCGCAACTCGCCAACCCATCTGCCCGTCCGAGGGGGGTGCCGTCATGTCAACCGTTCCTCCGCGACGCGCGCCCGGTCCGCAGCCCCTGGCGACAGGGTCGGCCGCATCCGCCGGCGCACCCTCACCGACCGCGACACCGGCACGGCGCTCCACCGGCGTACCCCGCCCGAAGAAGGAACTCTGACATGGCCCAGCAATCCGAGATGCTCTCGCACCTGATGCGCCGCGCTCCGGGCCACTCCCTGCCGCGCGAGCTCTACACCGACCCGGACATGTTCCGGGTGGATATGGAGACTATCTGGTATCGCGATTGGCTCCTCGTCGGCGCCGGCTGCGAAATACCGAAGAGCGGCAACACCATGACAGTCCAGATCGGGGATCATTCCGTGATCGTGGTGCGCGGCGCGGACGGCAGGGTCCGCGCCTTCCACAATGTCTGCCGCCATCGCGGCTCGCGGCTCTGCAAGCCCGGCAAGGCGTCGAATCCGAAGCTCGTCTGCCCCTATCACCAATGGACCTACGAGCTCGACGGACGGCTCCTCTGGGCGCGCGACATGGGCCCCGACTTCGACGCGAAGAAGCACGGGCTGAAGCCGGTCCAGTGCCGGGAGGCCGCCGGCATTGTGTTCATCTCGCTGGCCGAGGAGGCCCCGGCCTTCGACGCGCTGGCCGAGGCGGCGCAGACCTATACCGGCCCCCACAAACTCGACGAATGCAGGCTCGCGCACGAGACCACCATCGTCGAGCAGGCCAACTGGAAGCTCGTGATGGAGAACAACCGGGAGTGCTACCACTGCTCCGGCGCCCATCCCTCGCTCTGCGTCAGCTTCGACGACAATCCCAACATCGCCGGCGACGGATCGGGCGTGAACGATCCCGCGATCGAGGCGCATCTGAAGAAATGCGAGGCCGCCGGCCTGCCCTCACGCTTCCGCATCGCGCCGACCGAGCAGTGGCGCTTCGTGCGGGTGCCGCTTCTCGGCAAGGCGGTGAGCTATACGATGGACGGCGGCCCTTCCTGCGAGAGGATGGTGGGCGACGTCTCCTTCCGTGACGCCGGAAGCCTGCTGTTCTTCCACTACCCCAACAGCTGGAACCACTTCCTGAGCGACGTGGTCATGCTGTTCTCCATGATCCCGATCGGCCCGCAGGAGACGGCCGTGACGACGAAGTGGTTCGTTCACAAGAACGCCGTGGAGGGAAGGGGCTACGATCTCGATCGCCTGACCACCGTCTGGATCCATACCAATTCCGAGGACCGCGCCGTGGTCGAGGAGAACCAGAAGGGCATCAACTCGCCGGCCTACGAGCCCGGCCCCTACAGCCCGGTGCAGGAATCCGGCGTGCGCCAGTTCGTCGACTGGTACGCCGACACGATGACCACGCGGCTCACGGGCAGAAGCCTGCGCCAGGTGGTCTGATGCCGGTCTGGACCGACGACGAGCCGCTCGAATGCTCGATGGTGGTTCCGGAATCGCCGGGTGTGAAGACCTTTGCCTTCCGCTCGCCGTCGGGCCGGTCCTTCGACTACCGGCCCGGCCAGTTCGTGACTCTGGAACTCCCCGTTCCGGGTGGGCCGCTCTACCGGACCTATTCGCTGTCCTCGACGCCCTCGCGTCCGCTGGCGATCTCGATCACCTCGAAGCTCGGCGAAGGCAGCCTCGGCACGCGCTGGATGTTCGAGCACCTGAAACCCGGCGACCGGATCCGGGCGACGGGCCCCGCCGGGACCTTCACCTTGGGCGACCCGAAGAAGAAGTATCTCTTCATCGCCGCCGGCTCCGGCATCACCCCGATGATGTCGATGGCCTCCTATCTCTACGATTTCGGCCATCAGCCCGATGCCCGTCTCATCGCCTGCGCGCGCCGGCCTTCCGACCTGATCTATCGCCAGAGGCTGATGCACATGGCCTCCCGCGTGCCCGGCCTCCATCTCAGCTTCGCCGTCACCCATGAGGAGCCCTACGAGGTCTGGACCGGCTATCTCGGTCGCCTGAACCAGCTCATGCTGGGCCTGATGGCGCCCGACTATCTCGAGCGGGAAATCTATTGCTGCGGCCCCGAGCCCTTCATGCAGATGGTCCGTGAAGCGCTCCACGCCCTCGGCTACGACATGGACCGCTACCGTCAGGAGAGCTTCGCAGCACCCGCCGCCACCGCCGAGCAGGTGCCGGAATACGACGACATCGTCCCGCAGGAGGCCGAGGCCGCCGAGATCGCCTTCGCCCGCTCGGGCCAGACCATCCCCTGCACCGAGACGGACACGATCCTGGCGGTCAGCCGCGCCAACGGGTTGCGCATCCCCTTCGGCTGCACCTTCGGCGTCTGCGGAACCTGCAAGGTCAGGAAGCTCGCCGGCCAGGTTCACATGGTCCACAACGGCGGCATCTCCGAGGAGGACGTGGAGGCGGGATACATCCTCGCCTGCTGCTCGCATCCGCTGGGCAATGTCGAGGTCGATGCCTGACGGCGCTCAGAGAACGCTCGGCAGGAAGAGCGCGATCTGCGGGAAGGCAATGAGCAGCCCCGCCATCAAGAGCATGATCGCCACGTAGGGGATCACCCCCAGCATCACGTCGCTCATCGGGCCGGATTTCCGCGCCCCCTGGACCACGTAGAGATTGAGCCCGACGGGCGGCGTGATGAGCGCCATCTCCACCAGGACGATCATCAGGATGCCGAACCACACCTTGTCGTAGCCCTGCGCCTCCACCAGGGGAACGATGATCGGGATGGTGACCACCATGAGCGACAGCGTCTCGATGAAGAAGCCGAGCACGATGTAGATCAGCACCACGACGAGGATCGTCGAGAGCGGCGTCAGGCCCAGCCCCTCAAGGAAGCCGCGCAGCGCCTGGCCGAGACCGGCCGAGGCCAGCGTGAAGTTCAGGAACGACGCGCCGATGACGACGAGCATGATCATCGAGGTGATCTTCACCGTGCCGGTGAGGCTCTCGCGCAGCATCCCGAGCGACACGCCGCCGAAGGCGAGCGCGATCGCCAGGGCGCCGGCCACGCCCACTGCCGCCGCCTCGGTGGGCGTCGCCCAGCCCTTGTAGATCGTGCCGATGATCAGCGCGAAGAGCAGGAGGATCGGCACCAGGTCGCGGAGCGCCCCGATCATCTTCGCCAGCGGGAAGGTCCGCCGCTCGCCGCCAAGCGAGGGCCATGCGAGGCAGAGCAGCGCCGTCACGATCACGAAGCCCAGCGCCAGCAGCAGCCCCGGCACGAGCCCGGCAAGGAACAGCCGCGGGATCGAGGACTGGGTCAGGAACCCGTATACGATGAGGTTGATCGAGGGCGGGATCATGATGCCCAGCGTGCCGCCCGCGGCGATCGCGCCGGAGAAGAGCCGCGGATCGTAGCCCAGCTTCTCGGCCTGCGGCATCGCCACGGTGGCGACCGTCGCCGAGGTCGCCACCGAGGACCCGGACGTGGCCGAGAACATCGTCGCCGTGGCGATGTTGGCGTGGATGAGCCCCCCGGCAGCCAGGAGATCCAGCGGTCGAGCGCGGCATAGGTCTGCGTCGCCACGCCGCTGCGGACGAGGATCTCGCCGAGGAGGACAAAGAACGGGATCGCGATGAGCGTGGCGCTGTTCGAGGACGACCAGACGAGGTTGCCGAGCCCGCGCATGAGCGGGAAGGGGCTGAAGAACTGGTCGACACCGAAGCCCAGCAGGAACAGGACGATCCCCACCGGGATCGACAGGGCGAGAAGGCCGAGAAGCCCCGCCGCGACATAGGCGATCATCGCGCCGTCTCCTGCTCCGCGAAGGCGCCAATGGCGGTCTCCGCCGCTGCCCAATCCTGCCGCCAGACGAGGATCGCGGCGCCGACGAGCGTGATCCAGGCCGTCGCGGCGAACCAGACCCATCCGGCGAGCCAGGGGGTCTGGACCCAGGCGAGCGGCGTCTCGAGATTGGTGTTGGCGGTCGAGCCGTTGGCCAGCGAATTGGCGAGAACGGGCCAGCATTGCCAGGCGATTACGGTGATGGCGACGGCGAGAACCGCCTGCGCCAGCAGGTCCATCGTCGCCCGCCCGCGGCTCTCCAGACGGCTGCGCAGCAGGTCGATCCGGACATGGCCGAGTTCCAGCATGGTGAAGGCCATGCCCCAGGACGTGGCGATCGCCATGACGTAGCCGCTGATCTCGTCGGTGCCCCCGAAGGAGGCGCCGACCTGCCTCAGCACGATATCGAGGAGCACGAAGGCGGCGCAGGCCAAAAGTAGCGCGCCGACCGCGATGGCGAGCCACCGGTTCACGCGCCTCAGGAGATCGAGCGCCGCCACGATCATCCCTGCCTCCCGCACGGCCCGCGATGGCTCACTCGACCGGAACCTCGACGCCGACGGTCTGTCCCACCGTGTCGTTCCAGCGCGACGCCCAGTCCGACCCGGCGCGGTCGGCCCATTCCGGCAGGACCTCGCGCTCTAGGATCTCCCGCGCGGTGGCGAAATCCTCCTCGCTGGCTGCGACGAGCGTCATGTCGCGCACCTCTCCGGAGGCACATTCGCCCTCGCCCTCGCCGGTCAGGCAGGCGATGTCGGTCTCCAGCGCGTCCTGCGCGCTCTCCCAGGCCGGATCCTCGAACCCGGTTGCGATCTGGGTCTCGATCGTCTTCTTCAGCCCGTCGGGGAGGGAGTCCCACTTCTGCATGTTGATCGCTGTGACGACCGGATCCCAGCCCCCCAGAGGCAGCGGCATGAGATGGGTGGAGACCTCCCACCATCCGGCGCTGTAGCCCGAGCCCGCCCCGGTTACCGCGCAATCGACGACGCCCTTCTGCAGCGCGCCCGGGACCTCGGAGAAGGCGACGTTGATGCCCTCTGCGCCCAGCGCCTCGAGGAGCTTCGCCGTCATCCGCCCGGAGGCGCGCACCTTCAGGCCCTCGAGGTCGGAGAGCCCCGCGATCTCGTGATTGCAGAACACCACCTGCGGCGGGTAGGGGGCGATGGCGAGGACGTGGCTGTCGAAGGTCTCGGCGAAGATGTCCTCGACCATCGGCCGGGCGGCATCGACCATCCTCCGCGCCTCGGAGGCGTCGGTCGCGACGAGCGGCACGTCCAGCCCCTCCAGTTCCGGGGCATCGGCGACGGCGTAGTCGGCCACGGTCATGCCGACGTCGAAGAC
Organism: uncultured Alphaproteobacteria bacterium; assembly: GCA_963776705.1. GTDB lineage: Bacteria > Pseudomonadota > Alphaproteobacteria > Rhodobacterales > Rhodobacteraceae > Palleronia. The sequence goes on from CAVZOA010000004.1 coordinate 32,815, forward strand.
GCCCTGTCCCAGCAGTCGGAAGACGTCGGCGGTGTCGATCCCCATCTGGTCGTGGGTGGTCAGCGAGACCTCCAGCTCGCCGTCGGTCGCCGCCGGCAGCGTCTCCTCCCAGAACGGCTTCTCGTAGTCCTGGTGAAGCGGCAGGCTGGACCAGCTTCCCACCACGTTCAGGTTTTCCGCGGCCGCCGGCAGCGCGGCGAGCGCGACCCCCGTGACCATGGCCAGCGTCGTTCTCATCTCGGCACTCCTCTGAATTGCATCTCTGGTTCGCGCGGCCCGGGCTCAGGCGGGCGCGAGCACCGGGTGCTCGGCATCCTCGGGCACGTCGGTGACGAGCATGTGGCCCGGCTTGTGGGTGATGCAGATCGGCAGCCCGGCGGTCTCCAGGGCGACCTGCGGGGTGACGCCGCAGGCCCAGAACACCGGCACCTGCCCCTCCGCGACCGGCGCCGGATCCCCCAGTCCGGCGCCGCGATATCGCCGATGCCGATCCGCGAGGGATCTCCGACATGGACGGGCGCGCCATGCGCGTAGGGAAAGCGGGCGCAGATCGCGAGCACGTCCTCGACCCGCTCCCGCGCGACGGCCCGCATCGAGACGACCATCGGTCCGCGGAACTGGCCCGCGGGCACGGTCTCGATCACGGAGCGGAACATCGGAACCGTGGTGTCGTTCTCGATGTGCCATATGCCGATGCCGGCCCGCAGCAGGGCGTTCTCGAAGGTGAAGGAACATCCGAGCGCGAAGGCGACGAAATCCTCCCGCCACAGATCCGAGATGTCGGTGGTAGACACGTCGAGGCGGCCGTGCCTGTAGATGTTGTAGGCGGGAAGGTCGCTGCGGACGTCGATCTCGCGCCCGAGCGTCCGCATCAGGGGATCGCCGGTATCGGAGACGCCGACCAGCGGGCAGGGCTTCGGATTGCGCTGGCAGAAGCGCATGAAGTCGAGCGCCGCCGCCTCCGGCATGATCGCGAGGTTGGCCTGCAGGCAGCCGACCCCGAGGCCGGCCGTGTGCGATCCGTAGCGGCCCCGCCGGATCGCGCCCCGGACCTCGCCGGCCGGCGCTTCCCGCAGATCCCCGTGTGACCTGATATCGTCCTCCATGCCTCCACTCTAGCGGCGGAGGGGGCATGGATGGCAACACGATTCGACCATGCGCGCATTCCGAATTCCGCGCATCACCGTCGGAGGCGCTTTATTCCGGGCGCCGGAAGGCTAGACTTGACCCGCACCCCGGAGGCTCCCTGCATGCGCGTCTCTCCATGAAGTTCGACACGCCCGACGGCGAGATTTCGACCCCGATCGGCCGGCTGATCGTCGCCGGCTGGACCGGGCGCGACCGCGCGGCCGTCTCGCACCATATCGCCGAGCTCTCGCGTCTCGGCGTCGCCCCGCCCTCCCGCACGCCGCTCTTCTACGAGGTCTCGCCGGCCCTGCTCACGCAGGCCCCGCGCATCGTGGTGCTCGGGGCGGAGACCTCCGGCGAGGCCGAGCCGTTCCTTCTCCGCGCCGCCGGCCGGATCTGGCTGGGACTGGGGTCGGACCACACGGATCGCGGGCTCGAGAGCAATTCGGTGGCCCACTCAAAGCAGATCTGCGCCAAGCCCGTCGCCCGCGGCCTCGTGCCGTTCTCGCCCGACAGCGCCGAGCGCTGCCGGTTGCGGAGTTGGATCGACGAGGGTTCGGGCTGGACGCCCTACCAGGACGGCAGCCTGTCCCGGATCATGCGCCTCGACGCCCTTCTCGAGACCTCTCCGCTCGGGGAGGGCGACGCGATGCTGTGCGGCACCCTGCCGGTGATGGGCGCCGTGCGCCCGGGCCGCGCCTACCGGATGGACCTGTCGCTTCCCGGCGAGATCGCAATCGACCTCTCCTACGAGGTCGCGAGCCTACCCGTCGTCGCCTGATCCCCCCGGCGCCCCGGGCGAGGCGCCGACGGTCTCGGGCCACCTCGTCCCTCCGCCGGTGCCGCGGTCATGCGGTGCGACGGACGCGGCGCGCTCGATCAGGATCGCCGACATGTCGTCCGGCAATTCCCCGTCCTCCACGGCGCTGCTGAGCTCCCAGCTGATCGCGGAGAGAAGCGCCGATCCGCGCATCTCCCGCCTGAGGCGGAGGAGCCGCGCCAGGCCGTCCTCGTCCAGCATCTCGCCGCCTTCGCTGGGACATTCCGTGATCCCGTCCGAGTATATGAGCAGGCGATTTTCCGGCTCGAGGACGATCTCGTCGAGATCGAGATCGGGTGTCTCGAGCAGGCCGATCGGCATCCCCCCGCGCCCCACGAAGCGGGTCCTGCCGTCCGGGTCCTGATGCAGCGGGTTCGGGTGGCCGGCCTGGCAGTAGCGGAAGCGCCCGGTCTCGAAGTCCAGTTCGCCGAGAAGGATGGTGAAGTAGTGGTCGGTCCCGATATCGCCGATGAAGCGCTGGTTCAGCCGCCGGCAGATCTCGTCCGGCGGCAGCATCCGCACCTCCGCCCCCTCCCGGGTCAGCGCGATGTTCTGGTCGGGCGAGGTGCCGCTCAGCCAAGAGGAGAGGCGCGCGGTGATCAGCGCCGAGGCGATCCCGTGTCCGGACACGTCGAGCGCGTAGATGCCGATCCGGCTGCCGGCCTCGAAGGTCCCGATCATGTCGCCGCCGACATGCCCGGAGGGCTGGAGGATGAAATTGATCCGCCAGTCGCCGACCTCGACCATGTGCCGCGGCACCAGCGACATCTGCAGCTTGCGGGCCTCGGCGAGATCGCGGTCGAGCGCGGCGTTGAGGTCGCGGACCTTCTCGAGCGCGGCGGTGATCTGGCGGTTCTTCTCGCGCAGTTCGCCGCTCATCCTCAAGAGCCGCTCGCCCGCGGCGATGCGCCCCCTGAGTTCCTCCCCCGACAGCGGCTTGGACAGGAAATCATCGGCCCCCTCGCGGAGCGCCGAGGCCAGGTCCTCCTTCTCCGATTTCGAGGTCAGGATGATGACGTAGATGTACTCCTCGGTCTGCTCCTCGCGGAGGATGCGGCAGAAATCGATGCCGCTCAGGCCCGGCATCATCCAGTCGCTGATCACGATCCGCGGCGGCGAGGCCCGGCAGATCGCGAGCGCATCCTCGGCGGAGGCGGCCTCCATGAGTTCGTAGCCGCATCCCGACAGGGCGGAGAGGAGTATGCGCCTCTGCAAGCGGCTGTCATCGACCACCAGGAGGCGGTTGGCGGAAACGTCCGCGGCTCCCGTCGTTCCTGCGGATACTGGCAAATTCACGACCCAAGGCCCTCTTCAAATTACCCTTGGTCTACGGCCGGGGCATTAAGGTCGGGTAAAACGACTTCCCCGCCGCGGGCTTCGGAGAAGTTGAATACGATTTCTTAATACCACCCGGAGTTTAATACAACCTCAACCTGACGGAGGCATCATGATCGACTGGTCCCGGATTGCGGAACTCAAGCGCGATTTCGGTGACGACGACTTCATCGAGGTTCTGGACCTGTTCGTGGAGGAGACCGAGGCCGTTGTCACCCGCCTCGCCGAGGGCCGGAGCACCGACGTCGGGGGCGATCTCCATTTCGTCAAGGGAAGCGCCGAGAACATGGGCCTGGCGGAACTGGCCGCGATGTGCCGGAGCGGCGAGCTGGACATCGAGGCCGGCCGTGCGCCCGAGATCGCCGGGATCGACGCCGTCTACCGCGCCTCCTGCGCGGAGCTGCGCGGCTGCGAGGCCGCCTAGATCAGGAATTCCGCCAGGAGCGGATCGTTGGTGATGTCGCGGTAGGTGAAGTCGGCGGCCTCCAGACGGGCGAACAGCGTCTCGAAATTCGCCGCGTCGTCGGTCTCGATCCCGATGAGCACCGAGCCGAAATTGCGCGCCGACTTCTTGAGATACTCGAACCGCGCGATGTCGTCGGCGGGTCCGAGCATCTCCAGGAAGTCCCTGAGCGCACCGGGCCGCTGCGGCAGGCGAAGGATGAAGTACTTCTTGATCCCGGAGAACCGCTGCGCGCGTTCCTTGACCTCGGGCAGCCGCTCGAAATCGAAATTGCCGCCCGAGGTCACGCAGACCACGCGCCGGCCGCGGATCTCCCCGGCGATCTGTGGGAGCGCATCGACGGAGAGTGCGCCCGCGGGCTCGAGCACCACGCCCTCGACGTTCAGCATCTCGAGCATCGTCGCGCAGATGCGGTCCTCCGGGGCGAGCAGGACCTTGTCCCCGGACAAGGTCTTCAGGATCTCGAAGGGCCGGGCGCCGATCCGGGCCACGGACGCGCCGTCGACGAAGGAATCGACGCGGCGGAGCGTCTCCGGCGTTCCCTTCGCCAGCGCCTCGGTCAGGCTCGCCCCGCCCTGCGGCTCCACCAGGAAGAGATCGACCCCCGACCCGGTCTCGTCGAAATACCGCTTCATGCCGGAGGAGAGCCCGCCCCCGCCCACCGGCAGGACAACGATCTCGGGCGGCTCCTCCATCTCCTGCAGGATCTCGACGGCGACGCTCGACTGGCCCTCGATGACGTGCGGATCGTCGAAGGGGGCGAGGAAATGGCCGCCCTTCCCGGCGCAGAATTCCTGCGCCACCCGCAGCGTCTCGTCGAAATAGTCGCCGATCAGCCGGATCTCGATCGCCGTGCCCCCGAAGGCGCGGGTCTTGTCGATCTTCTGCTTCGGCGTCGTCACCGGCATGAAGATCACCCCCCGGACGCCGAAATGCGCGCAGTTGAAGGCGACCCCCTGGGCGTGGTTGCCGGCGCTCGCGGCGACGAACAGGTCCTGGTCGGGATCGGCCTCGCGCGCCTTGCGCATGGCGTTGAAGGCGCCGCGGATCTTGTAGGACCGCACGGGGGTCAGATCCTCCCGCTTCAGCCAGATATCGGCGCCGTGTTTCCGGCTCAGATAGGCGTTGCGCTGCAGGGGCGTGGGCGGGAACAGGCCGCGCAGGCGGGCGGTCACTGCCAGGGAGGCATCGGCGAAGTCGCTCATGGACCCGCCATCGCGCGTTCGCGGCCACAAGGCAAGGCGCCCGACCTTGCCGGGCCGGCGCTTTCCCGGTATCGCCCGCCCGCGTCACGCCAAGGAGACCGCCCATGTCCGCGCCGAAGAAAGTCGTCCTGGCCTATTCCGGGGGGCTGGATACCTCGATCATCCTGAAATGGCTGCAGACGGAATACGGCTGCGAGGTCGTCACCTTCACCGCCGATCTGGGGCAGGGAGAGGAGCTCGAGCCGGCCCGTAAGAAGGCCGAGCAGATGGGCGCCTCCGAAATCTACATCGAGGATCTGCGCGAGGAATTCGTGCGCGACTTCGTCTTCCCGATGTTCCGCGCCAATGCCGTCTACGAGGGGCTCTATCTCCTCGGCACCTCCATCGCGCGGCCGCTGATCTCCAAGCGGCTCGTCGAGATCGCCGAGGAGACCGGCGCCGACGCCGTCGCCCACGGCGCCACCGGCAAGGGCAACGACCAGGTCCGCTTCGAGCTCGCCGCCTATGCGCTGAACCCCGACATCCGCGTCATCGCGCCATGGCGGGAATGGGACCTGACGAGCCGCACCAGGCTCATCGACTTCGCCGAGACCCACCAGATCCAGATCGCCAGGGACAAGCGCGGCGAGGCGCCGTTCTCGGTCGACGCCAACCTCCTGCACACCTCCTCGGAGGGCAAGGTGCTGGAGGATCCGGCCGAGGACGCGCCCGACTACGTCTACCAGCGCACGGTGAACCCAGAAGACGCGCCCGCCGAACCGCAATTCGTCGAGATCGGCTTCGAGAGGGGCGATGCGGTCTCGATCGACGGCCGGGCGCTGTCCCCGGCCGAAATCCTCACGAAGCTGAACGAGCTCGGCGGCGCCCACGGGATCGGCCGGCTCGACCTCGTGGAAGGCCGCTTCGTCGGCATGAAGTCCCGCGGCATCTACGAGACGCCGGGCGGCACGGTGCTGCTCGAGGCGCACAGGGGCATCGAGCAGATCACCCTCGACCGTGGCGCGGGGCACCTGAAGGACGAGCTGATGCCGCGCTATGCCGAGCTCATCTACAACGGCTTCTGGTTCTCCCCCGAGCGCGAGATGCTGCAGGCGGCGATCGACTGCAGCCAGGAGCATGTCACCGGAACGGTGCGGGTCAAGCTCTACAAGGGGTCGGTCCGCACGGTCGGCCGCTGGTCCGATCACAGCCTCTATTCCGAGGCCCACGTGACCTTCGAGGACGATGCCGGTGCCTACGACCAGAAGGACGCCGCCGGCTTCATCCAGCTCAACGCGCTGCGGCTGAAGCTGCTGGCGGCGCGGAGGCGGCGGCTCTCGCGATGAGCGGGTCGATGCGGCGCAGCGCGCGGGCCGGCGCGGCGGTTCACACGATCGACAATTTGTCCCGGCAGAGCGTGTCGAAATAGGCCATCGCGTCGGCACAGAGATTGGCGGCGGCGCCCTGCAGTTCCGGCACCGCGCCCTCCCGCCCGGCGAAGCCCGTCGAGCGATGGATCGACTCGTACCAATGCGGCGCCCAGGCCCCGTCCGCTGGATGCCCCCCGGACGGCCAGGAGAGCATGCGCGGCATGAACTCAAGCCCCAGGGCCGCGCAGATCCGCGCCATCATGCCCCGCGGATCGGCGCGAATGTCGGTGCTGTCGACGACGATTCCGCCAAAGCGCTCGTAGAGATCGAGCTGCCGGGGCAGGCCGATATCGTCGAGGGTCGGCATCTCGCGTTTCGCCATGTAGCTGGCGATCACCCGCGCCGGATGGCGGACGAGATGCAGGTGGACGAAGTCTGCGGCCCAGTCGTCCGGCACGCCGGCGACCATGTGCTGGGCCATCAGCTTGAGATAGAGGTTCTGCCACGGCTCGGTTGCGAACCCGGCGACGATCCGGCCCGGATCGGGCTCGTGCCGGGCCAGGATCTCGTCGCGGAGCGGGTGCGGGATGCCCGTCCGCAGCAGATAGGGCGCATAGAACGGCTCGTCCTGGACGGTGAAATCGCCCCTGGCCGCGAAGGCGTACATCAGCGCGGTCGAGAGATTCCGGGGACCCGACCAGGCGGCGATTCTCACGCGCAGGCCCTTTCGACGAGCTCCGAATAGAGCGCCCTGATCCGCGTCGAGACCGCCCCGATCCCGCCGCTGCCGATCCGCCGCCCGTCGACCTCGCCGACCGGCGTCTGGGCGCCGAACGTGCCCGTCAGGAAGGCCTCCTCCGCGCCGTAGACCTCGGCGAGCGAGAAGTTCTTCTCGCGGACCGCGATCCCGGCCTCCCGGCAGAGCCCGATGACCTTCGCCCGCGTCACGCCGTTCAGGCAGTAATCGCCGGTGGAGGTCCAGACCTCGCCCTTGCGGACGATGAAGAAGTTGCAGGCATTGGTCGTGTTCACGAAGCCGTGGATGTCGAGCATCAGCGCCTCGTCGGCCCCGGCCTTGGTCGCGGCGATGCAGGCCAGGATGCAGTTCAGCTTGGAATGGGTGTTGAGCTTGGGGTCCTGGGTCATCGGCAGGCCGCGGTGATGGGGCACGGTGGCGAGGCGGATCGGCCGCGGCGGCTGCAGCACGGAATGTTCCGCGATGATCACCACCGTCGCCGTACCGACGGTCAGGGCGGGATGCTGGAACGGCCGCGCCTTGACGCCCCGCGTGACCATCAGCCTGGCATGGGCGTCGCCGGTCATGCCGTTCGCCGCGCGCACCTCCTCCAGCGCCCCGGCGAGCTCCTCGCGGCTCCGCCCAATATCGAGGTCGAGCGCCAACGCGCCCTCGAAGAGCCGGTCGAGATGGTCGTCCAGGAAGGCCCACCGGGCATTGTGGAGCCGCAGCCCCTCCCAGACACCGTCGCCCATGAGGAAGCCCGAATCGTAGACCGAAACCATCGCCTCGCGCCGCGGCTTCAGGTCGCCGTCGATCCAGATCAGGATCGAGTCGTTCCGCGGATCGTCCTGCGCAGCATGCGTCCCCATGGCACCCCCCCGGCACACAACCTCAAGATGACCCGATGGACCGAGCGGTCAAGAATGCCGGCGGAGGTCCCGGCCCGGCCCGGCCACGCGCGTCACCGTCCCGTTACCTCACGGGCGAGTGAATTGAAACCTGTTGCCGCCCCGCCGAGCCTCGGCGCGAAAAGGAGGTTCCCAAATGATCCCTACCGACGGCATACGCACGGTTTTCCTGGCGGTCCTGACAACTTTCGCAAGCGTCTCGATCGCGCCCGCCGCGCAGCAGACCGCCTATCTCTCCGGCGGGTGCTTCTGGTGCGTCGAGGCCGATTTCGAGAAGGTGCGGGGCGTCGGCGACGTCGTCTCGGGATTCACCGGCGGCACGACGGCGAACCCCAGCTACGAATCCCACGGCGACCATGTCGAGGCCGCCAAGGTCCCGTTCGACGGCAGCGTGATCGGCTACCGGGAAATCTACGACCTGTTCCTGCGCTCGATCGACGTCTTCGACGCCTCGGGCCAGTTCTGCGACCGCGGCCGTTCCTACACCACGGCGATCTATGTCGAGACCGAGGCGCAGCGGCAGGCGGCTGAAGCCGCCAAGGCCGCCGCCGAGCGGGAGCTCGGCCGCGAGATCGTGACGCCCATCCGCTCGGTCGGCCAGTTCTATCCCGTCAGCGACTACCATCAGGACTACTACAAGTCCGACGACCGGATCGCCTTCTCCTCGGTCGGCCTCGCCGTCCCCAAGAAGGTCGCCTACAAGCGCTACCGTGAGGGCTGCGGGCGCGACCAGCGCGTGCGCCAGATCTGGGGCGACGACGCGCCCTTCATCGACGGCGCCGGAAGCTGAGCCTCAGGCCATGTCGCAGGCGGCGATCGCCGCCATGTTCAGGATCTCGGCCACGCCCATCCCCGACGAGGCGATCTGCACCGGCCGCTTCAGGCCGGTGAGGATCGGGCCCAGCACGGTCGCTCCGCCCATCTCCTGCATGAGTCTGACGGAGATCGAGGCCGAATGGCGCGCAGGCACCACCAGCACGTTGGCGGGGCCGGTCAGGCGGCAGAACGGATAGGCGCGCATCGCATCGCGGTTCAGCGCCACGTCCACCGTCATCTCGCCGTCATACTCGAAATCGACGCGCCGGGCATCCAGCACGTCCGGCGCCAGATGCATCTTCGCCGCCCGCTCGGAGACCGGATAGCCGAAGGTGGAATAGCTCACGAAGGCGACCCGCGGCTCGAGACCCAGCGCGCGCGCCACGTCGGCCCCGCGCTCGGCGATGTTGGCGAGGTCGGTCTCGTCCGGCCATTCGTGGATCAGCGTGTCGGCGATCAGCACCACGCGGTTCTGGCGCAGCAGCGCGGTGATCCCCACCGCCCCGTCCTCGGGCCGCGCGTCGAAGACCATGTTGATCTGGTCGAGGATGTGGGCGGCCTTGCGGGTGGCGCCGGTGACCATCGCGTCGCCGTGGCCGTGGGCCAGCATGCAGGCGGAGAAGATGTGCCGGTCCCTGGCCGCCATGCGGTGCACGTCGGACCGGTCGTAGCCCTTGCGCTGCAACCGCTCGTAGAGGAAGTCCTTGTAGGTCTCGAGATGCTCGGTCCGCGCCGCGTTCACCACCTCGATCCCCTCGAAGGCGTCGAGCAGCCCCTCGGCCCCGAGCTTCTCGCGGATGTCGCCCTCGCGACCCACCACGACCGGCTCGCCGAGCCCGTCGCGGCGGTAGGCGATGGCGGCCTTCAGCACCCGGATGTCGTCGCCTTCCGCGAAGATCATCCGCGCCTGCGCCGCCCGGGCGCGGGAATAGATGCCCTGCAGGATGGAGGAGGTGGGATCCATCCGCGCCTTCAGGTCCTGCTCGTAGCGGACCATGTCCACGATCGGGCGCCGCGCGGCGCCGGTATCCATCCCCGCCCGCGCCACCGCCGGCGGGATGCGCCAGATCAGGCGCGGATCGAAGGGCGTCGGGATGATGTAGTCGTTTCCGAACTGGAGCTGCCGCCCATAGGCCAGCGCCACCTCGTCGGGCACCTCCTCCCGCGCCAGCGCGGCCAGCGCCTCGGCGCAGGCGATCTTCATCCGGTCGTTGATGGCGCGGGCATGAATGTCGAGCGCGCCGCGGAAGAGATAGGGGAAACCGAGGACGTTGTTCACCTGGTTGGGATAGTCCGACCGCCCGGTGGCGACGATCACGTCCTCCCGCACCGCGTGCACCTCCTCGGGCGTGATCTCCGGGTCGGGATTGGCCATCGCGAAGATCACCGCCTCCGGCGCCATGCGCTCGACCATGGCCGTCGTCACCGCCCCCTTGACCGAGACGCCGAGGAACACGTCCGCGCCCTCCATCGCCTCCTCGAGGGTCCTGAGATCGGTCTCCGCGGCATGGGCCGACTTCCACTGGTTCATGCCGTCCGCCCGACCGCGATAGATCACCCCCTTGGTGTCGCAGACGAGGCAGTTCTCCGGCCGGGCGCCCATCGTCTTCAGGAGCTCCACGCAGGCGATCCCCGCCGCGCCCGCCCCGTTCAGCACGATCCGCACCTCCTCGATCCGCTTGCCCGACAGATGCAGCGCGTTGATGAGGCCCGCCGCGCAGATCACCGCCGTCCCGTGCTGGTCGTCGTGGAAGACCGGGATGTCCATCTCGTCCTTCAGGCGGCTCTCGATCTCGAAGCATTCGGGCGCCTTGATGTCCTCGAGATTGATGCCGCCGAAGGTCGGCTCCATCAGCTTCACCGCCGCGCAGAAGGCGTCCGGGTCCTCGGTGTCGAGCTCGATGTCGATGGAGTTCACGTCGGCGAAGCGCTTGAAGAGCACCGACTTGCCCTCCATCACCGGCTTCGAGGCCAGCGCGCCGAGATTGCCGAGGCCGAGCACCGCGGTGCCGTTCGAGATCACCGCGACCATGTTGCCCTTGTTGGTGTAGTCGTAGGCCTGTCCCGGATCCTCGGCGATGCGCGTGCAGGGCACCGCGACGCCCGGCGAATAGGCGAGCGACAGGTCGCGCTGGGTCGACATCGGGACGCTCGCGGCGATGTCGAACTTGCCGGGCTGCGGGTTCATGTGGAAGGCGAGCGCTTCCTCGTCGGTGAATTTCTTGGCCATCGGACCTCCCTCCCCGGCTCGGAGGGCTAGGTGGCATGAAGCGCGCCTCCCGCGCCACAGGAAAAAGGAAAGCCCCGGATGTTCACCGACGCCCTCGCCTCCGTCTCCCCCCGCACGGCAGAGGGCGCGATCAACGTCTTCGTCGAGACGCCGAAGGGAAGCCGGCACAAGTACGACCTCGACGAGAGCGGCCTGTTCCGCATCGCCATCGAGCTGCCCGAGGGCGTGACCTTCCCCTGCTCCTTCGGCTTCGTGCCGAACACCTGCGCCCCGGACGGCGATCCGCTCGACATCGTCCTGCTGACCGCCGGCTCGGTCCCCGCGGGCGCGCTCATCGAATCGCGCCTGATCGGCGTGTTGAAGATGGAGAACGAGGAGAGCGAGGGCATGCGCCGAAACGACCGGGTGGTCGCGGTCGCCAACATGTCGCGATTCTTCGGCGGCATCGAGACGCTGGCCGACATGCGCCGGGGGTTCGCATGGGACGTTGAGGAATTCTTCGAGACCTACAACGAGATGATCGAGCGCCCGTTCAAGGTCGTCGGGCGCGGCGAGCGGGAGGAGGCCGTCCGGATGCTGGAGGCGGCGGAAGAGGCGGCGCGCTGACTTCACCGCCGCCCGCCCCTTTGCTAGGACGTGCCGACCGCTCTCCCCAAGGGGTTCACGACTTGGCCGATGCACCGACGCCGATGATGGCGCAGTATCTGGAGATCAAGGCCGGTCATCCGGACGCGCTCCTGTTCTACCGGATGGGCGACTTCTACGAGTTGTTCTTCGACGACGCCGCCGCGGCGGCCGAGGCGCTCGACATCGCGCTGACGAAGCGCGGCAGGCATCTCGGCGAGGACATCCCGATGTGCGGGGTGCCCGTCCACTCCGCCGAGGGCTACCTGCTCACGCTGATCCGCAAGGGCTTCCGCGTCGCCGTCTGCGAGCAGATGGAGGACCCGGCGGAGGCGAAGAAGCGCGGCTCGAAATCGGTCGTCCGGCGCGAGGTCGTGCGGCTGGTCACCCCCGGCACCCTGACCGAGGAATCGCTGCTCGACGCGCGGCGGCACAACTTCCTCGCCGCGTGGTCGGAGGTCCGCGGCGACGGCGCCATCGCCTGGGTGGACATCTCCACCGGCGAGGTCCGGGTCTCGGGCTGCCCGCGCGTCCGGCTCGGGCCGGAACTCGCGCGCATCGCGCCGCGGGAACTGCTGCTGAGCGAGACCGTGGAGAGCGCGCTCGATCCCCTCGTCCGCGAGCTCGGCGGATCGGTCACGCCGCTCTCGCGCACCTCCTTCGACAGCGTCGCGGGCGAGACCCGGCTCTGCGCGACCTACGGCATCGGCTCGCTCGACGCCTTCGGCGCCTTCGACCGGGCCGAGATCTCCGCCCTGGCCGCGCTCGTCGACTACCTGGAGATCACCCAGCGCGGCAAGCTGCCGCTCCTCGGCCCGCCGCAACGCGAGGATGCCGGCGCGGTCATGCAGATCGACGCCGCGACGCGCCGCAATCTCGAGCTGACCCACGCGCTGTCCGGCGGGCGGGAGGGCTCGCTCCTCGCCGCCATCGACCGCACGGTGACGGCGGCGGGCGGCCGGCTCCTGGAGCGCCGCCTGACATCGCCCTCCCGCGACCTCGGTACGATCCGGGTCCGGCAGGCGGCTCTGGCCCGCTTCGCGGAGGATCCCGGTCTCGCGGAGAAGATGCGCGATGCGCTGCGCCGCGTACCCGACATGGACCGCGCCCTGTCGCGCCTCGCCCTCGACCGCGGCGGCCCGCGCGATCTCGCCGCCATCCGCGACGGGTTGACCCGCGCCGACGAGCTCGCCGCGCTCCTGCCCCGCGCGGAACTGCCCGAGCTGCTGCGGGGCGCGGCGGAGGCGCTTTCGGGCCACGCGGCGCTGATCGACCGGCTCGACGCCGCGCTGGTGGCCGAGCCGCCGCTCCTCGCCCGCGACGGCGGCTTCATCGCGCCGGACCACGACGCAGGCCTCGACGAGGCGCGCACGCTCCGCGACGAGGGGCGCGGCGTCATCGCCGGAATGCAGGCCGACTACGCCGCCGAGTCCGGCATCGGGTCGCTGAAGATCAAGCACAACAACGTGCTGGGCTACTTCGTCGAGGTGACGGCGACCCATGCCGGGCGGATGCTCTCGCCGCCGCTCTCGGAGCGCTTCATCCACCGCCAGACCACCGCGAGCGCCGTGCGCTTCACCACCGTCGACCTCTCCGACCTCGAGACCCGCATCCTGAACGCCGGCTCCCGCGCGCTCGAGATCGAGAAGGCGCTCTTCGGCGGTCTCGTCTCGGAGGTGCTGGAAGCCGCTGCGGAGATCATGGCCGCCGCCCGCGCCCTTGCAGAACTCGACCTGCAGGCCGCGCTGGCCGACCTCGCCCGCGGCGAGGACTGGACGCCGGCCCGAGGTGAGCGAGGGGCGAGCCTTCGGCGTCGCGGGCGGCCGCCACCCGGTCGTCGAGCGCGCGCTGAAGCGGCAGGGGTCGGGGCCCTTCGTCGCCAACGATTGCGATCTCTCGGACGGGGAGGCAGCGGCGCTCTGGCTCCTCACCGGGCCCAACATGGCCGGCAAGTCCACCTTCCTGCGCCAGAACGCGCTGATCGCGCTGCTCGCCCAGATCGGCGCCTTCGTCCCCGCCGAGCGCGCCGAGATCGGCCTCGTCAGCCAGCTCTTCAGCCGCGTCGGCGCCGCCGACGACCTCGCCCGCGGCCGCTCCACCTTCATGGTCGAGATGGTGGAGACCGCGGCGATCCTGAACCAGGCCGACGACAGCGCCTTCGTCATCCTCGACGAGATCGGCCGCGGCACCTCCACCTATGACGGCCTGTCGATCGCCTGGGCGACGCTCGAGCATCTGCACGAGGTCAATCGCTGCCGGGCGCTGTTCGCCACGCATTACCACGAGCTGACCGCGGCTCGCGGACACGCTGCCGGGCGTGCGCAACGCCACAGTCGCGGTGAAGGAATGGGACGGCGAGGTGGTGTTCCTGCACGAGGTGCGGAAAGGCACGGCCGACCGCTCCTACGGCGTGCAGGTCGCCAAGCTCGCGGGCCTTCCGCCCCGCGTCGTGGAGCGCGCCCAGACGGTCCTGACCGCCTTGGAATCGGGTGAGGTGACGGGCAAGCGCACCGATCTCTTCGATGATCTGCCGCTGTTCTCCGCGGAGCGCGCGGCCCCCGCCGCCGCGCTGCCCGCGACGCGGTCCGAAGTCGAGACGCGCCTGCGCGACAGCCGGCCCGACGAGCTCTCGCCCCGGGCCGCCCTCGATCTCGTCTACGAACTGAAATCGCTCGCCGGCGAGGCCTGAGCCCCGCTCAGCCCCTGGGCGTCGAGCTCACGCCCACCTGCGCCGCGCGCAGGAGCCGGTCGTGCAGCATGAAGCCCACGGTCATCACCTGGATGATGTCGCCCGCCCGGTTCCCGGGCACGGGGGCCTCGAACATCGCCTCGTGGATCTTCGGATCGAACCGCTCGCCCACCGCCGGCTCGACGATCTCGACGCCGTGCTTGCGGAACACGTTCTGCAGCTCGCGGAGCGTCAGCTCCACCCCCTCGATCAGCGCCGCGTTGGCCTCGCGGTTCTCGGCCGGAATCGCCGCCACTGCGCGCTGGAGGTTGTCGTAGACCGGCAGCATGTCCCGCGCCATCTTCGAGCCGCCATAGGTCTCCGCCTCGCGACGCTCGCGGTCGGCGCGCTTGCGGCTGTTCTCGGCCTCCGCCAGCGCCCGCACGAACCGGTCCTTCAGCTCGTCGCGCTCGGCCCGGAGCGCCTCCATCTCGGCGGCGATGCCGTCGTCCTCGGCGACCTGGGGCGGTTCCTCCTCGGCCATGGCGTCGAGATCCATCGGTTCCTGGGCCTTCGGTTGCGCCTTGCGCTTCACCTTGTCCGCCTCCGAGGGCCCGGATTCCTCCGTGTCGCCCTTCAGCATCTCCTCGATGGCGGCTTCGATGTCGCGTTCGTTCTCGTTCGCCATGTATTCACCCGTCTCAGCTGCGGCCCGACAGCAGGCGTCCCACCAGCTGCGCCGTGTAATCCACGATCGGCACGATCCGTCCGTAATTCAGGCGCGTCGGCCCGATCACGCCGACGGCGCCGATGATCCTTCGGTCAGCGTTCATATATGGAGAGACGACCAAAGATGAACCCGAAAGTGAAAAGAGCTTGTTTTCGGATCCGATGAAGATCCGCACGCCCTGCCCCTCCTCGGCGAGTTCGAGGAATTCCGCGATGTCGCGCTTGCGCTCCAGATCGTCGAAGAGCGTGCGGATGCGGTCGAGATCCTCGGCCTCGGTCCCGCCGAGGAGATTGGCCCGTCCGCGCACGATCAGCCGCTCGTGTGGCTCGCCCTCGTTCTCCCATACGGCGAGCCCGGCATCGACCATCGCCTGCGCCATCGCGTCGAGCTCCTGGCGCCGCGAGGCGATCTGGCTGACGATGTGGTCGCGCAGCTCGCTGATCGTCCGCCCTTCCGCCATTGCGTTGAGGAAGTTCGCCGCCTCCCGCATGGAGGAGGGCGTCTGGCCGGGCGGCGGCGCGAAGACCCGGTTCTCCACGTGGCCGTCGGCGAAGACGAGCACGACCAGCGCCCGGTCGTGGCCGAGCGAGACGAAGTCGATATGCCGGATCGGCGCCTCGTGCTTCGGCGCGAGAACCAGGCTCGCACCCGCGGTGACGCCGGAGAGCGCCGAGCCCACGCGATCGAGGAGCGTGCCGACGTCGCGCTCGTTCGTTCCCAGCGTCGCGTCGAGCTTCACCCGGTCCTCCTCCCCCAGATCGCCGACCTCGAGAAGGCCGTCCACGAACATCCTCAGCCCGAGCTGGGTCGGGATCCGCCCCGCCGAGACATGCGGCGAATCGAGCAGTCCCAGGAATTCGAGATCCTGCATGACGTTGCGGATCGTCGCCGCCGAGACCTTCTCCGACATCGTCCGCGTCAGTGTGCGCGAGCCCACCGCGTCGCCGGTCTCGAGATAGTTCTCCACCACCCGGCGGAAGACCTCGCGCGTACGCTCGTTCATCTCGGTGAGAAGGGCGTCTCTGTCTGTCCGTTCGCTCATTCGCGTTCCGGTTCCGGGGCCTGTTTCGGGGGTTGCGCCCACCGGATCGGCACGGGCATATCCGGCGGGATATCCTGAAGGAGACATCCATGCGCCCGTCCGGCCGAGACCTAAGCGAAATGCGCGCGATTTCAATCGAGACCGACGTGACGCGCCATGCCGAGGGCTCCTGCCTGATCCGCTGCGGCGACACCCACGTCCTGTGCACCGCGAGCGTCGAGGAGCGCGTCCCGCCGTTCATCAAGGGGTCCGGTCAGGGCTGGGTCACGGCGGAATACGGCATGCTGCCGCGCGCCACCCATACCCGCGGCCGGCGGGAGGCGAAGAACGGCCAGTCGGGGCGCACCCAGGAGATCCAGCGCCTGATCGGGCGCTCCCTGCGCGCCGCGCTCGACCGCAACGCGCTGGGCGAGCGGCAGATCATCGTCGATTGCGACGTGATCCAGGCCGATGGCGGTACCCGCTGCGCCTCGATCACCGGCGGCTGGGTGGCGCTGAAACTCGCCGTCGAGAAGCTGAAGAAGGCCGGCGACGTGACCGGAGAGCCGATCACCGATCACGTCGCGGCGGTGAGCTGCGGGCTCTATGCCGGCCAGACCGTGCTCGACCTCGACTATGCCGAGGACAGCGAGGCCGGCGTCGACGGCAATTTCGTCCTGACGCGGGGCGGACGGCTCATCGAGGTGCAGATGTCGGGCGAATCCTCGACCTTCAGCCGCGACCAGATGTCGGGCCTTCTCGACCTCGCCGAAAAGGGCGTCTTCGAGCTCGCGGAGGCCCAGAGGCAGGCGCTGACGTGACCTCCCGGCTCCCCGGCCGCGAACTGCTCGTCGCCACCCACAACCGCGGCAAGCTCGAGGAGATCGCCGCGTTGCTCGATCCCCACGGCGTCGCGCTGAGATCGAACGCCGATTTCGGGCTCCCGGAGCCGGAGGAGACCGGCACCACCTTCGCCGAAAACGCCACGATCAAGGCCGAGGCGGCGCTGGCGCGGACCGGTCTGCCGTCGCTCGCCGACGATTCGGGGCTGGAGATCGACGCCCTCGGCGGCCGGCCCGGCGTCCACACCGCCGACTGGGCGGAGACGCAAGCGGGCCGCGACTTCGCCCTCGCCATGACCCGCGCCCATGACACGCTGCTGGCGTCGGGCGCGCCGGAGCCCTGGCGCGCGCGCTTCCGCTGCACCCTCGTCCTCGCCCTGCCCGACGGAAGCCGCGATGTCTTCGAGGGCCGGATCGAGGGCCGCATCGTCTGGCCCATGCGGGGCGACCGGGGCCACGGCTACGATCCGATCTTCCGGCCCGACGGCCACGACCAGACCTTCGGCGAGATGGACCGCTGGGAGAAGAACCGCCTCTCCCACCGCGCCGACGCGCTGGCGAAGTTCGTCTCCGCCTGCTTTGAATAGGCTCGGCCTCTACGTTCACTGGCCGTTCTGCCAAGCGAAATGCCCCTATTGCGACTTCAACTCCCATGTCGTCGCGCAGGTGGACCACGCCGCCTGGCGCCGCGCCTATGCCGCCGAGCTCGACCGCCACGCCGACCTGATACCGGACGCGATCGTCGGCTCGATCTTCTTCGGCGGCGGCACCCCGAGCCTCATGGAGTCCGAGACCGTCGCCGCCGTCATCGACGGCGCACGCGCCCGCTGGCCCTTGGCGAACGATGTCGAGATCACGCTCGAGGCGAACCCGACCTCGGTCGAGGCCGACCGGTTCCGCGCCTACCGCGCCGCCGGCGTCGATCGGATCTCCCTCGGCGTCCAGGCGCTCTCCGACGGCGATCTCGCCCGCCTCGGCCGCCTCCACTCCGCCGCCGAGGCGAGGGCGGCCTACGACATCGCCCGCGCCACCTTCGACCGGGTGAGCTTCGACCTGATCTACGCCCGCCAGGACCAGTCCCTCGCGGCGTGGGAGCGCGAACTGGACCAGGCCCTGGGCTGGGGCGCCGACCACATGTCCCTCTACCAGCTCACCGTCGAGCCCGGCACCGCCTTCGGCCGGCGCGCGGCGGCCGGCGCGCTGCACGGCCTGCCGGGGGAGGATCTCGCCGCCGATCTCTACGAGCTCACCCAGGAGATGACGGAGGAAGCCGGCCTGCCCGCCTACGAGGTCTCGAACCACGCCCGCCCCGGCGCCGAATCGCGCCACAACCTCCTCTACTGGAGCGGCGGCGACTATGTCGGCATCGGCCCCGGCGCCCACGGCCGCCTGACGCTCGGGGGCCGCCGGATCGCGACCGAGGCCGTCGAGGCGCCGCTCCTCTGGCTCTCCAAGGTCCTCGCCGGCTCGGCCCCGGACAGCCGGACGCGCCTCTCCCCCCGCGAGGCGATGGAGGAGCGGCTGCTCATGGGCCTGCGCATCGAGAACGGCGTGCCGGTCGGCGAGTTCGACCTGCCCGGCCCGGCCGTCGCGGAGCTGGAGGAGCTCGGCCTCCTGCGGATGCGGGGCGGCGTGCTCTGCCTCACGCGGCAGAGCCGCCCGCTCCTGAACGCGGTCCTGCGCCGGCTGCTCTCCTGATTGTTTCCGCCGCGTCGGAAATGGGCGCGATTTTCTGCGGGCGCGCCGGGCTCCGGCTTGCTAAAAGGGCGCGGGAACAGGGGACAAGAACGACCATGACCAGACATGCAGTGCTCGGGCGCCGGAGCTTTCTGATGGCCACCACGGCGATCCTGACCGCCGGCGCCCTGCCGCGAGGGGCGGCCGCCCAGGAGGAGGAGACCGGCTCGCAGGCCGAGGGCGGCGATGGCGGCGGAGCCTTCGACTTCGACCGCCTCGCGTCCCGGGCCGAGCGCCTCGCCGGCGAGCCCTATTCGGAGCCGGAACCGGCCGAGGGCCTGCCCGAGGACCTGACATACGACCTCTACCGCCAGATCGCCTTCAATCCGGATGCCGCCCGCTGGAACGCGCCGGGGCTCAACTTCCGCCTCCACGCCTTCCATCTCGGCTGGCTCTTCCCCGCCGCGGTGCCGCTCTACGAGGTCGAGGACGGCACGGCCCAGGAATTCGAGTTCACCACCGACGATTTCGACTACCGCCACGAGGCCGCCGGCGTCCTGCCGGACCATGCCGACCTGCCGGGCGTCGCGGGGTTCCGCATCCACTATCCGCTGAACCGCGCCGACGTCTACGACGAGCTCCTGGCCTTCCAGGGGGCGAGCTATTTCCGCGCGCTCGGGCGCGGCAGCGCCTACGGGCTCAGCGCCCGCGGCCTCGCCATCGACACCGCCAGCGAGCGCCCCGAGGAATTCCCGACCTTCACCGAGTTCTACCTCGTCCGGCCCGCCCCCGGCGCGCGCACGCTCACCTTCTTCGCGCTTCTCGACAGCCCCAGCGTCGCCGGTGCCTACCGCTTCGTGGTCACTCCGGGGCAGGAGACGGTGATGGGCGTGACCGCGCGGCTCTATTTCCGCGAGGACATCGAGAATCTGGGCGTGGCGCCGCTCACCTCCATGTTCCTGTTCTCCGAATCGAACCGCGCGGACTTCGACGATTACCGCCCGCAGGTCCATGACAGCGAGGGCCTGATGATCCGGCGGGCCGACGGCGACGTTCTCTGGCGGGCGCTCGCCAATCCGCCGAGCCTGTCGAAATCCATCTTCACCGAACCCACCGCGCGGAGCTTCGGCCTCTACCAGCGCGACCGGCGCTTCGAGAGCTATCAGGATGCCGGCGCGCATTACCAGGACCGCCCGTCGGTGCAGGTCGAGCTGGTGGGCGACTGGGGGCCCGGCACGGTGCAGCTCGTGGAGCTTCCGACCGACATCGAGGCCAACGACAACATCGTCGCCTACTGGCAGCCCGACGGCTCGGTGAAGGCGGGTGAGAGCCGGGACTACCAGTACCGGCTCCGCTGGGGCATGCTGCCGCCCGATCCGGGTCAGGCCCTCGCCTACGTCACCGAGACCCGCACCGGGCGGGGCGGGACCTCCGGCGTCCCCTACGAGGGCGACGCGCGCAAATACGTCGTCGATTTCGCCGGCGGCCTTCTCGCCGGCATGGGCCCCGATGCCGAGGTCGTGCCACGCATCACCGTCTCGGGCGGGAAGGTCGTCCAGCCGGTGCTCTTCAAGGTGGAGGCCGCCCCGATCTGGCGGCTGGCCTTCGACGTCGAGCCCGAGGCGGACACCGTGATCGAGCTCATGGCGCATGTGGAGGGCTACGGCAGGCGCCTGACGGAGACCTGGATGTTCCAGGAGGTCCCTCCGCCACAAACGGAATGAGGCCGGCGGCAGCACGGGAGGGCCACGGGGGGGTCGTGACCGCCACCGCCCGGGCCGTGCTGTGCCTCCGCGCCAGACGCTTCGCCCCGGCGCCCCGCGATCCCACCCGCAGACAGGGCGCGCGGAGGGGATTGACGCCACGACAACCTGACGAGGGCGCGCGCGGCGAGGGGCCGGTCGTCGCGGGCGGCCCGCCCCGGCGAATCGGCGCGCGAGCGCGGCCGGCCCCTTCTCGGCCAGCCCCTCCGGAACCCGTCATTACGCTGCGTCATTGAGCCATGCGCCCCCCTGATCCATGCGCCCAAAAGTTGTAGTCCCCGGCTGAAGGGAATTTTGATGCACGTAAGGATTGGATACATGCATAACCGGACCGCCGCCTTCCGATCGCTTCTGTCGCTCCATGCGGAAAGCCTGATCGAGGGCACGCATGAGCGGCTCCTGTCGTGGTACGAGGTCCCGCTGGCGCTCTATTTCGAGGACAATCTCTGCGTTTTGCAGTCCTATGCCCAGCTCGACGCCGCCTTCTCGCGCCATGTCGCCAAGCTGCGGGAGCACGGCGTCTACAGCCTCGAGCCCTCGATCCTGGAGACCGGGGAGCAGAGCCCGGACGGGTCGCGCATCCCGGTCCTGTGGCGCTACAGGGTCCGCGGCACCGTGACGCCGCGGTCGACCCGGGCGGAGTACTTCACCGCCTGGTCCGCGCGCGGGCCCGCGATCCGCATGGTGGCCTTCCACGAGATCCAGCCGCGCAGCTACCGGTCCGCGGGCCGCGTCGCCGCCTGATCCGCCGCCCGGCCTTATCCGCGCCGGGCGGCCGCCAGGCCCTCAATCCACGGCATCGCGGTGCGTCAGATTCACCGAGAGCGCCGTCAGCATCCGGTCGAATTCGGGGTCGATCTCGAGGCCCCGATGCGTGAGGTCGTGCAACCGCTCCAGCGTGACGAGGATCTCCCGTTTCTCGCCGTGAGAGAAGGACGTGTCCTCCCGCGAGAAGGCTCCGATGCTCTTCGATTCGCGGCGCGACGTCGCCACGACCGCCCAGTGATTCAGCCCGTGCTCCGCCGCCCTGTCGAAGACGCCCTCGCTGTCGAGCGCGACGAGTTGCGGCCAGGTGGCGATCCCGTCATTGTCGAAGCCCCAGCGGACCGCCGGATCCTTCAGGACGAGGCCGGCGGAGGAATAGTAGTTCATCCACGCCTCGTCGTAGGTCTGGAACAGGTAGCGCGGGGTCACGAAATCCACGTGAAAGGCCGCCGCGAAACCCGTCGGGGCCTGGCTCTTCAGCTGGATGAGGCCGTCCCGCAGCTCGTCGACTGGATCCATCGGCGAAATTCCCCTTCCGTCCCGCTGGCCGAAATCGTCCTCGCATCATCTGGTTCCGGCCGCCGCGAAGCACCCCCTACGGCGCGGCACGCCTCCGCGAAGAGGCGCGCTCTCCCGACCCCGCTCGTTCAGGAGAAGGGAAAGGATCCGTGGCGAACCGGTCGGTTCCAGTTCGCCGCCGGGCTGAGAAGCACGGTGTCATCCCAACCGTAGTACCGCAGCTGCGTTCGCCTCGCGATTTCAAGCACTCGAGCATCTCCCGGTCTAGATGTATCATGATCGTCGCCGCGATGTAACGGCCGGAAACCGGATCCTGCGCTCCGGCGCGACGATTCGCATCGCCGCCTACCCTTTCATCGCCCGGGCCACCTATCCGACCGCCGCGCGTTGACCTTTCGCCGCCCGGCTGGCCGGCATGCCGAGCACGGCGTAGCGTCGCCCGTCCTGCGAATTGTGGTATTTCTGGCCGATCTGGCTGGCATCGTAGCCGAGCCGCCGCAGCGTGCGCACGAAGGACGGAACCGTCAGCGTCACGAGTTCGCACGATCCCTGCCGCCGCGCCAGATCGACGAGGCCCCCGACGATGACCCGGAGCGCCCGTTCCCGGAGCGGCCCGGCCGGTAGCGAATCGCAGACCACCAGCCGCGTGCATTCCGACGCCTGCTCGAATGTCCGGTCCGGCGGCAGGGTCGATCCCGGGATGTCCGCCAGCTTGCCCTCGGCGGCGTCGCGCAGCATGCAGCCATGCGGCCCCCACCTGTCCGCGAAACGCATGATGCGCGCTCCTCCGACCACGCGGCCCCCCAGCATGGCGACCGAATAGGATGCGGTCGGATTGTCGTACTGGTCCATCTCCACACGGTCGTCATGGGGAATGTTCCAGGCCAGCGTATCGACGAAGAAGCGTTTCCGGAGCGCCAGGAACTCAAAAAACGCCGCCCCGTGCAGATGCAGGTCGCAGAACTCGAATGTGGTGCCGGTGATGTCGCTCGTCATATGTCTCTGTTGCCTCTCGGGGTTTCGCGTGAAGACACCTAGAGATACAACCACCGGATCACGTCGTGAAAAGCTCAATCAACTTTTTGGATTCGCGAGGTGTTTCAGCCCAACCAGCCGAGCTGCGTCGCCTGCATGACCGCCTGCGTGGTCGTGCGCGCCGACATCTTGGACTTGGCGCTCGCCAGACGCTGTTTCACGGCGCTTTCGCTGATCCCCAGCTTGTAGGCGATCTCCTTCATGATCAGCCCGGAGGCCAGCAGCTGCAGGGTCTCGATCTCCGCCGCGGTCAACTCGCAGGTGAGGAACGTGCTCGAATGCAGCGCGCGCATCAGCTCGTCGAGTTCCTCCAGCTCCGCATCGGCGAATTCCCGGTCCCACCGCGCGAAACTGCCGTAGGAGCGGATGCCGGCCTTGCTTTCCGGGTTCACGCTGACCGCCGCGCCGAAGGCGAGCTCGTGCTGCCGCGCGGCGGCGAGCACGTTGCGCGGGTCCGGGCCCGGCAGCGCGCTCCAGCGGATCACCCCCGATTCGGCGTAGACCCAGCGGGTGATCGGATCGTCGAGCATGTAGCCGCGCTGGGTGTATTGACGCACCCACGCCCGCGGGAAGGTGTTGCGCTCGAATTTCGGGAACGCGAATCCCACCCGGAGGGCGACGTGATAGCCCCGGGTCGCGAGGGCCTCGAGGCGGCCGTCGGAAAGAATGTCGCTCAGGCTGCTCATCGCCTCGTCAGCCTCCCTGTCTCGACCTGTGCTGCGCCGGGCTCCCAGGTATCCGGGAGGCGACGGGATGGCCTGCATGCTCGCCTGCCTCGGTTTGCGCGGGATGAATCGCCGATCCTGAACTTTCCGTCGAACACGTCGCCTGTGGCACCGGTCAATCCGCGCGATGCCGGGCGCGGTCCGGGATTGCTGCGCTGCCGAAGTCCCGGCAGGATTACCGCCACCTCCCCTCCGAGCACAAGGAGAGTATCGTGCGCGCCCCGATTGCGGAAGCCGGTGCCGCCTCCCGGCCCGCCGGTCCTGTCTCCACCGCGGCCCGGCCGAGCGCAAACCGCCGCCGGGAATCCCCCGCCCTGCGGGGAAGGTCCGCCGCAACACATGGCTTATTGGTTCACCCTGAATAACTCCCAACCTGCTGATTTACCGCGCAGATCATGCTGAAACGCTGGCGCCGATTTGCAGGGTTTCGTATTCTGGCCTTCGAAACCTTGCGAATTCCGGAGCCCCGATGAAGCCCCATCCCCGCCAGGAAGAGCAGGACGATCTCCTGCGCCCCCGCCTCACCGACATGATCGACATGCGTCACGAGCTGGCGACGCTGGCGGCGCTGATCGACTGGGAGTTCTTCGAACGGGAATGGGCCGGGTTCTTCCCATCGCATCGGGGGCGGCCCGCGACCTCGCCGCGGCTGGTGGCGGGGCTGCTGTATCTCCAGCACGCCTACCGGCTGTCGGACGAGGCAGTCGTCGCGCGCTGGGTCGAGAACCCCTACTATCAGCATTTCACCGGTGAGACGTTCGGCGGCAGATCGGTCCACCGGACCGATCTGTTCCCCGCCTCACTCCAGCACCGCCCACCGATCGACCCGTCCTGCCTGACCCGCTGGCGGCAGCGGATCGGTGAGGAAGGGGCCGAGTGGCTGCTCACGAAGACCATCGAGGCCGGGCGGGCATCGGGCACGATCGATGACGACAGCCTGTCGCGCGTCGCCGTCGACACCACGGTCATGGAGAAAAACATCGCGCACCCGACCGACGCGCGCCTCTATGACAAGGCCCGCAATCAGCTTGTCGCCCTTGCAAGTGAAGCCGGGGTCACGCTGCGGCAGAACTACAACCGGCTGGCGCCGCGCCTGGCCATGCAGGCCGGCCGATACGCCCATGCCCGACAGTTCAAGCGCATGCGCAAGACCCTGAAAAAGCTGAAGGGCTACACCGGCCGCGTGCTGCGCGACCTCCGCCGCCAGCTGGATGCGATCCCTGCGGGTCCGCTGCGCGAGCGCGTTCTGGACATGCTGGTGCTGGTGGGCCGCCTGCTGCACCAGGGCCCCAGGAGCCGCGGCAAGATCTACGCGCTGCACGAGCCGGAGGTCGACTGCATCTCCAAGGGCAAGGCCCGCAATCGCTACGAGTTCGGCACGAAGGTCAGCCTCGCCACGACCAT
The DNA here is from genome assembly GCA_963776705.1 of uncultured Alphaproteobacteria bacterium. Taxonomy (GTDB): domain Bacteria; phylum Pseudomonadota; class Alphaproteobacteria; order Rhodobacterales; family Rhodobacteraceae; genus Palleronia. The sequence goes on from CAVZOA010000004.1 coordinate 57,581, forward strand.
CGACGAGGGGTTCGTCGTGGGCATGCGTGCGTTGCCGGGCAATCCCTATGACGGCCACACCTTGCCGGAAGCGCTTGAGCAGGTCGCCATCCTGACCGGCCAGACGCCTGCGCTGGCGGTCGTGGATCGCGGATACCGCGGCCACGGCGTGGCGCGCACGCAGGTCCTGATCAGCGGCACGCGCCGCGGCCTGACCCCGGCGCTGAGACAGCTGTTGCGACGGCGCAGCGCCATCGAGCCGGAAATCGGCCACATGAAAACCGACGGCCGCCTGTCACGCTGCCCGCTGAAGGGCACGTTCGGCGACGCGATCTTCGCCGTCCTGTGCGGCTGCGGCCACAACATCCGCAAGATCCTCGCCCACCTGAGAGCTCTTCTGGCCTTCTTGCACGCCGCGATCGCCGCAGTCCTGGCCGCGGCGATCGCCGAAATCTCCCTCGGCAAGCACCAGAAAGGCACGCCGAAAGTTTGTTCAGCCTGAACTTATTGCACGGTTTCGAAACCGGGCGCAGTATCCGCGGACGCTGCGGCCGACGCCGGGAGGAGATCCATGTCGCCAAGCACGCCGCCCGCGCCGGGTCGCCCGGCGCCCGCCGCCTCCGCGCCCCGTCCCGACGAAGGAGACTGACCGTGTCCGACCGCGTCTTCGGTGCCGTCTCCCTCGCGCTCGCCCTGTTCTACGCCTGGGCGGCCTCGATTATCCCCGAAAGCTTCGCGATGGACGTGATCGGGCCGTCGAGCTTTCCCTACGGCATCGCCGCCATCATGGCGATCTGCGGGCTCTACTTCCTCCTCCGCCCCGACCCCGAGCCGCTCTGGCCGGGGGCCGGGCGGCTCTTCGAGATCGCGGCGGCGGCGCTGGTCTTCCTCGCCTATGCCCTCGCCCTGCCCGAGGTCGGCTTCGTCATCGCCACGGCGGTGGCGTCCTTCTACCTCACCTGGCGGCTCGGCACGCCGCTGCTGCAGGCGGTGGTCGTGGGCGTCGCCACCTCGGTGGGCCTCTTCGTCATCTTCCGCACCATCCTGGGCCTGTCGCTCGCCACCGGCCCGCTCGGCTTCTGAAGGAGGAGACATGGACCCGCTCGCATCTCTCTGGGACGGCTTCGCGGTCGCCCTGTCGTTCCAGAATCTCTTCCTCGCGCTCCTCGGCTGCCTGCTCGGCACGATCATGGGCGCCCTGCCGGGGCTCGGGCCCGCGAACGGCGTGGCGATCCTGATCCCGGTGGCCTTCTCCCTCGGCCTCGGCGCGACGCCGTCGCTGATCCTGCTCACCTCGGTCTATTACGGCGCCATGTACGGGGGGCGGATCTCCTCGATCCTGCTCAACATCCCCGGCGACGAGCCGGCTATGATGACCTGCCTCGACGGCTACCCGATGGCACAGCAGGGCCGCGCCGGCGAGGCGCTGGCGCTCTCCGGCGTCGCCTCCTTCGTCGGCGCCTTCTTCGCCACCTGGGGTCTCGTCTTCCTGGCGCCGCTCCTCGTCAAGATCGCGCTCCTCTTCGGGCCGGCGGAATATTTCGCGCTCTACACCCTCGCCTTCGCCACGCTCGGCGGCATCGCCTCGAAGAACCAGGCCAAGGCGGCCTGGGCGGCGGCCTTCGGGCTCGGCATCGCCATGGTCGGCGTCGACACCCAGACCGGGGTGCCGCGCTTCACCTTCAACGAGGTGCATCTCTACGACGGGATCGACTTCCTCGTCGCCATCGTCGGGCTCTTCGCGCTGTCGGAGGTCTTCGTCTTCCTCGAACACCGCTCCGAGACCGGCGAGAGCCACAAGCAGATGGAGATCGGGCGCATCTATCCCGGCTGGTCGATGCTGAAATACTGCGCCCCGACGATGGCGCGCACCACCGTGATCGGCTTCGTCTCGGGCGTGCTGCCGGGGGCGGGGGCGTCGCTCGGCTCCTTCCTGTCCTACTCGCTGGAGAAGAAGCTCGTGGACAAGGACGGCACCTTCGGCACCGGCGACCCGCGGGGTGTCGCCGCGCCCGAGGCCGGCAACAACGCCGCCGCCGGCGGCGCGCTCGTGCCGATGCTGGCGCTCGGCGTGCCGGGATCGGGCACCACCGCAGTGCTGCTCGCCGTGCTGCTGTCGCTCAACATAACCCCCGGGCCGCTGCTGTTCCAGCAATCGCCGGACATCGTCTGGGGCCTGATCGCCGCGCTCTTCATCGGCAACATCGTGCTCCTGCTCCTCAACATCCCGCTCGTCGGCCTGTTCACCCGCGCGCTCCTGGTGCCGCCACGGATCCTCATGCCGATCGTGGCGATGATCTCCTTCGTCGGCATCTATGGCATCTCCGGCTCCACCTTCGACCTGATGCTGATGACCGGCTTCGGCGTGATCGGCTGGCTCCTGCGGAAGCTCGACGTGCCGCTGGTGCCGGTCATCCTCGGCATCCTGCTCGGCAACGAGATGGAGGTGAACCTGCGCCGCGCCATGACCCTGTCGGACGGCGACTGGACGGCGCTCGTCGCCTCGCCCCTCGCCATCATCCTCTGGACCATCGCGATCGTGGGCTTCCTGCTGCCGATCTTCGTCGGCCGCCTCCTCCGCAGCCGCATGGCCGAGGAGACCGACGCCACCGGCGACTGATTCCGGCGCGACGCGAAAGGCCCGCCCCGGCGGGGACGGGCCTTTCGACCGGACCGGGTCGCGATTCCTACTGGATCAGGCCGATCTCGCGGGAGAGTGCCTCGATCTCGTCGATCTGGTCGCTGACGAAGGACCGGAACTCCTCGCCCGTCATGTCGAGCGGCACCAGCCCCGCCTCCGAGCGGGTCTTCTGCCATTCCTCCGAGCCGTCCATCTCCTCGATGGCGCCGGTCCAGAACCCGACCGCCTCCTCGGACATTCCCGGCGGGCCCATGAGCCCGCGCCAGTTGGCGCCCACCACGTCGATCCCCTGCTCCTTCGCGGTGGGCAGGTCGCCGAAGGGCTCCGGCAGGCGCTCCGGCGCGAGGATCGCCAGCACCTTCACGTCGCCCAATTCGAGGAAGCCGCGCACCTCGGAGAGGTCCCCGGTGAAGGCGTCGAGCGAGCCCGACAGGACCTGGGTGATCGCCTCCCCGCCGCCGGCAAAGGCGATGTACTTGACCTGCCGCACGTCCTCGACCCCGGCCTTCCGCGCCGCGTTCAGCACCTTCAGGTGGTCGTAGCCCCCTGTCGCCGAGCCGCCGCCGAAGGACACCGAGCGCGGATCCTCCTTCACCCTGTCCATCAGCGCCGGCAAATCCTGGAGCTCGGAGTCCGCATCGACGGCGATCACCCCGTATTCGGTGCCGATCGTGCCGAGCCAGGTCACGTCCTCCATCGTGTTGCCGGGGAAGGCGCCCTGGGCCAGGCGGGTGGTGATCGCCGAGGAACTGGCCATGATCGTGCTGTCGTCGCCCTCCCGCTCGTTGACCAGGTTGGCATAGGCCACGCCGCCGCCGCCGCCCGACATGTTGGTGACCTGCATCGTGCCGTCAAAGATGCCGAGATCGGACATGATCCGCGCGGTCTGGCGGCAGACGAAGTCCCAGCCGCCGCCCGGATTGGCCCCGGCGATGCATTCCGGCGTCTCCGGCGCAAAGTCCTGCGCCGTCGCCGCGATCGGCGCGGCCGCGAGGCCGAGCGCGATCAGGTATCCCGATAGTCTCATCTGCTTGCTCCTCCCTGCGGGCACGCATCCGCTGTCGTCCCGACAGAGACGAAACCACGAACCTCCGCCGCGATCAATTCGCGCCGTCGGGGCGGGCCGCCGCGACATTGCGCGCCGGGGCCGCCGGATTCCGCCTTCAGACTTTGGCAACCGGGGTCGGCTAGCTCCGGTCCGAGGAGAAGAACCCATGCCGAGCGTCTACGAGATCTACGCCTGCCTCGCGTTCGAGCACGATGCCCGGACGCTCGGCGCCGCGGTCTTCCTCTGCGCGGTGGGCTCGACGGTCACCTTCGCGCTCTGGCGCCGAGATCTCGGCATCGCCCTGGACGGGTCGCCGCCGTCTGCTGCTCGTCCTCTCCGTGTTCTGCGCCTCCTGCTCGGTCTGGGCGACCCATTTCCTCGCGATGCTCGGCTATGTCGAGGGTCTCGACCTGCCGATCTCGGTCTTCTGGACGGTCGCCTCGCTCCTGCTCGCCGTGGCGCTTTACGGTCTCGCCGCCGCGGCGCTGATCCGGGCGAAGCGGTCCCGCACCGCTTCGCCCGCCGCCGCCCTCGCCCTGACCCTGGCCCTCGGCGGCATGCACTATACCGGGATCCAGGCGTTCCGGGAGAGCGCCCTGCTCGTCTGGCGGCCGGACTTCATCGCCCTGTCGATCCTCGGCGGCCTCGCGGCGTCCCACGCCGCGAACCGGGCCTTCGTCGGGTGGCGGGGGCTGGCGAGCGTTCTCGGCGGGGCGGGGTTCTTCTCGCTCTCGGTCGTCTGGCTGCACTTCACCGGCATGACCGGGCTCACCCTCCTGCCCTTCGTCTCCGAGGCGGAGAGGGCCGGCAGCGCCGCCTGGCTCACCCCCACGATCGCCCTCGCCGTCCTCGTCATCGCCCTCGGCGGCGCGGCCGCCATCGCCTTCGACCGGTTCGCGATGCGGCGCCAGCTCGCCGAGGCGGAGCGCCTGCGCCGGCTGGCGGACGAATTGCGCGCGGCGAACGAGGAGGCCCGCCGCGCCAATGCGGAGCTGACCCGCGCCCGCGATCTGGCCGAGGAGGCGGCGCGCGGCAAGTCGCGCTTCCTCGCGATGATGAGCCACGAGATCCGCACCCCCATCAACGGCGTGCTCGGCATGGCCGAGTCGCTCGCCGCGATGCGGCTCCCCGACGAGCAGCGCGAATGCGTCTCGGTGATCCAGTCCTCCGGCCGCGCCCTTCTCGCCATCATCAACGACATCCTCGACATCTCGAAGCTCGAGCAGTCGCCCCAGGACTTCGCGCGGGACCGCTTCGACCTCCGCGCGCTTCTCGAGGACGTCGCCGCCCTCGCCGCTCCGCTGGCCGAGGCCAAGGGCCTGCGCCTGCACCTGCGTCTCCCCGACGGCGTCTCCAGCCACCTCGTCGGGGACGAGAACCGCATCCGGCAGATCGCCACCAATCTCGTCGGCAACGCCATCAAATTCACCGACGAGGGCCGCGTCCTGATCGACGTGGCCGAGACGGCGGGCGGGGAGGAACTGGAGATCCGCGTTTCCGATACCGGCATCGGCATCGACGGCGCCCAGATCGACAGCGTCTTCGAGGCGTTCTTCCAGTCCCAGTCCACGATCTCCGACCAGCTCGGCGGCACCGGTCTCGGGCTGGCGATCGGCCGGGCGCTGGCGCGGCAGATGGGCGGCGACATCCGGGCGGAGAGCCGTCCCGGCGCGGGATCCGTCTTCACCTTCTCGCTGCCGGTGGAGCACTGGGTGCCCGAGGCGCCCGAGGCCCCCGCGCCGGGGGCCGTCGGCCGGTTCGCGGTCCTGGCGGAGAACCCGATGGACCGGGAGATCGTCTGCGATCTGATCCGCGGCTGCGGCGCCAAGCCGGTGCCCTGCGCGTCCCCCGGCGAGATCGACCCGGAAGGCGTGGCGGGCGTGGTCGTCTACGAGGATGGGCCCGCCCCCGCGCTCGACCTCGCGCCGCTCCCGGTGCTGCGCATCGTGCCCCCGGCGGCCTTCGCCGGCACCGCCGCCGGCGAAGGCGAGACGCGCATCCTCCGCCCGGTGCGCCGCGCCAGGCTCGCCGCCTGGCTCGCCGCCGCCGTCTCCGGTCCGCCGGAGGCCGCAGCACGGCCGGAGACCGGGCCTCGTCCGGGCGGGATCGCCCGCCGCGTCCTCCTCGTCGACGACAGCGCCACGAACCGCCTCGTCGTCAGGCGCCTCCTGCGCGGCGAGGAGATCGAGTTCGTCGAGGCCGCAAACGGCGAGGAGGCCTGCGACCTCTCCGCCGCGCCGGGCTTCTCCCACATCCTGATGGACGTCTCGATGCCGAAGATGGACGGGCTCGCGGCCACCGCCGCGATCCGCGCGCGCGAGGCCCGCGCCGGGGAGGGCCGGACCCCGATCGTCGGCCTGACCGCCCATGCCTTCGAGGAGGACCGTATCGCCTGCCTCGCATCGGGGATGGACGACGTGGTCACCAAGCCCGCCTCCCGCGAGACCCTCCTGGCGGCGCTGAACGCCGCCCGCCCGCCGGCGGACCGGTCCGCCGCGTGATGCGGCGCCGCTGCGCGCCCGATTCGCCGCCGATTCCGGGCCGTGGCGCATTGCCCCGCCGCGACACGGCGCCAACTTTCGGAGGAAGAGCCATTGAAACCGGGGCGCAGGCAGCGCCCGCCCGCCGATGCGAGGAACGATGACGGACCGACCGCTGCTCGTCCCCGGCGAGACCTGCTGGCGCATCGAGCGCGCCGACAGGCTCCGGGTGATCGTCGACGGCGCGGATTACTTCCGCGCCCTGAAGCGCGCCATGCTGGACGCGCGCGAGGAAATACTGATGGTCGGCTGGGACTTCGACACCCGCATCGAGTTCGAGCCCGGGGGCGCCACGATGGAGGGGCCGAACGCGCTCGGCCCGTTCATGAAATGGATGGCCGAGAACCGCGAGGGCGTCGATCTCTTCATGCTGAAATGGGATCTCGGCACGCTCCAGGCGCTCGGCAGGGGCATGGTGCCGATGGCGCTGCGCCCGATCCGGGCGGCCGGCAACTTCCACTTCAAGTTCGACACCGAGCACCCGGCCGGCGCCGCGCACCATTCCAAGATCATCGTCATCGACGACCGCGTGGCCTTCTGCGGCGGCATCGACGTCACCGCCGGGCGCTGGGACACGCGCGAGCATCTCGACGACCAGCCCCACCGGCACATGCCCGGCGAGGAGGAGACGTCGAAACCCTGGCACGACGTCACCACCGCCGTCTCCGGCCCGATCGCCGCCGCGCTCGGGGACCTGGCGCGGGAGCGCTGGCTGCGCGCCACCGGCGAGACCCTCGCCCCCCCGGAGCGGGGCGCGGAGGGCGCCTGGCCCGGTCTCGAGCCCACCCTCTCCGACATCCCCGTCGCCGTCGCGCGGACCTATCCCGCGCTCGACGACTACCCCGAGATCCGCGAGATCGAGGCTCTCTATCTCCGCGCTGTCGACGAGGCCCGCGAGAGCTTCTACGTCGAGACACAGTATCTCGCCTCCGCCACCATCGCCCGCGCCCTCGCCCGCCGGCTCGCCGAGCCCGACGGGCCCGAGATCGTCGTCATCCTGCCCGAGACCTCCGAGGGCTGGCTCCGGCAGAAGGCGATGGACGGCGCCCGCGAGACGCTGCTGCGCTTCCTCTGGGCGAACGATCCCCACGGCCGGTTCCGGGCCTATTACCCGGTCACGGAGGGGGGCGCGGGGATCTACGTCCACGCCAAGGTCCTCGCCGTCGACGACCGGCTCCTCAGGATCGGATCGTCGAATCTCAACAACCGCTCGATGGGCTTCGACACCGAATGCGACGTGGCGATCGAGGCCGCGTCCTGCCCCGATCCGGCCGCGGTCGCGGCCACCATCGCCGGTCTGCGCGTCGGGCTCCTGGCCGAGCATCTGGGGGTGGACGAGGACAGGATGCGGGCGGCCCTCTCCGGTGAGGGCCTGATCGGCGCCATCGAATCCCTGCGCGGCGCCGGCCGGAGCCTCAGGCCCTTCACCCGGCCGGAGATATCGGACGACGACAGCCTGCTCTCCGAGAACGCCTTCGCCGATCCCGAGGCCGTCGAGGGCGGGCTCGCCCGGCGCCTCGCGGACGGCGTGCGGGACCTGATCGGCGAGGCGGCCCGTTGACGGGCATGGACCAGACGCGATGACGGACCGAGCCGACGAGCACCCCCCCGAAGACGTCCTGCCCCGGGACGAGGCCTGGCTGCGCCGCATGCGCTCGATGCCCCGCTGGGCGGGGATCGGCCTGTTCATCTACGCCACCGTCTTCACCCTGAGCTACGCCAAGTCCTTCTTCGTGCCGGTGGTGCTCGCCTGCCTGCTGGCGCTGGTCTTCAGCCCGGTCCGGCGGGTCTTCGACCGCCGCGGCATCCCCTCGGCGCTGACTTCCTTCGTCATCGTGCTGCTGCTGCTCGCCGGGCTCTTCGCCCTGGTCGGCGCGCTGTCGCTGCCGGTGACCGACTGGGTCGAGCGCGCGCCGGAGATCTCGCGGCAGGTCCGCGACCAGCTCAGCCAGATGTCGGCCGCCGTAAGCGGCCTGTTCGACGCCATCGACCGGCTGAACTCGATGCGCATGCCGGATCAGGACGTCGAGCGCGTCGCGGTGTCCGGCGGAAGTCCGGCTCTCGACTTCGCCACGGTTGTGCCGGCTTTCCTCGCGCAGTTCGTCTTCACGCTCGTCCTGCTGTTCTTCCTCCTCGCCTCGGGGGACATGTTCCACGAGAAGATCGTGCACATCATGCCGACCTTCGGCGACAAGCGCCGCGCGGTGAAGGCCGCCCGCGACATCGAGCGCAAGCTCTCCCGCTACCTGCTGACGATCACCATCATCAACGCCTGCCTGGGCCTGGCGGTGGGGCTGGCCATGTGGCTCATGGACCTGCCCTCGCCGGCGGTGTTCGGCATCATCGCCTTCCTGTTCAACTACGTGCCCTATCTCGGCGCCGTCGCCGGCATCGTCCTCGCCTCCGCGGTGGCGCTGGTCAGCTTCGACGGCATGTGGTGGGCGCCGGCGGTGGGTGCGGTCTACCTCGCCCTGACCTCGCTCGAGGGCCAGATCGTCACCCCCTATTTCGTCGGCCGGAACCTGCGCCTGAACACCGTGGTGGTGTTCCTCGCGGTGACCTTCTGGGCCTGGCTCTGGTCCGCCGTGGGCATGGTCGTCGCCGTGCCGCTGCTCGCCGCCCTGCGGACGATCGCCTCCCATGTCGACGGCATGCGGGGGCTCTCGGACTTCCTCGGCGAGCGTCATTCCGAGCACCGCGAGGAGGAATCCGGCTCCTAGCCCGGAACCCGCACGCCCGACTCGCGCAGCGTCCTCGACAGGTCGTGACCGCTGTCGGTATCGGTGAAGACCGAGATCTCGCCGGTCGATTCAAGTACCATCGCCTTCACGTGCTCGAGCCGGTCGATGCCGCGCTGGCGCATGAACATCAGCACCTCGTCGTCCACGATCCGCTCGCGCCGCATGGTCGCGCGCTGCATCTCCCCGTCGAAGACCAGAAGCGCCGGATCGGCCTTCACCAGCCGGCGCACGCCGTCGGAGCGCAGAACCGCGAAGGAGATCGCGTAATCGACGGCGATGATCGAGGCGAGCGCCGCCGCCGCGTCGAGGATCTCCACGCTCTCGAGGACGATGAAGGAGGACAGGACGGAACCGACCGTGAAGGTCAGGATCATGTCGTACATGTTGAACTGCGCCACCGTGCGCTTGCCCGAGAGGCGCAGGAGCAGCAGCAGGAGGGCGAAGCCGATCACGGCCGATGCCGGAATGTGCCACAGGACGCCTTTGTGGTCCGAAAGGGCTCTGTTGCGCAAAGGCCGGGTGAGGGATTCATCTCGTGAATCCAGCGTGGTAGCCGGTCTGCATGAGCAGACCCATCCCGCCGAGCTACAAGACCAAGAACTGGCCGGCCTACAACGAAGCGCTGAAGCAGCGTGGCTCCCTGACGATCTGGTTCGACCCGGACATGGTCTGGGTGCCGCCGCCGACCGGCAAGCGAGGCCGTCAGCCGCAATATAGCGATGCCGCGATCCAGACATGCCTGACGATGAAGGTCCTCTTCGGCATGGCGCTCCGGCAGACGACCGGTTTCGTTGAAAGCCTCCTGCGCCTGGTCGGCCTCGACTGGGCGGTGCCGGATTTCAGCACGTTGAGCCGGCGCCAGAAGGCCTTGGCCGTGACCATTCCCTACCGCGGCTCGCAGGGGCCGCTGAACCTGCTGATCGACAGCACCGGCATCAAGGCCGAAGGTGAAGGCGAGTGGCACGCCCGCAAACACGGTGGCGCGAAACGCCGCCTATGGCGCAAGATCCACATCGGCGTCGACGAACAGACGCTGGAGATCCGAGCCCTCGAGATCACCGGGAGCACCGTCGGTGACGCGCCCATGCTGCCCGAACTGCTCAGCCAGATCCCGCCTGATGTGGAAATCGGCTCGGTCACCGCGGACGGTGCCTACGACACGCGCAAGTGCCACGACGCCGTCGCCGACCGAGGCGCCCATGCGGTCATACCGCCGCGCAGGAACGCCAAACCGTGGAAGCCTTCGACCGCGGGCGCCATCGCCCGGAACGAGGCCCTCCGAGCATCGAAATACCTCGGCCGCGCTATCTGGCGAAAATGGAGCGGGTACCACCGCCGAAGCCGCGCCGAGACGAAGATGCACTGCGTGAAGCTCTTGGGGCAGAGCCTCATGGCACGCGACTTCGATCGTCAGGTCGCCGAACTTCAATCCGCGCCGCCGTCCTGAACGGCTACACCGCGCTCGGCATACCTGTCACAGAGCCCGTGGCATAAGTGCGTCTGGGGAAAGGGGAGGTCCGCGCTTCACGTCCTTTGCGCAACAAAGCCGGGTCCGGAAGAATGTCTCGATCTTCCACCGCAGGGCATACCATTCGAGCTTGTTCACGGCCTCCGCGTGGGTCGCCACCGGCAGGTTCGTGATCAGCTTCCAGAAGACGGGCGCCCGGCCTTCCGGCGGGTCGAGCTCCTCGGCATGGATGATCTGGAGCTCCTGATGCCGGTATTTCCCCTGCTTTCCAATCGGCGGGCGGACCGTCATCGTGGCATGCCGAACCGACAGCACGGCGCAATGGTCATTGCCCTGCGCATCGCGGAACCGGACCTCGTGGGTGCCGCTGGACTGCACCTCCGACATCACCTTGGCAATGGTCGTGCCGCCATCCTCCGCAAGGCGATCAACGCAGCTCCGGACGAGAAAGCCGGTCCCGAGTTCTTCGGCCAGGCAGTAGAGCTCGTAGATGTCGCTTTCCCGGTCGCCGACATGCACGCAGCGTTCGGGCGCCCCTGCCAGCTCGCTGGACAGTCGCAGGTTGTCGAGCCAGCGCATGCTTTCCTTCTGGTCGATCGGCACCCGGGTCGGATTGATCCGGCGCTTGAGCGCGGCGGTTCCCTTGAACCTGGTGCGCGACCAGAACTTGGCCGCCGTCAGGCCAAGCGGCAGGCCGTCCGGCGTGATCGCCAGGCTCGCATGCATCAGGAGGCCGCAGACAGCATGCTTCTGGTAGCGGCCTTCCTTCAGCTTGCGTCCGGTGGACATCTTCGTGAATCCGACCTTCTCCGGAGCCGAGCGCTTGAAGGAGAACTCCGTGGTATCCTGAAGGATCAGGATGGGACCGTCTGTTGCCCCGATGCGCAGGGCAGAGGCGCCGAAATGGCCCTCCAGGATCTTGTCTTCGCTGACATTCCCGTTGGAAAAGAAGCGGTAGGCTGCCTTGGTGTTCGACCAGTCCTGAAACGCCGTGGGCAGCGATTTCCCCGGCCGTTCCCCAAGAGCCTCGAGCATCGTCCCGAGGCGCCGGTTTAGCCGGCCATCTCCCAGATCACAGCCCGCAGTTTCCGTTTCCACCCAACTCTGCCCCACGCCCGCACCTCAATCATTTGGCGCCACATGACGAATCATGGTCGTGTCTGCGCAGGCAAGGTCAGGTCTGGTGGGTGAATCAATTCGCCACACGACTTGTGGGTAACTTCAAGCCGGCATGATCCGCACGTCGTGGCCCAGGGCGATCAGTTCGCGGGCCCAGAAGTGCGCACCACCGCAGGCTTCCAAGCCGACAAGGCAGGGCGGACAGGCCTCGAAGAAGGCCAGAACCTGGCCGCGCCGCAGCTTCCGGCGCAGCGCGACCGTACCGTCCTCCCGGACGCCGTGGATCTGGAAAACGCTCTTGGCAAGATCGACGCCGATGGTGGTAATCTCGTCCATGGATGGCTCCCTCGATGGGTCTGTGACAGCACCCAATGTGGCACATTGCGATGCCGGGAGCGGGAGCCATCCACCCCATCAATGGCGGCCATCATGGCGGACCATCGCCACGGTCTTCGGTCGGGCCTTCGAACTGGCGATGCAGATCGAGCGCGAGCGGTACCTCGGCGCTGGCCTTTACGAGCGGACAGCCGAGCGCCGGGGCTACGCGAACGGCTACAAGCCGAAGCGGATCGACACGCCGGCGGGCACGGTCGCCGTCGATGTCCCCAAGACCGCCGGCCATGACGGCACACCGTTCTATCCGCAATCGCTGGAGCGCGGTCGTCGGTCGGTCCGCGCCGTGATGCTGGCGGTGGCCGAGATGTACGTCAAAGGCGTGTCCACGCGCGACGCCGAGCGGGTGATGACCGAGTTCGGTCTCGAGAGCCTGTCCTCGTCGCAGGTCAGTCGTGCGGCGAAGCTGCTCGACGAGGAGCTTGAAGCCTGGCGGACCCGGCCTCTTGGCCGGATCACCTACCTGATCCTCGACGCCCGATACGAAAAGGTGCGTCAGGGCGGGGTCGTGCGCGATGCGGCCGTGCTCTCGGCCATCGGCGTCGGGCCGGACGAGCGCCGCCGGGTCCTGGGCGTCTCCGTCGCCCTGTCGGAAGCCGAGGTCCACTGGCGGGTCTTTCTGGAGAGCCTCCAGGCCCGCGGAATGCGCGGGGTCGAATATGTCGTCTCCGATGACCACGCCGGGCTTCGGGCCGCCCGCAGGGCCGTCCTCGGCGGCGCGACGTGGCAACGCTGCCAATTCCACCTGGCCCGGAACGCCGTCCATCACGCGCCGAACCTCGCGATCCGCAACCGCATCGGCGCCGAGCTGCGCGACGTATGGACCGCCGGTTCCCTGGCCAAGGCCGAAACCGCCCTGGCCGAGCTGGTCGCGGACTACCGCGACACCGCTCCGGCTCTCGCCGCATGGCTGGAAGAGGCCGTGCCCGAGGGGCTCGCCGTCTTCTCTTTGCCCGACCGTCACCGCCGCCGGCCGCGCACATCCAATCCCATGGAGCGGGCCGTCCAGCAGGAGCTCAAACGCCGCACGGCCAAGGTGAGGGTCTTTCCGAACGAGGACTCACTCGAGCGCCTCGTCAGCGCCGTGCCGGTCGAGATCGACGACAAATGGGCCGCCACCGGCAAGGCCATATCAAATGGGAATGCCAGGATGCGTGATCATAGCGTCGCTGAAATTCCAGACCTCAGGTTGCTCAATCTAGCGTCAACTGTCAGCACAGAAATGGATGGTTTTCTATGTCCTCAGCATCGCGTGATCCTCGTTTGGAGACTGGTCGCTCGGCAACGCATCTCATGCACAGCCTTGTCGCGATAACCGTCGTTGGTGCGACACCGGTTTTCAGTCAGGAGATGTCCCAGATACCTCCCCGGAACGACGCCGAATATCAGGCCAACTGGGGTCTCGACATGATTGGCGCGCTGACGGCCAACGGGCTGGGGTTTACCGGAGAAGGCGTGATTGTTGCTATTGTGGACAGCGGTCTCGATGTGACGCATCCGGAATTCACGGGGCGGATTTCTGATGATTTGCGAAATTTCGGCTCCGCCCTCCCGCCTGATGACGTAAGCGATATCGATGCGGAGACCCGGGAAATCGTTGGCCACGGCACCCATGTCACGGGCATCATCGGCGCCGCGCGGGATGGCACGGGCCTGCAGGGGGTGGCCTACGATGCAATTCTTTTGCCGCTGAGAGCGGTCACCGACGATCCCGACGAAGCGAACCTTCCTGATCCCGAAACTGCTGCCGAGGGAGATGCTGCGGCCGATGGAGCGGGGGTTATGAACGGCAGTTTCGGCCCCCCGGCGCTGCCACGACGGATTCCCGATCCAAGCAATCCCAACAGCGCCATTGACAACCTCGGCTACAAGCAACTCGATTTCCAGCCGCTCTATGAGAGCCCTGATCAACTGAGTACGGTCTATGAAGAACTACGGCAACTGGCTGCATCTAATGTCGTGATGATCTTCGCGGCGGGCAACGAATTCGGCGATCAACCGGTCGCCTCGTCGATCCCCGACGGCAATGGAATGCTGCCTCTGATCACACCGGAAAACACCGTAGCCGGGCTCTACGGGTTCGTCGAGATCGAGAGCGAAGAACAGTTTCTCGACGGTGCCAACTATACGCCCGTCGACCCGACTAATCCCTCCGTCGCGTCGCTCGATTTTTCAGATCTGAAAGGCTCGCTGATTGCCGTCGTGGCTGTCGGGCGGGACGGAACGATTGCCAGTTATTCCAACCGCTGTGGCGCGGCGGCGGAATGGTGCCTTGCTGCACCCGGCGGCGAAGTCGACGGATCGAATGACAGTCTGATCTTTTCGACCTTTCCCCTTCGGACATATGAACATGATGCGGGCACATCCATGGCTGCTCCACATGTCTCAGGGTCGGCTGCAGTTCTGCGGCAAGCCTTTCCCTACATGGATGCGCGGCAGGTGATAGAGACGATCCTGACAACCACAAAGGATATTGGTCCGGAAGAGATTCTACGGCCAAGGCCTGCTTGACCTCGGAAAGGCGATCAGCGGTCCGGGCGCATTTCGCTATGACGGCGTATTCGACGTCGACACACAGGGCTACGTCAGCGAGTGGTCGAACCCGATTCGGGCCCCGGCGATCTCACGAAGCGAGGCTCTGGCACTCTGATCTTATCGGGCTCGAATTCCTATTCAGGCCAAACGACTGTCGCCGGTGGGACTTTGGCGGTGATGGGCAGCGTCAGTTCGGACACGGTGGTCGCTAATTCCGGACAACTCACAGGCACCGGCACGACTGGCAACCTGAACGTGGCGGCCGGAGGCTCAATCTCGCCCGGCGAGGCGCTTGACCCGTCGGGGACGGTCGGCACATTGACCGTTGACGGCGATTTGAACCAGGCCAGCGGCTCCATTCTGGCGGTCAAACTGTCTGGATCTGGGGCTGACAAGCTTGATGTCACAGGGAAAGCAGGCATTGCTGACGGTGCCACACTCGCGCTGCTGACGAACGACCCGAACCCGATCGAACTTGGCACGCGCTACACCCTGTTGTCGGCTGCGGGCGGCGTGGACGGGCGATACACCACAGCAGGCCTCTCTGACCGCCCGTTTCTGAGTTTCGATCTGGATCACGCGACGCAAGATATTTCGCTCGATGTCTCACGCAGCGATGTGGCCTTTGGCGATGCTGCAGATACGAAGAATCAGAAAGCGGCCGCAGCCGCGCTTGATCGTGCTGCCACAAGTGATCCGGTTTACTTGCAAGTCGTGAATATGAGCGCCGATGAGGCGCCAGCCACCTTCAATTCCCTTTCTGGCGAGGTTTACGCCTCAACCGCAGGGGCGATGATCGAACAGAGCCAATACTCTCGGCCACTGCCGTGGGGCGCATGCGCGCGGCGTTCGGAGGTGCGACTGCGCCCGATGTCCCGGTCATGTCATTGCAGGCAGACGACAGCTATCTGCCCTCCGCGCTCATCGAAAGACCGGTTGGCTGGGGCCAGATTTCGGAGCGCGCGGTGACACTGACGCCACGGACAATACCGCTGCTTTGGACAGTTCCATCAGAGGGTTCGTCGGTGGATACGATCTGCCAGTGGGAGATATTTGGCGGCTGGGCGCCTTTGTCGGTGCGTCGCAATCTTGGTTTGACGCGGATGATCGGAGTTCCTCGGCATCCAGCGATAACTATCACTTCGGTCTCTATGCAGGCATGCAGGAGGGTCCGGTCGGTGTGCGCACCGGCCTCATCTACTCGCGCCACAATATCGATGCTGGAGGACCGCGTCCTACGGCAGCCGCTCTGACGACCTGACGGCAGACTATGACGCAGACACGAATTCAGGTCTTCGGCGAAGTTGGCCGCGAAATGGACTTTGCGGCTGGCTCGTTCGAACCCTACGCAGGCCTCAGCTACGTGTCCTATACCTCTGATGATTTCGACGAGAAAGGCGGTGCAGCCGCATTGCACGGATCCGACGAGACGACTGAAACGACCTTCACCACGCTTGGGCTACGCTACGCGTCGGACTTCAGAATGGGACAGTCTGAAGCGACACTCACGGCCGGTCTCGGCTGGCAGCATGCCTTCGGTGATCTCTCGCCAAACGCATCAATGGCATTTTCCAGCGGGTCAACTTTCTCAGTGGAGGGTGCCCCGATTGCGGAGGATACAGCGCTGTTGGAGGCGGGCATTGAAGTCGCAATGGGAGACCGCAAGACACTGACATTCGCCTATCGCGGCGAACTGTCCAGCCCGCCAGCAAAACAGTATTGCAGCTCAGCTGGCTATTCAATTCTGATGGCTATTGCGGGGTGGCCATCTAAAGCCAGGGTGACCGGACGAATTGGGCGTTCAGTTTTGCTGTTGTCGATGGCGGCCGCGACGGCAGCCCATGCTCAGCACAGCGACACCTTTGTCATTTCGGTGGAGCTGTCCGAAATGGCCGCAGTACAACTGCACTCCGATGGCGAAGGCGTGGTCGTCCTTGCAACCTATTCCGGCCAACAGAGCGGACTTGGCAAAGGCAAAGTGACAGAAATCGGAACGATTGATCTTGGGAGTGAAGAGGTCGAGCTTCCACTAAACGGCGGCGAGGCGCGTCTTGAAAGTCCCGGCATGGATGATGAGAGGTTGCCGCTGGTCGAGGGAAGCGTCCAGGTCAACATCAATGTCTTTTCGGCCCGCAAGACGAGTGCCGACAATATACTTGCCTGCGATTTCTTTGACGGAGACCTTCAAAATATCATGGGGTCGACTTCGGTTCTTCTCTGCTCGTTGATCACCGAAGGGCGGGAGCCAGAATACAAATACCGATGACAAGGGGCTGTTGGCCGACCGCACCGAATATAACCAAACAGATAGGAAAACTTCCATGACAAAACAAATAAATAACGCGCGTATCGGGATCCTACTGGCAGCGGCTGGCACTTTTATGGCGAGTGCAGCGGTGGCAGCGCCAGACTGCGAGAACGCCGAAGATCAGGCCACGCTGAATGAATGCGCGGATCTCTATTATAAGGCTGCGGATGCAGAACTCAACAAGACCTACAAGGCGATCACAGCACGGCTGGGGATATTACCGGACACCAAGGCAGCGCTTGTAAAGGCTCAGCGCGCCTGGATCGCTTTTCTCGATGCGGAATGTGCATTTGAAGCGTCCGCGGTACTTGAAGGGAGCGCCTATCCGATGACTCTCAGCAATTGTCTGGCTGGGGTGACGCAGGAGCGCGTCTCAGCGTTGGATGTATTCCTGAACTGCGACGAAACCGATCTGAGTTGCCCGGTTCCGTCGGAGTAGGTGAAGGGGCGGTGATCACTGCCCCTTCATGATTAATTCGCCTCAGACTGGCTTGTAGCCGCGTGCGGCCATGCAGCTGCGCATCAGTTCCGTCTGGGCATAGGCGGTATTGATGCCATCCTCAACTCCGGCATTAACTGCATCTTGACCGGACGCGTTCGGCTTAAGGCGTTCCGAACCAATCGTTGCCGTGTCACGCTGACCCTCATAGCGACATTCAGCGAAGGCCTGATCTGCGCCTGCGCTGCTGCCCTGCGCATTGACCCAACCGGAGGCTTCCATCGGTGTATGCGGCTCGCACGCGGCAGGCGCCAGAGCTCCAAATGAGAGTGCGGCGATTGTTTTCTTCATAACAGTTTCCTTACGAATCAATTTTCCGAAGTTTCACTAGTTCAGTTGCCGCACGAAATATTGATACAAACCATTCTCGTCAGGCAGAGTTTCGCCTTTCGGTTGTCTACATATGGTCCAATCAACTGAGCAGGATTTAAAAGTCTGCTACTTGCCAGCGCTATCGTGACTGGACGCAACTTCGATTGTGGGGTCGTCTATTTGCCGTCGGGCGCTCGGACCGCTCGCCTGAAGTCAACAAACCACGCTGTCAACAAATTCGGCGACATATTGCCGTCCAACCAAACTCAGAGAGGTTCGACAGGTTGGACAAAGTTTCCAGAAAACCCGCTGAAAGTGCAGGTTGTCCTGAAAGCATCACTCCCACCGCAACGATAGCCAGGTATTCAAAGGTTCGATTGAGCATAATTCTTTCCGTAATTCGATGGATCAGAGCCAGACGACACCCTTGCAACTGCCCAAAGTGGTGTAAAAGGCGACGTGTAGCTCTGGCTACGTACCCACTCTTGTGAGGCACGACGGTCTGTTTTTCATTCACAACAATACCGCGGCAATCGGCCAATGCCAAGCGTACTCTGTCTGGGGTTATCTGGAGAATTAGCACATGAATTTGATGGCGAAAATTGTCGCCGTAATCCATTCGCGCTTTTAGAGAAGGTCGGCAAACGCTGTTCGAGGGCTTGCCGCTCAGAAGCAGCGCAGAAAAAGCATTCGCAACGGCCAGAGCAAGGTCTGAACTTCGTGATCTCAGGAGTCTTGCTACTTCGCGAATGCAGCGAATATCCAAACCCACGGGCCGCACCGCAGCGAGGGAAGGCGATCGCAGGGGCAGGTTAGGGCCGATCGCTCCACAGAGCGTCTCGCTTCACCTGCGAACTCAGAACGGCACGCCACGGTCAATTTGGGCTCGAAGCCGACCTGCGGCAGCGCGGCGACGGAGCGCTGGCGGTCAGGTTCGTCACCGGTCATTTGCGACCTCGCTTAATATCGCGGGGTCACACGGTGTCGACGCCTGGGCTGGGAGGGACGGACGGAGGAAGTCTCATGTCCAAGATCCAGCTCCCTGCCACCAAGCCGAAGCGGCGCCCCTGGAACCGCGGCAGGCTCGTTGGCCAGAAACGCCCGCTCCTGCCAAAGCAAGTCTGGGAGATCCGCGCGCGCCTCGAACTCGCGGGCAATCTGCGCGATCTTGCACTGTTCAACCTGGCCATCGACAGCAAGCTTCGGGCTTCGGCGCGTCGATACGGGCTTTCGCGCTCTCTTCTGACGCGATGGCGCAAGGAATATCGGGAGGGGCTGCTCGGCAGTGGTGCCCCGGCTTTCACGCCGCTGCAAATCGGGTCCCAACCGGCCCCCGCCACCTCGACGGTGACCGAGACGCCGGCGGTCGAGGACAAGGTCGAGATCATGCTCACCAATGGCCGGCGGCTGAGTGTCTCGGCCTCGATCGACACGGCGGCCCTTTCGCGCCTCCTGCGGGTTCTCGATCGACCATGATCGCGTTCCCGGCGGGGGTGCGCGTTTGGATCGCCGGCGGGGTGACGGACATGCGCCGCGGAATGAACACGCTCGCCCTCCAGGTTCAGCAGGGGCTGGGGCGCGATCCCCATGCCGGCGAGATCTTCTGTTTCCGCGGGCGCCGGGGCGACCTGGTCAAGCTGCTCTGGCACGACGGGGTCGGCATGTCGCTCTACACGAAGCGGCTCGAGGCGGGGAAGTTCATCTCCTATGGCCTTTGTCAACGGTTCTGGCCGCAGGAGAAATTCCCCCTTCGGCAGGTGGCGATCCTGATATGGCACGATCCGCATGGGTGAGGACGCCGGGTATTATCGACGGTCGCTCAGAACTCCTATTCGGGGATTGGATACCCCATGATGACGGTGCGTCGGAGGGCTGCCTCGTTCTGGCCAAGGACGTGGGCGTTGTCACCTGTCCAACATGAACTCGAGGATCCCCTCTACCGCTCCCGACGTCCTCGCTGATGCGGAGCGTTGATGAATGCGTAGCTCAGGCGCCGATCGGCACCCGCTGGCCGATCGACCAGATGAAGCAGAGAAGTTCGCGGGCGACGGCGGCGGTGACGACCACCGAGCGCTTGCCGCGCGCGCTGAGCCGACGGTAGGTCTTATGCAGCCGCAGCTGCGCCTTCCACGCCAGCGCGATGATTTCCTGCGGCACGGGCGGACGGTGCTGCTTCATCCAAACGCCGACCTTCGGCGTCGTGCGATAGTTCCAGGCCGCCTCGCACAGAACCGAGCGCGCGATGGAACTGCCCGCCTTGGTGATGCCGCGCGGTCGAACGGTGCTGCCGGAACTGTGCTCGCCGGGTGCGAGTCCGAAGTAGGCGACCAGTTGGCGCGGATGAGCGAAGCGGGAGAAGTCGCCGACTTCGGCGAGAACCGTGGCCGCGACGATGGGACCGACGCCCCTGAGCGCCTGGAGGGCCTGCATCTGCGCCGCCCAAGGCGAAGCAGCGAGGAGTTCCTTGATCTGTCCCTCGACGCCGGCCTTATGGTCCTCGTCGCGTTCGAGCGCGTTGAGGTAGAACTGGATCGCGATCTGCTGGGCCGGATGCGCAAAGTGGCGGTTCACCCCCCCTGAGAAGGCGATCGCGCCGCTGGCTCCAGCCTCCAGCCGGGCTACGCCCGCCTTCCGACTGGAGCCAGCGGCCAACTTGGCTGACGGCATTGGACAGGATGGTTGTCGCTTCCGTAATGGGCTTCCGTAATGGGCTGAGGACGTCAAGCACGAAAGGACGCAACACGTCAGCCCGCGCAACGAGAGTTGGCTCGCCGAACGGTAGGCGCTGGCGGCGCGGAAAGGGGCGTGGAGTTCCGCAGAGACGACCCGCACGCCGGTCTTTCCTCCTGCGACGTCGCATCTTCCGACCGTTCCGGGGCGGGAGGTGTCGCGGCCGCGGGGGATATTTTCGGGGCCACCTCTTTCGTGCCCGTTGCCATGGAGGTCGGGGCGGACACAAGAGGGGCCGACGCGGCTTCGCAGGTCGCGAAGGATGCCGGTGCAACCGTGATGTCCGTCGAACCGGTCCGGTGCGCCACCGCGACCGGGTCGGCGGTGCTGACGGGGCGGCGGAAGACCATAGTGGGCTGGTCGTAGAAGCCCTGCTGCCGACGCGCCCGCTCCTGGCTGACATCGAGCAGGACCTTGGTCGCCTCGTAGGCCAGGGCCGTCCAGTCCGCGTCGGCCTCGTCGAGGTCGATCCCGAGTTGCACAGCGACATGGCGGAGCGGGTTCCGCGCGACTTCGCGGTCCCCGTGCCAGAGGGCCTTGCGCAGGGTGGCCTGGAGCGCCTCCTCGCGCCGCAGATCAAGGGCGGCCGCCTCGGAGCTGCGGGGTCCGGCGACGGCGCGCGCCTGTTCGAAGGCCGCGATCTCGAACCGAGCGAGGCCTTCCAGCAGCTGAACCTGTATCTCGGGCGCAATCGCCATCATCGTCTCCGCCTCCGCGGCGAAGACCAGGTCGCTCATCTCGGTGAGGCGGCGGGTCAGGGTCTTCGCGTCGGCCGGGACATGGGTGCGAAGGGAAAAACACAGGAACGACTTTCTCGATGAAGAGCGGTTTTCGTTGTCCCCGAAACTAGGGTCGGCGTCGCCCCGGTCCCGTAGGGACCGGGGCAGGCGTCTGCGCCAGGTGTAGCCGGTCCGGCGGATCTCGAGATGGGGTGGCAAGCTCCGATTCCGGGGCATGAGACATGCCCTCCTGTGCACACGATGTGCGCCGCCGGGTGCACCTTGATGTGCACCTCGTCCTCGAGCTCCGAATCCGGATCTCGGAAATCCCGTGATTTCAGGGGCTTGCTGGGATTTTGGCTCCGGCGGTAGGGGCCGGAGACCGTATCCCAAGTCGCTGAAAACATTCAGCCTTTCCGGAGCGATTCCTGTCCAACTCAACCGTGAGACATCGACTGTGCCGTACCCTGTGCCACGGTGCAAGCGACCGCATGCCGGCGGGACATTCGCAGGTCATGACGTGGGGCCGCTCACCGTCGGTGCGGATGTCCGAGGTTCACGCGATCCGGCGCCGGCATCGCCGATACCTCGTCGGGCGTCCGTATCTCGATCTCACGCAATACCTGTTTCCGCGAAAAAAGCTGCAACCGCTCCGTCCATGCGACCGCCCTCCGAGCAAGGCGGCAGTTCGTCATGCCGTCAGGAGGCCCGCTTCCCGTGCCGCCTGAGAGCAATTAGCCCGCGCCACCCTTCGAGGAGACGGCTGCACGTTGACAAGGCGCCCGCTACCCGGAGAGCCTTCTCGTGGCGTCCGGCGGGGGCGCAACCGTGAGAACATCCAGGCGGGATACGCGGTCTTCGCCGTTCAGCCTGATAACCCACAGTGCCCTGTGGGCCCCCTCCTGCGAGAAGATCAGGCACGGATAATCGGCTCCTTGGGGAAGCGGGACTTCACCGAGATGGATGTCGAGATCCGGGCGGGTCGCGGTCATGTCCCTGATCGCGGCGAACCTCTGTTCCAGATAGGAGGCGACATTCGCCCGGCCTGTCAGCGGCGTCAGGATGTCCTGGAACTCGTAGACTGCATTCTCTGCGAGACACTCGACGATCGGCTGCGCGTCGTAGCTCATCCGGGCCTCGCGCACGCGGCTGGTCATGTCGAGCAGACGGGCCCGAAAGCGGGGATCGAGTTTCCCGCCGGGTTCCATGCGGAGGAAGCGGAACGGTCTTCCCGGTGATGCCGTGCGGTCTGTGTCCTGAGGCAATTCGCTATGCTCCCGTGGTCGTGAGGTACCGAGTATCATCGGCTTCCGGCCTGCCTGCCGGCCGGCCGATTGATTGCGCGGTCCACGAACGCCTCCAGGTTTCCTTCCAATCGGCCGTCGACGGAGAAGACGGCAGTACGTGACGCGTTCTCCGTCAGGGTGCGGAAGTATCCCTCGGGGTTCGGGTTGGCGGTCGGGTCTTCCGACGTATCCGCCGCATAGAGCACGACGAAGACAGCCCCGCGCCCGTCGTCCTTGCGCCGGACGATACGCCCCATCCGCTGGATCATCTGGCGCCGCCGGGCGCTTCCGGACACGAGGATGCCGAGATCGAGATCGGGGACGTCGACGCCCTCGTCGAGCGCGTTCACGGCCACCACCGCCTCGATATCGCCGCCTTGTAGATCGTCCAGCATTTCGGCACGGACTCTCTGAGACAGCTTGCTATGATAGGTATCTGCTTCGACGCCGGCGTCCGACAGGACCTCGGTCACACCCTCGGCGGTATCGATGCCGGAACAGAACAAGAGGCTCTTGGAGGCGGTCCATATGGACGCCGGAAGAGCCCGCACTGTGTCCAGCTTTGCCTCGCTGTCGCACAGCAGCGCTTTTCGTCTCCCGATCGTACCGATATAGGCCTTCGC
Source organism: uncultured Alphaproteobacteria bacterium (assembly GCA_963776705.1). GTDB lineage: Bacteria > Pseudomonadota > Alphaproteobacteria > Rhodobacterales > Rhodobacteraceae > Palleronia. The sequence goes on from CAVZOA010000004.1 coordinate 80,522, forward strand.
CATGCCGCCGACATGGTCGAACCGGCCAGCCGACTTCGCGACCTCGGCAAAGAAGTTCGGGTCGGAACGCCGGGTTCCCAGCGCATGGGACAGCTTGCGCCCAAGGTCGGAGATCTTTTCGGAGAGCTCGTCGTACTCGGCCCGTTCGTCGGGGCTCAGTTCCGTGCGAACGAAGGCGACGTCGAACTCGGCGATGACACTGTCGGCCTTCGCCTGCGCATAGTCGTACCGGTAGCAGGAGGCGCCGAAATACGGCAGCAGCACGTCCTCGACGCCATCGTCGCTGCGCTCCAGGGTCGCGGTGAGACCGAGGCGCAAAGGCGCTGATTCCAGTAGGACTTCTGTTCCGGTGGCAGAGCCGAACCGGTGAACCTCGTCGGCGACGAGGAGGTCGAAAGCTCCCTCCAGGCTGGGCGCGATATCACTGACTGTATTCAGGACGCCGAGCGTCACGGGGGCCTCGAAATCGACATTTCTGCCGTTGCCGCCGCCCAGAAGAGAGATGTCGTGCAAACCGAGTTCGATCTCGATCGCCGTTTCCCATTGCTCCAGCAGCGTGACGGAGGGAACGATGGCGAGACAGCGGCCGCCCTTCGCGACCGTTCTGCCGATGGCATGCAGGGCCAGCATGGTTTTCCCGGATCCGGTCACGGCCTCGACAATTCCCCGTCCATCGATCGCCTCCCAGGCTGCATGAGCCCGCCTTTGCCATTCAAACAGCCTGTGCTCGATCTCCTTGGGCTTCTGAAAGACGGGAGGCGGGTGGAGCACGGGAGACCGGAACGGGGCGGGAGGCACGCTCTTCGGCTTGTGCAGGGTCCGTGGAGGGTGTGGGACAGGACGCATCGGAGAGGCAATCTCTCCGGAGTGGGCTGGCCGCCCTGTATCCGTGCGGAGGAACCATCTGGGCGGGGTCCATCCTTCGGACCGGAACAGCTCCGACCGATACAGCATGGGATTGAGATCCCGCTTGGTCAGCGGCGTGTGGGCTCCCTCCGCGTTGCACAGGCGAACCAGCGTCCTGGCCGTTGCACCGGGACGGGCTTCCAAATGAACCCTGACGCGCGCAGCAAGATGATCGGTCATGCAGGACGGCTTTTCGAAGGCTGAAAACGATGATCTGCCGATAGAGAATAAAAGTGGCCGAATTTCGGCCAAACGCGCTTCGGTGGCCGTGCAGCATCTCTGCACCGCGCACGCGAACTCGGGCTTCATCGTCCTCGGGGCAGCTTCAGTTCGATCCGGCGGGCGACACGGCGCAGAACGATATCGACCCCGAGATTCTCGCGGATGTCGATCTCGGTCTTCAGCTACCTCACGTAGGCGGCGGGAATGTCGGTGAACCGTGTTGATCGATTTCATTCTTGCCAACCACGGCCCAATTACCTACACAATAACGATGATTGTGTAGGTAGAAATGAGCCAGCCGATTCCCTTGAGCTTGCAGACGACATACCGCGATCTGCTCGGACGACACGCACGACGACCGACGCCCGAAATCGAGGGAAGCGTCGCCTCGATCGAGAACAAGGGAAACAGGTATTGGGTCGCGCGGCGACGGACCGGTTCGCGCGTCCTCGAGGCGCGCATCGGCCCAGATACCGAGGCCGTACGGGCGCGTGCCGAAACGCTCCGGGAGCAGAACGATGCCCTCCGAGTGTGGGCCAGTGAGGCAAGCGGATTGGTCGCGCAACTGCGTGCGGCGCGCATGCCGGTCCCTACTCCGGGAACAGGAAAGCTGATCAATGCCCTGGCCCGGGCAGGTCTGTTCCGAGCTGGCGGTCTGCTCGCGGGGACGCATGCTTATGGTCTCTACGCGCTCGAGCTCGGCGTCCGGGCGCCTGACGAGCTGGCCATGACAGAGGACGTCGACGTTGCGGCGCCTCGATCTGTGCGGATCATCACGGAGGAACGAAGCAGCCTTACATCCGATCTCGAGGGGGTCGGACTGCGGCCGATCGCGGGACCCGGAGAAATCCATCCGCTCAGGTGGGAAACCGAAGACGGGGTCGTTCTCGACGTGCTCACTCCCAAGGGCCGCGGTGGCGAAGCCGCAGTCCGGCACGACGGACTTGGAGTGTGGGCTCAGGCCCTGAGCTTTCTCGATTTCAGCCTTGTGGATCCGATCGACGCGGTCGTGCTCTACAGAGAGGGACTGCCAGTCAGGATCCCTGCCCCGGAGCGGTTCGCGGTCCATAAGTTGATTGTCTCCAGCATCCGGCGCGGTACGCACCGCGCAAAGGTCGAAAAAGATCTCGCTCAAGCTGCGTGGCTTGTTTCCGTGCTGTGCGAAGCTCGGCCTTTCGAGTTGTCGGCTGCCCTCGACGACGCCCGCAGGCGCGGTCCGAAGTGGCGCAAGGCAATAGATACAGCACTCGAAAGGCGCGAGGATATCAAGGAATTGATCGCTGATCTGTAGCGCTTGAACGCAAATGCCATGTTGCGCAGGTCATCGCCAACACGATCTGCGGACCTCCCCAAGGCGGCCTTGTGCGGCAGGACCACCTCTGATGAAACCGTGGAGCGCCAGGCGGCTTGAAAACTGGGAGAAATGACGTACGACCGCCCGTGTTATCGCCTTGCACGCGCCACTATCGAAGCTCGGCCCTCCCAGCATGGCGTCGATGTGTTCGCAGGCGACGATCGCCTCGCGGGGCTTTTGCTTGATAGGGTCCTCGCAGAGAACCTGAACTTCGGCGTTTCAGGTGTCGTAGAGATCCAGAAGCAGGTTCGGATTGCCGCCCTCGCCGCGGATGTAATCGAGGATCTGCTCGAGAATGGGAACGTACTTGTCGCGTTTTCTCGCGAGGCTCGCACTCGGTTTTCGCCTCTTCAGAAGGTCCAGGCGTGCCGAATCGATCACGTCATAGAGCCTGTCGCCCAGCGGATCGCGCCCGGCCAGGAGGGCGTTTGGATCGGTCAGCCGGCACCGGAGCAGACCGCCGGCGAGCAGTCCCGCATAATAGAACCTGGTGTAGTCCGAACCCAGTTCATCCGTCGTCTCGTCAATGACCCGCCGAGCGATGCATTCGATGTCTCGGCGCGACAGAAGCAGCGGGGCTGTCTCGGATCTGGACAAGAGCAAGGCCAGGCACGCGCTTTCCTTCCGCCAGTTCCAGGTGTCCGGATCGCGATCGAGGATCGCCCGCAGGACGCGAGCTTCGATCTCACCCCCGCGCACCGTCCTCGCCAGTCCCTGATAGACAAGCATCCAATTGCTGTCGTGCCAGACGAAGGGGTGGGTTCCCGTCCGTCCGCCATGGCTATCGATGCAGTCCAGCAGCCAATCCCCGACCTCCGGCGGGCAGCGCCGGAATTGCCAGGTGAGGAATTGCAGGGCGGAATTGTCCCGCGCGGCCCGATCGCGTCCGGCCTCCAGCCTTTCGCGCGTCAATGCAATCGCGGCCCAGGTTACCTCGTCGAGGCTCATTTTCGCATCGTCGGGCAGACCGACCGGCAGATCTCCGTCGCTGGACACGCAATACTTGCCGAAAGGCCGGGCCATCGCCTTCTGCGCAAGAAGCAGCCAGTCGGGCGATCCACTTTTTGCTGCTTCGTCCAGCAGCCCGAGCATACCGGGGCTGCGGTTGGACTCTTCCCAAGCCTCCGTGCCGCAGGGCAGAACCATCCGGTCGGGGATCGACGGTAGTGGCGCATCAAAAGAGGCGATGATCGCGTCCCAGTCACGGGTGTCGTCCTCTGCGTTCTCCCAATCCACCTGGAAGTTACGTGACAGCGCGGGTGCCTCCATCACGATCCGGGCACGCTCGGCAGCGGGTTTCTGTTCGACCCAGACCGAGACCGGTGTATCCGCACTCAGGGCCGCGTCGAGCCGGACCGTCGCCTTGCGCGGGTGCGGCGCGGCGTCTTTGCGCAGATGGATCGAGATCTCGTCGAAGCCCTTCGGGATCGCGAGCTTCGCCGGGCGCGGACTGCGATAGACGCGGCCCGCCTCCAGGGTTTCGGCCTCGTCGATCAGGTCGTAATTCGCCGCCCCGTCCCTGCCCACGACGATCGTCGAGATCCGCGGAAGGAAGTCGAAATAGACCGGATCGCCGGTCCCCATGCGTAGGGCCGCAACCAGAGCGCCTTGCGCCACCGCATCCGGCGGCAGGGTCTCGTCGATCCGCAGCCCCGTTTGACGGACCAGCGTTTCCATCTTCACCCGCACGGAACCTTCGGTCAGGGTCTCGAAGAGCACCTTCGCGCAACCCGAAAGATCGACCGGTTCGCCCGTCAGAACGGGGTCCGGCGACAGGTCCTCGCGGAAATCGATTTCTTCCCAGTGACCGGTATGCAAACGGACGATTTCGGGTTCACGCGGCATTCCGAGCGCGACACGCCCCACGGAGCGGGCCATGGCCCTGTGCGCCGTCCGGGAGGTGAAGCCGCCTGTTCCGACCGCCGCGCGACGGGCCTGCGTCACCAGTCCCCGCATTCCCGAAGCGCTCTCCAGCACCATGGCCCCCCTCGAACGCTCGGGGACAAGAAGGCCGCTGCGCGTGCCCGCCTGCCGGATCCGCAGTTTCTGGACCGACAGGCCCGCCGAGACATGGGAGACCACGCCGATGGTGCAGGTCTCCTGCACCATGCCCCTGTCGATCGCGTAGAGCGCGGCCAGGACCGTGCGCCAGACCAGCGCCGGGTTTCTGCATCGCGCCGCCGACAGCCCGTTCAGCAGCCGTTCCCGAACCTCGTCCGTCGAGTTCGGGACTGTCCTCAATGGCCAGGACCGTGTGACTCGCGCGTCGGACGAAGGTCGCAAAGGTCGCCGAAAGCTGCTTTGGTCCTCCGGTCCGTCCCTCGATCAGATCGCGAACGAAGAGCCGTCGCGACTCCTCGCCGATCCGGCCCCAGCCACCGCCCCGTCCGTGCGGCGCAAGATCAGCCGGCGGGCCGCCCATCCAGCGCACGGCGCTGCCCTCGCCTATCTGCACGACCGAGGTCAGCGGCCCTGCCGATCCGCATTGGATCTCACCGATCCGTTCGCCCTCGCCGGGCAGGGTCGTCCAGTTCCGCGCGACATGATCGCGCCAGCCGTTGACGTCGAGACCCGCGGCCTTCTTCACGAACGCATCCCGTAAAACTCGCCTCGAACGAAGGCCCGCACGGCCTCCAGTCCCCGGGCGAGTGCGGTCCCGGAGGCGCCCAGCGCGATCCCGGTCACCCGTCCGCGCTGTCCGTCGGCGGACAAAGTCTCGGGATCGCCATGTGCTGGGGTCAGGATCAGACCGTGCCGGAGTACCTCCGACGTGGCCAGCATTTGCAGCTGGTCGACGAGCCCTGCCGCTTCCCCGGCGGCCTCCGCCAAATCGACGCGGTTCATCGCGTGCGGCGTCCAGATGGGTACCCGTTGGGGAACCTTGTTCCGATCCGGGTCGGTGATCCGCAGGGCGACATGCGCCTGCGCCGCCGTCAGCAGCTCTCCTGGATGCTCGGGGCGGGCCTGGATCTCGACGATCCGCCCGGTTTCACGCAACCAGAAAACGGCGATCGGACGATCCTGATCGAACCAGCGGCCCGTCACCGCCTCGGCGCGCCAATCGATGGGCGATTGCGCGATCAGCTCTGCCTCGTCCAGTTCGTCGATGGCCAGCGTGACGGCTAGCACCGCGAAGTCCGTCCAGGTCTCCGCCTGCCAGGCCCAGAGATCGTCGAGGGCCCGCTTGCGCATCAGCAGCCGCACCCACCCGTCATGGACGCGCCGATAAGCCGCATCCTGCATCAGCACGTAATTGGGCGTCACGCCCGCAGGGGCGACGGAAATATCCAGTTCAGCCAGAAAGGCGGTGAGGGACCGGCAGGTCTTTCGGAAGGAGCCGACGAGCGCGTATCGCGCGCTCTCGCGGGCGCGGGGGTGCTCGCGCATCCATTCGCGGGCGGCGTCGGCGGCCAGCCTCGCATAGGCGTGCAGCACGCGGTTCTCCAGGGTGTCGAAATTCTCCTTGCGCACGGTGGCCAGAATCCGTTGCTCCGGCCCGGCCCGTTCGGCGACAGTGCTGCCCGGTTGGCGGCTAAGCCACACCATCGAGGCGCGGTCCATCTCGCGCACGCGATCGAGCGGGGTCAGTTCGCGGTGACGCCGCAGGACCCGGCGGATGCGCATCTGCAGGTCCTTGAGCGTCGGTCGGATCTCGCGCGCCTGGCGCACGATCTCGGCCATGCGAGGATCCTCTTCACTCTCCGCCCTTTTCCAGGCGGCGCGAAGCCGGCTCCAGACTTCGCCCGGTTCCTCCAGCGCTTCCTCCAGTTCCTGAATGCGGGCGAGGATTTCGTTCATCCGGCGCAGCGCGTCCGCGCCGCGGATTTCACTCTCGTCATTCGGCTCCTGGCCACGCCGCGGTCGAACGGGAAAGCCGGCCCGGTCCGGGCGCACGTCTTTCCCGCGCTTGGGGTAGGGAAAGAGCGCCAAGGAGCGCTCCTGGCCTCGCACCGCGCCCCGCATCAGGACGACGTGCCGCGGAATATCTTTCGAGTGGCGCTCGTAGATCCCGATCAGGCAGTCGTCCGCGCCGAAGGGGCGCTCCTCCGGAATGGACCGTGCCGACCAGGGGCGGGAGAGACGCCGCATCAGCGCGTCACCCCGCTCCAGACAAACTGGCCGAGTTCCTCGGAGAGTTGCACCGACTCTCCGATCGCCTCGGCAAGCCGGTCATCGCCCAGTTCCTGTTCGGCAAAATTTCGGAGCTGTGCGAATTGCGGCGCGGCGGTTTCCACATCGACGCCGCGCAGCTTGGGCAGAAGCCGCATTTCCACCTGATCCGCCAGTGCGTCCTCGATGGGGCGGGCGCCTTCGGCCTCGGGGTAATTCGCGACATAGGCCATGATAGCGCGACCGAGGCGGTGGCCGATGGGCCGCTTCATGCCGCGCATGATCTCGACCATCGTCTCAAGGCCCCCGCGCACGCGGCGTTCACCCTCGACATCCGAGACGGGCCGAACCCACTTCTGCCATTGCGCCCTGGACAAGGCCCTGACGTCCGGCGCGACACCCTCGGGTGCCGTCGCCTGGATCGCGCGGGGGGCCGCGAACCGCAGGACGTTCGCACGGTCCACGACCTTGTCGGAGAGCGACTGGGTGCTTTCGTCCTCGTTCATCGTGCCCGCGAAGAGCAAATTGTATCCAGGGAAGATCCGCGGCGGATTCGTCATCTTCGGAATCTCGAGCTCGATCTCGGCGTCCTTGCGCTCGTTCCCGTCGCTCACGGCGTCCGGTGCCGGCCGGCTTTCCAGTCGGCTCAGGAAGTCCGAGAAGTAATACTCGACCCGCGCCAGGTTCATCTCGTCGAGCAGGATCATCATCATGCGATCCCTTACGGGGTCGCGGTTGTTCTGCTCGTCGAGCGCCCAGAGCGCGCGCGCCATGTCGGTGGGACGGAACTTGCCTTCGATGTAATTGTAGAAGCCCATCAGATCCTGGGGGCTGTCCCATCGCGGCTGGACCGGAACCTGCAGGAAGCCGATCCCCATGCCGGCGGCGTATTGACGGGGGAGCTGGCTCTTGCCGGTCCCCGAGATTCCGGCCAGCACGGCCATCTGCGTGCTTTCATTCACTTTCATGGCGGTGTGGAAGGCACGCAACGTTCGAGGCGGATAGCTCAGACCCTTCGCCGTCAAACGGCGCTCGACCCGGTTGAGCGCCTCGTTCTCGGGCTCTCGGTCGGCCACCTTCCAGGTCATCATCTGCTGGATGACAGGCGGTCTTTCGCGAAGTTCGCGCAGCTTGTCTGAATCGCCCCCGCCCGGCCCCGTACCTGTGCCCGGGATGCTCGCTTCGGCCTTCGCGATCTCGCCCTGCAGATAGGCCACCCGCGCCTCGAGGGTGCTTCGCGTTTCCCCGATCGCTTCGATTTCGCCCCGGCTTCGGTTCAACTCGACCGTCTCGGCCGCAAGCTGGGCCTCGATCCGGGCACGCTCCGACTGGGTCTCGGCCAGGGCCTCGCGCTCGGCCGAAATGCGGGCGTCCATATCCGAGAGTTCGTCCGTCAGCGATGCGATGCGTCCATCGAGACGCGCCGCCTCAGTTTCAAGCTCACTCTTGCGATCCTCCAGTCGGGCGACGCGCGCTTCGGCCTCCTCCAGCCGCCGCAGCTCGTCGCGCATTCCCTCGATCTTCCGGGCAAGGGCGTCGTGATCCGTGTTAAGCGTGGCGATCCGGCGCTCCAGATCTCTCGGCCTTTTCCAGCTCCGCCTTGACCTCGAGGTATTCGTTGCGCAGCGGCACGAGTTCAGCTTCGAGCGACAATTTCTCGGTCGCCATCTCCTCGATCTCATGGCGAAGGGCCTGAACCTCCTGGCGCTTGTCCGCCATGGTGTTCCATTCGGCGAGGAAGTCTTCCTCCTGTCTCCGGAGGCCGTCGACCCTGGCCTCGAGGTCGCCAACCCGCGCCATGGCCTCGCGCCGCTTCTCCACTTCCTCGTCCAGGTCGTCCATAAGACGACGTTTCTCCTCGAGCCGCCTCTCGTAGACCGCCAGTTCCTCGATCGGCCCGGCGGCGGCGTTCGCCCGGTCATGGCGGACGGCCATCGCGGTCTGGATGATGGCCAGAAGCGCCAGGATACCCACCGTGACAAGAACCAGGAGGGTGTTGTCGGTGATCATTCGGCGGCCTCCGTCTCGGGTGCGATGTCGTCGGTCTTATCCGTTCCAGTTTCCGCGGCCGGCACCGCCTCGGCCTCGGGCGCCTCGGGTCGCAGATCGGCAAGTTGCGCCGATTGTTCTTCCAGCTTTGACGTGACATCGGCCAGCTCCCGTCTTTTTTCCGAGAGCTCTTCTTCCGCTTCTGCGATCCCTCGCACGAGGGCCGAACGCTCCTGCTCGGCAGCATCGCGGCCGGCCTGCGCGCTTGTCGATTTCGTCCTCCAGGGCGGCCACGATCTCCCGCGCCGCTGAGGCGGCCGAATCCGCGCCTTCGACGGTTTCGGCGAGCTCGGCGCGTCGCGTATCCAGCTGGCCGATCTGTTCGCGCAAGGCGGAGGCACGGCCCGTCAGCGTCGCCATATCCTCGCGCGCGCCTTCGAGGTCGGCCTGGGCCTCGACCGCTTCGGCGCGGGCTGCCTCGGCCTGCGCGCGCAGATCCGGCAACGACTTTTTCAGAGCGGACTTGCGAGCCTGCATGCGCTCGACCTGGGCGGTCAGCTGCTCGACTTCGCTGCGGCGCGCGATCACGTCTGCGACTTCCACTTCCGCGCCCTCGATCCGCGCACGGAGCGCGCCAAGGCGAGCGGTCAGCTCCGCATGGGTCTCCCGGGCCGCCTCGACCGCGGTTTCGCGCTCCGACAGTTGTGCCTCGAGGGCGAGGAGTTTGTCCTGCGCGGCATGCTTGCGCGTGGCGGCTTCCGCTGCGGCGGCTTGTCCAGAAGCGATGTCAGCCTGAAGAGCAGTCCGGCGCTCTTCGAGCTCGACGACCTCATCTTCGAGCCCGCCGACCGAGGTCGCCAGCTCTGCGGCGCGGTCGGTATCGGCGACCAAGTCCTGGCGAACTCGACTCCCGCTCCTGCCTCGCTTGGGTGAGCTCGGTACGGGCGGCGGAGAGGTCGGTCCGCACGTCCTCGAGCGTTCCTTCCAGCCGCCCTTCCTCCGCCCGCATGTTCTCGACCCCACGTACTTGCGCCGCGAGAATCCCGGCGCCCTGCAGGTCCCAGATCGGCCATCTGGGTTCGCAGCTCGTCGCGCGTTTCGGTCAGCTCACGGTTGAGGTTCGCGATCCGGTCGTTTTCGGCAGCCGTCTCGGCGCTTTCCTCGGTCAGGGCCTCGACGCGTGTCTGCAGAGAGGCGATTTCGGTCTCGAGCCCGCGACGACGGGATGCTGATCTCGAACAGGTCCTCCGTCGCCTTGCGCGCCGCGGCAATGGTCGACCGCGCCTCGCTGCGCTCCTCCTCCAAGGCCTCGATCTCTTCCCGCGCGGCCTCGACCCTCGCCAGGGCGTCTGCTTCCCGCTGTTGCGCACTGTCACGGGCCTGTTCCCGTTCCTGAACCTTCGCCGCAAGATCGGCCTCGGCGGTGCGCAGCCTGGCGATCTCGGATCGTGTCTCCGCTGCCGCCGCCCTCGCGGCATCCCGCTCGGACCGCGCAGTGGCCAGCTGCGATTGCAGATGTGGCAGGTCGCTCCGGATGCGCCCGTACTCTCGGTCCAGCGAGTTGATCTGGAAAACCAGATATCCCGATACGGCCAGCGCGAGTACCGCAAGCCCCAGAGCAACATAGGTGTTCCGGCTCGACCTACGCGAGGTCCCGTTCGACGATGTCAATGCACCCCTCCATGTCTTGCGCGAGTTCGTCGACCCAGAAGCGGCGTACCTGCCAGCCCAGGGACTTCAGTTGATGGTCCCGCCACAGGTCGGATGTTCTTCGGCCGCCCGTCCAGAGTTTGGTGCCAGCGGCGCCCGTCGACCTCCAGGCCGAGCTCTGGTCCCGCCCGTCCCGAACAAAGCAAAATCCAGCCGCCGGCCGGCAATCTCGTGCTGCGGGTGCGGATCGAGCCCGCGCGCCTTGAGGGCGTGGTAGACGCGCCGCTCCCAATCGCTGTCGAACACGCCCTCGCCACTCCGCACGCGCGGCTCCGTCGCGCGCGCAGCGAGGCTCGCCAGCGTCTTCGACCGGCCCGATCGCGCGAAACCGAGACCCCAAAGATCATCGCGACGGCGCGCGCGCGAGAGATGGCGACATTGAGCCGTCGGGCATCTCTCTGGAAAACAAGGTCAGCCCGGATTGCGGGCTGCGCGGACCGACGCAGGGTGAAAAGAGGATCAGACCGCGCTCTTGTCCCTCTAATCCGTCGACCGTGCCGATCTTGAGCACCGCGGCGACCCGCTGGCGGTCGGGAATTCGCACGGCAGCCTTTTCCAGTGCCATCACCTGAGCGCGGGCAACGGGGTGATGATCCCGACGCTGCCCTCGTAGCCCTGCTCGTCGAGCAGAAGCTGGAGATGCGTAACGACCGCCGAGACCTCGGCCGGATTGACGTTGCCGTTCTGCGGGATCGCAGGGGCCGGAACGTCCTGCCACGCCAGTCCGGGCTTGGCGTTCTTTGGATTTTTCAGGCTCGCGGGATCGTAGGGCGTCCGCAACTTTCCGTTGTAAAAATGATCACTGATGTATTCGACGAGATCGGCCCCGCAGAGCGATACTGGTGGCGCAACGTGACCTGTGCCACCCCCGGCAAGCGCGCGGCGAAATCGAACAGCGAGCGTTTGCTCTGGGCGAAACGG
>CAVZOA010000005.1:0-20527 GCA_963776705.1 uncultured Alphaproteobacteria bacterium
TACTACAGTTGCGGATGAGTTGATGCTGTGATCGTGTTTGTCTGTTGAGGGCGCGGGAGTGGTCATGGCTGTGGCGGAGTGGACGGGTGCGCTGATCGACTGGCGGGCCGAGCTTGAGCGGCTGAAGGGAAGGATTGCGTTTGCGTTCAAGCGCTCCGAGCAGCGCGAGACGGCGGGAGCGTTCGTCGAGGGGCTGCTGTCCGGGGCAGAGCGCAAGACGGGCTGGATGCTGGCGGAGCAAGCGGGGCTGGCGAAGCCCTACCGCGTGCAGTCCCTGCTCGGGCGCAGCTCTTGGTCGGCGGACCGGCTTCGTGACCTGGTGCGGGACTATGCGGTCGAAGCGTTGAGAGATCCGGGTGGGGTGCTGGTTCTGGACGAGACCGGGTTCCTCAAGAAGGGCCGGCACTCGGTGGGCGTGGGGCGGCAGTATTCCGGCACGGCGGGGCGGATCGAGAACTGCCAGGTGGGGGTCTTCGCGGCCTATGCCAGCCGTTGGGGCCACGCGCTCGTCGACCGTCAGCTATACCTGCCCAAGGACTGGGCGGAGGACGAGGCGCGGCGGCGCAAGGCCCGCGTTCCCGACGACGTCGCCTTTGCCACCAGGCCGACGATGGCGCGGGCGATGATCGCCCGCCTTCTCGATGCGGGGCTGCCCTGCGCCTGGGTGCTGGCCGACGCGCTCTACGGCTCGGACTACCAGCTGCGGCGCCTGCTCGAGGGCCGCGGGCAGCCCTACGTGCTCGCTGTGCGCTCGAACCAGAGCATACGCTTCCTCGCCGAGGACTGGGGTCTGGTGCAGACTGACCCCGCCACGGTCGCGGCCGAGCTGGACGACGGGGACTGGGCCTCGCTCACCGCCGGCGAGGGTGCGAAGGGGCCGCGGCTCTGCGACTGGGCACGCGTGCCGCTCTCCTGGGACCGCGGGGCGGGCTTCGAGCGCTGGCTGCTGATCCGGCGCAGCCGGCGCCGCGATGCGCTCGCCTACGCCTTCGCCTACGCGCGCGAAGGCACCTCGCTGCCCGAGCTCGCCGCCGCGGCCGGCTCCCGCTGGGCAATCGAGGAGTGCTTCGCGCGCGCCAAGGACGACCTCGGCCTCGACCACTGCGAGGCCCGCTCCTGGCACGGCTGGCACCGTCACACGAGCCTCGTCATGGCGGCCCAGGCCTTCCTCGCCCACCTCGCCGCCGCGCAGCGCCGGCTGGCTTTCGGCAAAGCCCTCGGGGACAAAACGAGTCCAGACACCCGGCAGGCAGCATGACGGCCGCGCTCGCAAAGCTTCCGACGATGCCGGAGACCCGCAGGCTGATCGCCAGGCTGCTGATGGCGCCGCGCACGCACCCCGCCTTCGTCTGGGCCTGGTCCCGGTGGCGACGCGAGCATCAGGCCGCAGCGGCAATCAGCCATCGGAAGATACGGCACGATGCGCAACTGCAGTATTAACTTCAGCGCAGTGTCTCCAGATAAGAAAACATGGGCGCCGTAGGTCTCAGTGCTCGACCCGCCCGGTGCCGCAGAACGCCGCCATAGAGGTGGGCCACGCCCCACCGCTGCCCGGCTCAACTCAGTCTTCAGGGCGGTATCACCGCTCATAGACATACTGACCCGGGGCAGGCTCTCCAAGCGGATAGGCCGCCGACCCCATCGCCGGCGGAGGCATCGCCTCGCCCGACCGCGCCGCGAGCCAACCGTCCCAGGCGGGCCACCACGACCCTTCCCGCAACTCGGCGCGCGCGCACCAGGCCTCCGGCCCGACATAGAACCCTCCCTCGGGTCTTGTCGCGATGCGGAAATGCCGCCGCGAATGGCCTGGCTCGCTCACCACGCCGGCATTGTGACCGCCCCTGGTCAGGGCGAAGGTCGTCTCCGCATCACACAACAGGTGGATTTTGTACACCGACCGCCAGGGCGCGACGTGATCCGTTTCGGTTCCCAGTGCGAAGACCGGCAAGCGAATGTCGTTCAGCACCACCGGGCGGCCACCTACCTTGAAGCGCCCCTCGGCAAGGGCATTCTCGAGGAACATGCACCGCAGGTACTCCGAATGCATCCGCGCAGGCATTCGCGTCCCATCCGCGTTCCAGGCCATCAGGTCACTCGCGTGTTCCCGCCGGCCCATCAGGTAGGTCTTCACGAGCCTTGACCAGATTAGGTCATTCGACCGCAGGAGGTGGAACGCCCCCGCCATCTCCCGGCTATCGAGATAGCCGCGAACCTGCATCACGTCCTCGAGGAGCGCGAGCTGTGCCTCGGTCACGAAGAGCTGCAATTCGCCCGCCTCTGTGAAGTCCGTCTGCGCCGCGAGGAGCGTCAGCGAGGCGAGCCGATCGTCGCCATCGCGCGCCATCTGCGCCGCCGCCACCGACAGGAGCGTGCCTCCGAGACAGTAGCCGCAGGCATGCACCCTTCTGCCACCGCAGATCTCGGTTACCGCGTCGAGCGCCGCCATTACGCCGAGCCGGCGGTAGTCGTCGAGGCTCGTCTCCCGCATCTCCGCGCCGGGGTTGCGCCAGGAGATGGCAAAGACGGTGCGGCCCTGCCCCACCAACCAGCGAATGAGTGAATTACCGGGCGAAAGGTCGAGGATGTAGTATTTCATGATCCAGGCCGGCACGATCAACAGCGGCTCGGGCGCGACCATCTCTGTCGCCGGCGCATACTGGATCAACTCGATCAACTCATTGCGATAGACGACCCGGCCAGACGTCGTAGCGATGTTCCGCCCCACCAAAGGTGCCCCCTTCCCGACCGACCCGCCCAAAGTGATCTCGGCCAGATCGCTCAGAAGGTTGTTCCAGCCACGCAGGAAATTGGTTCCCCCGCTCGCGGCGGATTCGCGCAGTATCTCCGGATTGGTCAGAGGATGATTCGACGGCGCCATCATGTCCAGCACCTGACGTGTGGCGAAGTCTACCAGCCGCTCGTTCGCGCGCGCGACCCCCGGAAGATCGGTGGTCACCATACGCCACCACGCCTCAGTCAGCAGGAAACCCTGAGACAGCGTGTGGAACGGCGCCGCCGCCCAAGCGGGGTCGCGGAACCGGTAGTCACTCCCTCTTGGCTCAATCGCCCGGCCGCCGGCAACGACGACGCGGAGGAGCTTCGCTGAGGACCGCCAGACTTCGGCGGCAAGTTCCGCCCGACGCCCCGGCGCATTCGCCAGATGCAGCCCCCAATCCGCCACGGCCATGGACTGTGCCAAGAGCGACAGCCCACCCGTCCAGTGCGCCTCAAACGCATGAAGCCCTGCATCCGGCGAGACCCGCCTCGGTTCTGCCTCGGACGCGGGGGTGGAGCCGCGGAACCGCGCCTCCGAGCCGGTCGCTGCAGGCGCGACCGCTCGCTCGTGCGAGTGACCTCTTCTTCGGGTTCGGTCCAGCGGGGTCATGCCCGGTCCGCCTGGCAGGCTCCGGCGGAAGACGCGGCCTTTGTGAGACCGGAAGTCTTGCCGCTCTGTCCACACATCATATTGGATCCTATCGCGCGTTCAGTCCCGGTTACGGTAACCGGTAAGGCCGAGCTCGAAATGACGAGAATTCAACGACTCGGGACCTCGAGACTGCCCGGTCGCCGGCTTCGCTCTCCCGGAGGAGGCCGGGCCCCCTCATCCCGCCCTGCCCGGCTCGCGAACGCGGCACGACGCGCGCGGGAACCGGGCGCGGCCGCGACCTCGGCCGACCGGCGCAGGATTCTGCGGATTGCGAGGGTCTATGCGGCCAAGCCGGAGGCTGCGCCAGCTGCGGCAGTGGCAGCCTTCGCCATAGCGCCCCAGGTCCTGACCCTCGCGGTCCCGCAAACGGGCACGGCGCCGCCCGCCGAGGGTTCAGTCCGCCGAGGAGCGTCGAGGCCGTCATCGGGAGAGTGATTTCCGGGTCCGGCACGAGCCGCGAGATGATCAGGGAATTACCGCACCGGCGACGAAGGTGAGCACGGACACCAGTGCCGCCTGGATCGGACGGGCCGTCACGCTCCCCGAGATGCCGAGTTCGTCGCGCGCATGCGAGCCGAGGGCGCCGCGTTCGGTCAGACGGATGGCCGCCTTCTCCGCGAGGTCGCGGTCGAGCCCGCGATCGACATGGATCCGGGTCAGTTCCTCGAGCTCGGCCTCGAGGCGCTTCCGCGAGTTCTCGGGTCTCGCGCGCGAGGTCCGTCCGTTCCGCATCGGTCCGGGAACGGGCCGAGGCATATTCGTCTGCCATCATGGACATCGCCCCGGCCACGAGCCCGGCAAGCCCCGCGATCAGCACCTCGGGCTTTCCCGACCCGTGGCCGCAGCCATGCCGACGACGAGACTGGGGCCGAGACGAGGCCGTCATGGGCGCCCAGACCGGCGGCCCGCAGCCAGCCCATGCGATGCGCCGTATGGATTTCGGGATGAGAGGGCGGCTCATGGCGCGGCTCCTTCCGAGATACCGGCCTGCTCTGGAGGGACAGTCTCAAGCTCGGGTGCGGCGCGCTCTTGCGGCGCTATGCGCAGCGCGCGGAGCGCGTTCAGGATCACTGCGACGTCGATCACCTCCTGAAGCAGGGCGCCCTGCACCGGCGTCAGGTAGCCCCAGGCGGCGGCGATCATGCCGAGCACCGAAAGACCGATCCCTGCGACGACGCTTTCGACGGCGATCCGTCGGGCGCCCCGCGCGATCTCGATCCCCGGACCCAGCCGATCGATCCGATCGACAAGCAGCACGACGTCCGCCGCCTCGGCCGAGGCGGCGGCGCCCCGGGCTCCCATGGCGACGCCGACGTCGGCCGCCGCCAGCGCGGGCGCGTCGTTCACCCCGTCGCCCACCATCATGACCGGCCCGCGCTTGCGCTCCGAGAGGACGAGCAGGACTTTCTGGTCAGGTGTCAGCCCGGCGCGCAGCCCATCGAGACCGAGTCCCTCAGTTACGCGCTCCGCCACGTCCGCGCGGTCGCCCGTGGCGAGAAGGATGCGCACGATCCCCTGGCGGCGCAGCCCGTCCAGCATTGCACCCGCGCCCTCGCGCAGCGGATCGGACATGACGAGGTCCCCCGCCATGCGGCCGTCGACCCCGACGGCCACGAGAACCGAGCCGGCGGCGATGGCGGGATGATCGCCAGACACCCGCCCGACACGGGCCGCTACAAAACCGTCGCCGCCGACGATAACCTTGCGTCCCTCGACTTGGCCCACCACACCTTCGCCCGGAACTTCTACCATCTCCGAAGGCACGGTAAGCGCGAAGCCGCGCGCCTTCGCGGCGGCGACAATGGCTTGCGCCACGGGGTGCTTCGAGGCCTGGTCGAGGACGGCGGCAAGGCGCAGGATGTCATCCTCCGCCATGCCGTCAAGGCTGTCGATCGATACGATCTGCGGGCGGCCGTCGGTCAGGGTGCCGGTCTTGTCGAGGATCAGGGTGCGGATGCGCGCCATCGTCTCGAGCGCTCCCGCGCCCTTGATCAGCACGCCGAAATGCGCCGCGCGAGAGAGGCCAGCCACCAGCGCGACCGGCACGGCCAAGATCAGCGGACAGGGCGTGGCGACGACCAGCACGGCGACGGCCCGGATCGGATCGCCCGTGAAACACCAGGCGGCGAAGGCGATGCTGACGGTAACAGCGAGGAAGCCCAGAGACCAGCGATCCGCCAGCCGGGACATCGGCGCCTTGGACGCCTGGGCCTCCTCCACCAGCCGGACGATCCCGGCATAGGTGCTGTCCTTCGCGGGCCGCGACGCGGTCAGATCAAAGGCGTCTCCCGCATTGGTCGAGCCGCTCATGACCGCGGCCCCGCGCGCCAGGCGCGCAGGAAGGGATTCGCCGGTCAGCGCAGAAGTATCTACGAAGGCCGCTTCGGACACCACTGTGCCGTCCACCGGCACCACATCGCCCTGCCGGATCAGCAGCCGGTCACCCGGCACGATGTCATTGAGCGGGACCTCTTCCAGCCCCCCGTTCCGATGCCGGGTGGCTGTTCTCGGGACGCGGGACAGAAGGTCGTGCATCTCGCGCCGGGCGCGGCCTTCTGCAAAATTTTCAAGGAAGCTGCCGCCGGAATACATTACGGCGACGACTGCCGCCGCGAGCGTTTCGCCGAAGACGAGCGCCGCCGTCATGGAGAGCGCCGCGACGATATCCAGCCCGACCTCGCCGCGACCGACGCTGCGCAGGATCTCGATCACGAGCGCGGCGAGCGCGGGAACGACCCCGGCGACCCAGATGAGGTGCGCGATGTGGGGCCGGTCGACGGCCCAGAATGAGAGGCCCGTTGCCAGGCCGGCGACGGCCAGAACCAGGATCGAAGTCTTGAAGCGATCGGACAGCCTCTGTTCCACGCCGCTCACCGCCCCATTGCAAGGCCCGGTCTCACAGAAGTCTCGGAAGAAGACCTGCCCATTCCCCGCGCCCCTCGCGCTGCGATCATCATCGCGCAGGACAAACAGCCCGTCGAGCCGCACGGACGTGCGAGCGCCGCGGTCCCTCGGGTCAGTCTGTTGCGAACGGCGCGGCCCTCCACTTCGGTGGCCATTCGGAAGCGTAAAGGTGATGTTCCATTGCGCCAGGTGGCAGGTCGGTCCGGGCGGAAGCCTTCCACGATATGATGAGAGCCGGTGACTGCACTTGCAGATGGTCGCCGGTTGCCGCACCGTTGCGGCAACCACGCCCGGCACCCGGACCTGGAAGAAACTGCTCCCCGTCCACCGAGGGGCACGCAACGAGCCTCGCGAAACCGGAGCGACAATCTGGAGAAGACGATGGGCCAGCACCTCCAAGCCATCGCGACGTTGTTCTCCCTGGTCAATCCGGTCGTCTGCGCGATGATGTTCTCCAGTCTGGTGAGGGGCGAGGGCCGCGCCGCGATGATGCGTGATGCAACCTTTGCCGTCCTCACCGTAGCCGCCGTTCTTACCGTCGCAGCCTTCGCAGGAGCCCCGATCCTCACCGTGTTCGGGATTTCGCTCGATGCCTTCTCGGTGGCGGGGGGCGGCGTCCTCATCTTCATCGGGCTGTCCATGCTGAGCGGAAAGACCTCACCGTCGACGCCGGATGCCGCATCGAAGGGGAACGGAGAGAACCGGCTCGGTCCGCTGATCCTCTTTGCCGCGAGCCCTGGCACCATCACGGGCATCATGACCATCGTCGCCGCGCATGAACGCGGCAGCATCCCCGTCACGGCGCTCGTCGCGATCGGGGCCGTCCTCGGCGCGACGTGGGCGCTGCTGCTCGGCGTCGCGTTTGGCGGCGGCGGGAAGCCGTCCGGACCGAGCCTCGCGCGCGATATGGTCAGTCGCTACATGGGGCTGATCGTGGCGGCCATGGGAATCCAGTTCGCGCTGACCGGCTACAAGGCCTTCATGGCGGTCTGAAGGTAATACGCTTTCGTGGAACGGCGCGGCGCGGGGGAAGACGTGATCTCGATCGCCCTGCACTATCTCGCGGTTCTGGCCTGTGGTGAGCGGGTCCTGCTGGCTCTGTCGCCAAACACTTAGTAGCAGGCACACGTACGGCCTGGCTGCGGGCGCCGTAGTCGGTGGCCCCCTCTGTGCCGGAATACTGCCGCCCCACGCCCACCGAGTGCCGGCCCTTCTTGAGGAACCCGGTCTCGTCCAGAACCAGCACCCCACCCGGATCTCTCAACGCTTCGACCGCATAGTCCCGCACCAGGTCACGAAGCCGGTCCGCCGACCAAGAGCTGCGCCCGAGCAGGGACTGCACGCGGTAGGGCTTCGCCAGCCCCGCTTGCTCCGCCAGCATCCAGCCCGTCTTGCGCTCCGCCCCGGACAGCAGCCCCTCGACGAACGCTCCCGCCGTCTCGCGCTGCTCGGAGCGCTTGAACGCAAACGCAATCCTTCCCTTCAGCCGCTCAAGCTCGGCCCGCCAGTCGATCAGCGCACCCGTCCACTCCGCCACAGCCATGACCACTCCCGCGCCCTCAACAGACAAACACGATCACAGCATCAACCCATCCGCAACTGTAGTATTAAGGAACTCGCACCGGTGCACTCGGCGCGCCCGGGGCAATCCTATCCCATGGATGTGCGACGTATATGACAGACCTGCTGATCGCCGACGAGGGCGAGACCCTCCGGCACCTCGCCGAACAAGGCATTGGGGGCAACAGCCCGCGGGCGTTGAGTTCGGACCTGATCTATCTTGAGAGCTGGTCCTGTCAGGCGACACGACAAACTGGCCCTCCGTATTGCGACATGAGGATCTGGCCCTCTCGCTGATCTGAGAGGGAGGTCTGGATGACTCAACGAACCACTGAGACGCTGCCACGGACCGAGGGTCTGCGGGGGGACGCGATGAAGGAGTCGGACGATGTGTCGGCGATGCTGCGGCTGAGGTCGCTGGGCTGGGGCGCGCGGCGGATCGCGGCGGAGCTCGGGTGTTCTCGGACGACGGCACGGCGCTGGCTGAAGGAAGGGGCGTGGCGCAGGCCGTCGCAGCCTGTGCGCCCGAAGGCCCTGGACGGCCTTGAGACCTGGATTGAGGATCGGTTCCGCCGCCATGCCGGCAATGCCGACGTGGTCCGCCAGGAGCTTGCCTCCGAGAAGGGCATCGAGGTGAGCCTGCGCACGGTCGAGCGGGCGGTCGCGCATCTGCGGCAGGAGCTGCGCGCCGAGGCCCGTGCGACGGTGCGGTTCGAGACGCAGCCGGGCCAGCAGTTGCAGATCGACTTCGGCCAGCGGCGGGTCGAGATCGCCGGGGCGCTTCGGCTGGTGTCGTTCTTCGTGGCGACGCTCGGCTATTCCCGCCGCATTCATGTGCGGGCCTTTGCCGGAGAGCGCCAGGAGCACTGGTTCGAGGGGATGGAGAGCGCCTTCGCGGCGTTCGGCGGTGTGCCCGAAGAGGTTCTGCTCGACAACGCCCGCGCGCTGATCCTGAGCCACGATGTCGCCAGCCGCGAGGTCGTGGTGAACCCGAAGCTCCATGCCTTCGCCCGGCATTGGGGGTTCCAGGTCAAGGCCTGCGCGCCCTACCGGCCGCGCACGAAGGGCAAGGACGAGCGCGGCGTCGGCTACGTGAAGGGCAACGCGGTCGCCGGCCGCGCCTTCGAGAGCTTCGCGGCTCTGGAAGCCCATCTGGAGCAATGGACGCGAGAGATCGCCGACCAACGCGTCCACGGCACGACCGGCGAGGCACCGGCTGCTGCGCTTCGCCCGCGACGAAGCCACCCGGCTGAAGCCGCTCCCCCAATGCGGTCCGTTCCTGGCGATACGAGAGCTGAGCCGGCGCGTCGGACCTGACTGCGCGGTCGAGTTCGACACCAATGCCTATTCGGTCCCCTGGCGGCTGATCGGCGAGCGGGTCCGGGTCCTGGTCGCGGCCGGGACGGTGCGCGTCACCCATGCCGGCGTCGAGGTTGCCTGCCACCGGCGCAGTGCCGGGCGGCGCGGGCGCATCGTCGACCCTGCCCACTTCGCCGGGGTCGCTGGTGCCATCGGCAGAGTGGTCCGGGCACCTGGCGATGCAGGCGCGGATGGAGAGGGTCCGATCCCGGAGGCGGCGCTGCTGCGCCCCCTCGCCGAATATGAAGCCGTCGCCGGAGGAGCATGGTGATGGGCGCGGTGATGCCGGACGAACTGGACCGGATGCTGACGCGGCTGAAGCTGACCGCGATCCGCGACCAACTCGACAGCCTTCTCGACGAGGCCGTGCGAGGGGAGATGACGCTTCGCGACGCGCTGGCCTTCCTGTGCGAGCGCGAGATCGCCCGGAAGGACCAGCGCCGCATCGACATGAGCTTCGGCCTGGCGAAGTTCCCCTTCGTGCGGGATCTCGCGGGCTTCGACTTCGCCGCCCAGCCCTCGCTCGACCGGGCGCAGGTCCGCGACCTCGCCACCGGCCGCTTCATCGCCAACGGCGACGCGCTCCTGCTGCTCGGACCTCCCGGTGTCGGCAAGACGCACCTGGCCGTGGCGCTCGGCCGAGAGGCGATCGTCGCCGGCTACACCGTGCTCTTCACCGGCGCGATGGAACTGGTGGCGAACCTGGCCAAGGCGCAGGCCGATGGCCGGCTCGAGGAGCGGCTCACGCACTATGCCAAGCCGAAGCTGCTGATCGTGGACGAACTCGGCTACCTGCCTCTCGAGCCCGACGCCGCGCATCTGTTCTTCCAACTGGTCAGCAGACGCTACGAGCGCGGCGCCATGCTGGTCACGTCGAACCGCGCCGTCGGCGAATGGGGCAGCGTCTTCGGCGACGCGGTCGTCGCCACCGCGATCCTCGACCGGCTGCTCCACCACAGCCACGTCGTCACCATCCGGGGCGACAGCTACCGCCTCCGCGAAAAGCGGCGCAGCGGGCTTTTGCAAAAGCCCGCTGCGCCGCACGAAACCGCAACCGTATCGAGCTGAAAGGGGGGCCAGTTCTTCGTGTCGCCCCCGGGCCAGATCCGAATGTCGCTGGACAGGTCCCGCACGGCGACAGCCCCTGCCCTGACCGACGCCCCCGGGCGCTGGTCCTAATTCGTCACCCAAAACCTCCCGGATCCGCGGCCGCGCTTGGCGTTGCGGCCCAAGGCACGCCCAAGAACGTGCGCGCGGCTCGGGTCGCCGAGGGCCTGCTGCGCTGCCCGGGCCACATGCGGCGGCTACCCTCCGTAGGAACCCGTCCTTCTGGTCGTCCTGGCATCACTGCCAAAACGCGGCGGCCCCGTTCGGGTGCCCTCCTCTCCGCTAGGCGCGGCGGCTGGCGATGCGCACCGCAGACGCGGTGGCGCAAGAGTCTTGAGGCGGTGGTCGCGGAGGTGTTGCGATGCGTCCCGGGGCGCGGCGACGGCCAGCCCGGGGTCAGCTGCGATGGCGATGACATGTGCCCCGCCCGGGCGGGGCTCCTGGGAGCCCTCCGGGATTGACGGGCAGCCGGGGCACCCGTCGGTGAGTTACTTCAAGGCAAACGGGAGAACTTGGCGTGGTAAATATCACTAACTTCGTTTATTATCAGTATTTTATATAGTCTCCTTCACCTTTCTCGCCGTACAGTCGATCGTTCGGTCGCCTTGACCGACCCCGGCGAGGGGAAAGGGATGTCGGATTCGCGTCGGAGTCCTGTAGGAGTCCCGTAGGAGGGCGGCGCTCGTGGCGCCGCTTCCGGGAGTCCCTGCCCCACCGTTCGCAGCCCGGTCCCGATCGCCGGGTCCCGGGGCAATCCGGCAGGTTTCGTCGCGAAACCGGAACCGCTATTCGAGCAGACGGGCGAGTTCCTCCATCACCTCCCGCATGCGGGCCCCGTCGACCCCCCTGCCCTGCACGCGCAGGACATGCGCGCTTCCCTCCTCGCCGTATTCCAGCGTGATGCCGTTCGACAGCTTCAGCCTGTCCCGGCCGACCCAACCGGTGGCGGGCTTGCGGCGCGGCGATTTCGGCCGCCCTCCCCTGCCCGTCCCGGCGGTCGCTCCGCCTTCGAGCCGTCTCACCACGGGTTCGAGCACCGACCAC
Source organism: uncultured Alphaproteobacteria bacterium (assembly GCA_963776705.1). Taxonomy (GTDB): domain Bacteria; phylum Pseudomonadota; class Alphaproteobacteria; order Rhodobacterales; family Rhodobacteraceae; genus Palleronia. Next base: position 11,402 of record CAVZOA010000005.1, read on the forward strand.
TCGTCCGCTCCCGCGCCGCCGGCTTCCAGCGCCTCGCGCAGCCGGCCTTCGCCGCCCTGCCTGAGGATCTGGGCGATCCGCAGACCGTCCTTCTCCCTCAGCCCCTCGCCGTGCTCGAGCATGTCGCCGAGTTCCTCGTAGACGAGCGCGAAGGACCGGATCTTCGATCTCTTGGCCTTCGAGGCCGCGCCGAAAAGCGTGTTCACCGCCTCCTCGACCGAGCCGTAGGTTCCCTGCTGGGCGGCGATCACCGCGATCCGCCCCCGCTCGTAGTGGCTGAGCTGGGTCCGGATCTCGTTTTCCTCGACCATCGCGACGATGGCGCCGCCGAGCTCCGCGGGATCGCGGATGACCGCCCGCACCACCCCGTGATGATCGAACCCGTGTTCGGCGTGCAATTCGCGCATCGCCCGGAGGCGCCGGAAGCCGGAAATCAGGCCGAAGCGTTTGCTCTCCACCTCCGGCCCCTTGTCGAAGACCTCGATCGGCAGGCGCAATCCGTTACCCAGGATCGAGCGTTTCAGCTCGGCCATCTCCTCGGGATCGAGCGCGATCCGGTCGCGGACCATGACGCCCTCGTCGATCCAGCCGAGCGGCATGTCCACCATGACCAGGCCCTTCGATTCCGCCTCCCGCAGGCGCGCCGCGTCGGTCCGGTCCCGCGCCTGGCTCTCGCGTATGTCGGGCGGCAGCGGCTGGCCCTGACCGGCGGTCTCGCTGGCGACCTCGGCGATGGGCGCCAGCGCCAGCGGCGGGCTCCCGGCCCGCGCGGCGGTCTCGCGGCGGAAATCCTCCTCCATCCGGTCGAGGTCCTCGGCGCTCGGCGCGGTGATCTTGCGACGCTTAGCCATGGTGGCCTCCCGTGTTCGTCATGCCGGCGCGCGAAGGATTGGCGGTTTCGTCGCGAAACCCGTGGTGCGGATCAGGCATGCTCCGTCTCCCCGTCGGCCTCGGCCATCTGGAGGTCCCGCCACCAGGCGCCAAGGATCAGCTCCTTCACCTCGCCCCATGTGCGGTCGAAGGTCTCGCGGCCGCGGACATAGGTATCGCGGTTGAACTCCCTGTAATCGGCCTCGTAAATGCCGTTCACCTGCTCGCCCGCCTGGCCGACCATCGCCGTCACGTCCTGCCGGAACGTCGTCATCAGGTCGCCGAAATAGGCCTGGATGACGTTGGCGAGCTCGGTCTGCTGCGCGGCGTCGAAGCGGGTGATGAGGGTGCGGACCGCATCCCATTCGAACCGCATCTCCGGCAGCCCGTCGCGGGCGCGGGCGCGGTTCTCGCCATCCTCGATCGAGGCGAATGTGGAATAGAGCATGTCGAAGAAGCGCCCCGTGGAATCGAACTCCAGGAACGACGCGCCGAGCGGGATCAGCAGGATGTCGGCGGTGGAGAGCGCGTTGATCGTCAGGTAGCCGAGGGCCGGGGGCGTGTCGATCAGGACGATGTCGTAGTCCTGCAGCATGCCGGTATCGGCGAGGCCGTTGGTCAGCGCGTCCCAGAGCGGCCAGGAGCGCTCCTGCATCCGCCAGACCGGAACCTGGAACTCCGCCCAGTAAAGATTGAGCTGCGCGCCGATCAGGTCGATGTTGGGCCAGTGGGTCTTCTGGATGAGGTTTCGCGGCGAAACCTTCAGCGCCTCGGTCAGGGTCTCGTCGAGGGGCAGAGGGGGCTGACCGGAGGCGGCGCGGACCCGGTTCTCGGCCTCCACGTGACGAGCGAAATCCCGCGCCAGAAGCGGGAAGGCGGTCTGCCATTCGTCCTCGACCCGGCCGCCCATGATCGAGGTGAGCGAGCCCTGGCTGTCGAGGTCGAGGACCAGGACCTTGTAGCCGTCGAGTGCCGCCGACATCGCCAGATGGGCGCAGGTGGAGGTCTTGCCGACACCGCCCTTGAAATTGGCGACGGCCACGACCTTGGCGTCGAGACCCTCGGGTCGCCACGGCCGGTATTCGCGATCCTTCGCGCCCTCGGCCGCGAAGTGTTCCCGCAGCGCCATCACCTCCTCGAGGCTGAACCACTTGGAGTTGCCGTCTCCCTTGCCCTGGGGCAGGTCCGGATTGGCCTTCAGCACGCGCCGGAAATGCGCCGGATTGACCGGGATCAGGTAGCGGCAGACCTCCCATGTGGAGAACAGGCGGAGACGCTTGTGCCCGTCGGGAGCATGCCCGCTGCGGGCGAGTTCGTCACGACCGCGCGCGGCGAAGGTGGCTGCCTTGGCGAATCGTGCCGTGTCGACGGGCCGGGAGAGGGATTTCGCCGCCCGGGCCGGATCGAGCCCGAAGAAGGGGGAAGGTGTTGTTTGCCTGCGGATGTCATCGTGAGCTGCCCATATGCTGATCTCTTGCGGATACTGCGGCAAGTGTCGCACGCGGAAGCCGTCCTGGGAATTGCTGAGCGGCTCGACGCCCCCCTTTCGACCGGATTCGAAGGAAAAACGGCACGGTCGGTTTGAGATTTTATGAGGATCTTTGGGATCTTTGGGAGGATAGTCTCTTTCTATATCAAATGGATATATGGTGACAGGGACCCGCTTGCAGGCGATGGGGTGCCCGTTTGCGGGAGGAAGGGGACCGAGTCGCGGGTCGGCAGGGCCCGATTCGCGGGAGCGCCTCCTTTCCGCCCCCTCGGAGCGTCTTTCGGCGTCCTTCGCGGCCCGGCTGGGCGAACCGGCTCCCGGAGACGGGTGCCTGAAGACGTCTCCGGGCCCGGCCGGAGGGGCAAAGGTATCCGTCTCCGGGAGCGGTCGTCGCAGGCAAGAGGCACCCATCGAGAGGATTGCCCGAAGGTGCCTTTTCGGGGCAGGGTAGGGGGGCCGGACTTGCCGGAAAGAGCGGGCCGGACGAGGCAGCAGAGGTGAGACGAGGCATGATCGAGGACATTCCGCGGCACCAGTTGACCGGGCCGCTGCGGCGGGAATCGGTGAAGAAGCACGTGGCGGCGATCCACGTCTCCGGCAAGCTCAGCCTTCTGCAGCGCAAGCTGTCCAACGTGCTGCTGCTCAACGCCTACGACATGTTGGGCGAGAGGAACGTCTTCCAGATCGACGCCAAGACGCTGGCGCTGATGGTCGGCTACAATTCCAACGACACCGAGACGCTGAAGACCTCGCTCCGGGGCCTCGCCGAGACGGTGGCCGAATGGGACATGCTGGACGAGAAGGGGCGGCAGGAATGGGGGGTGTCGTCGCTTCTCTCCTTCGCGACCCTGAAGGAGGGCGTCTGCGCCTACGCCTATTCGCCGGCGCTGGCGGAGAAGCTGCGCGACCCGAAGGTCTTCGCGCTCATCAACCTCAACATCCAGCGGCGCTTCACCTCGGGCCACGCGCTGGCGCTCTACGAGAACTGCTACCGGTTCGTGCGGACGGGATCGACCGGGTGGTGGCCGCTAGAGACCTTCCGACGGCTGATGGGCGTCTCCGACAGCGCCTATTACGAGACCTTCAAGCATCTAAACGCCAAGATCATCAAGCCGGCGGTGGCCGAGGTGAACAGGACTTCCAACATCGTGATCCGGCCCGAGACCCGCAAGCGGGGACGATCGGTGACCGACATCCGCTTCCTGATCGAGAAGAACCCGCAGCTCGCCATCCTCGATCTCGACGACGGGGCGGGAGTGCGGAACGCGCCGGTCTACGAGCGGCTGCTGGCGCTGGGGATCAGCGACCGGCTGGCGCGGCAATGGATCGGCGAGCACGGGGAGGCGGCGGTCAGCGCGAAGCTCGACTACGTCGAAGGGCAGGGGGGGGTGCGCCATCCCGCCCGCTACCTCGCCGCGGCGCTCCGGGACGACTACGAGGCGGGCAGGGCGCCGGTGCCGCCGGCCCCGAGTTCCGCCCGCGCCCGGCGGCTGGAGCGGATCTCGCGGCTGGTGGCGACGCGCACGCCGACCCAGCGCGACGCCGACCGGCGGCTCCTAACGGCGCGGCTTTCAGGTGGCGAGCGTGCCGATTTCGAGCAGCACGGCTGGATGTCGGCGCTCTGTCACGATGCCATCTGCGCGTTCTGGGCGGAGCTGGTGCCCGACGCCTTCGAGGACGAGGCGGCAGAGGGCTGAGGCCGGGAGATCGCCGGGGTCCGAGGACACCGGCGGGCGCGGTTCGGTTGCCCGGGATCAGGCTTGGTCCGAGACCGGCTCGCGGGGCAGGACCAAGTGGCGCGGATCGGCGATCAGGGCGGCATAGCGCGCCGTGAAACGTGCCGCATCGGCGCCGTTCAGGACCCGGTGGTCGTAGCTGAGATCGAGCGGCACCGTCGGCACCGGGTCGAAGGTTGAGCCGTTCCAGACCGGGCGGATCGCCGTCCGCGTGATCCCCAGGATCGCCACCTCGGGCGGGTTGACGATCGGGCTGAACCCCTCGCCGCCGATGCCGCCGAGATTGGAGATCGTCATCGAGGCGCCGCCCATCTCGGAGGATTTCAGCTTCTTCGCCTGGGCGCGGGCGGCGAGATCGCCGATCTCGGCGGCGAGGCGCCACAGGCCCTTGCGGTCGGCCTCGCGGATGACCGGCACCAGAAGGCCGTCGGGCGTGTCCACGGCGATCCCGACATGGATGTAATCCTTCACCACCAGCGTCTCGCCATCCGCCGAGAGCGAGGCGTTGAAGCGCGGGAACTCGACCAGGCACCGCGCGAGCACGGCGACGTGGACGGCCAGCGCCGTCAACCGGACCCCGCGGGCCTGCGCTTCGGGCTTCATCCGGGCGCGCAAGTCCTCCACCGCGCGCAGGTCGGCGCTGTCGTGGTGCGTGACCTGGGGGATCATCGCGTTCGCGGCGCCGAGATTGGCGGCGGCGATCCGGGCCATGCGGCCGAGATCCTCCTGCCTCACGGGGCCGTGGACGGCGTGGTCCACGTCCCAGTAGCGGGCGTGGCCGGCCCGCGGTGGATCGTCCGCCGGGGCCGCGCCGGAGGCGGCGCGGTCCACGTCCTCGTGGGCCAGGTGCTTGCGGCCGGTCTTCTCGCCCAGGGCGTCGATGTCGATGCCGGCCTCGAGGGCGCGCTTGCGGGTCGAGGGGGATGCCGTGACCATGCTCACCACTCCGCCGAAATATACTGGGTTTCCATGAATTCGTGCATCCCCTCGTGCCCGCCCTCGCGGCCGAGGCCGGATTGCTTGGTGCCGCCGAACGGGGCCGCGGGGTCGGAGACGAGGCCGCGGTTGAGCCCCACCATGCCGTAATCCAGCCGTTCGCAGACCTGCATCCCGCGCCGGAAATCGCCGGAGAAGACATAGGCGACGAGCCCGTATTCGGTGTCGTTGGCCCGCGCGATCACGTCCTCGGTGTCGGTGAAGCGCTGGATCGCGGCGACGGGGCCGAAAATCTCGTCGCGGACGCATTCGGCGGTTTCGGGCACGTCGGCCAGGACGGTGGGCGGGTAGTAGTATCCCGGCCCCTCGGGCGCGGTGCCGCCGCAGACGATCCGGGCGCCCCTGTCCACGGCGTCGGCGACGAAGGCCACGACCTTGTCGCGGGTGTCGGCGTTGACGAGCGGGCCGACATCGACGCCCTCCTCTCGTCCGTCGCCGAGCGTGAGCGCCGACATCGCGGCGGAGAGCTTGTCGACGAAGGCGTCGTGCACGGCCTCGTGGACGTAGAAGCGGTTGGCGGCGGTGCAGGCCTCGCCGAGATTGCGCATCTTGGCCTGCATGGCGCCCTGCACCGCGACGTCGAGATCGGCGTCGTCGAAGACGAGGAGGGGGGCGTTGCCGCCCAGTTCCATGGCCGGTTTCAGCACCTGGTCGGCGGCGGCGTGGAGCAGCTTGCGGCCGACCCCGGTGGAGCCGGTGAAGGAGACGACGCGCACCCGTGGATCATGGAGGAGGTGATCCACGAGTGCGCCCGTCCTGCGCGAGGGCAGGACGTTCACCAGCCCCTTCGGCATGCCGGCCTCCTCGAGGAGCGGCATCAGGGCGAGCATGGTCAGCGGCGTCTCGGAGGCCGGCTTGATGATGACGGGACAGCCGGCGGCGAGGGCGGGGGCGATCTTCCGCGTCCCCATGGCGGCGGGATAGTTCCAGGGCGTCACCAGGACGGCGATGCCGGCCGGCTTGTGCTGCACGACGATCCGGGCGCCGGAGGCGGGCCCGCGGGTGATCAGGCCGTCGGCGCGCACCGCCTCCTCGGCGAACCAGCGAAAGAACTCGGCCGCATAGGCGGCCTCGCCCATGGCGTCGGCCCGCGCCTTGCCGTTCTCCAGCGTGATCAGGCGGGCGAACTCCTCCTGCCGCTCCGTCATCAGCTCCCAGGCGCGGCGCAGGATCTCGGAGCGCGCGCGGGGCGTGCGGCCGGCCCACTCGGCGAAGGCGGCCTGCGCCGCATCGAGCGCGGCGTCGGCGTCGGCGATCTCGGCCGAGGCGACCGAGGCGATGACGGTCTCGTCTGCGGGGTTCAGGACGTCGAACCGCGCGCCGTCCGCCCCCTCGCGCCAGGCGCCGCCGATGTAGAGATCGGTCTTCAGGCGGTCGTCCGTCCAGATATGGTCCTTCATGGCATCGGGTCCTTCAGAAGAGTTGGCGCATCGGGTCGGCGATCCGGTCGGCGAGACCGGCGACGAGGCCGGTCGCGGCCGCCTCGTCCATGGCGTCCGGATCGGCGGCGAGCGACAGGACGATGTCGCCGCCGTCGCGCGAGGCGGTCAGGACGGGAACCGGACCCGCGCCGGCCTCGATCGCCGTCAGGCGGGTGGCGGCGAGATCGCGCAGGATGAGGGCGGGCGCCCCGTCCCCGTCCGGCGCGGGACGCGCGAGGTCGGGATCGCTCAGCCGCGCCGGCGACTCGCCGGGCCGGCGCAGGTCGATCAGCACGTGGCCGGCGCCTGCGCTTTGCCGCAGGCTGCCCGCGGCCATGGCGGCCAGGGGTGAGCGCCCGGCCCAGGCGGCGAAGGCGTCATAGGCCCCGGCCGGCGCGCGCGCCGCGACATGGAGGCGGGAGAGGGCGGTTCCGGCCGCGGGGGCGGGGGCTGCGGCGGCGGGCTGCGCCTCCGCGCGGTCGAGATCGGCGGCGTGGAACGGCTGGGAGAGGCCGGCCTCGACCAGGCGCGCGAGGTCGATGCCGCGCTCCGCCGCGAGGCGCCGGGCCTTCGGCGAGGCGAGGATCCGGCCGCCGGGAGAAGCCGGGGCCTGTGCCGGGGTGCTCTCGGGTTCCGGGGCGGCATCGGGGGCCTTCGCGTCGTCGCGCGCCGCCTCGCCCTTCGCGGCGGGGGGCGCCTTGCCCACCACCGGATTCTCGGGCTTCTCCGGCGAGATCACCGCGATCACCTGTCCGACGGGCACGTCGTCCCCCGCCTCCGCGTACATCGCCGCGACGTATCCGTCGGCGTCGGAGGGGACCTCCATCGTGGCCTTGTCGGTCTCGACCTCGAAGAGCGGATCGCCATCGGCCACCGCCTGCCCGGCGGAGACCAGCCAGGCGACGATGCGGCCGGTATCCTGGGACATGCCGAGCGCGGGCATGATGATCTCGCGCCCCGAGACTGCCTCGGCGGCGGCGTCCTCCTCCTCTTCCTCCGCGGCCGGTTCCTGCCCGGCCTCTTCCTGCCCGGCCTCGTCGCTCCCGGTCTCGCCCTCGGCGGTCTCGGAGATGAGGGCGATCACGTCGCCCACCGGCACGCTCTCGCCGGCCTTCGCCCGGAGGTTCGTGAGGTAGCCCGCGCCCTGTGCCTCGACCTCCATGGTCGCCTTGTCGGTCTCGACCTCGAAGAGGGCGTCGCCCTCTTCCACCGCCTCGCCCTCGGACTTGAGCCAGGCGACGATGAGGCCCTCGTCCTGGGCCATGCCGAGGGCCGGCATGATGACCTCACGCGGCATGGATCAGCTCCCCGCGGCAGAGCTTCGCCGCCGCCTCCGCGACGCGGTCGGCGTGGGCACGGTGAGGTCCTCGAGCGCCGGCGAGAACGGGATGGGCACGTCCATGGCGCCGAAGCGCAGCACCGGCGCGTCGAGATGGTAGAAGGCCTTCTCGGTGATGCGGGCGGCGATCTCGGCGGTGGTGCCGAAGTTGCGGTGGCCCTCGTCGACGACGATGGCGCGGGAGGTCTTCTTCGCCGAGTTCGAGGATCGTCGCCTCGTCGAGCGGCACGATGGTGCGCGGGTCGATCACCTCGGCGCCGATTCCCTGCTTCTCCAGCGCCTCGGCGGCCTTCAGGCAGACCTGCACCATCGACGAGGTGCCAACGAGGGTGATGTCGCCCCCCTCGCGCAGCACCGCGGCCTCGCCGAAGGGGATCGTGTATTCCTCCTCGGGGACGTCGGCCTTGTCGTTGTACATGAGCTTGTCCTCGAAGATCACCACCGGGTTGTCGTCCCGGATCGCGGTCTTCAGGAGCCCCTTGGCCTCGTAGGCCGAGGAGGGCAGCGCCACCCGCAGACCGGGAATGTGCGCCGCGAGCGCGTGCAGCGACTGGCTGTGCTGGGCGGCCGAGCGGCGCGTGGCGCCGAGATTGGTGCGCAGGACCATGGGCACGTTCAGCTTGCCGCCGGACATGTAGTGGATCTTGGCGGCCTGGTTGCAGAGCTGGTCCATGACGAGAAACAGGAAGTCGCCGAACATCAGGTCGACGATCGGCCGGGTGCCGGTCATCGCCGCGCCGACCGCGATGCCGACGAAGCCAGGCTCGGAGATCGGCGTGTCGATCACCCGGCCGGTGCCGAATTCCTCGACGAGTTCGGAGGTGATCTTGAACGGCGTGCCGGCCTCGGCCACGTCCTCGCCCATGAGGAACACGCGGTCGTCGCGCCGCATCTCCTCCGCGATGGCCTCGTTGACGGCCTTGCCCAGGGTCAGTTGTCGCATCTGTCTCTCCTCAGGCGAGCGCGTGGGCGCGGTCGGTATAGACGTGCATGTCCACCTCCGAGCCGTCGGGGTAGGGCGCCTTCTCGGCGTAGGCGACGGCCTCCTCGGCCTCGGCCTTGACCTCATCGCCGAGGGCGGCGAGCTCCTCGGCGTGGACGCGATGCCCTCGCTCTCCAGCCATTTCCCGAAGCTGGTGATCGGGTCGCGTGTCTTCTTCGACTCCTGCTCCTCGTCCTTGGAGCGGTAATAGTCGCGGTTGATGTCGCCGACGTGGTGGCCGTGGTAGCGGTAGGTGTCGAGCTCGACGAAGAACGGGCCCTCGCCCTTGCGGC
>CAVZOA010000006.1:0-34753 GCA_963776705.1 uncultured Alphaproteobacteria bacterium
ACTACCTCGAAGAAGAACCGCAGGGCGACGATGCGGGCGTTGAACGTCGTCGGCGTGATGCCCGCGTCGGTCATGTGGAGCTGGTAGGCCCGAAGATCCTCGGGGGCGGCGGTGTCCGGTGACCGCCCCAGGAACCCGGCGAAATCCTTGATCGCCCGGATGTCGGCCTTCTGGCCCTTGTCGCCGAAGCCTCGAACGCGCATCTCCTCGATCATCCGCGCGCAGCGGTCTCGCCTTCTCCTCCATGGGAACCTCCTGTCTGACGATCGAGAAGGTCCCAATAGTCAGACAGGAAAGCCCGATCGGAGAAGCAAAACGGTCAGATCAGCGTCAAAGGTCCGCAGCGGGCGCACTGCCGCGAGAGCGGCTTAGTCCAAGAGCCGGAACGGGAACTGCCCGGACAACGCACCGAGTAAGGTTCGCCCGCTCTCGGACGCATCGCGTCCGCGGCCCGGCCATTCCGCGACGGGATACTGTTCACCGGCCACCATCAAGCACATGGCGGCCCGCTCTCGTCTGTCCGGGTGGGATCACGATCAACTACTCCGTCTTCGAGTGGATGCTGGAGTTGGGAAGTTCCAAGCGCAAAGCAAAGAGAACTTCCGCTTTCCAACTTCAAGGTGCGAGCTGTTCGTGGGCAGTGCGTGCCTGCTCCCTCCGTGCGCCGGCCATCTCCCCTTTCCAGCGAACGGCCGGGAAGCGCAGATACTGTGAAGAACCCGTTGATCAGGGGCCGTCTCGCTGGTTCACTCCGCTCGGAAGCGCTGTCTCAGCACGAGGCTGCCGTTGCACAGCAAGACCGGTCGACCGCCTACCCAGGCACATTTGCCCAGCTTCACGCGGCGACCAAGGGCGTACTCGCTGCGATGGCCCAGGCGAGGATGATCCCGAGAGCCAAGCCGGACGTCGATCGAGAAGTGCGGGCCGCGATCCACCGGCCCGCAAGACCGTAGACGCACCAGAACAGAACCATGACCGGCAGCACGGTGAAGGCGATGCCCAGCGGCGGGTCGAGCAACATGACCGCGAGCAGGGTGGCCAGCGGCAGAAGACGCGCGGCGAGGCGCGGGAGCCAGCCGGCAATCCGGGCCAGCAGTGCGTCGGCGAAGCAGAAGGGGATCGTTCCGAGGAGGAGCAGACCCATGATCTGAAGCCGCGGTCCCGTGGGCAGAAACGCCGCGCCGTAGCGATCGAGCGCCGGTGCGAAGAGAGCGAGGCCCCAGAGGAGGAACAGCAGGAGACCCCGCGCGAATACGGTCTCAGAACGGCATCCTGCGCACAAGAGCAGGACTAGCTGGATTGTACCCCAGACCCCCAGGAACGCGGCGAGGGCGCCGAAGGCGCTCAGGCCCAGCGCTCCCGGCGGACAGAATATGGCCGCCGCCGCGGCGGGTGCCACGGGCGAGATCGATGCGAAGAGCACGGTGCGGCCGCGAGGTGCGGCAATCGGCTTCAATGGCCCCAGGAGGCCCGAGAGCGGCCAAGCGAGCGTGACGAGCGAGACTAGCAGCGACACGACCCACGGCCCGACCAGGGACAGATGTCCGCCCGCGCTCCCTCCGGTGGCTGCCGCGATCCAGTCCCGTGTCTCGCCGAGCGTTTCCGGACTGTAGAGAACACCGACATGCCCGACATGGGGCGCCGCCACGGCGCGTCGCGCGATCCCATCGGAGGAGACCGTCCGACCTTCCTGGGCATTCGGGGTGATCTGGCGGAGCCGGTCGAGGGCGACCTCGCGGAGCCGCCCCTCCCGGGCGCCCGAGACGATCAGCAGCCGTTCGGGAAAGTCCGGCCGGACGGCATCGGAGTACATCGAGATCGCGACAACGGCTTCCGCCCCGTCGATCCTGCCGGCGGCGCGGATCACGATATCCGTCGCCATGGAATGGCCGACGAGCGCCACGGGACCGGCCACGCCAGTCAGGTTCCGGGCGGCGCGCGTCACCGCGACCGTCTGGTCCACAAGCTGCGCCGTGGCGCCATCGAGCGTGGCGATGTCCCGGTCCATCGGCTCGGGATTGCGGCCGTGACCGTGGAAATCGAAGGCCGCGACCGTGAAACCGGCCCGCGCCAGCGTGACGGACAGCGCCTGCATCATCTGCCGCGACCCGGCATAGCCGTGGGCGACGACGACGAGCGGGCCGGAAACCTGTCCCGGCTTTCGCCAGAGCGTGACCGGGCTCGACGCCAGACGGACCTGCTCGATCTCGAGATCGGCGCGCTGCCGTTCGAGCATGACGATGGACAGGATCGCTACCGAGATGGCCACGATGGCAACAAAACCCATTCCTATCCGACGACCCGCCATCAACCGCGACCTAGCGCGCTCGTGGCACACTGGGAGCGCGCGACAAATCTCGGCCAGTTCACAGTGAATGGTCCCCCCCGGTCTTCAGTGCTTCGCGGCGAGAGGCTCGGCGGTTTGTAGATTATGCCCGGGGCCGCTCCTATGTCGGCACATTCTAACCTGGGTTGCGACATATCCTCTATTCTCTCGGAAACCGGGAGATTGAAAGATGGCACATACGGAGCTGGACGTGCGGGAGCGACGGCTGATCGAGGACCTTCTCGCAGCGAAAGCGCCGGTCTCGACGATTGCCGCGCGCCTGGATCGGCACCGCTCGAAGAACTCCCAGTCGATCAGCGCCGCCAGCGTCGCCAGCTCGTGACGCATGTCGATCATGTCGGTGAGGCGGGGGCGCAGGAGATCGTCCTGCTCTTCCCGGCGGGGATGGGGCTTCATCGGGGCTCCGGAATTCGCAAGGTTTCGAAGGCCAGAATACGAAACCCTGCAAATCGGCGCCAGCGTTTCAGCATGATCTGCGCGGTAAATCAGCAAGTTGGGAGTTATTCAGGGTGAACGCTTTAGTGCGATTTCGGTGCCGTCGAAGTCCACGGGCGCCATATTGGCCAATGGTTCGGCCTGGGCCAACGCGTAGTGCGACCCTACCGAAACCTCGGCGGGCTTGGCATGCAGATCGTGCAGGCCTTGGAGCCGGCATGGGCGGGACCACCTAGCCTGTCGTCCTCGCGACAAACCGAGGGAGGTACAACGAGGCGGAGGAGACGAGTTTTCTGGATTACTCTTGTATGTACGGTCGGTCCGGACGCACGCCGGGGTTGAGAGGCGGCAGGGCGCCGCGGATGTTCGGGTTCCGTGGAGGAATTCGCCGCGCATGCGCGAGGGCCGAACGCAATGCGCGCCATCCGGCCGCATTGTCGCCTCGCTCCCGCCCGTAGCGGGAGGCTCCCAAGGCGGCGAGCGCAGATCGCACTTCGGGTTGCCGCCGCGGATCGGTGCCGATGACTTTGCCGGACCAGTCGTCGAGCGCGGCATGAAGGTGCGAATGGTCTTTTCGTGCGATGGCGCTGTTCAGGATGTGGTACGCATGAGTTCTCCGAGTCGAGGCGCGCGGCGCGCCGCCGCCGCATCCAGCGCCGCGCGAGCGGGAAGAGGCGTCGCAGCAGCCACCAGCCGAGGCCGAGGAAGAGCAGGCCGGCGACGGCAGCGATCCCGAGGACGCGCCAGTCGCCCGGTTCGCCGCTCCATGCGGGCGGACCGTCGATCGAGATCGGAAAGCCTTCGAGGGAGGCCCTCTCGATCTTCCCGGTGCCCAGAACGTACCAGGCGATAGAGACCGGAGGTGCAACGCCGCTGCCGCCCCCCTCGGCCACGTAGACCACGCTCTCGGTCCGAATGCCCGAAACGACTCCGCGGTCATCACTTTCGCTCAATACCGGTTCGTCGGGATAGGCGGCGACGCCCTCGATCACGACTGCAGGCAGCAGGGTGGGCAGGAATATCGGCGACGTGCCCTCGATCCGCGCCGTCACCGTGCGGGTGACGCTGTCGCCGGGCGCCATCGCCTGCGGATCGCCCTCGACCTCCTGTGCGATCTCTAAAGTCTCCGCGGCGAGGAGCGGATCGAGCCCGTTTGCGCCTTCAGGCACCACGGCGGAGTAGGCCAGCGCTTCGGTGGAAAGGGTTGCGCGCGCAGTCTCGAGCGTTTCGGGATCGACGAAGGTGACGGTGACCTGTTGCGGCGGGATCTCGAAATCGCCGGGCACCATCGGCGAGAGGCGGTAATGCCGGGTGATGCCGGACCACGTAGCGCCGCCCACGCGCTCGCTGGTGGGCGTAGTCGAGCCCTCAGGCAGCCGGACGAGCAGGTTGGGCGCCTCGAGACTGGGCCAGACCGGCGGTTCCGGCATGTAGGTCGGCACGAGGACCGTGAGACGAAGGCTGAGCTGCTGACCGGGGATCGCCTCTGTCTCATCGAAAGCGATGCGGAGCATCGGCTCGGCTGGACTCGACCCCTTCGCCGCTTCGTCCGCCGGCGCATCGCGCATCTCCCGGTATGGCATTCCCACCTGCGCTGGAAGTGGTGTTGCGGCCAGCAGTGCCAAGAGGAGCCACGGCCGGATCAATCTGCCGCCTCCGGCGCACGTCCTCGGGCAGCCTCGATGGCGAAGCGTTGGCGGAGGAAGTCACCGGTCCGGGTATCGACAGTATTCATCCACTGCTCCGCAGTCAGAAGACCGGCGCCATCCTCCTGCGAAACGTCCATCGGCGTCTCCGCGCCGCGGTCGTCCTCATTGTCGAAGACCACGTCGTCCTCTTCGTCCTGGCCCGTGTCGGACTGCTCCTGCACTCGCTCGATATAGGCCACGATCTCCCGCGCGACGGCGAGGTTCTCGGCGGCGTCGGGGTAGTCCGGGTCGCGCTCCACCGCCGTCTCGAAGGCGCGGACGCCGTCGCGGTAGCCACGCGACTTAATGTAGGCCATGCCTTGGATGAAGGCGGCTTCAGCCGTTTCCACCCGGTCCAGGACTTCGACTGCCGTATCGTACTGGCCGTCGCGGTAGAGCGCGTAGCCGCGCCACAGCGGGGCGACGAAGAGGTCCGCCGCGCGGTCGAAGTCCCGGTGCTGGTAGGCCAGCCGGCCCTGCTGGTCTGGTGTCAGGAACCAATCGACGACGCCCGCCTGCACCGGCGGTGCCGGCAGGCACAGGATGAGCGTTGCGAACGCTCCCCACTGCATCGTCCAGCCGCGACGGAACCAGAGCAGCGCTAGCAGCGCTCCGGGCCACGCCAGCCAATGGGCGCGGTCCTGCCAGGGCTGATCGGCGTTCTCGAGCATCGCCTGGCGGTAGGCGGCGTCGAGCGACCGGTCGATTTTCCGGAGGTCGGTGTCGTTGGGCGTGACCGGGATGACCGGTCCGGAGAGCCGGTCGAAGCCGCGGTCTCGCGTTCCCTCAGGTAGCATCGACAGGATTGTTACGACGGGTGCGTCGACCGCCTGGAGCGCAGAAACGTCGGAAGCGTCGAGGGCGTCGGCGACGAACAGCACGCCGCCCGGCGTCGGCTCTTTCGCCAGAAGATCAATGGCAAGCACCAGCGCATCGGCGGCCCGGTTCCCCTCCTTCGGCATCACATCGGGCGTGAGGCCCTGGAGATAGGCGACCATGACGGACCGATCGTCGGTCATCGGTACAGCGACATGGGCGCTGCCGGCATAGGCCACGAGCGCGATGCGGGCGCCGGCCCGGAGCGCGATGAGGTCACGGATCTTCTGCTTGCCGCGTTCGAGCCGGGACGGGGCGACGTCGGTCTCCTCCATGGATGGCGTGACCTTCAAAACCACGACCACTGGTGCCGATTGTGCCACGAACGGATTCGGTATCCGCGACCAGGTCGGACCTGCCGCGCCGAGTGTCGCCAGCGTGAGGGTCAGGGCCACCCCGTCGATCGGCCTCAGTCGCCGACGTGCGGATCCGCCCACCGTCAGCGCAGCACGGAGATGCGGCGCGATGCCGGCGCTCGGCAGGTCGCGGCGGCTGCGGGTCCGCCGGACAATCCACCAGAGAAAGGCGATCGCCGGCAGCAGCAGAAGCAAGAGCGGCCGGATGAAGTGGAACGCGCCGAGGATCACGCCGATCTCGCTCATGCCATCCCCCTCCGGCGGGCGCCGAGGTGCAGTATGGCTATGGCGGCAAGGCCGATCAACGCGGCGAGCCCCAGCGCGATCCAGGCAAGCGACTGGCGCGGGCGATAGGACAGCGACTCGACCTCACGCGGGGCGAGTTCGTCGATGCGCGCGTAGACTTCCGTCAGCGCGCTCTCGTCAGAGGCGAAGAAATACGCGCCGCCGGTGCGGATCGCGACGTCCTGCAGGTTCGCGAGGTCGACTCGGTCCTCGCCGGTGGCGTCGGGATCGCCGACGCCGATCGTGTAGATCTCGACGCCTTGGCCGTCGGCGATCTCGGCGGCGTTCACCGGGCTCATCCGGCTCGCCGTATCGGTGCCGTCCGAGAGCAGGATCATCAGGCGCTGCTCGATGTCGCTCGCCTCGAAGGTCCGGATGGCGAGTCCGATCGCGTCGCCGAGCGCGGTGTGCGGACCGGCCATGCCGACCTCGGTGCGGTCGAGGAGGTCGAGGATCGTATCGAGGTCTTCGGTCAACGGCGCCTGCAGGTAGGCCTTGGATCCGAAGACGATCAGCGCCACCCGGTCCCCGTCGCGCCTCTCGACGAATGCGCGGACGACGTCCCTCACGGCGGCGAGGCGCTGCTGCGGCGCACCGTCCGGACCGGCGAAGTCACGCGCGTCCATCGAGCCCGAGATGTCGATGGCGAGAACGACGTCGCGGGCGGCGCGGGTGATCTCGACCGGGTCTCCGACGCGTTCGGGTCGCGCCGCGGCGAGGACGATAAGGCACCATGCGAGGATCGCGGCTGCCATCTGGAGACGCGTGCGGCTGAGGACGACGGCGCCGCGCCCGGGCTCGGCTCCTGCGGTGTCGACGATGCGGCGGAAGAACGGAAAGCGCAGCGCCGCCACCCGCTCTCGGTGCGGCGGCACCAACCACCACACCAGGAGCGGCAGCGGCAGCAGCAGAAGCGTCCACGGCAGGCCGAGCGAGATCACGGCGCGGCCTCGGTCCGGTGGCGCCGGATCCAGCGGGCCGCCAGGTCGCGGAGACCCGGCACCGGGCCGGGGTCGCCGCGATATGGTGCCCGCGCCAGCGCGCGGCCGGGGCCTTCGCGGAAACCGCCTCCGCCGGTCGCGTCCAGGAAGGCAAGCCAGTCGCGGCCGGAGAGGCTGGCGACTCGCTCCCGCGGCCAGGCGGCGAGGGCGGCGCGGCGCAGGATCTCGGCGATGGCCGCCGGGTCATCGCCGGCGCGCTGCAGCTCGCTCAGCGCGGCGCGACGGTAGGCGTTCGCCTGCCAGCGCCGCACCGTCCGCCAGGCGATCCAGCCGAGAAACAGCGCGAGCAGCAGCGCCAGCAAGGTCCAGCCGGGCGTCTGTGGTGTCATCGCGACAGCCGCGGGCTCCGCCGGCTCGACCAGCCGGTCGACGAGATCGACGAGGTTCACGACCTCCGCGGTCTCCCCGGCACCGTTCATGACGGGGCCAGGCCCATCAGGCGACGCACCTGCGGCAGCGTCTCCTCGGCGGCGGAGAGCGGCAGGACGGAGACGCCGGTGGTGCGTTGCCAGTCAAGCACTTCGGCGAGGCGGCCGCGCGCCGTCTCGCGTAGGCTGCGGTGGATCGTCCGGTCGCCGGTATCGACCTCGGCCTGAAGCTCTCCGTCTGAGACGACGAGCCTAAGGCCCTCGGGTATGTCCTCGGCGAAGGGATCTGTAACGAGGGCGAGCACGAGGTCGTTCTTGCGCGACAGGCCCGAGACGAGGCGCCGCGTCTCCTCGTCCACCACGTCGAAGTCGCTCAGCACGATGACAAGGTGGTTGCGCGGCGCGATCCGGGCGACAGCGCGCAGGACGCGGGTGAGCGGCACCGGCGCGACCGTCGGCGCATCGGCACGGAGGAGACCATTGGCGTCGGCGAGTGCGGCGAGGAAGCGGTTCAGCGCCGCGCGGCTCCTCTGTGGGCGGATCTCCGCGATCTCGTCGTCGCCGAAGACGATGCCGCCCACCCGGTCGCCCTGGTCGAGGATGCGGAACGCGGCGAGCGCCGCCGCCTCGGCCGCAGTCACCGCCTTCATGTTGAGGCGCGAGCCGAAGAACATCGACATCCGCTGGTCGACGACGATCAGCGCCGGACGGTCCCGTTCCTCGGTCATCACCCGGACGTGCGGCTTGCCGGTCCGCGCCGTTACCTTCCAGTCGATCGAGCGCACGTCATCGCCCGGCAGGTAGTCGCGCAGTTCCTCGAAGTTCAGCCCGCGGCCGCGCAGGCGCGAGGCGTGGCGGCCGTTGAGGACCGAGCGCGCCGGCTGCCGGGGGAGAAACGTGAGGCTGCGCGCCCGCCCCTCGAGCGAGCGCAGGTGCGGAAGCGTGACGTGGATGCGCGGGTCCTCGCCCGCCGGGGGCGTCGGGGGCAGGGTGCCGGTCCTGGTGCGTGCCGCCCGGTCGCGCATGGCTCAGGGCAGCGCCACCTGGCGCACGATCTCGGCGACGACGCGGTCGGGCGTGACGCCCTCGCCCTGCGCCTCGTAGCTGAGGCCGAGACGGTGGCGCAGGACGTCGGGCGCGATGGCGCGCACATCCTCGGGGTCGACGTAGTCGCGGCCGGCGAGCCAGGCTTGGGTGCGCCCGCACTTGTCGAGCGCCAGCGAGGCGCGCGGGCTTGCCCCGACCTCGATCCAGCGCTTGAGGTCGTCGCCGAACTCCGACGGCACCCGGGTCGCGTTCACGAGGTCGGCCATGTAGCGCTCCATCGCGTCGGAGACGTGAATGCCGCCGATCTCACGTCGGGCGGCAAAGACCGCCTCCTGCGGGATCGGCGGCCGGGGTGCCTCGGGCGTGCCGGCGGGCGGGGCGCTGGCGGCGATCTCTTCGCCACGGACGAGGCGGATCACCTCGACCTCATCCTCGACCGGTGGATAGGTGATGTTCACGTGCATCAGGAAGCGGTCCATCTGCGCTTCGGGTAGCGGGTAGGTCCCCTCCTGCTCGATCGGGTTCTGCGTCGCCATCACCATGAAGAGCGGCGGCATCGCGTGGGTCGTGCCGGCGACGGTGACCTGGCGTTCCTCCATAGCCTCGAGCAGTGCGGCCTGCACCTTGGCCGGCGCCCGGTTGATCTCGTCGGCGAGCACAATGTTGGCGAAGATCGGTCCCGGCTCGAAGCGGAACTCGCTGCCACCCTCGGACTTGTAGTAGACTTCGGTTCCGGTCACGTCGGAGGGCAGCAGGTCCGGTGTGAACTGGATGCGGCTGAAGTCGCATTCCATGTTCCGGGCAAGGGCCTTGATCGCGCGTGTCTTGGCGAGGCCCGGCAGCCCCTCGACCAGCAGGTTGCCGTTGGCGAGCAGCCCGATCAGCAGCCGCTCGATCACCTCGCGCTGGCCGACAATCGTCTCGCCCATCCGTTCGCGCAGGGCGTCAATCTGGGCCCGGGCATCTCCGGTCGCAATGACCTCTCCGTCTTCCATCAGCTTTGCGCCTCCCGTGCCAGGGCGTCACGCGCCTCCTTCATCCGCTCCCTCTCCTCATCGGTGACGCTCGGAAATCGCGGGTCGATCCGCTCCAGCGCCTCCGAGAGCACGGAAGAGATCACCATGCGTGCGTACCACTTGTTGTTCGCCGGGACCACGTGCCACGGTGCGTACTCGCGTGCCGTGTTCCGGATCATGTCCTCGTAGGCGTCCATGTACTCATCCCAGTGCTTGCGCTCCTGGAGGTCGCCGAACGAGAGCTTCCAGTTCTTGTCCGGCTCATCGATGCGGTCGAGGAAGCGGCGCGCCTGCTCGTCCTTGGAAGTGTAAAGGAAGAACTTCAGCACAACTATGCCGTTGTCGGCGAGGTGCTCCTCGAAGTTGCGTATTGACTCAAAGCGCTTCTTCCAGAAGTCGTCATCCATTAGGCTCGGCGGGAAGTTCTGGCCCTCCAGGATTTCGGGGTGGACCCGGACGACCAGCACCTCTTCGTAGTGAGAGCGGTTGAAGATCACGATCTTGCCGCGTTTCGGCAGTTCCAGCACGTGGCGCCAGAGGAAGTCGTGCTGCAACTCGATGGGGCCCGGCTGCTTGAACGACTTCACGTCGCAGCCCTGAGGGTTAATACCCGAAAGTACGTGCTCGATTGCACTGTCCTTGCCACCGGCGTCCATCGCCTGCAGTACCATCAGCACCGCCCATTTGCCCTCCGCGTACAGCTTCTCCTGCAGCTTGCGCAGGTTCTTCATGCTGTCGGCCAGCAGTTCTTTCGCCTCGTCCTTCTCTACGTCGAGGCCGGCGGTTTCGGACGGATCGACGTCGTTCAGCCGAAAGTCCTTGCCCTCGATGACGCGGTGGCGCTCGGCCAGGTCCCTTTTTTTCATCGGTAGGCTCCGGTCAATGACCCGGCCAGACCTGCCCCCAGTCCTCGGCCATGTCGACCAGCACCCAGCCGCGGTCCCCCGCCTCGTCGAGACCCTGGTCCAGCACGCCAATGTGGCCCTCGCGGTCGTAGGCGAACTCGCGCGTCGCGTCGGTGTGGTGGATCAGCATCCCGAAGCGGGGGCCGTCGCCGGCGGTGGTCCAGTCCAGCATCGCGAAATCGCCGTCCGAATTGCCGGCGGCGAAGATCGGGCGCTGGCCGATGTGGCGCATGATGCCGACGGGCTTGCCCTCCTTGTCGTCGACGAAGCTGACACCGCCCTCCTTGGTGATCGTCGGCACGCCGTCGTCGGAGACCGCGTAGCTGGTGTTGCCCTCGCTGCCGACGACCTGGGTGGGAGGAATGCCGTAGGCTCCGTCGGCGATGGCGCGGATGAAGTCGATGCCGCCGCCCGAGACGATGTAGGTCTGGAAGTCCTCGTCCCGCAGGTAGCTCAGCAGTTCCAGCATGGGCTGGTAGGTCATCTGTGCGTATGTCAGGTCGGTCGTGGGGTGGGTCTGCGTGGTCAGCCATTCGTGCGCGTCGGTCTTGAAGTCCTCGGGCGTGATGCCCGAGTGCGAGACGTCGAGGATCTCCAGCAGGCCCTCCTCGCCGCCGGCCATCATCCTCTCCATGTCGCCCTCGTTCGCGGCGGTGAGGACGTCGGAGGTCAGGATGGAGGGATCCGCCGCAGCCTTCTCGCGCAGCACGTCGAGAGCGTAGAGCAGCTGGAAGTAGGCCGGCTGCTCGGACCAGAGGGTGCCGTCGTTATCGAAGACGGCGATGCGGTCATCCTCGGGCACGAATGTGTCTGCAGCGGGGTCGGTGACGTCCTCGACGAAGGCGATGATCGCCGACTTGGCGTCGGATTCGTTCCAAGACGGCAGCGGGTCGGCCGGCGCGACGGCCGGCAGAGCGATCAGTGCGGCGGCGATGAAAGTACGCATGGCGACCTCCAAAATCTGGCTGACGTGGCCCGCGGAAGGCGGTCGCCTCCCGCGGGCCACTCGGTAGATCCGCTACTGGATCCCGCCGCTGAGCGTCTGCTCGAGCTGCTCCTGGACCTGGTCGACCGAGAAGCTCGCCGCCCGCTGCGATGGGGGATAGTCCTCGAAGGTCGAGAAGAACTGCGCCACCTCGGCCTGAGCCGGAACGAGCAGGTAGGCGTGGTCGAGAACCCAGTCGTAGTAGGTGTTCGACGTCCTGTCGGCTCGCTCGTACGGGTCCGCTCGCAGGTCGAAAATCTTGGGGGTCCGCAGCGGCGTGAAGGGCTCGGCCCAAATCAGCAGCGTGCCTGTCGCGCGCTGCTCCTGGAACACGATCTTCCAGTTCTCGTACCGCATGCCGACGATGGCGCCGTCGTCGTTGAAGTAGAAGAACTCGTTGCGCGCGCTCTCGTCGCTCTCTCCCGTCAGGTAGGGCAGCTGGTTGTAGCCGTCGAGGTGGACACTGTACTCGCTTCCGTCGATCGTCGTGCCTTCGAGCAGTCGTTCCTTGATGTCCTCGTCGCCGGCGGCTGCGAGCAGCGTCGGGAACCAATCGAGGCCCGAGACCATGCCGTTCTTGACTGTGCCGGGCTCGATATTGCCGGGCCACCGGATCATGGCGGGCACACGGAAGGCGCCTTCCCAGTTCGTGTTCTTCTCGCTGCGGAATGGTGTCGTGCCGGCGTCGGGCCACGAGTTCTGGTGGGGGCCGTTGTCGGTCGAGTACATAACGATGGTGTTGTCGGCGACGCCCATCTCGTCCAGCGCGTCGAGGATCTGGCCCACGATCGCGTCATGCTCGACCATGCCGTCGGCATACTCGGTCAGCGCGGTCAGGCCCGGCTCGCTCCGATTCTCCTCCTTCACATGGGTGCGGAAGTGCATCCGGGTCGTGTTCATCCAGACGAAGAACGGAGTGCCCTGATCCACTTGACGCTGCATGAAGTCGATGGCGGCGGCGGAAGTCTCCTCGTCGATCGTCTCCATCCGCTTCCTGGTGAGCGGGCCCGTATCCTCGATCTCGCCGTCGGCGGAGGCGCGGATGACGCCACGCGGGCCGTATTGCTCGCGGAAGGCGGGGTCCTGCGGGTAGTTTCGGTCCTCCGGCTCTTCCTCGGCGTTGAGATGGTAGAGGTTGCCGAAGAACTCGTCGAAGCCGTGGTTGGTCGGCAGGAACTCGTCCTTGTCGCCAAGGTGGTTCTTGCCGAACTGGCCGGTGGCGTAGCCCTGGTCCTTCAGCGCCGACGCGATGGTCACATCATCCGCCTGCAACCCGACATCGGCGCCCGGCAGCCCGACCTTGGACAGGCCGGTGCGCAAAGTTGACTGGCCGGTGATGAATGTGGACCGACCCGCCGTGCAGCTCTGCTCGGCATAGTAGTCGGTGAACATGACCCCCTCGTCCGCGATCCGGTTGATGTTGGGCGTCTGGTAGCCCATCAGCCCGAAGCTGTAGGCCGAGACGTTCGTCTGGCCGATGTCGTCACCCCAGATCACCAGGATATTGGGTGGCTGCTCCGCCTCCTGCGCCTGCGCGGCCATTGAGCCAAGCACCAGCGCGAGCGCTGCCAGATGCGTCCTCGATCTCATCATTCCGCTCTCCTTGTTCGGCCTCGACGCCTCGTTCGGCCGCTTCACGTAAATCGACAGAACAAAATTCGCGGCCGAAAGCGCCGGAGACCCCTGGTCGTTCTTGACGAAGCCATCCCGATCAGTCCGGCGGCCGACAAGAATGAAGAGGTTACTCCAGTCGGCACGTGAAATTGTTCAAAGTCCAGCATTCTTCGAAAAAAGCAGGTGGAGGATCGCTAAGTCCGCGGTAATTCGAGGGCCGCGCCATATTCCTGCGATCTGGACCTATTTAGCCGGTGTGGCTGAGCGCTGTTTCTTGTGTTTATGGGTCTCCCGCCCCCACGGACAGGCCCGGCGCCACGTCATCGACCAACGGTTGGTCCGCGTCGATCGTGATCCGCGCCGAAGCCGCTGTGCGATCTTGACGCAGTTGGCGGTCGCGTTCGAATTGCCGGGCACGCTGAACTCCCGTCGCGGGGAAAAATCGCCGACATGCGCGGCCATCCGCGCGCCTACGGCGTCGATCTCGTCGCAAGGCACACTTGCTAGAGCTGGCTGCCGATGGGAAGTAGTCCGTAGACACCGCCGATGAACGCGCGCAACGCGGAGTCCGTCGGCTCGCTTGGGTACACGACGATGGCATCGCCCCGCTGAGCGACCCAGTCGATCCCGCCACCATCGTCCAGGCGCAGGCGGTAGGCATTCCGTCCGATGTTGTCGCGAAACAGTTCCACGGCGGCGGATGCCAGTTCCGGCGAGCGGATCAGCACACCCATCTCGCTGTTGATCCAGACCGAGCGCGGATCCCAGTTGAACGACCCGACGAAGAGATACTTTCGATCGACGGCGAAAGCCTTCGTGTGCAGCGACGACTGGGAGAGGCCCAGCCCGAGCCGCTCGCGGTCAGCGCGCGCGGCGTCCGGGCGGAGCTCCCAGAGATTCACCCCGGCTTCCAGCATCTCCTTCCGCGAACGGGCGTAGTGCCCGTAGACAGGCACCACGTCGGTGGAATCGAGCGAGTTCGTGAGGATGGTCACATCGACGCCGCGCTCGCTGAGGCCGGACAGGAGGTCGACGCCGCGCCGGCGCGGCACGAAATAGGCCGAGGAGACGAAGAGGCTCTTCTGCGCCTCGAGGACGTATGGCAGCACCACCCCGGCGACGAGGCTCTCCACCTTGGCCTCTCCGGCGGCCTTTTCCGGCGGGTCGGCCACGAGAGTCGCGGGCGCCCAATCGAGCTCGATTTCCCCGCGGGTCATCGCCTCGCGAATCCCGTGGGTCAAAGCCGCTCCGTAGGGGCTTTCCCGCGCTTCCGCGGCGAGGGAAGCCAGACGTACCCGCGCCTCGTCGAGGGTGAGGTCACCTGCCATGCCGCCGACTGCCAGACTGGCGGGAACGGCATAGGGGCTGTTCCAGTAGCCGTCGAAAGCCTGTGACACCTCGCGGGCGATCGGGCCGATTCCAAGCACGTCCAGATCGTTATAGTTGCTGTTCTCGCGCGCCGCGAAATACTCGTCGCCGATGTTGCGGCCCCCGACGAGCGTGACGGTGTTGTCGAAGGTCATCGACTTGTTGTGCATCCGGCGATTGACGCGCTCGATCTCGAAGAGCGAGGCGACGCGACTTCCGAACCCGCGACGGAACGGATTGAACAGCCGGATCTCGATGTTCGGGTGCCGGTCCAACGCGGCCACCATTGCATCGTAACTCGCGACGTCCATGTCGTCGAGAAGGAGGCGCACGCGGACTCCCCGGTCGGCTGCCTGCAGCAGGGCATACGCGAAGAGGTGACCGGAGGCATCGTCGTGCAGGAGATAGTACTGGGCGTCGATCGTGCGTTCGGCCCGTTCCGACAGCACGAGCCTGAGCGCCAGAGCCTCGGGCCCGTCGGTCACGAGGTGGATGCCCGAGCGCCCGTCATGGGGATTTCCCATCCCGTCCCCGCGCCGTGCGAGAAACGTCATCCCGGTTTCGGCCGCTGCCGTCGTCACGGTCTTTGTGTAGCTGGGCGGCGCTGACGCGCAGGAGGAAAGCGCCAGGACGAGAGCCGCGATCATTGCACGGACCAGGACTGAAACCACCCTGCCGAGAAGCTGCGGCTCACCGCCACACCGACGAGATCCTTGCCCGAAGTACGTTCTTCCCGACATCAGGTCCAAGGATCCGGCTGGTGAATGGCGAAATCAAGAAATGCTTCAGAACTGCACGGGTCGCAAGGGCTACTCTGGCCGCATTCACGATGCTGTCCGGGAAAGCGTCGAGCAACCGCGCGAGCCTCGCTCCGGAAGCCGGAAAGCCAGTGGCGCGTGGGTTCGGCCCGCAGGCGGTCAATGTCCGGGGAGGTGGTGGAGTTCTCGACCGCGCAGTCGGTCCGAGCCGGGTGTCCCGGATGCCGCCGTCCGGTGTAGTCCCCTCACATTGGGCCTCACCGTCGCGATGTCGGTGTGGACCCCCACTGTCTCGTTCAGGCCGTGGTGGCCCCGTAGCTCCCGTCTATCCGATAATGGCCCGGACCACGCCGGCCATGCGCTTCGCCAAAGCGACGGCGGCCACTACCAAGGGCTTGCGCTCCAGCATGCGCCGGAGCCAGTCCGTCCCGGGTTTTCCGGCCCGCCTCGCGCTGGTCATTCGTAAATGGCACTCCGACCGGTGGCGTGACATTCGCTCATCGTCGCGCCGAGGTCGAGCAGTCGACGGAGATACCTGTTCCCGACCCTGGGCACCACGCCCGCGAGAATCCGGCGGCCGGTCGGGTTCCCCTCGACGATAGGGAAGATAAGCGCCCCCAGCGTGTTGCAGGTTCTGCAGGTCATCCTGTTCTGCGTCGTCCCGTGGAGAAAGCCCAAAGCCACGCGACCAGTAACGCCACGGTCGCGCCCGGGGAGCATCGGGATGTGCAGGCGAGCATCTGGAACACCATCGACACGCCGATCCCCACCGCCAGCGAGTACGACCGGATCACTGCCTCGGTAAGGGTTGGTGCCCGCGGCCTTCCCAAGGAATCGGTTCGCGTCGCACGCCTCTTTCCTTTCGATTTCCCGTAGGCCAGTCGCCCGGACTTGGCCCTTTGCGTCAGTTGGCCGCCCGCTGGAGCATGCCGAATAGGTCACGCGGATCATCGGGATCAGCGATCAGGTCGAGGTTCTGGCAAAGCCCGGTATCCTTCAGCCTCTCGCGTATATAGCGGAGCGCCGAAAAGTCCTCGATGGCGAATCCCACCCCGTCGAAGAGCGTGACCTGGGCAGGAGACGTCCGACCCGGTGCGGTACCCGACAGGATCTGCCACACCTCCGTCACCGCGAAGTCGGCCGGCATCTGCTGGATCTCCCCCTCCACCCGCGTCTGCGGCGCGTACTCCACGAACACCTCCGCCCGGCTTAGAATGTCCCTGTGCAGCTCCGTCTTGCCCGGGCAGTCGCCGCCGATCGCGTTGATGTGGACGCCCGAACCCACCATGTTGTCGGTCAGGATCGTCGCGTACTGCTTGTCGGCGGTGCAGGTGGTGATGATCTCCGACCCCTCGATCGCGTCTTCCGGCGTGTCGCAGGGGACCAGTTCGAAGTTCCAGCCGCCGAGATTGCGGACGAGCTTCTCCGTCGCGGCCGCGTCGATGTCATAGAGACGCAGCCGCTCCACCCCGCAGAGCGCCCGCATCGCCAGCGCTTGGAATTCCGCCTGCGCTCCATTCCCGATCATCGCCATCGTCCGTGGCCTCTTCGGTGCAAGATGCTTTGCCACCATACCGGAGGTCGCCGCGGTGCGTAGAGCCGTCAGCACCGTCATCTCCGAGAGGAGCACCGGGTAACCGGTGCCGACGGTCGCCAGAACGCCGAAGGCGGTGACGGTCTGCAGCCCCTCGCGTGTGTTCTTCGGATGGCCGTTCACGTACTTGAACCCGTAGACCTCGCCGTCGGAGGTCGGCATGAGTTCGATCACCCCCTGGCGAGAATGACTGGCGATGCGGGGCGTCTTGTCGAACAGTTCCCATCGCCGGAAATCCTCCTCGATATATCCTGCGAGCCCCTTCAGCATCTCTTCGATGCCGATGGAATGGACAAGCCGCATCATGTTTTCGACGCTGACGAAGGGAACGTAGGCGAGGTCGGATGGAAATGGCGGCATGGCTCAGGTCCTGAAGCTGCGGGTCGGGCGATCGAATACTCGCCGGCCGAGAAGGGAGGCGGTGAGGTCGACCATCAGCGAGGCGGTCTTGCCCCGTTCGTCGAGGAATGGGTTGAGCTCCACAAGGTCGAGCGAGGTGGCGAGGCCGCTGTCACTCAGCATTTCCATCACCAGATGCGCCTCGCGGAAGGTGGCGCCGCCAGGCACGGTGGTCCCGACCCCCGGCGCGATCTGAGGATCGAGGAAGTCGACATCGAGCGAGACGTGCAGCATTCCGTTCGCAGCCGCGACCCGGTCAAGGAAGCGGCGCAGCGGGGCACAAATCCCGGTCTCGTCGATGGACCGCATGTCGACCGCGTCGATGTCGGTGCCCTCGATCGCCACCCGCTCCTCCGCATCGACGGAGCGGAGGCCGAGGAGGCAGATATTGCCGGTGGGCACCGGCGCGGGAAGTTCCGGGAACCCCTCGAACCCCTCGCGACCGGTGACGTAGCCGATCGGCGTGCCGTGGAGGTTGCCCGAGGCCGAGGTGAGCGGCGTGTGGTAGTCGGTATGCGCGTCCAGCCAGAGCACGAACAGCGGCCGTCCCCGATCGGCCGCGAACTTCGCCATGCCGGCAACAGTGCCCAGCGACAGGGCGTGGTCGCCGCCCATGAAGATCGGGAAGCCCTCCGCCGCAGCCTCCTGAGCCATGTCAATCAGTGCCTCGGTCCAGGCCGCAGTCTCGGCCAAGGCGTGAACGCCCTCACGCTGTGACCTGACCGGGCGAAGCTCAGCCGGAGAAAGATTGCCGCGGTCGAAGACCTCGCGGCCAAGCTCGGCAAAGGTCTCCGCGATGTTCGCGGTGCGGTAGGCGTCGGGGCCCATCAGGCAGCCGCGGCGCCTTTTGCCGCTGTCCATTGGAACACCGACGAGAATGCATTTCGAACGGTGCATCACAGACCTCCTTCGCTGTCTGGTTTCTCGACCGAACTGGCTTGCGAAACCGCGCTGAACCGCCCCGTGTTTTCCGGAGGCCGTTTAGTTGGTCTCAGGCGACCATATTCATGTGCTCGCTGTCTTCATAGAAGCTCCTTTCGGCTTCGGCGGGTGGGATGTTCCCGATCGGATCGAGAAGGCGGCGGTGGTTGAACCAGTCCACCCATTTCAGGGTCTCCCATTCTACGGCCCCTGCTGACTTCCAGGGCCCGAGGCGATGGATGACCTCGGCCTTGAACAGGCCGATGATCGTCTCGGCGAGGGCGTTATCGTAGCTATCGCCAACGCTGCCGACGGATGGTTCCAGCCCGGCCTCGGCAAGGCGCTCGGTATAGCGCAGGGATAGATACCTGAGATCCGCGGTCCGAGTGATGAACCAGATCCTCGCCGGGACGGCGTTCGCACAGGGCCTGCTCGAGCGCATCGAGCACGAACTGGGTCTGCAACGATCTCGATGCCCGCCAGCCGACAATCCGGTCAGCGTAGGTGTCGATGACGAAGGCGACGTAGACGAAACCCTGCCACGTCGACACGTAGGTGAAGTCGTCGCCCATCGGGCTTGAACCGATGGCGCCTCCATGGGCGACCCCAGAGCCTGTTCGGCGCCGGTGCCCGGAACTGGCGGTTCACCTTGTCCCGCGGGCACGGGAGTGCCGGGTCCGGCCTCGTCGTCTTCTGTGGCTTGCCGCGCACGACACCTCTCAGCTCCGCCGCCCGCATCAATCTGGCCACCGTGCAACGAGCGACATCGAAGCCTTCGCGCCGCAGCTGCCGCCAGACCTTCCGCACGCCATAGACCTGGAAGTTCTCGTTCCAGACGCGGCGGACCTGCGGCAGCAAATCCGCATCTCGACGGACCCTGGCGCTCGCGCGCGACGGATCACGCGCGGTGGCGCAGGCGGCATGATAGGTGGAGGGGGCGATCGGCAGCACTCTGCAGATCGGCTCGACCCCGAACTCCGCCCGGTATTCGTCGAGGAAGGCGATCATCGTTTCAGTGGGCGGTCGAGCTCCGCCTGGGCGAAATAGGCCGACGCTTTCTTCAGGATCTCGTTCGCCTGCCGCAACTCGCGGACCTCGCGCTCGAGCTCGTTGATCCGGGCTCGTTCCTCGCTGGTCACGCCCTCGCGGGCGCCGCTGTCGGTCTGTACCACCCAGCGGCGCAAGGATTCCCGGCTGCATCCGATCTTCGGCGCAATGGCCCGGATCGCGGCCGCCCGGTCCGGGTAGCTCCCGAGGTTCTCAAATACCATTCGAACCGCGCGTTCGCGGGTCTCAGGCGTGTAGCGGTTCGCTCTGTTGTCTCGTTCCATGGGCTCCGTCCATACTCACTTCGGAGCCTCCGGCGAAACCGGAGCGGTTCAGGCGACTGGAAACTGGGAACTTTTGCGAAGGTCGTGTCCACCAGTTTTTCGGGTCGTGCGAGGGATGCAAGAAGTCTTTCCGGCGCGGTCCTCCGGCTCGATTTGGTGCGGTCTGGTCCCGTGGCGTGGTGGAACCGCAGCAGTCAGCGTGCCATCGGAGTGCCAGACCGGGAAATGACCCGACTGCCCGACCCATGCGACGGACCAGCCCGCGCTTGCGCAGAGGCGCGGCTACGCCGGCTTGCTTCGCCCAGTACCTTCCACGAGCGAACTCTGCCCGGTTCCGTCGCCATTTATAATTGAGTTCCAACGAAGTGCCGAAGAGGGGGGTGCAATCGATCGACCTATCGGTTGGATTCGGTGTAGCGTCCGTTTGCCGCGGGACGTACCCCGTCTTCCTCCCGCGAATTGCCACGTTCTTCACGGTCGAATCCGATTCCGCGTCGCCAGTCAGGCGCAATTCCGGCAGAGGCTGGTCGAGGGGATGGCCTCCAGGCGCTGCGCGGGGATCGAATCGCCGCAGGACTGGCAAATGCCGTATTGTCCCGCCCTGATGCGGTCGAGTGCATGGTCGATCGCGGCGATTTCCTTCAACCCGGCAGTTCCGAGGTCCTCGAGCACCTCGTCGTCCTCGCGCTCAACGGCGCGGTCTTCGGCGTCGGGATTGGCCGGCTTGCCGAGTTCGCTATCGTACTCGGCAAGTTTGCGAACCAGTTCCGTCCTCCTTGTGCGAAGACGCGCTTCCTGCTGAGTCCAATCCTCCATGATGTCGCTTCCCTTTCTGACGCGTCCGTTGCAGCGTCACCGTGTCCTCCGAAATCGCCGCACGCGGGGACTCGTCGCCTTCTATCGAAAGCTCTTCACGGGGCGATCACCGGCTGAGCCGATCTGTTGGCCGGACCGAGCGAGCGGGCTGATGCCGGCACCTTCCACAGAAGGCTCGGGTCGAGCCCGCCGGTCTCGGCCAATCGATCAAGGTCGGGAATTTGCAGATGACGGGAATCGAGTATCCGAACGATGCCTTCGCGGTCGAACTTGGCGCTGATGTGGCCGATCGATGCCCCTGAGATCGCCAGAAGATCGGCGATGTCCACCCGCCGTAGAGTCAGTGTGAGAATGCCGCCCTGTCGAGACAACGTGACCCACGGCATCACCGTCGGAGCGAAGTGAAGAAACGCGGCCAAGCGTTCCTCGGAAGTCAGGACACGGAGGCTAAGGGCCAGATAGCGGATGCGCTCCAGGTGGCGCTCGTCGTGCTCCCTGATGCATTGCCGGAAGGTCTTGTCTTCCCCCAACAAGCGCGCGTGACTCGGGGCGGCTAGCCAACGGATTTGTGTGTCGGTCGCAGCCTCGAGCGCAAGTCCGGACCTCCACAGATGCTTGCCAACCACCTCTCCTGGGAAGGTCAGACTTAGGATATGCCGCCGTCCGTCCTGACCATGATAGACGCTTCGCAGAATGCCCGAGCTCAGAATGCCGAAGGGAGGATCGCTTTGCGCAGCCGGCTGAATTGGCGCATCTTCCGGAAATTCGCTGAGCGGCGACGAGAGGGCCGTGCAAAGGAAGTCGCTGCGGACAGCACTGCACAGGCCGCGCTGACGGTCCGGGCACATCCTGCGCCGGGCGCGGCAGGTGCTTGTTCCAGGGCAGTTGCCGCCGGGCGGGGCGTCACCCGAAGGGTCAGCTATGGTGGATGCCGGAGATCTGGCCATTGCCATTTCCAGTCCGAACATGGACGACCCGATTGCCGCCATCGAACTCATCCCTCCGTTCGACCCGGCCGACATTGACGAAAATCAAAATGTCCTGCGCCCGGATCGCTTCGCGGAGAGCGACTAGGGCGCGAACGTGGCATGCGGACAGGAGTGCCGGGCCGTGGATGCACATACCGCACCATCGATTTCCTCCCGCGACACCTTGATGGAAACCGAGACGGCCAGAGACGTGCGACGGCCGGAGGGGCCATCGATGCGGAGGGAGGGGCCCGACGGCGGATCGCCGTTGCTCGCCGACGAGTCTTTCCGTTTCCCCTCGCACCAGACGCCCCGAAGCGCCAGTGCTCCAACTGGATCTGCCCCCCGAGGCGATTCTCACCGCGGCAGGTCAAGCGGCGTCTCGCCGAGTTGCGGGCGGTGAAGCTGCGCCTCCGGTAGGAGACGATCACGGTTGAGATCATGGAACTCGCATCCGCCGTAGCAACTCAGGCCGGAGGCCAGATCCGATCACGACATGCGTTCCCGCTCTTCGTGCAACTGGCGCTTCGCTTCGTCCGTTATTTCCCTTACCTTCGCCCGGAGCGTCGCCTCGTCGATATGATCGGCCAAGTCGGCCGCGAGCTTCTGGATGACGTTGTCCTTGCCCGATTTGGCGAGATCGGCGCGGACCACTTCGCGGACATATTCGATGGCATCGTCGCCACTCTTGGCGAGGAGGCCGGCGGCCCACATGCCGATCAGGCGGTCGGCGCGCATGTCGGCGCGAAAATGCATCTCGGCATTGTGGGCGAACTCGTACTCGAAGGCCTCGGCGCGGTCCTTGAATGTCTTCATTCTTGCGTATCCTGAAGGCAATCGCTGAGATTGCCATGCTCCCTTGGGTTAAGGGCCATGTAGCCGAGAATCGGAGTTCTCCCGCGCATCCGCATTCCCCGGGGTTCCCGGCGAACTCCCATCCGAGCCCTCTCCCTTTCGAACGGTTCTGCTGACAAGCCATAGGCCATGGCGGCAGGTCTGCATTGACGGCGATCAAACGGACGCGGTTCTTTCGCGAGCGGGAGTTCTCCGAGATGCTGGTCCTGTCGGACGCGCCAGGAAAAAGAGATGCCCGACAAGGAACTGGCACGGGCTCGGATGACCGGATCGCCGCCTTGCAGGGGAGCGGCGCGCATCTATCACGCGTCACAACTGAGTTCACGACGGTCCGGGTTCCCCGGGGAGTTCATGCGTCGCCGACACCTCCCGGTGGCATAAACTCATCCGCCGAGAAGCCGGTCCGGCCGGAATGCCGAAGGCACTGCGCAATCGCCCGACATTGCGCCCCTCGGCTCGGCGTTATCCACTTTGATGGAACCGCCGAGCGAAGTGCACGACACCGTAGCCAATCGCGTTTCCGGAGTATGAACGTCCGTTAAGGTGCGGCGGGCATGATCCGCGTCGGCCGCTCTTCGGAGTCGCCCTGCGCCGAGTGGGCTCCCGTCGAACCGGAGACAGGCGGATCGCCATCTGTGAACGCTCAGTCCTACCGCCATCTTCGGAGCCACCCGTTCCGAGCGAGAGGCCGGACCCGTCAGCGCGAAGGCCGTTCCGCCAGCTCCTTCGCCTTTTCGCGCAAGTCGTATTTCTGAACCTTTCCGGTCGCGCTCTTCGGCAGTTCGGTCACGACCACCACCCGCCGTGGAGCCTTGTAGTGGGCCATGCTGTTCCGGCAATGGGCGATCAGCGCGTCCTCGTCGGCATCTCCGCCGGCCTTCAGTTCAACGAAGGCGCAGGGTGTCTCGCCCCATTTCTCGGAGGGTTCGGCAACCACCGCGGCCGCCATCACGGCGTCATGGCGGGTCAGGATCTCCTCAATCTCCACGGAGGAAATGTTCTCGCCACCCGAGATGATCACGTCCTTCAGCCGGTCCTTGATCTCCAGCATTCCGTCAGAATGATGGACGGCCAGGTCGCCGGAATGGAACCAGCCGTCCGCAAGGGCCGCCGCCGTTGCTTCGGGGTCCTGCAGGTAGCCCATCATCACCGTATTCGAGCGGACCTGTATCTCCCCCAAGGCCTCGCCGTCCCGGGCGAGCGCCCCCCCGCCTTCGGCTGTGGCGACGCGGTAGCCGGTCAGCAATGGATGGCCGACGCCCTGTCGCGCCATCTTCACCGCCCGCTCTGCGAGGGGCGCGTCGGAGGCGGGGTCGGGCGGGTTGATCGTCGCCGGTCCGTACGTTTCGGTCAGGCCGTAGAGGTGGGTGACGGAGAAGCCGAATTTCTCCATCCCGGCGATGACGGTCGAGGAGGGCGGCGCTCCGCCCGTCGCGATCTTCACCCGAGTCTCGGGGCGGCGCACAACGCTCTTGTCGGCATGGATCAGCGTGTTCATCACAACCGGCGCGGCGCAGCAGTGGGTGACGCCTTCCGTTGCGACGAGATCGAAGATCGCGCCTGCATCGATCTCGCGGAGACACACATGTGTGCCTCCGGCCAGCGTCACCGCCCAGGTGTGGCACCAGCCCGAGCAGTGGAACATCGGAAGAATCCAGAGATAGACGCTGTGTGCGTCCATCCCGAAGGCCAGGGCGTTGGCGGCCGCGTTGAGATAGGCGCCGCGATGGGAATAGACCACGCCCTTGGGATCCCCCGTCGTGCCCGAGGTATAGTTGATCGCGATCGGGTGCCATTCGTCGGCCGGCGGCTCGAGCGCGAAGCCTTCGTCCCCTTCCTCCAGCAGTTCGTCGTAGCTCGTGGCTCCTTCGGGCATAGATGCCCGGGCGGTCGGGTCGTGAATCACGATCACCTCCGGCGGGTTATCCATCCGGGCACGTGCCGCCTCCACGGTCTCGATGAAGTCACAATCGACCAGGAGGAGCTTCGCACGGCAATGACCCAGGATGTACGCCACTGTCGGCGGGTCGAGGCGAATATTCAGAGGGTTGAGCGCCGCGCCGAGCGAAGGGACGGCGTAATGGGCCTCGAGAAGCGCCGGCAGGTTCGGCGCCATGATCGACACGACGTCCTTCTCGCCGATTCCTCGCGCGCTCAAGGCGGAAGCCAATCGCGCCACCCGCCCCCGCATCTCGATGTAGCTGATCCGGAACTCTCCGTATACGATGGCCATGCGGTCGCCATGCGCGGCTGCGGCCTGTTCCAGGAAGGAAACCGGCGAGAGTGGCACGTAGTTCGCCGGGGTCTTCTCGAGACCCGCGAATAGATCGTCTGACATTGTCCTTTCCTCCTCAGATCAGTGACCGGCCGCCGATGTGGCTCCGAGGCGCGCGGGGCGATGCCGCAGCCAGGGAGGGGGCGAACGCGACGACGCCATCGGATCCGGTCGACAGCGGCCTCCGGCTCGCCCCGATCTCGGGCGCGGAACCATGCCTGCCCTTCCATCGGTCCCGGTCAGTCGCTCCCCGGCCAGGGCACGCCGTCGTCGGGCAAGGTGCCGCCCCGCCGCTCCGCCTCCAGCCGCTTCGGGTCCACTCGGGACAGCCTGTCGAGAACTCTGCGACCAGAGAATGCGGCGGGCATCGGCATGGGCCTCGGTGCCGGGGTCGAACCGGCCCGCCCTGATCGCAGCGGCGAAGGCGGCGTTGAGCTCCGAAAGGTCCCCCGCCGCGTCGCCGAGAAGCCTGCGCAGGGCGTCCCGCTCGGCCTCCGCGCCGGCTTCAGCTGCGTCTTCGAGGTCGCGCAGGGCGATGCCCAGGGCGTTGGCGACCATCGCGCCGGCATAGACGGCGTCGCCTTCGAGGCGGGGCAGAATGTCCGCCTTCAGCGCTTCGCGAGCTGTGGCGATCAGGTCGCGGGTATCGGGGTCGTCACGCATCGGATCGTCCGGTCTGGTCGAGGATGTCGATTTCCAGCGCCGGCACGACGTGGCGAGTCAGGGCGAGTTCCAGCGAGCGTTCCTCGCCGGAGAGGTGCCTGTCCCCCTGCCTCATGGCGATCACCGCCCAGCGGACCGTCGCGAGGACTTGCCAGTAGGGTACTGCGTCGCGGTCGATCACTTGCCCGGCCACCTCTTCGTAGCCGGTGTAGAAATCCTCGCGTGCCCCGATGCCGCCGGCTTCCCGGTCGTTCCGGCCGAAACGCCAGCACTTGGCGCAGAACCAGCCGAGATCGGCATGGCGGTCTCCCCAGCCGGCGAATTCCCAGTCGAGGATGGCGGTCAGCCCCTCGGCGCCGACCATGTAGTTGCCGGTGCGGTAATCGTTGTGGCAGAGCACGAGCTTCTCCGGGACCCCGGGGGCGTGGCGCTCGAGCCATCGCGCGCCCCATTCGATCACAGGTTGCGGCCTGAAGCTCGCGTCGAGCGCTGTGCGGAACTCGGTCACGCGGGCCAGGGCGGGCGAGCCGTCCGGGGGATCGAGGAAGGCGAGTCCGTCGGCCCCCGGCGTGATGGAATGGATGCGCGCGAGTTCCGCCCCGAGCTGACTGGCTAGCCCGGGTCCAGGCGGGTCGCCGCGGGTCAGTCGCCGCGGATTCGCCTCGCCGGAAACCCGCTCCATCAAGAAGAAGCTCCGGTCCACGCCGTCGACTTCCACCCCCAGCAGAAGCGGTTTCGGCACCGCGACGCCGGCCGCATGGGCCGCGCGGAAGAGGGCATATTCCTCGGCCCGACCGTGACTCTCGGAGATAGACGAGGGCGCATCGGTTCTCAGCACCGTCTCCAGCCGCTCCGTCGCGCCACCCCTGTCCACGTCGATATCCAGTGCCCAGTTCTCCTGGATCGCGCCGCCGGACATTTTCTCCGCCGTGGCGATGCGGACCTGGTCGATCCCCCATTCCCGCGCCGCGAAGCGTTCGATGGCTTCGGTCTCAAGCGCCATCGGACAGGCCCCAGTGCCAGAATCCCTCGCGCATCTCCCGCAGGGTCTGGCAGATGACCATCTTGTGCACCTCCGAGGCGCCATCGACGAGCCGGGCCTGCCGCGCATAGCGGTACATCCATTCCAGCGGCGAGTCCTTGGAATAGCCGCGCCCGCCGTTGAGCTGAAGCGCGGTATCCACCGCTCGGTGCAGCACGTCCGCGACTTGAATCTTGGCCATGGAGATTTCCTTGCGGGCGAAGTCGCCCTGATCGATCATCCAGGCCGCCTTCATCGTCAGCAGCCGGCCGACCTCGATCCCCATCGCCGCTTCGGCGAGCTGGAGCTGCACGCTCTCGCGATCGGCGAGCTTCTGTCCGAAGCTCTCGCGGCTCTCGACATATTCCATGCCGATCTCCATCGCGCGCTTGGCCATCCCGAGCCAGCGCATGCAATGGGTAAGCCGCGCCTTGCCGAGCCGGATCTGCGTGACCTTCAGTCCGTCGCCCACCTCTAGCAGGCGGTTCTCGTCGGGGATCTCCAGCCCGTCGAATTTCAGCTCGCAATGCCCGCCATGCTCCTCGGGTCCCATGATCGGGATGCGGCGCACGATTTCCCAGCCCGGCTGGTCGGCATGGAAAAGGAATGCCGTGAGACCCTTGCGGTCGTCGTCTGAAGTTCGCGCGATGAGGATGAAGTGCTTCGCCACGCCGGCGCCGGTCGTCCACCATTTCCGTCCCTGGATGCGCCAGACATCGCCGTCCCGCGTGGCCTTGGTGTAGGTCAGCGACGGGTCCGATCCGCAGCCCCCATCAGGCTCGGTCATGGCGAAGGAGGACCGTACCGTGCCGTCGATGATCGGCACGAGGAATTCCGCCTTCTGCCGCTCGGTTCCGATCATCGACAGAACCCACATGTTGCCGTCGTCGGGGGCGGCGCAGTTGAAGCAGACCGGGCCGAAGATCGAGCGGTTCATCTCCTCGTAGCAGGCCGCCATCGCGACGGTGGACAGCGCCCGCCCGCCATAGGTCTCGGGCAGCTGCGGGGCCCACAATCCCTCCTTCTTCGCCTGCGCCTGCAGGCGCGCCAGCGGCGCCTCCGAGATGTTCTCGTGGTCGTCCCAGTTCGCCCGGTCCGCCTCGACGGGCAGAATGTGCTCGTCCACGAAGGCCGCGTAGCGCCGCCGCAACGCATCCACTTCGGGGCTGAGGGAGAAATCCATGTCCGTCCTTTCCTCAGAGCGTCGAGACCAGATGCCCACCATCCACGGGCAGCACCGCGCCGGTCACGTAGCTGCCCGCCTCGGAGGCCAGGAGAAAAAGCGGCCCGTCGAGTTCGGACAGCTCTCCGAGGCGGCGCTGCGGGATGCGCTTGATCAGCGCCTCGCCGGCTTCGGAGGCGAAGAAGTCCTCGTTCAGATCTGTTCGCATGTAACCGGGCGCCAGAGCGTTCACCCGGATCCCGTGCCGCGCCCATTCCAGCGCCAGCGCCTTCGTGAGCTGCACCACGCCGGCCTTGGAACTGGCGTAGGCTGCTACACCCCCTGCGACCCGAAGGCCAAGGATCGAGGCGATGTTGACGATGGAGCCGCCTTGGCCACCGTCGATCATCTGTCTGGCCGCCGCCTGCGCCGTCGCGAAGACGCCACGCAGGTTCACCTCGATCACCTTGTCCCAATCGGGAAGATCGAGCCTCTCCGCCCTGCCCATGTGGGTCACGCCGGCATTGTTGACGCAGATCGAGACCGGGCCGAACCGGTCCGCTGCAATGGCGAAGGCACGGGCCACGGCCTCTGCCGAGCTCACGTCCATCTCCACTGCATGCGATGTGCCCCCCGCGCGCTCGATCTCCGAGGCAAGCTCCTCGAGCCGCTCCAACCGTCGCGCCGCCACGCTGACCCGCGCCCCCGCCGCGACCAGCTTGGACGCCATGTGTCGTCCGATCCCGGATGAGGCGCCGGTGACGAGCGCATGGTGGCCGCTCAAATCCGCCGTGAAGCTCACTGCCCCTCCTCCCCGAAAACCGATCGCTTCTTGGCCGCAGGTATCGGTCGAAGACTTGGGTCCGGAGCGGAGAAAGTCACGGGGCGGCATCACCGGGCAAGCGTCCGGAACCGTTCATCGGCGTGACGGCGTAGGCTGCGACGGTCGGCGGATGCGAAGAGGACGGATGGGCGCCAGTGGCGACCTTGTCTCAATTTGGCCCGGGGACCGGCTGGTCGGATTCGGTTGCGGGCGGGCTCGGGCGACTGGATCTGGCCGTCTGAAGGAATTTCAGCACTGTCTTCCGCAACGCGTCCCAATCGGTGAATTCACGGTTTCCGCTTGCCGGATGAAGATCCCGGTCGCGGAGGACGACCCATTTCACGACCTGCTCGGCGAAGTAATCGTACCGGTCGAGCTTTACCGCGCCGGCCACGAGCGCCTCCTGCGTGGGCTTTAGCCCCGTGCGCATCTTCATCTCGCCGAGATAATCCTGAGCGTCCGCAAGTCCTTCCCCGAAGGCGGCGCTCAGGCTCACGGAAAGCATGAGCGAAGGCATCTTCTGCAGGTCCTCGGACAGGGCGGTCACGGTCGCCTCGAAACGAGCGGGATGGCGGCGTTCGTGGACCGGAGCGACGAGGATCACGCCATCCATCGCCTCCACGGAAACCGCGGTCGCCTTGTCCGTCTCGCACAAACGCGCCTCGTCTCCGGCCTGATCCAGGACGGTCTTCACGAAGCGGGCGACCTTGCCGCTATGTCCCTCGATCGTTGAAAACACGATGGCGAACTTCATGGCGGGTCTCCGAAAGCAGTGCTGCGGGGCCGGCGAATACCGGTCGACGGAGGAAACATCGCCCGATCCGAGGCGGGCTCCTTCCAATCGAAGGCTGCTCTCGCTTTCGCATCGATATGACGAAGGGTCCTTGACGTGAATCAATTCGACCGGCGGGCCGAGCGGAGCGCTCCTAGTCGATGGAAAATGCTCGCAACCGGCGGACCGCCGCGGCGAGGCCCGACAGGCTGAAGAAGGCGGCGGCGACGCAGACGATGGTCGGCCCGGTCGGCGTGTCGGTCGCGTAGGAAACCGCCACGGCCGTCACGGAGGCGATCACCGCCATGGCGTCCGGCGTCTTGGCGAAGGGGCGGGCGGACGCGGCCGGAATAATGAGTTCAGGCTGAACAAACTTTCGGCGTGCCTTTCTGGTGCTTGCCGAGGGAGATTTCGGCGATCGCCGCGGCCAGGACTGCGGCGATCGCGGCGTGCAAGAAGGCCAGAAGAGCTCTCAGGTGGGCGAGGATCTTGCGGATGTTGTGGCCGCAGCCGCACAGGACGGCGAAGATCGCGTCGCCGAACGTGCCCTTCAGCGGGCAGCGTGACAGGCGGCCGTCGGTTTTCATGTGGCCGATTTCCGGCTCGATGGCGCTGCGCCGTCGCAACAGCTGTCTCAGCGCCGGGGTCAGGCCGCGGCGCGTGCCGCTGATCAGGACCTGCGTGCGCGCCACGCCGTGGCCGCGGTATCCGCGATCCACGACCGCCAGCGCAGGCGTCTGGCCGGTCAGGATGGCGACCTGCTCAAGCGCTTCCGGCAAGGTGTGGCCGTCATAGGGATTGCCCGGCAACGCACGCATGCCCACGACGAACCCCTCGTCGATGGTCGTGGCGAGGCTGACCTTCGTGCCGAACTCGTAGCGATTGCGGGCCTTGCCCTTGGAGATGCAGTCGACCTCCGGCTCGTGCAGCGCGTAGATCTTGCCGCGGCTCCTGGGGCCCTGGTGCAGCAGGCGGCCCACCAGCACCAGCATGTCCAGAACGCGCTCGCGCAGCGGACCCGCAGGGATCGCATCCAGCTGGCGGCGGAGGTCGCGCAGCACGCGGCCGGTGTAGCCCTTCAGCTTTTTCAGGGTCTTGCGCATGCGCTTGAACTGTCGGGCATGGGCG
This sequence comes from uncultured Alphaproteobacteria bacterium, assembly GCA_963776705.1. GTDB lineage: Bacteria > Pseudomonadota > Alphaproteobacteria > Rhodobacterales > Rhodobacteraceae > Palleronia. The sequence continues at coordinate 29,778 of CAVZOA010000006.1, forward strand.
TATCGGCCGGCCTGCATGGCCAGGCGCGGCGCCAGCCGGTTGTAGTTCTGCCGCAGCGTGACCCCGGCTTCACTTGCAAGGGCGACAAGCTGATTGCGGGCCTTGTCATAGAGGCGCGCGTCGGTCGGGTGCGCGATGTTTTTCTCCATGACCGTGGTGTCGACGGCGACGCGCGACAGGCTGTCGTCATCGATCGTGCCCGATGCCCGCCCGGCCTCGATGGTCTTCGTGAGCAGCCACTCGGCCCCTTCCTCACCGATCCGCTGCCGCCAGCGGGTCAGGCAGGACGGGTCGATCGGTGGGCGGTGCTGGAGTGAGGCGGGGAACAGATCGGTCCGGTGGACCGATCTGCCGCCGAACGTCTCACCGGTGAAATGCTGATAGTAGGGGTTCTCGACCCAGCGCGCGACGACTGCCTCGTCCGACAGCCGGTAGGCGTGCTGGAGATACAGCAGCCCCGCCACCAGCCGCGGCGAGGTCGCGGGCCGCCCCCGATGCGATGGGAAGAACCCGGCCCATTCCCGTTCGAAGAACTCCCAGTCGATCAGCGCCGCCAGCGTCGCCAGCTCGTGACGCATGTCGATCATGTCGGTGAGGCGGGGGCGCAGGAGATCGTCCTGCTCTTCCCGGCGGGGATGGGGCTTCATCGGGGCTCCGGAATTCGCAAGGTTTCGAAGGCCAGAATACGAAACCCTGCAAATCGGCGCCAGCGTTTCAGCATGATCTGCGCGGTAAATCAGCAGGTTGGGAGTTATTCAGGGTGAACTATGTAAAGCGCCACCACGCCTTCGAAGACCAGCCGGAGCAGATCGCTGTCGCGGAACTTGCCGTGGCGATATTTCGAGAAGGTGGAATGGTCAGGAATCCGGCCATCGAGACCGAGCCGGCAGAACCACCGATGCGCCAGGTTCAGATGGACCTCCTCGCAGAGCCGGCGCTCGGACCGGAGGCCGGTCAGATAGGCGCGTACGAGATCCTCGACCGTCTCCGGGCGGAAGGGCTGGGTTCGAAGCCGCCGGGGGCCTATCGCGCGCTGAACTTTCTGACCGCGAACGGGCTCGCCCACCGGCTCGAGAGGCTGAATGCCTAAGTCGCCTGCGCCCATCCCGACAGACGGCACGTCCCCGCCTTCCTGATCTGCCGATCTTGCGGGCAGATCGAGGAGGCCGAGGCGGATCCGCAGGAGGGAGAACTCGTCCGTGCGGCGAAGGCGGCGGGTTTCTCGATCGAACGCACCGTGCGAGAGGCGGAGGGGCACTGTCCCGCCTGCACGCAATCGGAGGCGAATCCCCGTAGACCGCACTTCTGGAGGCAGATGACGTGAACGTGCGATACGGCTCCTCGACGGTCCTCGACCGTATCGATTTGCGGATCGCGCGCTGCGATATCTTCACCATCGTCGGCCCGAACGGGTCCGGCAAGTCCACCCTCCTGCGGACGCTGATCGGAGGGGTCCAGCCGAGCAGGGGAACGGTTCGCCGCGCACAGGGACTTCGCCTCGGCTACGTTCCACAGCGACTGGACCTCGACCCGTCCCTTCCCGTGACCGTCGGGCGCTTCCTCGGGCTGTCGAACCTTACCTCGACGAGGGAGAAGCGCGCTGCGCTCGACGCCGCCGGGGCTCCCGATCCGACCCGCCGCCAGATGGCCGAGCTCTCAGGCGGCCAGTTTTAGCGCGTTCTTCTGGCGCGGGCGGTCCTCGGAGCGCCGGACGTGCTGATCTTCGACGAAGCCACGGCGGGTCTCGACCGGTCCGGTGCCGCGGCATTCTACCGCCGGATCGAAGAGGTCCGGTCTGAGGCCGGGTGCGCCGTGCTCATGGTCAGCCACGATCTGCACGTGGTCATGAGCGCGTCCGACCGGGTGATCTGCCTCAACGGCCATGTCTGCTGCGAGGGCGCTCCCGAGGTGGTGGCAGAGGCGCCGGTCTATCGGGCGCTCTTCGGGGAGGGCACGCAAGGTGCTCTCGCCCTCTATCGGCACCCGCTCGTCCCCGAGCGGAGAGAGGGCAGGCTGATGCTCTCCGATTTCATGGTCCGCGCGATACTGGCCGGCATTGGCACCGCATTGGCCGCCGCGCCGCTTGGCTGCCTCGTTGTATGGCGCCGAATGGCCTATTTCGGCGACGCGACTGCGCATGCCGCGATCCTCGGCGTTGCGCTGTCGCTCGCGTTGTCGCTGCCAATATTCGCCGGAACGGTCGTTATGGCTCTCCTGATGGCAGGCGCCGTCGCGGCGCTCGCCGGGCGGAGCTGCGCAACGGATACGGCGCTTGGCGTGATGGCACATTCCTCTCTGGCCTGCGGCCTCGTGGCCGTATCCTTGCTGGAGACGGTCCGTATCGACGTATGTCTTCTTTTCGGTGACATCCTGGCGGTGAGCCTGGCGGATTCGGCTGTGATCTGGGGCGGAGCGATCCTGGTGGGCGGACTTGTCGCGTGGCGCTGGCCCGCGCTCCTGCTTTCCACTCTGATCCCGATCTCGCCCGAGCCGACGGCTTCGACCCAGACCGGGAGCGACTTGCCCTGACGCTTTCACTCGCGATGGCGTTGAAGGTGGTCGGCGCCCTCCTGATCACGGCAATGCTCATTAGTTCACCCTGAATAACTCCCAACCTGCTGATTTACCGCGCAGATCATGCTGAAACGCTGGCGCCGATTTGCAGGGTTTCGTATTCTGGCCTTCGAAACCTTGCGAATTCCGGAGCCCCGATGAAGCCCCATCCCCGCCGGGAAGAGCAGGACGATCTCCTGCGCCCCCGCCTCACCGACATGATCGACATGCGTCACGAGCTGGCGACGCTGGCGGCGCTGATCGACTGGGAGTTCTTCGAACGGGAATGGGCCGGGTTCTTCCCATCGCATCGGGGGCGGCCCGCGACCTCGCCGCGGCTGGTGGCGGGGCTGCTGTATCTCCAGCACGCCTACCGGCTGTCGGACGAGGCAGTCGTCGCGCGCTGGGTCGAGAACCCCTACTATCAGCATTTCACCGGTGAGACGTTCGGCGGCAGATCGGTCCACCGGACCGATCTGTTCCCCGCCTCACTCCAGCACCGCCCACCGATCGACCCGTCCTGCCTGACCCGCTGGCGGCAGCGGATCGGTGAGGAAGGGGCCGAGTGGCTGCTCACGAAGACCATCGAGGCCGGGCGGGCATCGGGCACGATCGATGACGACAGCCTGTCGCGCGTCGCCGTCGACACCACGGTCATGGAGAAAAACATCGCGCACCCGACCGACGCGCGCCTCTATGACAAGGCCCGCAATCAGCTTGTCGCCCTTGCAAGTGAAGCCGGGGTCACGCTGCGGCAGAACTACAACCGGCTGGCGCCGCGCCTGGCCATGCAGGCCGGCCGATACGCCCATGCCCGACAGTTCAAGCGCATGCGCAAGACCCTGAAAAAGCTGAAGGGCTACACCGGCCGCGTGCTGCGCGACCTCCGCCGCCAGCTGGATGCGATCCCTGCGGGTCCGCTGCGCGAGCGCGTTCTGGACATGCTGGTGCTGGTGGGCCGCCTGCTGCACCAGGGCCCCAGGAGCCGCGGCAAGATCTACGCGCTGCACGAGCCGGAGGTCGACTGCATCTCCAAGGGCAAGGCCCGCAATCGCTACGAGTTCGGCACGAAGGTCAGCCTCGCCACGACCATCGACGAGGGGTTCGTCGTGGGCATGCGTGCGTTGCCGGGCAATCCCTATGACGGCCACACCTTGCCGGAAGCGCTTGAGCAGGTCGCCATCCTGACCGGCCAGACGCCTGCGCTGGCGGTCGTGGATCGCGGATACCGCGGCCACGGCGTGGCGCGCACGCAGGTCCTGATCAGCGGCACGCGCCGCGGCCTGACCCCGGCGCTGAGACAGCTGTTGCGACGGCGCAGCGCCATCGAGCCGGAAATCGGCCACATGAAAACCGACGGCCGCCTGTCACGCTGCCCGCTGAAGGGCACGTTCGGCGACGCGATCTTCGCCGTCCTGTGCGGCTGCGGCCACAACATCCGCAAGATCCTCGCCCACCTGAGAGCTCTTCTGGCCTTCTTGCACGCCGCGATCGCCGCAGTCCTGGCCGCGGCGATCGCCGAAATCTCCCTCGGCAAGCACCAGAAAGGCACGCCGAAAGTTTGTTCAGCCTGAACTACTTGACGGTCGTATTGGCGCCCTCGACCGGGAATTCGTCGAACACGCCCGGATCGACGAGGCGAGCCGCCGTCTGGTCACGATCCCCGGGATCGGCGCCTTGAACGCCACGGCCCTCGTCGCCGCCATAGGCGATGGGGCGGCTTTCGCGCGCGGGCGTGATCTTGGCGCTTGGCTCGGCCTCGTTCCGCGGCAACATACGACCGGCGGCAAGCCAAGGCTTCTGGGGATCACCAAGCGCGGCGACAAATATCTGCGCACGTTGCTGATCCACGGCGCCAGAGCGGCCTTGCCGTCTCTCGCCGAGAGCCAGACGCCTTTGGGCGATTGGCTGCGCGGCTTGCTGGCCAGGCGACATCGCAACACCGTTGTCGTGGCGCTCGCCAACAAACTCGCTCGCATCGCCTGGGCGACGTTGCGCAAGGGCGTCGCGTTCGAGGCAGATCGGCCGACGGCGGCCTCAAGCAATTGGTCCTCAGCCTCCGCAAGCTGAACGACCTCACGATGTCTGCGGGAGGACTTTGAAAGATGGCCTGACGGTTTACCGGCGTTTCGAAAGCCTGGTTAAAAAGATGGCGCGATGACGCCGTGAAGTTTATGAGGCTCGGGACGCGCGGATCTCCATCTTGGCGACGGCGACCATTCCGATACGCCGTATACGTTGATGCAGACCTGTCAGACGCCGCCGGAAATAAAGCTCTTGCAGACGGGGCGGGCCATCCGTTTTTATATAGCTCTCGGGCTTCCGGATCGCTCTGGGGATGACGCGGCCGCGCCGACAGCTTTGCGAAACCGAGCCGGCGGAGGATCGAACCCATCGTCCGCTCCGCCACGCGGAGGCCGAAG
>CAVZOA010000007.1:0-207936 GCA_963776705.1 uncultured Alphaproteobacteria bacterium
TAGGTCATCCGGGCGCGCCCGGACCGTGGCTCACTCCCCGCGATTCGTCCCCCAGCACTCGGACTGCATCTCGCGCAGGCGGGAGGCGGTGCGCTCGAACTCGAAGGATCCCGTTCCTTCGGCGTAGAGCGATTCGGGCTGGTCGGCAGCGGACATGACCAGCCGCACGCGCGCCTCGTAGAGCGCGTCGATCAGCGTCACGAAGCGCTTGGCCTCGTTGTAGTTCTCGGAGCTGAGCCGCGGCACGTTCTCGAGGATGAGGACCCGCACACGCTCGGCGAGGGCGAGATAGTCCGCGGCGCCGAGCGGGCGGCCGCAGAGGTCCCAGAAGCCGGCCCGGGCGACGCCGGCGGCGTAGTCGGGCACCTCCACCGTCCGGCCGGAGACCTCGAAGCGCAGGGGCTCCGCCTTCGCCTCCCCGGCCAGCCGCTCCCAGAGCGCGTCGATCTCGGCGCGGGCGGTGGCGTCGGCGGGGGTGAAGTAGACGTCGGCGCCGCCGATCCGGTCCTGCCGCCAGTCCTTCGACGAGGCCAGCTCCACTACCTCCATCCGCTTCTTCAGGAGGTCGATGAAGGGCAGAAAGAGGTTGCGGTTCAGCCCGTCCTTGTAGAGGTCGTCGGGCGGCCGGTTCGAGGTCGAGACCACGGTGACCCCGTCGGCGAAGAGCCGCTCGAACAGCCGGCCGACGATCATCGCGTCGGTGATGTCGCCGATCTGCATCTCGTCGAAGCACAGAAGGCGCAGATCGGCAGCGATGTCGTCGGCGACAGGCCTGATCGCGTCGTCGACGCTCTTTTCCCGGGCAGCGTTGATGCCGCGATGCACCTCCTGCATGAAAGCGTGGAAATGCACGCGCCGCTTGCCCCCCGCGACCTCCACCCGGCCGTGGAAGAGGTCCATCATCATCGACTTGCCGCGCCCGACGCCGCCCCACAGATAGAGGCCCGTCTCCGCGTCCGGTTCGGACCGGCGGAAGAGACCCTTCCGGGTGGGCTTGCGCGACAGCGCCTCCGCGAGCCGCGAGAATTCCGGCAGGATCGCGCGCTGGGCGGGATCGCCCTCGATCCGCCCGGCGGCGACCTCCGCCTCGTAGATATCCTTGAAATCTGTCATTCTGCTCGACCTACCCGCCGCGGGCGGGGGAGGGAAGCACCACCGTCGCCGCCCCGCCACTGGACCGGATCGCGGCGCGTCTTATCTGGGCCATCATGGATTGGACCCTGTTCCTCCTCTTTCTCGTCGCCTGCGGCGGGGCGGCCACGACCGGTGCGATGTTCCAGCCGGGCACGTGGTACGAAAGCCTGCGCAAGCCCGCCTGGACGCCGCCGAACTGGGTCTTCCCCACCGTCTGGACCATCCTCTACATCTGCGTCGCGGTGGCTGCCGCGCGCGCGGCGCCGCTCGACGGGACCGGGATCGCCATGGCGTTCTTCGCCGTTCAGATCGCGTTCAACACGCTCTGGACGCCGATCTTCTTCGGCCTGCACAACATGAAGGGCGGGCTTCTGGTCATCGGCATCCTCTGGCTCGCCGTTCTTGGGACGCTGGTGGCGTTCTGGCGGCTCGACCTCGTCGCGGGGCTGCTCTTCGTGCCCTATCTCGCCTGGGTCTCGACCGCCTTTGCCCTCAATCTCTCCGTCTGGCGGCTGAACCGCGAGCGCCCCATCGCCACCTGAGGGCCGGGACCGCGATCAGCCGCGCCAGCCCGCCCGCCGCGGCACGCGAACGGCGAGGAGCGGCATCAGCCACGGGCCGCGGAACCGGTCGAGGTCGAGCGCCTCGTGCACGCCGGTCGTGGTCTCGCCGCCGAGCGTGGTGGTGACGGCGGAACGGGAATAGAACGGCGCGTCGAGCATGGCGAGATGCTGGCGGGGCGTTGTTCCCGGATCGCCGCGCGTCTCCCGTCGGATCTGCCAGAAGGTGCGCGTCAGGCGCTGCCGGCCGGGCGGATCGACCGGTTCCGCGAACCCGTCGCGGCCGAAGCGGACGGCCGCGTGGCTCTCGGATCCGTCGCGCCGCCGCGCCTCGTAGAAGCAGATCGCGCCATCCGCGACCGGGAACCGGCCCCAGGTCCACGCCGAAAAGTCCGCCTCGAGGGCGCGCAGGCCGAAATTCGCGTCGAAATAGCCGTGCCCCGACCAGCGCCCGCGCCGCCCGAGATCGACCTCGATCCGCGCCGCCGGTGCGAAGGGCCGCCAGACATGGGCGCCGTCGGCGGTAAGACACAACTCGCACCCGGTGATCGCGGCTGGCGTCACCGTGATCGTCCCGCGCATCCGCGAGACGAGTGGCGGCGAACTCACCTCGTCGACCGCGATCACCAGCCGCGTTCCGTCCCAGGTCATCGAGGAGGGGCCGATCGTCAGCCGGTCGGGCGCGCGGCCGAGCGCCGCCTCGCCGCGATCGGTCATCGCGAAGCGCCCGCCGGGACCGTAGGTGGCGACGTTCATGCAGACATGGTTCCGGGGCTGCTTCCGCCCCGACCAGCGGTACCAGGGCGAGAAGACCGACCCTATGAACCCGATGACCGAGACGGCGCGGGTGCCGTCGTCGCTGATCCCGTCGACGTACCACCAGGCGTAGCCGTCCGGCGGGACGTCGATGTCGAAGTTCGGTCGGTGAGAATCGCCTCGGCCGCGTGCCGGCCGGAGAGCACCGCCATCGGCACCCCCGGCCCCGGATGCGCTCCGCCCCCCGCGAGGTAGAGGCCCGGCATCCTCGTCCGGGCGGTCGGCCTCCGGAACGCCGCCCGCGCTCCCGAGGGGGATCGCCCGTAGAGTGCGCCGAGAGAGCCCGGATAGAGCGCCTCCCACTCCTGCGGCCCCGTCCGTGCGCTCCGCCCCGGTTCCGGGGTGAAGTTCAGGCCGCGCTCCGCGAGCAGGGGAATCGTCTGGTTGAAACATGGCGCAGGCTCCTCGGTCTCGGAAAGGGGGGCGGCGTTGACGATGGTCTCGAAGCGCTCGAGGGCGGGCGGGTCGAGGCCGGTGCCGCGATCCTGGGCGCAGACGTAGATCGTGGGATCCTCCGCGGCCTGCCCCCGGCCGATCGGCTCGAACTCGGTGGCCGGATCGGCGCCGAAGAAGACGTTGTGATGCGCGAGCTCCGGCCCGCTGGGGGTGGCGGCGAAGGCCCAGACTTCGGCGGACAGGCTCCGGGGGGCAACCGCGGCACCTTTCACCGCCCCCTGCGGTTCGGGGCCCAGACGGCCGACGCGCAGCGCCCGCGGATCGCCGTTGAAGAGCACATGGTCGGCGGCGTGTCGCGCGCCGTCCTCGAGAACCACGGCCGGTCCGGTCTCGATCCTAGCGACAGGGGCCCCGTAGTGCAGCGTCGCGCCCAGCTCTTCCGCCGCCCGGGCGAGCGCCGCGGCCAGCGACGCCATGCCGCCCTCGACCCGCCAGACGCCCTGCGCCTCCGCCTGCCAGATCAGGGCCAGAAGCCCCGGCACCTCGTGCGGCAGCCCGCCGACATAGGTGGCGTAGCGCCCGAAGAGCTGCGCCAGGCGCGGGTCGTCGAAGAGGCGGGCGAGCCGGCGTGAGAGCGAGGAGAACGGCGACATGTCCCGCAGGAGTGCGGGGTCGGCGGCCACGCGCACCGCGAGCCTGCCCATCCGGGGCCGCGCCGTGCGCAGCATCGGGGCGTCGAAGGCGCCGAAGAGTCGCCGGGTCTCGGCAGAGAACCGCCTGAAGGCCATCGCCGCACCGGTGCCGGCGAGGGACTCGATCCCGGCCGCCGTCGCGTCCTCCTCGGCGAAGAGGTCCAGTCGCGATCCGTCCGGCCAGAAATGGCGGGCGAGGAGCGGCTCCGCCGCCAGCGTCGCGTAGTCCTCGAGCCGCAGGCCGACAGCGGCGAAGAGGTCGTCGAAATGCGCCTTGAGCGTGAGCACGGTCGGTCCCGTATCCACCGGCCCCGCCTCGGAGGGCAGCGTCCGCATCTTGCCGCCCGGCCCGGCCGCCGATTCGAACAGCGTCACGTCGCACCCCGCATGGGCGAGACGCATGGCGGCGGCGAGCCCGCCCATGCCGGCGCCGACGACGATCACGCGCTTCCGGGTCATGGCGGAACGTTGACAGGGGCCCGATCACGTGTCCAGATAGATTGACACTCGCCTGTTTCGGCGCCGTGACAGTCAGGAGCGACATGGACCTTCCCGCCCGTATCGAAGCCGCGCTTGACGCGGCGCTCAGCCGCAGCGCGCGCGGCCCGGCGCCGGCGAAGCTCGCCGCCGCGTTGGACTACGCCTGCACGCCGGGGGGCGCGCGCATCCGCCCGACGATCCTCGTCTCCGTCGCCCTCGCCTGCGGCGACGATCGGCCCGGCGTGACCGACGCGGCGGCGGCGGCGCTGGAGCTCATCCATTGCGCCAGCCTCGTCCACGACGACTTGCCCTGCTTTGACGACGCCGCCCTTCGGCGCGGCAAGCCCGCCGTTCACCGGGCCTATTCGGAGCCGCTTGCCATCCTCGCCGGGGACAGTCTCATCGTCCTCGCCTTCGAGGTCCTGGCACGCGCCGCTGGCGCCGATCCCCACAGGGCCGTGGGGCTGGTGCGCATCCTCTCGGAGCGGACGGGCATGCCGAACGGCATTTGCGCGGGACAGGGCTGGGAGAGCGAGCCGGAGATCGACCTCTCGGCCTATCATCGCGCTAAGACCGGGGCCCTATTCATCGCGGCGACCCAGATGGGCGCGCTCGCCGCCGGTCAGGACCCGGAGGCCTGGGAGGAACTCGGCGCCCGGATCGGAGAAGCGTTCCAGGTGGCCGACGACCTGCGCGACGCGCTTCTCGACGAGCGCGCGCTCGGCAAGCCCGCCGGTCAGGACGACCTGCACGGCCGGCCGAACGCCGTGGCCGAACTCGGCCTCGCCGGCGCGGCCCGGCGGCTCGACGACATCCTCTCGGGCGCCATCGCCTCGATCCCCTCCTGCCCCGGAGAGGCGGTGCTCGCCGACCTGGTGACCCGCTACGCCCGGAAGCTCGCCCCCCGGGAGGCGATGCGCCTGCCCGGCGAATAGCGCACCGGTTCCGTGGCACGCCGGTCCTGGCTCGCCCGTCTGTCCGATCCCGCCCTGCAGTCCCGGCTCGCCCGGCTGCCGGTCTTCCGCGCCGTGGCGCGGCGGGAGGGCGAGGCGATGTTCGACCTCGTCTCGGGCTTCGTGCAGAGCCAGATGCTGCGTGCCCTGGTGGATGTCGAGGCCATCGAACTCCTTCTCGAGACGCCCCGGACCGCCGGTGAGCTCGCGCCCCGATTCGGATTGAGCGCGGAGCGGGCGGAGATGCTGCTGCGCGCCGGGGTGGCGATGGGTCTGCTGTCCCTGCGCCGCGGGCGGTTCCGCGCCACGCCACGCGGCGCGATCCTCACCGGCGTGCCGGGCCTCCGGGAGATGATCCGACACCACGATGTCCTCTATCGCGACCTGGCCGATCCGGTCGCCTTCCTCCGCGGCGAGACCGACCCCGAGCTGGCGCGGTTCTGGCCCTATGTCTTCGGGGGCGGCGCCGGGGCGGAGGAGGCGCGGCGCTATTCGCGCCTCATGGCCGACAGCCAGACTCTCGTGGCCGAGGAGACGCTGGCTCAGGTCGATCTGTCGGGGATCCGCCGGCTGATGGACGTGGGCGGCGGCACCGGGGTGTTCCTGTCCCGCGTTCTCGACCGCCGGCCCGGGATCGCGGCCACGCTGGTGGACCTGCCGTCCGTGACCGCGGCGGTCCCGCCGGACCTCGCGGCGCGGATCGAGATCCGCCCCTCCTCCTTCCGCGATGCGCCCCTGCCGGGGGGCGCCGACGCGATCAGCCTCGTCCGCGTGCTCTACGACCACGAGGACGCGACGGTGCGCGACCTCCTCGGCCGGGTCTTCCGCGCCCTCCCGCCCGGCGGCCGGGTGATCGTCTCCGAGCCGATGACCGGCGGCGACGCGCCGACCCGGGCTGGCGACGTCTATTTCGCCCTCTACTGCGCGGCGATGGGCACCGGGCGGGCCCGTTCCGCGGAGCAGATCGCGGATTTCCTGCGCCGGGCGGGCTTCGGAACCGTGCGCCGGCACCGGCCAGGCCGGGCCTTCGTGACCTCCGTGGTCGAGGCGCGCCGCTGACTTGTCATCTGTCGTTGACAGGGACGAGTGTAAAGTTAAGCTGACACAAGACGGTGGGCGAGTCCGCCGCTGTCGCCAGGGAGGCCGAAGTGATCGACACGAGCGCCATCATTCTCGACGGACCGCGCGAGCTAGGGCTTCGGACCGTGCCGGTCACGTCGCCGGACGCGAGCGACGCGGTGGTGGAAATCCGGGTCTCCGGCATTTCGACCGGCACCGAGAAACTCTTCTGGGAAGGGCGGATGCCGCCCTTTCCGGGAATGGGCTACCCGCTCGTCCCCGGCTACGAGAGCGTCGGCGAGGTGGTCGAGGCCGGAGCCGGGTCGGGACTTAGGGCCGGGGACACCGTCTTCGTGCCGGGCGCCGATTGCTACGGCGAGGTGCGCGGCCTGTTCGGCGGCGCGGCCCGGCGAATCGTCAGCAAGGGGTCGCGGCTGACGAAGCTCGATGCCGCGCTCGGCGAGACCGGGGCGCTTCTCGCGCTGGCGGCGACGGCGCGGCACGCGCTGGCGGGATTTCGGACGGACCTGCCGGAACTCATCGTCGGCCACGGGACGCTCGGGCGCCTCCTCGCCCGGCTCACGGTCGCCGCGGGCGGTGCGCCGACGGTGTGGGAAATCGCCGAAGACCGCCTTGCGGGTGCGAACGGATACGAGGTCCTGCGCCCCGAGGACGATCCGCGCCGCGACTACGGCACGATCTTCGACGCCACCGGGCGCGCGGATCTCCTGCCCGATCTCATCGGGCGCATCGCGAAGCGCGGCGAGATCGTGCTCGCCGGCTTCTACGACCAGCCGATCAGCTTCGCCTTTCCGCCCGCCTTCATGAAGGAGGCGCGGCTCCGGATCGCGGCGGAATGGACCCCGGACGACATGGTCGTGACGCGACGGCTCGTCGAATCGGGCGCGCTCTCGCTCGACGGCCTGATCACCCACCGGCGGCCCGCGACGGATGCCGCGGAGGCCTACCGGACGGCCTTCGACGATCCGGCCTGCCTGAAACTCATTCTCGACTGGAAGGACGTGGCATGAGCCTCGACGACCCGAAGACGGTCCCGAACCTCAAGGACTACAATTCCAAGCTGAAGGAGGAGGCGGCGGAGCCGACGCTCGAGGTGCCGCAGGCCGAGCCCACCAAGCACACGCAGATCATCGCGATCTACGGCAAGGGCGGAATCGGCAAGTCCTTCACCCTCGCGAACCTGAGCCACATGATGGCCGAACAGGGCAAGCGGGTGCTGCTGATCGGGTGCGACCCGAAATCGGACACGACGAGCCTGCTCTTCGGCGGCAAGGCCTGCCCGACGATCATCGAGACCTCGACGAAGAAGAAGCTGGCGGGCGAGGAGGTCGCGATCGGCGATGTCTGCTTCAAGCGCGGCGGCGTCTTCGCCATGGAGCTCGGCGGGCCGGAGGTCGGCCGCGGCTGCGGCGGGCGCGGCATCATCCACGGCTTCGAGCTCCTGGAGAAGCTCGGCTTCCACGACTGGGACTTCGACTACGTGCTGCTCGATTTCCTCGGCGACGTGGTCTGCGGCGGGTTCGGCCTGCCGATCGCGCGGGACATGGCGCAGAAGGTGATCCTCGTCGGGTCGAACGACCTGCAATCGCTCTACGTGGCCAACAATGTCTGCTCGGCGGTGGAGTATTTCCGCAGGATGGGCGGCAACGTAGGCGTGGCGGGGCTGGTCATCAACAAGGATGACGGCTCCGGCGAGGCGCAGGCCTTCGCGAAGGCGGTGGACATCCCGGTCCTCGCGGCAATCCCGGCGGATGACGACCTCAGGAAGAAATCGGCGAACTACCAGATCGTCGGCACGGCGGAGTCGCGCTGGGGCGATCTCTTCGCGGGGCTCGCCGAGCAGGTCGGCCTCGCGCCGCCCTGCCGGCCCGCGCCGCTCGACCAGGACGGGCTTCTGGGACTCTTCGACTCGAAGGACACCGGCGGCGACGTGGTGCTGGAGCCGGCGACGGATGCCGACATGCGCGGCACCAAATCGGCGCCGAAACCGTCGCTGGAAGTGGTCTACGACGATGCGTGAGGGCGAAGTCGCATACGACGATGCCGGCTCCGCATCGGTGATCGAGGGCGAGGAGGTGCGCGGCAGCGATGCCACCGACCTCGCCGCCGACCCGCGGTCGGGCGACGGGATGGGTTGCCATGCCGGCGCCGCGGAGATGGAGGCGGCGGCGCGAGGGGCGGGGCAGAGCGAACTTCTGGACCGCTACGCCGCCGATTATCCGCAAGGGCCCCACGACAAGCCGCAGAGCATGTGCCCGGCCTTCGGGTCGCTCCGCACCGGGCTGCGGATGCGGCGGGTGGGCACGGTGCTCTCGGGCTCGGCCTGCTGCGTCTACGGATTGACCTTCGTCAGCCACTTCTACGGCGCGCGGCGGAGCGTGGGCTACGTTCCCTTCTCGTCGGAATCGCTCGTCACCGGCAAGCTCTTCGAGGACATCCGCGACTCGGTGCACGAGATGGCCGATCCGGCGAAATACGACGCGATCGTGGTGACCAATCTCTGCGTTCCCACGGCCTCCGGCGTGCCGCTCAGGCTGCTGCCGAAGGAGATCGAGGGCGTCCGGATCATCGGCATCGACGTGCCGGGCTTCGGCGTGCCGACCCATGCCGAGGCCAAGGACGTGCTCGCGGGCGCCATGCTCGCCTATGCGCGCGGCGAGATCGAGGCCGGGCCGGTGGCGCGGCCGCTGGCGGGCGTGGAGGACCGGCCGACGGTGACGCTGCTCGGCGAGATGTTCCCCGCCGACCCGATGCAGATCGGAGCGATGCTGGCGCCGATGGGGCTGGCCGCGGGGCCGGTCGTGCCGGCGCGGGAATGGCGCGAGCTCTATGCCGCGCTCGATTGCGGGGCCGTTGCGGCGCTGCACCCGTTCTACACGGCGTCCTGCCGGGAATTCGAGAAGGCCGGACGGCCGATCCTGGGCTCCGCGCCGGTGGGCCATGACGGCACCGCGGCATGGCTGGAGGCGGTCGGCGAGGCCTTCGCCTTATCCGCCGACAAGGTCGGGGCGGCGAAGGACGCGGTGTTGCCCGCGATCCGGGGGGCCCTGGAGGGGGCGCGGATCGAGGGGACGGTGACGCTCTCGGGCTACGAGGGCTCGGAATTGCTGGTCGCGCGGCTGCTGGTCGAGAGCGGGGCGAGGGTTCCTTACGTCGGCACCGCCTGCCCGAAGACGCCGCATTCCCAAGCGGACAGGGAATGGCTCGAGTCGAACGGCTGCAAGGTGGTCTATCGCGCCAGCCTGGAGCAGGACCTCTCGGCGATGGAGGGGGTGCGCCCCGACCTCGCGATCGGGACGACGCCGGTGGTGCAGAAGGCCAAGGAGCTGGGGATCCCTGCGCTCTATTTCACCAATCTGATCTCGGCGCGGCCTCTGATGGGGCCGGCGGGGGCGGGAAGCCTGGCGCAGGTGGTCAACGCGGCCATCGGCAACGGCGACCGGATGCGGAAGATGCGGGAGTTCTATCAAGGGGTTGGCGGCGGAGAGACCGCCGGCATATGGGAAGGCGCGCCGAACGTGCAGGCGCAGTTCCGGGCGCAGAATCTCAAGAAGATCGAGCGCCAGCGCAAGGCCGCCAAGGCCCAGGAGATGATCTGATGGGACCGCGCGTTGCCTTCAGGACCGAGGCCGGAACCGCGCCGACCGATTGTCGGAGTCCCGTCGGAGTCCTGTCGGTTTTCCGTCGGAGTCCGGAATCGGGATTTTCGGACGGTTGCCGCTCCGGGACGGAGGGGCGGCCATGATGGTGACCGACCACGACCGGGCCGGTGGTTACTGGGGGGCGGTCTACGCCTTCACCGCGATCAAGGGATTGCAGGTGGTGATCGACGGGCCGGTCGGCTGCGAGAACCTGCCGGTGACGAGCGTTCTGCACTACACCGACGGGCTGCCGCCGCACGAGCTGCCGATCGTCGTCACCGGGCTCGCCGAGGACGAGATGGGATCGGGGACCGAGGAGGCGATGAAGCGGGCCTGGGAGACGCTGGACCCGGCGCTGCCCTCGGTCGTCGTCACCGGCTCCATCGCCGAGATGATCGGCGGCGGCGTGACGCCCCAGGGGACCAACATCCAGCGCTTCCTGCCGCGGACCATCGACGAGGACCAGTGGCAGGCCGCCGACCGGGCGATGACCTGGCTGTTCACCGAATGGGGCCAGACCAAGGGGCGGATGCCGCCGGAGAAGACGCGCGAGGCGGGGGCGGCGCCGCGGGTGAACATCCTCGGGCCGATGTACGGGGTGTTCAATTCCGCGAGCGACCTGCACGAGATCCGGCGGCTCTGCGAGGGGATCGGCGCCGAGGTCAACATGGCGATGCCGCTCGGCGCGCACCTGGCCGAGATGCGGAACCTGGTGAACGCCGACGTCAACATCTGCATGTACCGCGAGTTCGGGCGCGGGCTCTGCGAGGTGCTGGGCAAGCCCTACCTGCAGGCGCCGGTGGGGGTGGAGAGCACGACGAAGTTCCTCCGCACGCTGGGCGAGCTACTGGGCCTCGACCCCGAGCCGTTCATCGAGCGGGAGAAGCATTCCACGATCAAGCCGGTCTGGGACCTGTGGCGGTCGGTGACGCAGGACTTCTTCGCCACCGCCGAGTTCGGGATCGTGGCGAGCGAGACCTATGCCCGCGGCATCCGGCACTTCCTCGAGGAGGAGCTGGGCTTCCCCTGCGCCTTCGCGGTGGCGCGGATGGCCGGGCGCAAGACCGACAACGACGCGGTACGACGGCTGATCCACGACAAGCGGCCGCTGATCCTGATGGGGTCGATCAACGAGAAGATGTACCTCGCCGAGACCCGCTCCGGGCACGGGCCGCAGCCGGCCTTCCTCCCGGCGAGCTTTCCCGGCGCGGCGATCCGGCGGGCCACGGGGACGCCCTTCATGGGCTATGCGGGCGCGACGTATCTGCTGCAGGAGATCTGCAACGGGCTCTTCGACGCGCTGTTCCACATCCTGCCGCTCGGCTCGGAGATGGACGACGCGGCGGCGACGCCCGCCAATCTGCGCCGCGACCTGCCCTGGGAGCCCGAGGCGCAGGCCGAGCTCGACCGGATCGTGGCCGAGCACCCGGTGCTCACCCGCATTTCCGCCGCGCGCCAGCTTCGCGACGCCGCCGAGAGGGCGACGCTCGCGGAGGGCGAGACGCGCGTGGCCAAGGAAACCGTCCGGGCATTGTCGCCCGGGCGCACCGAGACCGAGGCGGAAGCGACATCCGCACGGACCAGCTCCAACAAGGAGGACGAGACATGACCGACATGACCAGCCAGGGCGCCTTCGCGGCTCCGGAGCGGAAGTCCGGCCTGAAGACCGAGTTCGCGATCTACTTCGCGATCATCTTCGCCGCGACCGTGCCGCTCGCCTGCCTGACCTGGGGGCTGACGCTCCTGCGGTCCGGGCGGCTGCCCGAGCGCGGACCCGTCGCCCGCGCCTGGAGCCAGGCGCGGATCATCACGCCGATGATCTTCTCGGCATGATTTTCACGCCCTTCGGGGCGCGAGAGCTTCCACCCCCTTCGGGGAGGAGGTCCGGCAGGAGCCGGAACCCGGCCGCGGGGCCCCGCGGCGTCAGCTTGAAACCTCAAGGAGTGTTCAATGGCTGATAGAACCGACCCCGGGCATTCCGGCTCTGGCATGACCAGAACCGATCTGTCCTTCACGGGTCTCACCGACGAGCAGGCGCAAGAATTGCACTCCGTCTACATGAGCGGGCTCTGGCTGTTCTCGGCCGTCGCTGTCCTCGCTCATCTGGCGGTGTTCATCTGGCGCCCGTGGCTCTGAGGAGGACCTGACACATGGCACGATTCTACAAGATCTGGCTGGTCTTCGACCCGCGTCGCGTCTTCGTGGCGCAGGGCGTGTTCCTGTTCCTGCTGGCGGCGATGATCCACCTCGTTCTGCTCAGCACGGACCGGTACAACTGGTTCGACACCGCAGCCGCCAAATACGGCGTGCCCGGCGAGACCAGCGCCGCGGCGGAATGACCCGCTGACGCGTTCGCGCCGGGCGGGCCCGCCCGCCCGGTGCCACCCCGATCGACCTGACCGGCGGGCCGCCGCCGCGAACCCAAGGGAGCGAGAAGATGGCATTGCTCAGCTTCGAACGGAAATACCGCGTGCCGGGGGGCACGCTGATCGGCGGCGACCTCTTCGACTTCTGGGTCGGGCCGTTCTATGTCGGTTTCTTCGGTGTCACGACGGTGTTCTTCGCCGGCCTCGGCACCATCCTGATCTTCTACACCGCCGCGATGCAGGGGGTCTGGAACCCCTGGCTCATCTCGGTCAACCCGCCGCCCCTCTCCTACGGGCTCGGGCCGGCGCCGATGGAGATGGGGGGCTTGTGGCAGATCATCACGATCTGCGCGCTCGGCGCCTTCAATTCCTGGGCGCTCCGGGAGGTGGAGATTTGCCGCAAGCTCGGCATCGGCTTCCACGTGCCGGTGGCGTTCTGGGCGGCGATCGCGGCCTACACGACGCTGCAGGTGATCCGACCGGTGCTGCTTGGCGCCTGGGGGCACGCCTTCCCCTACGGGATTCTGGAGCCACCTCGACTGGGTGAGCTACACCGGCTACCTCTACGGCAACTTCCACTACAACCCGGCCCACATGATCGCGGTGTCGCTGTTCTTCACCACGACCCTGGCGCTGGCGCTCCACGGCTCGCTGATCCTCTCGGCGGCGAACCCGGAGAAGGGCGAGAAGATGAAGCAGCCCGACCACGAGGACACGTTCTTCCGCGACTTCATCGGCTACTCGATCGGCCCCTTGGGCATCCACCGGCTGGGATACCTGCTGGCGATCAATGCCGGGCTCTGGAGCGCGATCTGCATCGGGATCTCCGGCACCGTCTGGTTCGATCAGTGGGTGGTCTGGTGGGACTGGTACCTGAACCTGCCCTGGTGGGCGGATCTGTGAGGAGGATCTGAAAGATGGCTCAATATCAGAATATCTTCACCCAGGTGCAGGTCCACGGGCATCCCGAGATGGGCATGGTCGTGGAGGATCTCGACCTTCGGGACCGCACCCAGAGCGCGACCTACAGCGGGCTCCTGGGCTGGCTCGGAAACGCGCAAGTGGGACCGATCTATCTCGGGCCGTTCGGCGTGCTGAGCTTCATCACGGGGGGGCTGTGGTTCTTCCTCGTGGGGATCAGCTTCTGGGTGCAGGTCGGGTTCAGCCCGGCGCTGTTCTTCCGCGACCTTTTCTACCTGGCGCTCGAGCCGCCGGCGCCGGAATACGGGCTCGGATTCGCGCCGCTCTGGGAGGGGGGCTTGTGGATCATCGCCTCGGCGCTCCTCCTCGTGGCGGTGCTCTCGTGGCTGGCCCGGTCCTGGGTGCTGGCGCACCAGCTGAAGATGGGCAAGCACGTCTTCTGGGCGTTCTCCTCGGCGGTGTGGCTGTTCCTGGTGCTCGGCCTGATCCGGCCGATCCTGATGGGGGCGTGGTCGGAGGCGGTGCCCTACGGCATCTTCCCGCACCTGGACTGGACCAACCTGTTCTCGCTGACCTACGGGAACCTGTTCTACAACCCGTTCCACGCGCTCTCGATCGTGTTCCTCTACGGCTCGACGCTGCTGTTCGCGATGCATGGCGGCACGATCCTCGCCGTCAGCCGCTACGGCGGCGACCGGGAGCTCGACCAGATCTACGACCGCGGCACCGCGGCCGAGAGGGCGGGGCTCTTCTGGCGCTGGACCATGGGCTTCAACGCGACGATGGAGGGCATCCACCGCTGGGCGTGGTGGTTCGCGGTGCTGACGACGCTGACCGGCGGGATCGGCATCCTGCTCACCGGCACGGTCGTCGACAACTGGTTCATCTGGGCCCAGGACCACGGCTACGGCGCCGAGAACAACTACGTTCCCGCCCGCACGCCGGAGGAATGGGAAATCTACAGCCCGCCGAGCACGGAGTGAGCGCCATGAAGACGACGACCGAGAAGTGGTATCTCGAGGAGGAACACCCCTCGCTGAGGATGTGGATCTTCACCCAGATGTCGATGGGTGCGGTCTACGGGGCGGTGCTGTTCTTCGGGGTGATCGGCTTCGTGCTGATCATCCGGGTGATCAGCTACCTGCTTCCCGAGGATCCCTACGCCGCGCTCGACGGCGCGGGCGCCCTCGCGAGGACGATGATCGGCTAGGACGAGGCGGGCGCCGCGGCGCCCGCCGCCGGAGTGCCCCGCCCGGCATCGCGTCCGGGCGGGGGACGCTCGGGGCCTCTCGCGCCCCGGTTCCCTTCCTGTTGGCGACAGGAGACTGCACCGCCCGGGCCCGCCCGGTGCGGTGCAATTTTTCTTCTGGCGGGCTACTCAGCGGCGGCGGCGTTCGAGGGCCTGGGGTGGAAGACGAGCGTCCATTCCATGCCGGCGCTGCCGGTCTGCACCAGGTCGCCGCGGATCCGGCGGGCGAGGGCGGTGACGATCCGCGTGCCCTCGGTATCGGGCGGCGACAGGTCGGGCGTGTCGGGGGCCAGGCCGCGGCCGTCGCCGGAGATCCGGAGCTCCATCTTCTCCACGCCGTTGCGGCGGAAGACCAGGTCGATCCGCCCGGCCCCGTCGGCGCCGAAGGCGTGTTTCACGGAATGGGTGACCAGTTCGTTGATCAGCAGGCAGAGGATCGTCGCGTCCTCGTTGTGGAGCGTCAGGGCGTCCGCGTGGCAGGTCAGGGTGACGCCCTCGGGCATCATCGACCGGGTCATCAGCTTGCAGAGCTCGGTGACGAGCTCGCCGCCATTGACCACCTCGAGGGTCTGGTTGCGGTCGAGGAGGTCGTGGACGAGGGCGACGGAGCGGATCCGGAGCTCGAAAGCCTGCAGCGCCGCGCGGCCGGCGGGATCGTCGAGCCGGTCGAGATGCAGGCGGATCAGTTCGGCGAGAACGGCGAGGTTGTTCCTGACCCGGTGGATCAACTCGCCGTGGAGGTAGCGCTCGCGGGAGAGCGCCGCCTCCATGCGGTCCGTCAGCCCGGTCTGGCGGGACACCGCGCGGTTCAGCCGCCGGATCAGGTCGGCCTGCTCGCGGAGCGCGGTGCCGGACTCGTCGCGCAGCCAGACGAGGACGCGCGGCCGGTCCGGGCGGTCGCCGTCGAAGGCGGCCCGGAGGGAGAGCTGGACGCGGAGGCCGCTCAGGCCGCCGACGGCGATCTCGGCCGCGACGGGATGCCAGTCGCCGCCGGCAGACGCCCGGCGCAGGGCCCGGGCCAGCCTGCCGTCGGGGTCGGAGAAGAGGTCGAAGAGGCTGGCCGGGACGTCCTCATCGGTCACGTCGAGCCGCTCCAGGGCGGGGCGGTTCATCGCGGTCACGCGGCCCTGCGCCTCGGCGAGGAGGCAGGGATACGGGCCGACATTGAACAATTGCTCGTACACGACCGTCCGCTCCACCCACAGCGCAACGCCTGGTCCGCAGCCTCCCGGCACTCCGATCCGCGATCGCCCCGGTCGCAGGCCTGCGGGCCTGCCACAGTCGAGAGCGGTGCCGGGCCCCTGTGGGCCGTTCCCGCAGGCCGCAGGGATAGCGGCACCTCCTCCGCGCGAGGAGGGGGGACGTCCGGATCTCCGGCATTCGGCGGCGGCAATGTTGGCATGGACCGGTACCAACGAGCGCCCATCTCCGGGGCGCTTGACGGAGCGTCGCACGATTCGCGCGGGACGACCACGGCAAATCGCCGCGCTCCGCCGTGGCGCGGCGCCGCGCCGCCGGTCGGCGGCTTCAGTAGCTGATGACGCGGGTGCCGAGCGTGACGCGGGGGTAGAGTTCGATCACGTCGTCGTTGGTGAGGCGGATGCAGCCGGAGCTGACCGCGCGGCCGATGGACCAGGGCTGGGGCGTGCCGTGGATGCGATACATCGTGTCGCGGCCGCCACGGTAGAGATAGAGCGCCCGCGCGCCCAGGGGGTTGTCGCCGCCGCCCTCCATGCCGTCGGCATAGGGGCCGTAGACCTCCGGTTCCCGGCGGATCATGTTCCGCGTCGGCGTCCAGGAGGGCCATTCCTCCTTGCGCTTGACGATGGTGGTGCCGGCCATGTTGCGCCCCGCCTCGCCGACGGCGATGTGGTATTCGCGGGCGCGGCCCGGCGCGCGGACGTGGTAGAGGGCGAAATACTCCGGAAAGACGTGGATCGTGTCCACGTCCACGTCATCGCGGATCTCGACGTCGCGCGCGCCCATCGTGGCGAGGGATTCGTGCGGCAGGCCGGCATGGCCGAACACGGCCCGGGGGGCGACGAGGGCCAGTCCGGTGGCGATGAAGTGGCGGCGGGTCAGCAACCTCTACTCCTTCCGTGGCAGCGGCGGATCGCTGCCATGTTGCACTCGCGCCGCGGGTGCACAACGGTCGGACGGGTCGAACTCCGGCATCTGTGACGCAATCGCCGCTCAGCCGGCCGGAACCGTGCCGAAGATCGTAGAGCCATGATCCCGCACGTAAATCCTGAGCCAGGGGGTGTAGCGCTCGGGCCGGGTCTCGATGTCCTGCACGAGATCGTGAAGCGCGACCCAGCGCGTCTCCGCGACCTCCTCCGGCGCCGGGTGCGGCTCGCAGGACGCGGGCGCCTCGGCGGCGAAGAGGTCCACCACCTCGTGCTCGACGAGCCCCGCCCCGACATCGGCCCGGTACTCGATGCGCTCGCGCCAGACGAGCGGCAGGGGGCCGAGCCCGAGCTCCTCGCGGAGGCGGCGCGCGGCGGTCGCGGCGGGGTCCTCGCCCCAGGCGGGATGGGTGCAGCAGGCGTTGGCCCAGAGGCCCGGGGTGTGGTACTTGCCCGCGGCGCGTTTCTGCAGCAGCGTCGCGCCCCCGCGCATGACGAAGACCGAGACCGCCTTGTGGCGCAACCCGCGGCGGTGCACCTCCATCTTCTCGACCGGCCGGAGGCGGCCGTCGAGCCAGGCGGGGACGCGGATCGTCATGCGTAGGTCGGCGGCACGAGGCGCAGGAGATGGGCCAGGTTCTTCACACCGATCCTGAGATGCGCCATCGGCCGGGCGCGGACGAGCTTCTTGTTCATGTAGGCCTCGAAGGTCAGGCGCTGCACGTCGACGTCGTGGCAGAGCGACACGAATCGCTCCCGCCGCTCGTCGGACTTGTAATAGGCGTCCTGCATGGTGCGGAGAACCTTGAACACCGTCTTGTGTTCACGCATGAAGAGTTTCCGCGCGAGCTGGAGATCCGACGCCCTGCCGCTCGCGAGCGCCGCCTGGGCCGCGGTGGCGGCGACGCGGCCGCCGGTCATGGCGTAGTAGATGCCCTCGCCCGAGGACGGCGCGACGACGCCGGCGGCGTCGCCGGCGAGCACCACGTCGCGGCCGTTGTCCCAGCGGTCGAGGGGTCTCAGCGGGATCGGCGCGCCCTCCCGGCGGATGGTCTCGCACTCGCCGAGCCCGGCGCTCGCGCGCAGCGCCTTGGTCGCCGCCTTGAGGTCGATGCCGTCGATGCCGGTGCCCATGCCGACGCTGGCCTGGTGGCCATGGGGGAAGACCCAGCCGTAGAAGTCAGGGCTGACGCGGCCGTCGTAGATGACGTCGCAGCGGGCGGGGTCGTAGCCCGCCACGGCTCCGGAGAGGGGCGCGGCGTCCACCGCCCCTTCGGGGGTGGCGATGATCTCGTGGTAGGCGATGACGTAGGGGATCTCGCGGCCGCCCGGCACCTCGGACTTTGCGACCCGGGAGCGGGCGCCGTCGGCGCCGATCACGAGGCGGGTGGGCAGCCAGGTCTCCTCGCCCGTGTCCTTGTCCCGGTAGACGACGGCGGTGGTGTCGCCGCGCTCGATGCGGAGATACTGGCCGGTGCGGCGCTCGGCCCCGGCCTCCGCCGCGCGGGCGCGGAGGTATTCGTCGAAGGGGCCGCGATCCACCATGCCGACGAAGCCGTTCTCGATCGGGATGTCCACGGCGCGCCCGGTGGGGGAGATCATCCGGGCGGTGGAGATCCTCGCGACGATCTGGTCGTCGGGGATGTCGAAATCGGCGATCAGCCGGGGCGGGATGGCGCCGCCGCAGGGCTTGATGCGGCCCGCCTTGTCGAGGAGCGCGACCTTGCGGCCGGCGCGGGCGAGAATCCTCCGCCGCGACGGCGCCGCTGGGGCCGCCGCCGATCACCACGACGTCATACATGTGCTTCACCTCCCACGCGGGGCGCCGGTCGGCCCCCGTCCATGATCCGGGCCGCCACGAGGGCGGCGGCGAGAAAGAGAGCCGCCTCGGCGGCGAAGACGAGGCCGAAGGCCGGAGCCGGGGCGACGACCAGGCGCAGGAGGTCGGCCGCGGCGGCACCGAGCAGGCCGCCGAAGCCCGCGGCGAGCGCCTGCGCGGCGCCCCAGAGCCCCATGCGCGTGCCCTCGCGGGAGGCGCGGCCCTGGCCGGCGAGCTGCATCATCGAGCCGATGGCGGCGACCGCGAACATGCCGTTGAAGAAGCCCAGCGCCGTGGCGGCGGGGACGAGGAGCGGCAGGCCGGTCTGGCCGATGGCGGCGATGGCGAGGAGGGCGGCGGCGGAGCCCGCGCAGCCCGCCATCACCCAGTCGCGCAGGGAGCCGCGGCGGAAGCCGGTGGCGAGGATGCCGACCAGCGCCATGCCGAGGAAGACGCCGCCGTTCTGGGCGCCGGAGAGCGCGGTGGACTGGCCGGGCGTGAAGCCGAAGACGAGCCCGGCATAGGGTTCGAGGATCAGCTCCTGCATGAAATAGGCGGTCATCGACAGGGCGACGAAGAGGGTGAAGGCGCGGGCGCGGGGCTCGGACCAGATCTCCGCCAGCCCCTCGCGGAAGGGCATGGTCCCGGGCTCGGGGCGGGCGACGATGCCGCGCTCGATGCCCCAGGTGGCGAGGATGGCGAGGGCGAGGGCGCCGAGGGCCACGGAGCCGACGATGACGAGGAGGCGGGCATGTGTGTAGGGGTCGAGGAGCGTGCCCACGACGCCGGCGGTGACGGCGATGCCGAAGATCATCATCAGCCAGGTGATCGTGGCGGCCGCGGCGCGCCGGTGCGGCGCGGTGGCGGTGGCGAGGAGCGCGAGGAGCGTGGTGCCCGAGGCGCCGACGCCGAGGCCGATCAGCGCGTAGGAGACGACCGAGACCAGAAGCCCCGCGGCCAGGGAATGCTCGAGGGCGAGGATGCCGAGGGCGGCGCCGAAGGCGCCCGCGCCGAGGATGGCGACGCCGCCGACGATCCAGCGGGTGCGCTCGCCGCCCGTGTCGCTGAGGAATCCCCAGTTCGGGCGGGTGATCTGGATGCCGTAATGGAGCGCGACGAGCAGGCCCGGAAGCACCGCGGGGAGGGCGAGCTCCACCACCATCAGGCGGTTGAGCGTCGAGGTGGTGAGCACCACGATGGCGCCGAGGCACATCTGCACGAGGCCCAGCCGGACGATGGCGAGCCAGGAGAGGGTCACAGCGCCAGACCGCGGATCGCGACGGCCGCGACCATCATGCCGGTGACGTAGAGCGGCACGCCGCAGGCCGAATACCACAGCGCCCGGCCGGTGGGCTCGGCGAGGAAGCGGCGCATCATCAGGCCCTGGCAGACGATCAGGGCCAGGATCGCGGCGGCGTGGAACGGCTGCCCCCAGATCACCAGCATCGCGACCACCAGGGTCTGCGGCAGGATCATCACCGCGCAGCAGATGCGGGCGGCGATCTCCGGCCCCTTCAGCACCACCATCGAGCGGATGCCGGTGGCGCGGTCGCCCTCGACCGCCTTGAAGTCGTTCAGCACCATGATGCCCTGTGCGCCCCCGGCGTAGAGCACCGCGACCACGATCACGAAGAACGAGGGCGCGCCGGCCGAGAGCACGGCGGCGCCGGTGAACCAGGGCAGCCCCTCGTAGGCGAAGGCGACGAGCATCGGCCCCCACCAGCCGGAGCGCTTGAGCCGGACGGGCGGGGCGGAATAGGCCCAGGCTGCGGCGACGGCGACGAGGGTGGCGCCGAAGCCCCAGGGGCCGAGCTGCCAGCCGACGAGGAGGCCGAGTGCCGACATGGCGAGGGCGACGTAGAGGCCCCAGGCGCCCGGGATCCGGCCCGAGGGGATCGGGCGGTGCGGCTCGTTGATGGCGTCCACGTGGCGGTCGAACCAGTCGTTCGCCGCCTGCGACATGCCGCAGACGACGGGTCCGGCGAGGAGGACGCCGAGCAGGACGAGGCCCCAGTGCTGCCCCGGCCAGACGCCCGCCGAGACGATGCCGCAGAGATAGGCCCACATGGGCGGGAACCACGTGACCGGCTTCAAGAGCGTCAGCAAGGCTGCGGGCTCCGGCAGGCGGCGGGATTCGTGTAAGGCCAGATTGACAGTCATGCGTCAACCGAACACCAAAAGCCCGAGTCGGGCAAGTGGAAGCGACGTCGCGGGGCGGCGGAAAAAAGCCCGCCGGGCCGCGACGGAGGAGCGCGGGGCGCGCGTATCAGGGGCGTCGCCGCGACGAAGACGGCGAGATCGCACTCTTGGAGACACGGCATGTTTCGCACTTCCCTCATCGCCCTTCTGCTGGGCAGCGGCCTGGCCGCGGCGACCTTCGCGCAGGACACGACCCCCGAGACCCAGACACCTCCCGGCGGGCCCGACGTTCAGGTGCAGGCGGAGGAGGACGCGGGGCCCGACCGGCCGAGCCCGCTGATGCGGCTCGACGCGGACGGCGACGGGCAGGTGAGCCGCGAGGAGGCCCTGAGCCCGGCCGCCGCCCGCTTCGCCGCGATCGACGCCGACGGGAACGGCACGATCACCCGCGAGGAGGCCGTCTCCCATGCCGAGGCCCGGGCCGCCGAACGGGCCGGGGCGATGTTCGACCGGATGGACGCGGAGGGCGACGGGCTGACCGCGATGGAGCTGCTCGACCGGCCGGGCCTGCTCCGCCACGGACCCGGCGGCGCGCGGATGGCCGGGCTCTTCGACGAGGCGGACGCGAACGGCGACGACGTGCTCTCGGCCGAGGAGATGGCCGGGATGCCGCCGATGCCGGGCCGGAAGGGCGGGCGCCACGGCGGATGGCGCGGGCATCACGGCGGGAGGCACGGAGAGATGCACGGCGAGAGGACGATGCACGGGGATATGCACGGGGATATGCACGGGGATAGGCACGGCGGGACGACGGGCGGCCCGGACGAGCGGGGCTGAGGCGGGGCGCGCCGGTCCTCGCACGGGGGCCGGCCGCGACGACGGAGGATCGATGGCCGAGGCCGGGACCGAGGATGACGACCTGCTCGCCGCCTACGCGGCGGGCGACGTCGCCGCCGCCGCGCCGCTGGCGCGCCGCCACGCGCCGCGGGTGCTGGCGGTGGCGCGGCGGATGCTCGGCGATGCGGCGGAGGCCGAGGACGTGACCCAGGAGGCGCTGCTCCGGCTCTGGAGGATCGCGCCGGACTGGCAGCCGGGACGGGCGCGGGTCTCGACCTGGCTCTACCGGGTGACGGCGAATCTCTGCACCGACCGGCTCCGGGCGCGGCGGCCGACCGAGCCGCTCGACGCGGCGAACGAGCCGGCGGCGCCGGGACGCGGCGCGGCGGGGCGGATGCAGGACGACCAGCGCCGCGAAGCGCTCGAGGAGGCGCTGGCGCGGCTGCCCGAGCGGCAGCGGATGGCGGTGATCCTGCGCCATATCGAGGAATTGCCGAACCCGGAGGTGGCGCGGGCGATGGAGGTGAGCGTGGAGGCGGTGGAGAGCCTGACCGCCCGCGGCCGGGCGGCGCTTGGAAAGATCCTGTCGGCGCGGAAGGAGGCGCTGGGCTATGCGGACGAATGACGACGAGCTGATCCGCGCCCTCGGAGGGCTCCGGGACGCGGAGGCGGCGGACGACCTGGTGGCGCGGAGCCTCGCCGACGCGGCCTTCGAGGCGGCGAGGCGGGACCGGCCGGCGGTGTCGGAGATGCTGATGGCGCGCATCCTCCGGGACGCGCGGGCGGTGGCGCGGCGGCGGCGCCGGCAGGGCTGGGGCGCGCTCGGCGGGCTGGTTGCGGCCTCGGTGCTGGGGGTGGCGATCGGGTTCTCCGATCCGGGCGGGCTGATCGCCGCCGCGCTGCCCGCCGACACCGCCTATGACGATCTCGCGGGGGCCTACGAGTTCCAGGTCGCGGAGCTCGCGCCGTGAGGAGGCCGCTCGCCACCGTGCCGCGGCTCTGGCGGATCGTGCTCGTCGCCTCGCTGGCGCTCAATCTCTGCGTCGCGGGCGTCGTCGTCGGGGCTTTGTTCGACCGGCACGGGCCGGGCCACGACCGGCTGCGCGGTCCGGCGGGCGGCATCGTGCGGGCGCTGCCCGAGGCGGACCGGGAGGCGGTGATCGACCGGCTGCGGGAGATGCCGCGGGAGGGGCGCGGCGACCGGCGCGCGGGGTTCGAGCGGCTGCTCGCCGCGATCCGCGCGGAGCCCTTCGACCGCGGCAGGGTGGAGCGGCTCCTGGCCGAGCAGCGGGCGCGCGGCGGCGCGCGGTTCGCGCGGGTGGAGGAGGCGATCCTCGACCGGCTCGCTTTGATGTCGCCCGAGGCGCGCGCGGGTTTCGCGGCGCGGCTCGCCGAGGGCGCGCGGCGGCACTAGCCGAAGGCGAGGCCGAGCCCGGCGAGGACGAGGATCGTCCAGCCGATTCCGAAGCGCAGCAGGAGCGCGGCGAGGGCCGCGAGGGCGAGGACGAGCGGGTCGAGCGTGGAGAGGTCGGGGCGCCAGAGGAGGAGGGGGCCCGCGCGCTCCCGCGTCACCGTGGCGAAGGCGGTGTGGAGCGCGAACCAGAGCGAGAGGTTGGCGATGACGCCGACCACCGCCGCGGTGATGCCCGAGAGCGCGCCCGAGAGCCGGGGCGCGGCGGCGATGCGGTCGATGAAGGGGCCGAAGGCGAAGATCCACAGGTAGCAGGGCACGAAGGTGGCCCAGAGGGTGACGGCCGCGCCGGCGAGCGCCAGCGGCACGCCGCCCTCGCGGAAGGCGGCGAGCGTGCCGACGAACTGGGTGACGAGGATCAGCGGGCCGGGCGTGGATTCGGCAAGGCCGAGCCCGTCCATCATCTCGCGGGCCGAGAGCCAGTGCAGGGTGGCGACGGCGTCCTGCGCCATCCAGGCGAGGACGGCATATGCGCCGCCGAAGGTGACCACGGCCAGACCGGCGAAGAACAGGCCGATCTCGCGCAGGATGCCGTCCAGCAGCAGGAGCGGGCCGAGCCAGAGGACGAGGCCCGCGGCGAGGATCAGGGCGGTGCGGCGCCACGGAACCGGGGCGGCGTCGGCGGCGGGTTCCGCCGCGCCGCCGAGGGCCGCGCCCCAGAGCGCGGCGGCGAGGACCACGAGCGGGTAGGGCACGGCGAGCAGGAAGAGCGCGACGAAGGCGAGGATCGCGATCGCCCAGTGCTGCGCGCGGGCGAGGGCGCGGCGCGCGACCTTCCAGAGCGCGGCGAGGACGATGGCGAGCACCGCCGCCTTGATGCCGAGGAAGGCGGATTCGACCGCCGGCACGGTGCCGTAGAGCGCGTAGCCCAGGGCGAGGGCCAGCATCACCGCGGCGCCGGGGCCGACGAAGAGCGCGCCGGCGACGAGCCCGCCGGCCAGCCCCCGCAGGCGCCAGCCGCCATAGGTGGCGAGCTGCATCGCCTCCGGTCCGGGCAGCATCATGCAGAAGGACAGGGCCGCGAGGAAGCGGCGCTCGGTGAGCCAGCCGCGCTCCTCCACGAGGATGCGGTGCATGACCGCGATCTGCGCCGCCGGGCCGCCGAAGCTCAACAGGCCGATGCGGGCGAAGGCGGCGAGGAAGGCGGTGCGGCCCGGCACCGGCCTAGCGCGGGTGGCCGAGGAGATAGGTGTCCATGATCCAGCCGTGCGCGGCGCGGGCGCGGGCGCGGGTCTCGATGATGCGGCGGCCGGCCTCCCGCAGCGGGCCGCGGTCGAGGATCTGCTCCTCCATGCCGAGGAAGGCGCCCCACCAGATGACGAGATCGGGGTCGAGGGTGGCGAAGCTGCAGGCGCCGTCGAGCATGACGGCGACGCGCTCGGCGCCCGCGGGCCAGCCGCTCTCGCGCAGCCGCCGGCCGGTGGTGATCGTCACCGGCCCGTTCAGCTCGCTCAGCGGCACGGCGTGGGCGGCGGTCAGGGCCTGGAGCGCGGTGATGCCGGGCACGACGCGCAGGGCCGGCGCGGGGCGCAGCCGGCGGGCGATGCGGAGGGTCGAATTCGTAGAGGCCGGGATCGCCCCAGACGAGGAGCGCGACCGGACCCGGCGCATCGCCGATCGCCGCCTGCCAGCGCCGGGCGATCTCGTCGTGCCAGCTGTCCACGCGGTCGGCGTAGCCGAGCCTGTCGTCGCGCAGGGGATAGTCGAAGCCGCGGCGCTCCGCCTGCGTCCCGGAGAGGTCGAGGATGGCGTGGCGCAGATGGGCGAGATCCTCCTTGCCCTCGCCCTTGTCGGGGATGAGCACGGTGCGCGCCGCGCGGAGCGCGGCGAGGCCCTCGCCGGTCACGTGGCCGGGATTGCCGGTGCCGATGCCGACGAGGATGATCTCGGTCATGGTCCCTCCGCGAGCGGGCCGTAGAGAATGAGGGCGGGCGCGGCGGAGCTGCCGGCGGCGAGGCGCCGGGCGAGATCCGCGAGGGTGGAGCGGTGGAGCGCCTGGTCGGGAGTGGAGACGGCCTCGGCCAGGATCGCCGGCTGGTCGGGGGGCAGGCCGCGGGCGAGGAGCGCCTCGGCGAGCGCCGGGAAGGTGCGCTTGCCCATGAAGACCACCGTGGAGGCGGCGGGGTCGGCGAGCGCGGCGAGGTCGATGTCGGCGGGCAGCCCGCCCTCGGCGTCGTGGCCGGTGACGAACTGCACCCGGCGCGCCGTGAGGCGGCGGGTCAGCGGGATGCCGGCGGCGGCGGCGGCGGCGACGGCGGAGGGCACGCCGGGGACGATCTCGTGGCCGATGCCGGCGGCGCGCAGCGCCACGAGCTCCTCCTCGAGCCGGCCGAAGAGGCCGGGATCGCCGGATTTCAGCCGCACGACGCGGCCGCCCTCCGCCGCGTAGTCCACGAGGAGGCGGCTTACGTGGTGCTGCTTCGGCGAGGGGCGTCCGGCGCGCTTGCCGACGCCCACGAGATCCGCGCCGGGCCGCGCGTGGGAGAGGATCGGCCCGGCGGAGAGGTCGTCGAAGAGCACCGCATCGGCGCGCTTCAGCCGGTCCACGGCCTTCAGCGTCAGGAGCTCCGGGTCGCCCGGGCCGGAGCCGACGATGCTGACGAATCCGGTCGGGGGGCCGGTCACGGGCGGAAACCTCCGGTCTCTGGTGCCGCTCTGTCGCATCGAAAGCGCCTCGGCCGCAAGATGCCGGCCATGCGCGGGCGGGCGGAACGGCGGGCGGCCGGGCGGCGTTGGACGCCCGGATCACTCAGGGGGGAGACCAATGAGCGTCAAGCAAATTCTCGGAACCATGCTGGCGAGCCGGATGGGCGGGCGCGGCAGGCGGGGCGGGGGGTTCGGCTCCTCGTCGACGATGGGGGGCTTCGGGGGCCGGCGGCGTTCGGGGATGGGCGGCAAGATGGGCCTCGCCGCGCTCGGCTACATGGCCTACCGCGCCTATCAGGACCACCAGTCCCGCTCCGCCGGCGGCGCGGCGGCGAGCGGCCGGCCGGGGCCGGACGCGTCGGGATCGGGTTCGGGCTCCGGTTCGGGCTCGGGCCCGGATCGGGCGGCGGGATCGCCGGGATGGTGCAGGACGTGGTCAACCGCGTCACCGGCGATGCCGGGTCGTCCGGCGCCGCCGCCTCCGCCGGCGCGCCGCGCGAGGAGGATCTGCACGAGGAGGCGCGCGCGGCCGAGGGGCTCAGCGACGACACCGCGCTGCTGCTGATCCGCGCGATGGTCACCGCCGCCTATGCCGACGGGTCGCTGTCGACGGAGGAGCGGGAGCGCATCATGGGCGAGATCGCGGAGGCCGGCGGGACCGAGGAGGACCGCGCGCTGATGGAGCGCGAGATCGCCAATCCGAAGCCGCTCGACACGCTCCTGGCGGAGGTCGAGGACGAGGAGACGGCGGAGGAGTTCTATCTCGCCTCCCGTGCCGCCGTCGACGGCGAGACGGAGGCGAACCGCGCCTATCTCGCCGATCTCAGGACCCGGCTGCGCCTCTCGGACGCGCAGGTGGCCGAGGTCGAGGAGATGGCGACCGACTGACCGGCGGCGTCACTCGCCGGAGATCAGGTGGAAGAAGGTGCCGGTGACGCGGCCGCGGCGCGAGCCGGTCTCGGGCACAGCATTGCCGTCGGCGTCGGCCACGTCGGCCAGCGGCGGGTCTGGCATGGCGCTTATCGTCGAGTAGTGGAATTCGTGGCCGCGGAGCGCGGCCCCCGCGGCGAAGCCCGGCATCGACGAACGGAGCGTCGCACGGCGGTAGCCGAGGTGGAACTTGCGGGTCTCGTAGCTGGTGACGAGGCCGAGGAGGCCGGCCATGCGGTGGGTGACGCCCGCCTTGTCAGTCAGGGCGTCCCCGAGCGCCATGTAGCCGCCGCATTCGCCGTGGACGGGCTTCGAGTCCGCGTGGGCGTGGAGCCCGGCGCGAAAGGTCGCCGCCGCGGCGAGGGCACCGGCATGGAGTTCGGGATAGCCGCCGGGAAGCCAGACGAGGTCGGCGTCCGGATCGGGCGGCTCGTCGGCGAGCGGCGAGAAGGGCAGGATCTCGGCGCCGGCCTGCCGCCAGCCCTCGAGGAGATGGGGATAGGTGAAGGAGAAGGCCGCGTCCTGCGCCAGGGCGATGCGTTGGGCGGGGGGCCGGGGCAGGGAGGCCCCGGCGGGCAGGTCGCCGCCGGAGAGCGCGCCGCCGGCGCGGGCGGCGGCGCGGATGGCGGCGAGGTTGACGTGGTCGCGCAGGAAGGCGGCGTAGCCGGCGATGGCGGCGTCGAGGTCGGGATGCTCGACGGACTGGATGAGGCCCAGATGCCGCTCCGGCAGGGCGAGGTCGCCGCGCCGGGGCAGGACGCCGAGGACCGGCAGACCGGCATGTTCCATGCCGAGGCGGATCAGGCGTTCGTGGCGGGGCGAGGCGACGCGATTCAGGATCACGCCGGCGATCGGCAGGTCGGGGCGGTAGGCGGCGAAACCCATCGCCGTCGCCGCGGCCGATTGCGCCTGCCCGCCGGCGTCGATGACGAGGAGGACCGGCCAGCCCATGCGCGCCGCCGTCTCCGCCGAGGAGCCGAAGCCGGCACGCCCCCGGGTGGCGACGCCGTCGTAGAGCCCCATCGAGCCTTCGGCGAGGCAGATGTCGGCGCCCGCGGCCTGCGCGGCGATGGCGGCGAGGAGCGGCTCCCCCATCGCCCAGGTGTCGAGGTTGAAGGAGGGCCGCCCGGTGGCGGCTCGGTGGAAGGCGGGGTCGATGTAGTCGGGGCCGGACTTGAACGGCTGGACGGTCAGCCCTTGATCGGCGAGCGCGCGCAGGAGGCCCAGCATGACGGTGGTCTTGCCGGTGCCGGAGGCGGGGGCTGAGACGAGGAGGCCGGGGGGGAGCATGGCGGGACTTTCGGATCGGGCCGGGCGCCGGGTGCGGGCGTCGCGCCGGGGTATTCGGGAAAGCAAGGAAGGCTCAGTCGCCGCCCTCGCGCCAGCCGGCCCAGGGGCTGTCTGCCGATTGCGGGCGGTAGCGGCGGTCGTATTCGGCGGCGTAGAGGCGCAAGTCGGCGAAGTCGGAGGCGCCCAGCGCGGGGCCGACGAGGATCAGGGCGGTGCGGGTCATCCGCGGATCGAGCCGGTCCTCGACCGTGGCGAGGGTGGCGCGCAGGATCGCCTCGTCGGGCCAGGAGGCGCGGAAGACGACCGCGACCGGGCAGTCGGGGCCGTAGACGGGGGCGAGGTCGGCGACGACGCGGGCGATGTTGCCGATGGAGAGATGGATCGCGAGGGTCGCGCCGGTGGCGGCGAAGTTGGCGAGCGTCTCGCCCTCCGGCATGGAGGAGGCGCGGCCCGGGGTGCGGGTCAGGATCACGGACTGGGCGATGCCGGGCAGGGTCAGCTCGGCGCCGAGGGCGGCGGCGGCGGCGGAGAAGGAGGGCACGCCGGGGGTGATCGTGAAGGGGATCGAGAGCGCCTCGAGCCGGCGGAGCTGCTCGCCCATCGCCGACCAGACCGAGAGGTCGCCGGAATGGAGGCGGGCGACGTCCTGCCCGGCGGCATGGGCGGCGGCGATCTCGGAGAGGATGGCGTCGAGGTCGAGGGGGGCGGTGTTCACGATCCGCGCGCCCGGCGGGCAATGGGCGAGCACGGCCTCGGGCACGAGGGAGCCGGCGTAGAGGCAGACCGGCGCGGCGGCGATCAGGTCGCGGCCGCGCAGCGTCAGGAGGTCGGGCGCGCCGGGGCCGGCGCCGATGAAGTGGACGGTCACCGGCGGCCTCCCTCGGCCAGGGCGCAGGTCGCCATGCGGTCCGAGGAGATCGCGCGGGGACCGACGAGCTGCGCCCCCGGCCCGGCGGCGGCGAGCGCGGCGGCCTCGGCCACCGAGCCGACGCGGCGGTGGCGCAGGGAGATCGAGGAGCGGCTCGCCGTGCGCTCGGCCTCGAGGCGCTGGGGGGAGATCGCGACGATGCGCAGCCCGAGGCGCCGGGCGAGATCGCGGAAGGCGGGCGCGACGGCCTTGTCCTTGGCGGTGGCGAGGGCCTCCGGCCGCCCGCCGGTGCGGTGGAGCGCGTCGAGCAGGCTCTCGAGCCCCGCCTCGGTGCGGAATCCGAACCCGGCGACGATCATGGGGTGACACTCCATTGCAGAAGGGGGCGCTGGGAAGCCCAGCCGCGGAAACCGCCGAGGGGTTCGGCGCGGGAGAGCGCGACGCGGAGCAGCTCGCCGCCGCGGGCGGCATGGGCGGCGAGGAGGAGCGTCTCGGTCTCCAGCGTGACGGCGTTGGCGACGAGGCGGGCGCCCGGCGCCACCGCAAGGAGATGGTCGAGCAGGGCGGCATCGAGACCACCACCGACGAAGATCGCCTGCGGCGCGGCGAGGCCGTCGAGCGCCCCGGGCGCGCGGCCCTCCACGACGCGGAGGCGGTCCTGGCCCAGCGCCTCGGCGTTGCGGCGGATGGCGGCGGCGCGGCCGGGGCGGGCCTCGATCGCGGTGGCGGCGAGGGAGGGATGGGCGAGGAGCCATTCGAGCGCGACGGAACCCGAGCCGGCGCCGATGTCCCAGAGATGTTCGCCGGGGCGGGGCGTGAGGGCGGAGAGGGTGAGGGCGCGGACCGGGCGCTTGGTGATCTGGCCGTCATGCTCGAAGAGCGCGTCGGGGCGGCCCGACGCGAGCGGGACGGCCGCGCCGCCGCCCGCGACCTCGATCGCGGCGGCGACGGGGGCGGCCCAGGGGGCGCCGTCCGGGGCGGTGGAGAGGCGTTCGCCGGGGCCGCCGAGGCGTTCCAGCACGGTGACGCGGCTGGCGCCGAAGCCGGCGCCGTCGAGCCAGGCCAGAAGCGCAGGGACGGTCTCGCCGTCGCGCAGGGTCGCGAGGAGGCGGGCGCCGGGGGCGAGATGCGGGCGCAGACGCGCGAGCGGCGCGGCGTGGAGGCCGAGGCAGGGGGTCGAGTTCGAGCGGCCAGCCGAGGCGGGCGGCGGCGAGGGAAAAGACCGACGGCGCGGGGATCGCGCGCCACTCGCCCGGGGCGAGGTGGCGCGCGATGACCGATCCCGCGCCGAACCAGAACGGGTCGCCCGAGGCGAGCGCCGCGGTGGGCCGGCCGCGGAGGGAGGCGAGGATCGGTAGTCCTTCCGCGAAGGGGGCGGGCCATTCGATGCGCTCGGCATCGCCCGCCCCGTCCCCGACGAGGGCGAGGTGGCGCGACGGGCCGATCACCACCTCGGCCGCGTCGAGGGCGGCGCGCGCCGCCGGCGACAGGCCCGCCGCGCCGTCCTCGCCGATGCCGAGGAGGGTGAGCCAGGGGGCGGTCATCGCGGGCCCGCCTTGCCGGAGGGGGCCGCCCCGGCGCATGGTCCGCCGCGATGGCACGGGTCCCGAACGTCCTGGTGCTCGGCGGCACGACCGAGGCGAGCGACCTCGCCGGCGCGATGGCGGCGGCGGGGATGCGCGGCACGATCTCCCTCGCCGGCCGGGTGGCGCGGCCGAGGGCGCAGCCGCTGCCGGTGCGGATCGGGGGATTCGGCGGCGTTGCGGGGCTCGCGGATCACCTGCACCGGGAGGGCGTCACGCATCTGGTGGACGCCACGCATCCCTTCGCCGCCGGGATGAGCCGCAACGCGGTGGCGGCGGCGGCGGAGACCGGCCTCCCCCTCGCGGCGCTGACCCGGCCGGCCTGGCGGCGCGGTCCGGGGGACGACTGGCGCCGGGTGCCGGACATCGAGGGCGCCGTGGCGGCGCTCGCCGGGCCGCCGCGGCGGGTCTTCCTCGCCGTCGGGCGGATGCATCTCGACGCCTTCGCGGCCCGGCCGCAGCATGCCTATCTCCTGCGCCTCGTGGACGCGCCCGAGGGAGCGCCGGCCTTGCCGGACGTCTCGGTCGAGGTGGCGCGGGGACCCTTCGACGCGGCGGGCGACCGGGCGCTGATGGTGCGGCACCGGGTCCAGATCGTGGTGTCGAAGAATGCCGGAGGGACGGGGGCCCGCGCGAAGATCGACGCGGCGCGGGCGCTCGGCCTGCCGGTGGTGATGATCGACCGGCCGGCGCTGCCCGCGCGGCTGGAGCTTGCCGACGCGGTGGCGGTGATGGACTGGATTCACCGGACCGACCGGGGCGTGTAGACGTAGCGGCCGACCCGCCTTGTGGTCGAGGAGCCGACGAGGACCACCGTCGCCATGTCGGCCATCTCCGGACGCGCCTCGGGGAGGGGAACGGTGCGGACGGTCTCCTCGGGGGTGCTGACGGCGCGGGCGAAGGTGACCGGTCGGGAATCGCCGCAGGCCTCGGTGAGGATCGCCAGCGCGCGGCCGAAGCCTTCCGGGCGCGCCTTCGAGCGGGGATTGTAGAGGGCGATGGCGAAATCGGCCTCCACGGCGAGGCGCAGGCGGCGCTCGATCAGCGCCCAGGGCTTGAGGTTGTCGCTGAGGTTGATGGCGCAGAAATCGTGGCCGAGCGGCGCGCCCACGCGGGCGGCGGCGGCGAGCATGGCGGTGATGCCGGGGACCACCGCGATGTCGACCTCCATCGCGGCGCTGCAGGGCATCGAATCGAGCGCCTCGAAGACGGCGCTGGCCATGGCGAAGACGCCCGGATCGCCGGAGGAGACGACGGCGACGCGGCCGCCGCCGGTGGCGAGCCGGAGCGCCAGGCCGGCGCGGTCGATCTCCACACGGTTGTCGCTGGCGTGGCGGGCGATGCCGGGCAGGTCGGGGATGCGGTCGAGATAGTTCCTGTAGCCCACGATGTCGGTGGCCTCGGCGAGGGTCGCCTGCGCCTCGGGCGTGATCAGGCTGTCGCAGCCCGGCCCGAGGCCGACGATCCGGAGCCAGCCCGTCGCGGCATCGCTCATGGCCGCCGCCCCCGGCCGTGGACCAGGATTATGGAGAAATAGGGGGCGTGCGGCCCCCCGCCTCGGCTGAGTCTCGTCACCCGCTCCTCCGCCATCGCGGCGCATTCCACGAGCCAGGCGCGGTCGGAGAGACCGGCGGCCGCGAGCGCGCGGACGACCTTGCCGATGTTGCGGCCGATCTTCATCACCACCAGCGCGTCGGCGGCGGACATCCGCCGGACGAGCTCCGCCTCGGGCAGGGTCGCGGTGAGCACGGTGAGCACGTCGTCGCCCCAGGTGATGGGCTCCCCGCTCGCCGTCCAGGCGGCCGACATGCCGGTGATGCCGGGCACGACGGCGACCGGGACTTCGTGGCGCAGGCGCTCGTAGAGATGCATGAAGGAGCCGTAGAAGAACGGGTCGCCCTCGCAGGGGACGACGACCTCGTGACCCTCGGCGACGAGGGCCGCGAGGCGGTCGCGGCAGCCGGCGTAGAAATCCGACAGGCAGCAATTGTAGGCGGGGTCGTCGAGCGGGATCTCGGTGGTGACGGGATATTCCATCGCGATCTCGGTGACGTCCGGCGCCAGCATCCCCTCGATCAGGGTGCGGGCGCGGCCGGGGCGGCCCGCCTTGCGGAAATAGGCGACATGGCTCGCGGCGCGCAGGAGCCGGTCGGCCCGGACGCTCATCAGCTCCGGGTCGCCCGGCCCGAGGCCGACGCCGACGAGCTCGGCCGCTCATTCCGCGCGGCTCGCCAGGGCGTTGATCGCGGCGACGGTGATCGCCGAGCCGCCGAGCCGCCCCTCCACGACGATGGCGGGGGCGGGCCGGTCGGCCCAGAGCGCGGCCTTCGATTCGGCGGCGCCGACGAAGCCCACCGGGACAGCCGACGATGGCGGCGGGGCGCGGGCAGGCCGGATCCTCGAGCATGTTCAGGAGGTGGAAGAGCGCGGTCGGGGCGTTGCCGATGGCGACGACGCTGCCCCCGAGATGCGGCCGCCAGAGCTCGAGCGCGGCGGCGGAGCGGGTGGTGCGCATCTCCCGCGCCATCTCCGGCACCCCGGGGTCGTGCAGGGTGCAGATCACCGCGTTGTCGGCGGGCAGGCGGGGCCGGGTGATGCCCTCGCGAGACCATGCGCGCGTCGCAGAGGACGGGCGCGCCGGCCGCCAGGGCGTCCCGGGCGGCGGCGACGGCGCCGGGGGCGATGCGGATATGGGCCTCGAGCCCGACCAAGCCGGCGGCGTGGATCATGCGCACGACGACCGGCTCCTCCTCCGCGGTGAAGCGCGCGAGGTCGGCCTCCGCGCGGATCGTGGCGAAGGACTGGCGGTAGATGGTGGCGCCGTCGGTCTCGTAGTCGTAGGGCATCTCACTCGCGCCGTCAGGCCGTCGAGGTCGTCTTCGAGGTCTTCGGGGGAGAGCCCCGACCGGGTCGGTGTGTCGCCTGCGCGGCCGTCGCTTGACAAGGTCGAACCGGCCGGCGCGGCCGACGAGGGTGACGCGGCGCGGCGGTCGAGCGCGCGCAGCCCTTGGCGCAGCCGGAGACGTGGAGGCCGCGGAAGCCGGTGCGCGAGGCGGCGGGCGAGGGGGCGGGTCTCGACGCTCGCCTGCGGCGCAGAACGGCGCGCCGGGGCAGGCATCGACCGCGCAGGAGCGGGTCGGCGGGGTCGGAGACGAGGCCCGGCGGCATCCGGTCCGCGCCCTCCACCAGGATCAGCCGCCAGGGGCGTGAGACGGAGGCCGGGCGCGGCGGCGAGGGCGGCGAGGGTGCGCGGCCTCCATCTGGCCGAAGGGCAGGCCGGCGAGCGCGCCCTCGGGGCGGAGACCCGGTGCGGGGCGCGGGCCGGCGGGCGCGGAGCGGTGCCGGCGAAGCGGTCGGGCAGCGGGACCTCGCGCAGGAGAGGGGCCATGCGGCTGATGGGCGCCGCGGCGGGCGGCGAACCAGCGGGCGAGGTCGAGGGCGGCGGCGATGGCCTCCGTCTCGCCGACGGCGCGGCCGGTGGCGGCGCCGTCGGCGCGGAGGAGAAGGCCGCCTCGCCCCGCGCTCGATGCGGATGTCGGCGGGAGCGCCGCCGAAGACGGGCGCCGGGCCGGCATCGACGGCGAAGCCGAACTTCGCCGGCAGCGGCGGCAGGCGCGGCAGGGCGGCCTCGAGCCGCGCCGGCGATGCGGGGCGACGTCGGCGTCGAAGGGCGCGACGAGGATGTTGCGCCGCGCCTCCGCCTCCGGGTCGGGATCGAGCGGGCCGAGCGCGGCGAGACCGTCGAGCAGCGCGGGATGGGCGGCCTCGGCGCACGCCGCGGATCTGCAGGTTGGCGCGCGGGTCAGCTCGATCACGCCCGAGCCGTGGCGGCGCGCGAGATCGGCGAGGCCGGCGGCCTGCGCGCGCTCGATCCGGCCGAGGCGGGGGCGGAGCGCGCACGACGAGCCCGTCGCCGGACATCATCGGGCGGAGCGCGCCGGGGCACCAGCCGCGCACCGGGCCGCTCATCGCCGCGGCCCCCTCTTCGCCTTGCCGGATACTCCGGCGGCCGGCGCAACGCCGGCGGGACATCCGGGCCTCATTCCACAGCCTCGATGCCGGCGAGGATCGAATTGCGCCGGGTGCGCCAGAGTCCGCGCCGCGTGGAGCGCGGCGAAGCGGTCGCGCATCGCCTGCGCCGCGCCGGGATTCTCGCGCGCGAGGAACTTCGCCACCTCCGGGTCGCCGAGCGTGGCGTGGTGATAGGCGTCGAAGAGATGCGGCGGCACCGCGTTGGCGAGATGCGCGAAGGCGGCCATGTGCTCGAGCGTGGCGGCGATCTCGGCCGCGCCGCGGAAGCCGTGGCGCATCATGGCCCGCGATCCAGCCCGGATGGGTGGCGCGGCCGCGGACGACGCGGGCGATCTCTTCGGTCAGGCGTGCGGGTGCGGGGGCGGTCGGGATCGGTGTTGTCGAGATGGTAGAGCGCGGGCACGCGCCGCCGGAGACGGATTGCGCGGCGGCGAACCCGGCCTCGTGGGTGGCGTAGTCCTGCGGCCAGGAGGAGGTCCGATCTCGGCGAGGTCCTGGGCGTGCACGAAGGCGTCGGCGCCGGCGACGCGGTCGCGCGAGACCGGCCGCGGTCGTGGACCGGATCGGCGCCGTCATGGGCCCAGGAGGAGGCGGCGAGCCAGGCCTCGCCCGGCGGCGCGGCGGCCGGCCTCGGAATAGTCCTCGACCCCCATGCCGAGGCCGAACCGGCCCGGCGCGGGGCCGAAGACGCGGTCGCCGGTCGCGGCCGACGAAGGGGTTCCAGTCCGGCGCCTCGTCGCGGGCGGCGAGCGCGCGCGACCGCCTGGCCGTGGAGGCGGAAGAGCTGCGGGAAGGTGTCGCGGAAGAGGCCCGAGATGCGCAGCGTCACGTCCACCGCGGGCGGTCGAGCTCGGCCACGGGCAGGATCTCGATGCCCGAGACGCGCTCGGAGCCCTCGTCCCAGACCGGGCGCGACGCCCATGAGCGCGAGCGCCATGGCGAAATCCTCGCCCGCCGTGCGCATGGTGGAGGAGCCCCAGAGGTCGACGACGAGGCTGCGCGGCCAGTCGCCCTCCTCCTGCAGGTGGCGGCGGACGCAGCTCCTCGGCGAGCCGGACCCCCTGCGCATAGGCGCTGCGGGTCGGGACGGCGCGGGCGTCGACGGTGTAGAGGTTGCGCCCCGTGGGCAGCACGTCCGTCCGGCCGCGATAGGGCGAGCCGGAGGGGCCGGGGGCGACCCGGCGGCCGTCGAGCGCGTCGCGGAAGCGCGCGGCGCTCATCCGCGCCGTCGCCGAAGACGGAGGCGCGGCCCCAGACATGGAGCCCGTCGCCGAACTGGCCCTCCTTCACGTCGCAGACGAAGCGGTCGATGCGGGTGATCGGCCTCGGCCGGGCAGGAGGCCGCCGCGAGGCCGAGATCGTCCTCGACGCCGAGCGCCTGCGCCTCGTCGCGGATGTCGGCGACGAGGCGGTCGCGGCGCTTCGGGTCGAGCCCGTCGGCGGTGGAGAACTCGTCGAGCAGGGCCTCGAGCGGGGCGAGGCGCTCGGGCGTGCCGGAGGGCTTCAGCGGCGGCGGGACGTGGCCGATGGCGACCGCGCCGATGCGGCGCTTGGCCTGCGCCGCCTCGCCGGGATCGTTGACGATGAAGGGGTAGATGACCGGCAGATCGCCGGCCAGCGCCTCCGGCCAGCAGGTCTCCGAGAGCGCGACCGCCTTGCCGGGCAGCCATTCGAGCGTGCCGTGGGCGCCGACATGGACGAGCGCGTCGGCGCGGGCGCGGAGCCAGAGATAGAAGGCGACATAGGCGTGGCGCGGCGTGCGGGAGAGGTCGTGATACTCGCTCGCCCCGGCCCGGGCGATCGCCGCGCTCGGGCTGGAGGGCGACGAGGGCGCGGCCGCGGGGCACGGCGGCGAAGCGGAAGCACCCCTCCTCGACGGCCGGATCGTCCCCGGGCGCGCCCCAGGCGGCGTCGAGGTCGTCGCGGAGGCTGCGGGGCAGGCGGGCGAGGGCGGCGCGGTACTCGGCGAGGGGCCAGCGCGCCTCCCGCGCGGCGAGGGCAGCGGGGAGGTCGCCGGCCGGGGCGACGTCGTAGCCGGCGGCGGCGAGGTCGTCGAGGATCGCCTCGGCCGAGGCGGGCGCGTCGAGGCCGACGGCGTGGGCCATGTTCCAGTCGCGGCCGGGATAGGTGGAGAGGACGAGGGCCGGGCGGCGCTCCGCGGCCGGGGTCGCGGCGAGGCGCATCCAGGCGGCGACGCGGTCGGCGATGGCGGCGATGCGGTCGGCGCTCGGGGCGGTGCGCCGTGCGGGCGAATTGCAGGTCGGGGTCGCGGTCGCTCTCCTCCTTGAAGCTGGCGACGCCGGCGAGGACGCGGCCGTCGACCTCCGGCAGGACCACGTGCATGGCGAGGTCGGCGGGCGAGAGGCCGCGCTCCGCCCCGGCCCAGGCGTCGCGGCGGGCGGTGGAGAGGGCGACCTGGAAGACCGGCACGCCGGCGGCGTCGAGGGGCGAGGCGCCGTCCTCCCCGAGCCCCGAGAAGGAGGTGGCGTTGACGATGGCGGCGGGGGCCAGGTGGCGCGACCTGCCGGGCGAGCCAGAGGGCCGCCTCGGGCGCCTTCAGGGAGGGGGCGAAGAGGCCGATGGCGTCGAAGCCGCGGGCGCGGAACGCCGCAATCAGCGCGGCGACGGGGGCGGTGTCGGCGGCGGTCAGCCAGGAGCGGTAGAAGGGGATCAGGACGCGCGGCGCGGTCGCCGGCCGCGGCGAGGACCGGACAGGTGACGCCGTGCTCGGGCGTCCAGGCGCCGACCGGGGGCAGGGTCTTCTGGCCGCGCGCCGGGGCGTGCGTAGAGGCCGGAGGCGAGGGCGAGCTGCTGCAGCGACGCCTGCGCGGCGACGGCGCCGCCGGTGTCGCAGAGATGGGCGAGGCGGCGGAGGGTGGAGACCGGCAGGGTCGAGGCGGCGTCGAGCCGCGCGTCGGGGCGGCCGTCGGCGGGCAGGACGGCGAGGGCGATGCCGCGGGCGCGCGCCAGGCCGCTCGACCTGGTCGAGCCCGTAGGACCAGTAGGGCGCGCCGCCGATCAGCCGCACGAGGATGCCGGTCGCGCCCTCGAGCGTGCGCTCGACATAGGTGTCGACGGAGAGCGGGTGGGTCAGGGCGGAGAGGTTGGCGAGGCGGAGCGACGGCATGGCGTCCCGGCCGCCGCCCCGGTGCCAGCCGGCGGCGAAGGCGCCGAGATCGGAATCGGAGAACGACAGGACCACGAGTTCGGCCGGGGCCTGGGCGAGGTCGCGGGGGCTGTCGGCCTCGTCGAGCCCGTGGCTCTCGCGGAAGATCACGTGCATGGGAACCCTCCCGCCTGCGGCCGGCAGCGCGCCGGGGTATTTGGATCAGCAAAGAAGGACGGGCGCCGCGGGGCCGGCGCGGAGGCGCGGGGACGCCCGGAGGGCCCGCGGGCGGTCATCTCACTCGGCCGCCTCGAGCGTGCCGAGGGCGGCGCGGATCGCGGTCTCGTCGACGTCGTCGTGCTCGGCGATGACGACGAGGCGCCCGACCGGGATTCGTCGGCCCTCCAAGGCCGGTCGAACTGGTGGCGGACGCGGGCGCCGACGGCCTGGACGAGGAGGCGCATGGGCTTGCCGCGCACGGCGGCGTAGCCTTTGACGCGGAGGATGTTGCGCTCCCGCGCGAGCCGCTCGATGGCGGCGACGAGGTCGGCGGGGGCGGCCTGTTCGGGGATGTCCACGACGACGCTCTCGAAATCGTCGTGGTCGTGCTCGGCCGCGTCGTCGTGATGCGAGGGGCGGGCCTCCATGTCGTCCTCCGCCGCGGCCTCGAGGCCGAGGATCACGCGGGGATCGACGGCGCCCTCGGCGACTTCCACGACCGGCAGGGGGCGGGGGGCCTCGGCGGCGATGATCACGCGGGCGCGGGCGACGCCCTCGGGCCCGGCGAGGTCGGGCTTGGTCAGCAGCACGATGTCGGCGCAGGCGATCTGGTCCTCGAAGACCTCCGACAGCGGCGTCTCGTGGTCGAGACTGTCGTCGGCCAGGCGCTGGGCGTCGACGCGGGCGACATCGGGGGCGAAGCGGCCCGCGGCCACCGCCTCGGCGTCGGCGAGCGCGATGACCCCGTCCACGGTGATCCGGGAGCGGATGTCGGGCCAGTCGAAAGCCTTGAGGAGCGGCTTCGGCAGGGCGAGGCCGGAGGTCTCGATCAGGATGTGGTCGGGGCGCGGGTCGAGGGCCATGAGCGCCTCGATCGTGGGGATGAAGTCGTCGGCCACGGTGCAGCAGATGCAGCCGTTGGCGAGCTCCAGGATGTTCTCCGCCGGGCAGTCGGGGATGGCGCAGCCCTTCAGGATCTCGCCGTCCACGCCGACGTCGCCGAACTCGTTGACGACCACCGCGAGGCGCCTGCCGCCCGGGTTCTGCATCAGGTGGCGCACGAGTGTGGTCTTGCCGGAGCCGAGGAAGCCGGTGACGACGGTGACGGGGAGTTTCGACAGGTCAGCCATTGGCGGCCTCCGGTTCGGGGATGTCCGTGGGC
The DNA here is from genome assembly GCA_963776705.1 of uncultured Alphaproteobacteria bacterium. Taxonomy (GTDB): domain Bacteria; phylum Pseudomonadota; class Alphaproteobacteria; order Rhodobacterales; family Rhodobacteraceae; genus Palleronia. The sequence continues at coordinate 38,517 of CAVZOA010000007.1, forward strand.
GGGATGCGGGCGATGCAATTGCGCCTGAAATGCTCGGGGCGCTCGCGCCAGGGCACGAGGCCGTCCCGGGTGGCGGCGTAGCGGGCGGCGCCGTCGGTGACCGCCGCGGCGTCGGTCTCGGTGAGGTTGCCGTAGACGAAGGTCCAGCGGCCGGGGCCGCGGAGCGCGACCGAGCAGCCGCGGTCGCAGTTCGCCATGCACTCGACCTCGGTGAGGCGCACGCCCCGCGGCAGGTCGGCGGCGATGCGGTCGGCCAGGACCTGGCCCGGACGGCGGCGTTCGCCGGCCAGGTCGAGGCCGCGGCGGCACTTCACGCAGACGAGGAGTTCGGCCTCCGAATCTGATCCGGCCATGTCTGTCCTTTCTGGGCGGGGCAGCACGGAAGGGGAGCGGCGTCGCTCCGTCATCCGATCCCGGCGCACCCCGTCCGGTTCGTCTCGTCTCCGCTGGCAGGTCTCCCGGCTTGCGGATGCGGGCCTCGTCTGGCCCTCGGTCGCCCGGCCTTCCCGGCCCGCCCGGTGAGGGTCGTGGCCAGTGGCGTTCGGGGCGACCTCTCCGGTCACGGTCGCGGGGGCGGCTGAGGTGGTCCTCATTCCCTTTTCACCCGTTTGACACGGGCACCAGCATGGTGCGACTTGCCGGCACGAGCGCCCCCTTGTCAAGCGAGAGACCCGATGGACGACGCCCAGCGCCACAAAGCGAAGATGGAGAGGATCAAGGCCGCGCGGGAGCGGATGATGGCGGAGAAGACCGAGGAGCGCGGGCTGATCGTCGTCCATACCGGCAAGGGCAAGGGCAAGTCCTCCTCGGCCTTCGGCATGGTCATGCGCTGCGTCGGCTGGGGCATCCCGGCAGCCGTCGTGCAGTTCGTGAAGGGCGACTGGGAGACCGGCGAGAAGCGGGTGCTGGCCGAGCGCTTCCCCGAGGTGCGCCTCGTGGTCGCTGGCGAGGGCTTCACCTGGGAGACGCAGGACCGCGACCGCGACATCGCCGCGGCGGAGAAGGGCTGGGCGGCGGCGAAGGATCTGATCCGCGACCCCGCGATCCGCTTCGTGCTGCTCGACGAGATCAACATCGCGCTGCGCTACGATTACCTCGACATCGACGAGGTGGTGGGGTTCCTGCAGTCGGAGAAGCCGGAGATGACCCATGTGGTGCTGACCGGACGGAACGCGAAGGATGAGCTGATCGCCGCGGCCGATCTGGTGACCGAGTTCGACCTGGTGAAGCATCCGTTCCGGGACGGCGTGAAGGCGCAGAAGGGGATCGAGTATTGATCCGGTTCGACCTCGCGGTCTGGGATTTCGACGGGGTGCTGAACGTCAATCCGGGCGGCGAGATCTTTCCTTGGGTCAACCGGCTCGACAGCGATATCGGCGTGCCGGCGGACTCGTTCCGGGCCTTCCTCCGCGAGCCGGGGCAGGCGCGGGAGGTGCTGAAGGGCGACGCGGACCTGCTCGCCCGGCTCGACGCCTGGATCGCCCGGGAGGGTCACGCCGTGAGCGCGGAGGCGTTCCTCGAGCACTGGCTCGCCGCCGACGACCGGCCCGACGAGGAGGCCGCGGACTGGTTCGCGACGCATGCCGGTCGCCGCGCCATCGGCACCAACAACCCGCCGGCGCGGGCGCGCTACATCCGCGAGCGCACGCGGGCGGGCGCGCTCGCCGAGGCGGTCTTCGCCAGCGGCGAGATCGGCGCCGCGAAGCCCGATCCGGGCTTCTTCCGCGCCGTGGAGGAGTGGTCGGGCCTGTCGCCCGCCGCGCATCTGCTGATCGACGACAGCGCGGAGAATTGCGGCGTGGCAGCGGCGCGGGGCTGGTCGGTGTTCCGGTTCGGGCCGCAGACGCGTGCGCGGCTGCCGGAGGCTCTGGGGCTGTGAGCGCGCGGGTGGTGCGCTACCGGATCGGCGCCTTGCGGGACGTGGCGGCGCCGCGTCTCAAGGTGGCGGTGATCGCCGATCTCCACGCCGCCTGGCCGGCGGTGAGCGCGCGGCGGATCGCGCGGATCGTCAGGCAGGCGAACGGGCTCGGCGCCGACATGATCTGCCTCCTCGGCGATTACGTGGGCCACGCCTTCGCCACCCGGCGCTCGGTCCCGGAGGAGGTGGTGCCGCCGCTGACACGGCTCGCCGCGCCGCTCGGGGTGTTCGCGGTGTTCGGCAACCACGACTGGATCGACGACCCGGCGGCGCGGAAGGGCCGCGCGCGGGAGACAATCTGGCACCGGGCCTTCCGGGACGCGGGGATGACGACGCTCGTCAACGAGGCCCGCCGGATCGACGCGCCGGGCGCCCCGCTGACCCTGGCGGGGATCGATTCGCAGCGCGCCTACAGCAGGAAGCGGCGCACCGGAGGCGCGCACGATCTGGAGGCGATCAGGGCGGCGATCGACCCGGCGCGCTTCACGCTGCTTCTGGCGCACGAGCCGGACGTCTTTCCCGACCTGCCCGACCACGTGGACCTGACGCTGGCGGGTCATACCCATGGCGGCCAGATCCGGCCCCTCGGCAGGGCGGTGATCGCCTCCTCGCGCTACGGGACGCGCTACGCCTACGGGCATGTCACCGAAGGGACGCGGCAGATGGTCGTGTCCGGCGGGATCGGGCATTCCGGCATCCCGCTGCGCTTCCGGATGCCGCCAGAGCTGACGGTGATCGAGATCGGATGAGCCGCGCGCTGATGATCCAGGGCACGGGGTCGAATGTCGGCAAGTCGATGCTTGTCGCCGGGCTCGCCCGCGCCGCGCGTCGGCGGGGGATCGCGGTGGCGCCGTTCAAGCCGCAGAACATGTCGAACAACGCCGCGGTGACGGCAGACGGGGGCGAGATCGGCCGGGCGCAGGCGCTGCAGGCGCTGGCGGCGGGGCTGGACCCGGTGACGGACATGAACCCGGTGCTGCTGAAGCCCGAGACCGATCTGGGCGCGCAGGTGGTGGTGCAGGGAAAGCGCGTGGCGACGGTGGCGGCGAGGGACTACGCGCGGCTGAAGCCCGAACTCCTGGAGCGGGTTCTGGAGAGCTTCGGCCGCTTGCGGGCCGCGCACGACCTGGTGCTGGTCGAGGGGGCGGGCAGCCCGGCGGAGGTGAACCTGCGCGCCGGCGACATCGCCAACATGGGCTTCGCGCGGGCGGCGGGGGTGCCGGTGGTGCTCGCGGCCGACATCGACCGGGGGGGCGTGATCGCGCAGGTCGTGGGCACGCAGGCGGTGATGGAAGCGGGCGACGTGGCGATGGTCGCGGGATTCGTGATCAACCGGTTCCGCGGGGACCCGGCGCTCTTCGCGGACGGCTACCGGATGATCGAGGAGAGGACGGGCTGGTCGGGCTTCGGTGTCTGCCCGTGGTTCGCGGAAGCCTGGCGGCTGCCGGCGGAGGACGCGCTCGACGTGGTCGCCCCGCGGCGGAAGCGGGGCCTGCACGTGGTCTGCCTCAGGCTCTCCCGGATCGCGAACTTCGACGATCTCGACCCGCTGGCGCAGGAGCCGGAGGTGCGGCTGACGATGCTCGGTCCGGGGCAGGCGCTGCCGGGGGACGCGGATGTGGTGATCGTGCCGGGGTCGAAATCGACGCGGGGGGACCTGGCCTATCTCCGGGCGCAGGGCTGGGACGTGGACCTCGCGGCGCATGTGCGGCGGGGCGGGCACGTGCTCGGCATCTGCGGCGGGTTCCAGATGCTGGGGCGGTCGGTGGCCGACCCCGACGGCATCGAGGGGGCGCCGGGCGTCGATCCGGGGCTTGGGCTTCTGGACCTCGAGACGGTGATGACCGGGGACAAGCGGCTGACCGAGGTGGCGGCCGTGCACGTCGCGACGAGGCGGGCGTTCCGCGGCTACGAGATCCATATCGGCCGGAGCGCGGGCGCGGATCTGGCGCGACCCTTCGCCCGCGTGGGGGGCGCACCGGAGGGGGCGGTGAGCGCCGACGGGCGGGTCGCGGGGAGCTACCTGCACGGCATGTTCCGGGACGACGGCTTCCGGGCGGCGTGGCTGGCGCGGTTCGGCGTGGCCTCCGAGGGCGGCTATGACGCAAGGGTTGAGCGGGTGCTCGACGCGCTCGCGGAGCATCTGGAGGCGCATCTCGACGTGGACGGCCTGCTGGCGGCGGCGCGCTAGGCCCCGATCCCGGCCATTGCGCGGGCGAGGCGGGTCCAGTGGGCCTCCGGGCCGGGCAGGCCGAGGCGGAGCCAGGTTCGGGAATACGGGAAGATGCGCGACCAGATGCGGTGGCGGGCCAGCGCCTCCTGCGCGGCGGCGGCGTCTGGCGCGGCGTAGGTGCGGAAGAGCGGCGTGCCGCCGACGAGCGGCCAGCCGGCGCCGGCGGCCAAGGCGTCGAGGCGGGCAGCGTCCGCCCGGAGGCGGTCGGTGGCCGCTGCCTGCCACTCCGTATCGGAGAGGGCGGCGCGGCCGATCTCGATCGCCGGGCCGGAGACGGGCCAGGGACCGGCCTCTGCGCGGATCCGTCCGGCCAGGTCCGGCGCGCAGAGCGCGAAGCCGAGGCGGAGGCCGGCGAGACCGTAGAACTTGCCGAAGGAGCGCTGGACGAGGACGTTCGGGAGGCGGGCGAGGTGCGGCGCGAGGGAGCGGGCGGGCTCGGGATCGGCGAAGCTCTCGTCGACGACGAGGAGCCCGACGCCGGGCGCGAGCGCGGCCAGGGCGGCGGGGTCGTGGCTGGCGCCGTCGGGGTTGTTGGGGTTGACGATCACCGCGACGGCGGCGTCGGCGAGGGCGCTCGCATCCGTGACTTCGGCCACCTCGCGCCCACCGCCGCGGAGGGCGGCGGCGTGCTCGGCATAGGTCGGGGCGAGCACGCGGGCGGGGCCGGGGGGCGCGACATGGGGGAGGAGCTGGATCGCGGCGGAGGCGCCGGCGAGGGGTACGGCCTCGGCCGCGGTGCGGTAGGCGGCGCGGGCGGCATCCTCGAGCGCGGCGATCCGGCTGCGCGTCGGCAGCGCCGCCCAGACCTCGGGCGGGACCGCCGGCAGGGGGTAGGGGACGGGGTTGATGCCGGTCGAGAGGTCGATCCAGTCTCCCGGTCCGTGGCGCGCCTTCGCCCGGTCGAGGTCGCCGCCATGCACCTGCATCAGAGCCACGCCAGCGCCAGCAGCAGCCCGGCCAGCACCAGGCCCGCGCGGCGGTAGAGCGACAGCGCGCGGTCGATGTCGGCGGGCGCGGGGTCGGGGGCGCCGGGGTTCAGCCAGGGCTCGTCGGCGGCGCCCTCGGCATAGGTGCGGGGGCCGGAGAGGCGGATGCCGAGGGCCGCGGCCATCGCCGCCTCGGGCCAGCCGGCATTGGGCGAGCGGTGGCGGGGGGCGTCCCGGCGCATGGCGGCGAGGGTGGCGCGCGGGGCGGCGGAGACGAGGGCGATGAGGGCGCCGGTGAGGCGGGCGGGGAGGAAGTTCGCCAGGTCGTCGAGCTGGGCGGAGGCGCAGCCGAAATCGCGGTGGCGGGGGGTGCGGTGGCCGATCATCGAATCGAGGGTGTTGATCGCCTTGTAGGCGGCGAGACCCGGCAGGCCGAGGAGCACGCCCCAGAACACGGGCGCGACGACGCCGTCGGAGGCGTTCTCGGCGAGGCTCTCGATGGCGGCGCGGGAGATGGCGGCGCGGTCGAGCCGCTCCGGGTCGCGGCCGACGATCCGCGCCACGGCGGCGCGCGCCCCGGCGACGTCGCCAGAGGTCAGGGGGCGGGCGACGCGGGCGACGTGGTCGTGGAGCGACCGGCCGGCGAGGAGCGGCCAGGCCAGCGCGCCGAGGACGAGGGGGCCGAGGGCCCCCTCGCCGAGCCAGTCCTGGAGCAGGTAGGCGGGAACGATCGCGGCGAGGACGGCGATTGCGAGGGCGACGCGGCCCGCACGGCGGCGGCGCTCGGGCGGGTCGGCCTCGCGGTTGAGGCGCAGGTCGAGCGTCCAGACCAGGCGGCCGAGCCAGGTGACCGGGTGGCCGATGCGGCGGAAGAGCTCGTCGGGCCAGCCGATCAGCGCCTCGAGGGCGAGGGCGACGAGGAGCGCGCCGGTCACGCGGCCACCCCGGTGCGGAAGCGGAGGAGGCCGGCGAGCCCGGCCTCGGCAAGGAGCGATTCGGCCCGGGCGGGCACGGTGCCGGGGGCGAAGAGGAGGCCGCGGGCGGAGCCGGTATGGGCGCGGACATGGCCGAGGGCGCCGAGATCGGCTGCGAGGTCCGGCATCGGGTCGCCGGCCGGGCCACGGCGCAGGGTGCAGCGGCGGGCCGATTCGGCGGCGAGACCGGCGCAGGTGGCGAGGTCGCCCGCCGCCGCCCGCCAGAGCGGGACGAGGTCGGAGATGTCGGGGAAGTCGGGGTCGGCCGGATCGGTGGGGGTGGGCGGCCCCCGGAAGCCGCCGACGATCTCGGCCCGAGGCATCGGCGGCAGGCGGCCGAGCGCGCGCGCCTCGCGCGGCGCCCAGAGCAGCGTGCCGGGCGCGTCCCACATCAGCGGGTCGGTGGCGCCCTCGGCGGCGAGACAGGCGCGGGCGAGGGTCTCGGGGTCCTCGGGGACGCCCGTGGCGCGGGCGAGGGCGAGGAGCGCGGCGGTGGAGGCGCCGGCGCCGCCGCCGAGCGGCATGTCGGCCCGGAGACCGGTTTCGGCGAGAGGGCGGCCGAGGGCGGCGGCGAAGCGGTCGCGGGTCTCGCGCGGGAGCAGCGGATCGGGGCCGCCGACGGTGACGGCGAGGGCCGGGCAGGGGAGGGTGACGAGGGCGAGGGGGCCGCCCGTGCCGAGACGGCCCTGCAGCCACTCGCCGAAATGCCCGGTGACGCGGATCATGGGGAAGCGTTCACGCAGGCGACGGACCAGCCGCGGGCGTGGCGCCGGAGCCGGGTGAGGGAGAGCGGCGCGATCTCGAAGGCGAGCGCGGCGGGAACGGTGCCTAGCGCGAGGGCCAGGGCGGCGCGGATCGTGCCGGCATGGGCGACGATGGCGACCGCGCCCTCGAGCTCCGCGAGGGCGGGGGCGACGCGGGCGGCCATGTCGGCGAAGCTCTCCCCCCCGGCCAGCGGTGGGCGGCGAGGTCCGCGGGGCGGAGGGGGCCTAGATCGGGCAGGTCGGCGAGAGGCGCGCCGTCGTGGCGGCCGAAATCCTGTTCCCAGAGGCGCGGGTCGGGTTCCGCCTCCATGCCCCGGAAGAGCGCCGCGGCGGTCTCCCGGCAGCGGCGGGCGGGGCTCGAGAGGAGGCGTGCGGGGCGGAGGCCGCAATCGGGCGGCACGAGGTCGGTGCGCGCCGCAGGGTCGGTCCGGCCGTGGAGCCGGCCGGCGGGCGTGACCGGCGCGTGGCGGATCAGGGTGAGCTCGGCGATCGGCATCGGACTTCCACAGGCGGGCGCTTTATGGTCTGTCAGCCGGGAATGGGAAAGTCGATCCTCATAACCGGTGGCGCGCGGTCGGGAAAGTCGGCCCTCGCGGAGCGGATGGCGCGGGCGATGGGGTCCGGGCCCGTCTACGTGGCGACCGCGCAAGCGGGCGACGGCGAGATGGCCGAGCGCATCGCCGCGCACCGGGCGCGGCGGGGGCCGGACTGGTCGCTCGAGGAGGAGCCGGCGGACCTCCTGGCTGCGCTCGGGCGCACGGATTCGGGACCCCGGCTCGTCGATTGCCTGACGCTGTGGCTGTCGAACCTGATGCTGGCCGGCGCCGACTGGGAACGCGCCGCCCGCGACCTCGCGGCGGGCCTCGGCGGGCTCGACCATCCGGTCGTCATGGTGACGAACGAGGTGGGCTCGGGGATCGTGCCCGAGACCGCGCTCGGCCGGCGCTTCCGCGACGCGGCCGGCCGGGTGAACGAGATCGTCGCCGAGGCGGCGGACGAGGTGTATCTCTGCGTCGCCGGACAACCCCTGAGAGTGAAGCCCGCCCATGTTCCTTGACGACGTGACCGACCTCGCCGCGCTGCCCGAGGCGCTCCACGACCTGCCCGCCTTCGACGAGGCGGCGGCGGAGGCGGCGCGGGCCCGTCAGGCGGAACTGACCAAGCCGCCGGGGTCGCTGGGGCGGCTCGAGGATCTCGCCGTCTTCGTCGCCGGCTGGCGGGGGGCGGCGCGGCCGCGGATCGGGCGGGCGCAGGCGCTGGTCTTCGCCGGCAATCACGGCATCTGCGCGCAGGGGGTGAACCCGTTCCCGCAGGAGGTGACGGCGGCGATGGTCGCCAATTTCGAGGCCGGCGGGGCGGCGATCAACCAGGTTTGCCGGGTCGCGGGGGCGGATCTGACCGTAGTGCCGCTGGCGCTCGACAGCCCCACCGCGGATTTCACCGAAGGCCCGGCGATGGGCGATGCGGAGTGCCTCGACGCGATGCAGGCCGGCGCGGCGGCGGTGGACGCGGCGGCCGACATCCTGGTGCTGGGCGAGATGGGGATCGGCAATTCCACCGTCGCCGCCGCGCTCGCCTGCGCCTGTCTCGGCGGCACGCCGCGGGACTGGGCGGGGCCGGGCGCGGGGGCCGACGGGGAGCGCATCTGGACCAAGATCCAGGTGGTGCGCAAGGGCGTCGACCGGCATCACGGGCTCGACCCGCTGCCGCGTCTGGCCGCGCTCGGCGGACGCGAGCAGGCGGCGATCGCGGGCGCCGTGCTGGGGGCGCGGGCGGCCCGCATTCCCGTCCTGCTCGACGGGTTCATCTGCACGGCCGCGGTGCTGCCGCTCTTCGTGCTCGACCGGCATCTTCTCGACCATTGCCTCGCCGCGCATCTCTCCGCCGAGCCGGGCCACGTTCGGATGCTGGAGCTGATCGGCAAGGAGCCGATCCTGAAGCTCGGCATGGGGCTCGGCGAGGGCTCCGGCGCGGCGCTGGCGCTGTCGGTGGTGAAGGCGGCCCTGGCCTGCCATTCCGACATGGCGACCTTCGCGGAGGCGGGGATCGCCGTTCCATGAGCGCCGGCGAGCGGGCGCGGGAGGCGCGGCTCGCGGTGACGATGCTGACGCGCCTGCCCGCGGGCCGGATCGACGATCCGCCGCCGCTCGGCGCCGCGGTCTGGGCGTTCCCGCTGGTGGGGGTGCTGCCGGGGCTCGCCATGTGGGCGGTCTTCGCCGCGCTCGGCGGGCCGGTCGGCGCTCTGGCCGCCGGTCTCGCCGGGGCGCTGCTGACCGGGGGGCTGCACCATGACGGGCTCGCGGATTTCGCCGACGGCATGGGCGGCGGGCGCGACCGGGCACATGTGCTGGAGATCATGCGCGACAGCCGGATCGGCAGCTACGGGGTGCTGGCGCTGGTCTTCGCGGTCGCCTTGCAGGCGCTCTCGGTGGCGGAGGCGGCGCCCGGCCCCGTCGCCTTCCTGTGCCTCGGCGTGGCGAGCCGCTTCGCGATGCTCGTGGCGATGGTGCGCCTGCCGCCGGCGCGGGAGGACGGGCTGGGGCGGATGGCGGCGGGCGCGCGGGGGCTCTGGCCCGGCGCGGCGCTGGTGGCGGCGCTCGGCCTCTGGCTCGGCGCGGCGGCGCTCCCGGCGCTCTTGGCGCTCGGGGCGGCGGCGGCTGCGATCGCCCGGATCGCGCGGGTGCGGATCGGGGGGCAGACTGGCGACGTGCTCGGCGCGGTGCAGGTCGCCTCCGAGACGGCGGGCTGGGTCACGCTCGCGACGCTCTCCGGCTGAGGGCGAGGCGGCGGGCCAGCGCGACGAGGAACAGGGCGGTCAGGATCAGCACGATGGTCGGCGCGGGCGCGGCGTCGATCCAGAAGCTCGCATAGGCGCCCGCCCACATCGCCAGCAGACAGGCGGCCACGGCGACGGCGAGCATCGGGCCGAAGCGGCGCACGGTGAGGAAGGCGATGGCGCCGGGCGAGATCAGCAGGCCGACCGCGAGGATGAGACCGGTCGCCGAGAGCGTGGCGACGATGGTCAGCGACAGGAGCGCGAGCAGGCCGTAGTGGAGCCAGCCGGTCCTGAGGCCGCTGGCATGCGCCTGGGCGGGGTCGAAGGCGTGCAGCAAGAGGTCGCGCCATTTCAGCAGCAGCGTGCCGGTGACCACGGCCGAGACGATCGCCGCCGTGCGGAGATCCTCCGGTCCCACGCCCAGCATGTTGCCGAACAGGATGTGGTCGAGATGCACGTCCGAGGGCGTGGCGACGAAGAGCACGAGGCCGGCGGCGAACATGCCCGAGAAGACCACGCCCATCACCGTGTCCTGCTTCACCCGGCTGTTGCCGCTCAGGTAGCCGGTGGCGAGCGAACAGGTCATTCCGGCGGCGAAGGCGCCGAGGATCAGCGGCAGGCCGAGGATGTAGGCGACGACCACGCCGGGCAGGATCGCGTGGCTGACCGCGTCGCCCATGAGCGCCCAGCCCTTGAGGACGAGGAAGCACGACAGCAGGGCCGTCGGCACCGCGACCACCGCGCCGATCAGGAAGGCGTTCTGCATGAACGGCAGCTGGAAGGGCAGCAGCGCCGTCGCCAGGCTCACGCGACCGCCCTCGCGGCGCGGGCTCTCGCGGCGAGCCGGCCGTGTTTCGGCGCGAAGACGAAGGCGGCGAGGAAGACCAGCGTCTGCAGGCAGACGATGATGCCGCCGGTGGCGCCGTCGAGGAAGAAGGAGGCGTAGGCGCCGATCGCGCTCGTGACCGTGCCGATGGCGACCGAGGCGAGGATCAGCCGCGGGAAGCGGTCGCAGAGGAGATAGGCGGTGGCCCCCGGCGTCACCACCATGGCGACGACGAGGAAGGCCCCCACGGTCTGCATCGCCGCGACCACGGAGGCCGAGAGGAGCGCGAAGAACAGCACCTTGAGCGGGCCCGGGCGGAGGCCGACGGAACGGGCATGGGTCTCGTCGAAGAAGACGACCAGGAGGATCCTTCCAGCGGAGCGCGAGGACCACCAGGGAGACCCCGCCGATGATCGCGAGCTGGAGCGTGTCCTCCGGCGAGATGGCGAGGATGTTGCCCATGGTGATCGTCTGCACCGAGACGGAGACCGGGTTCATCGACACCATGAAGAGGCCGAGACCGAAGAAGGCGGTGAAGATCAGCCCGATCACCACGTCGATCTTCAGCCCCGACCGCTCCGAGAGGAGGAGCATCGCCGCCGCCGCCAGACCGCCGGCGAGGAAGGCGCCGAGGGCGAAGGGCAGGCCGAGCATGTAGGCGCCGGCGACGCCCGGCACGACGGAATGCGACAGCGCGTCGCCGATCAGGCTCCATCCCTTCAGCATGAGATAGGCGGAGAGGAAAGCGCAGACCGCGCCGACGAGGGCGGAGACCCAGATGGCGTTGACCATGTAGCCGTAGGAGAAGGGCTCGAGCGCGGTCACTGGCCGCCCCCCTTGGTGCGGGTCTCGCCGCCGTAGCGGACGAGCGGGCGCTCGTCGTCGGTCAGGATGGTGATCCGGCGGTCGTCGGCGTCGTCGTGGAGATCCGCGGCTGCGAGGGTGAAGTGGCGCAGCACGCCGCCGAAGGCCTCCTCGAGATTGGCCCGGGTGAACACCTCCGGCGTTGGACCGTGGGCGAGAACGGTGCCCTTCACGAGCACGGTGCGGTCGCAGAACTCGGGCACCGAGCCGAGGTCGTGGGTGGAGACGAGCATCACCCGCCCCTCGTCGCGGAGCTCGCGCAGGAGGGCGACGATCTGCTCCTCGCTGGTCACGTCGACGCCGGTGAAGGGCTCGTCGAGGAGGATCACCCGGCCCTCCTGCGCCAAGGCGCGGGCGAGGAAGACGCGCTTGCGCTGCCCGCCGGAGAGCTCGCCGATCTGACGGTCGCGGAACTCGGTCATTCCCGTTCGGGCGAGGGCCGCGTCCACCGCGGCGCGGTCGGCCGCCTTCGGGCGGCGCAGGATCCCCATGCGTCCGTAGCGGCCCATCATCACCACCTCCTCCACGAGGACGGGAAAGGCCCAGTCCACCTCCTCCGATTGCGGGACATAGGCGATGAGGCCCTTCCGCAGGGCCTCGGCGACGGTGAGACCGAGGAGGCGCACGGAGCCGCGCGCTGCCGGGACGAGCCCCATGAGCGCCTTGAAGAGCGTGGACTTGCCGGCGCCGTTGACGCCGACGAGGCCGGTGATCGTGCCTTCCGGAACGGCGAAGCTCGCGTCCTTCAGGGCGGTGTGGCCGTTGCGGTAGGTAACGGTCAGGCCCTCGACCGCGATGCCGTCAGCCATCGGCGCCGCCCGCGAGACCCCGCGCGATGGTCTCCGACGTCACCCGCAGGAGATCGAGATAGGTCGGCACCGGCCCGTCCGGCTCGGAGAGCGAATCGACGTAGAGGACGCCGCCGAATTCGGCGCCGGTCTCCCGCGCGACCTGCCGCGCCGGGTCGGAGGGCACGGTGCTCTCGCAGAAGACGGCCGGGACCTCGTGCGCGCGCACCCCGTCGATGACGCGCCGGACCTGCTGCGGCGAGCCGGTCTGGTCGGCGTTGATCGGCCAGAGGTAGAGCTCCTTCATGCCGAAATCGCGCGCGAGGTAGCTGAACGCGCCCTCGCAGGTGACGAGCCAGCGCTCCGCCTCGGGCAGGTCCGCGATGCGGTCGCGCAACGGGCCGATCGTCTCGCCGATGCGGGCCTTGTAGCTCTCCGCGTTGGCGGCGAAGGCGCCGGCGTTCTCCGGGTCGGCGGCCGAGAGGGCCGCGGCGATGTTGTCGACATAGACCATCGCGTTCTCGACCCCCATCCAGGCATGGGGGTTCGACTGACCCTCGTAGGCGCCCTCCGCGATCGGGATCGGGTCGATGCCGTCGCTCAGGGTCGCCGCGGGCACGTCGCCGAGATTGGCCAGGAACTGCTCGAACCAGCGCTCGAGGTTCAGCCCGTTGCGAAGCAGGAGATCGGCGTCGAGGGCGCGGACGATGTCCTGCGGGGTGGGCTCGTAGCCGTGGATCTCGGCGCCGGGCTTGGTCACCGACACCACCTCGGCGGCGTCTCCGGCGACGTTGCGGGCCATGTCCGCGAGCACGGTGAAGGTGGTGACGACCTTCAGCGGATCGCCGTCCCGTGCCGTTGCGGGCCCGGCGGACAGCGCGGCCGCGGCGGCCAGCGCGAGGATTGGGGAGGGCGGAGGGCGCATCGGCATGACTCGGGGTGTGGTCTCCCGAGAAAGCAGATGCAATCCAGTCGCAGAAGTCAAACGCTAATGAGACACACTCGCAATAACGTTCTTTCCACCCCCTCCGCGCTGCGCTATCCTGACGTCTCAGATCGGAGCGCGGGCTGAGCATGACCGGACATACGGAGATCCTGCGGGGGGCGGGCCTGCGCGTCACGCAGCAGCGCACGGCGATCGTGGCCGTGCTGGCGGGGACGGAGGGGCATCCGAGCGCGGACGAGCTGTTCTTCAAGGCGCGGGAGATCGACGAGACCATCTCCTCCGCCACTGTCTATCGTACGCTCGCGGCGCTGGAGGAGGCCGGTCTGATCCGCAAACTCTCCTTCGAGGACGCGCCGGCGCGCTACGAGATGATGCCGCAGAGCGACCACGACCATCTCGTCGACGTCGAGACGGGCGAGTTGATCGAGATTCCGAGCGCGGAGATCGCGGATCTGCGACGGCGCATCGCGGACGACATGGGATACGAGATCCTGAGCCAGCACACCGTGCTGCGCGGGCGGCGGAAGACCGAGTAGGAAAGCCGGGGCCCCGGCGCTCCCGGGGAGGGTCGGATCCGCGTCGGTCGCGTTGCGCCGGAACAGCGGCCGGCGGCAAGGCCCGCTCGCCGGCCCCCTGCATGTCCCTGCCCGGTCGGAGCCCCGGCGGTTCGTCGCGGGATCGGACGGGCTCCGCTTCTCGACGAACGCGTGAAGGCCGATCTCGCGCCCCTTCCGATTTCGGTTCCTATATCGAGGCCGGGCCCGTCGGAGATCCCGCCATTCTACTTTTGGGGTACCGGTATTCTCTTAATGCGTGTCGCGTGAATTCGCGACGGCCCCGAATCTCCCTGGCGCTGAGCGGAAATACGCGCAATCGAAGATATGGAAATGGGCATTGCACGCAATGCGTGCGGCACCTGTCCAAAAAGGCAGAGTGACAAAGTCGAAAGATGCACTCGGTCAATAAAAACAACTCAGAAATGCGGGGGCAAAGCGGCATATTGTACAATATCTATGGACAGAAATGGAAATGGAAGGCTATCACTGTGGATAGGGAAAGAGGAGACCTTCGCTAAATCAACCCGAAGGAGAATATTGGAACTCGATTAATTGAAGCGATCGGATTTTCATCGACTGGGGTGGTAAGATGGATGGGAATTTCTGCAGAAATTTCGACGAAATCGGGGATTTCATTTCTTTAATTGACAGGCGGAGGATCGCGCGCGAGCGGTTCCTTCGCGACATCGAGGCCGTCGGGACCGGCGCGGAAGTGCGGGGCTTCGGATCCGTGGCGGACTGGATCGCGAACGCCCGCGGCGCTTCCTGCACCGCGATCCTCTACAATACCGAGGGGCGGTCGGTCTCGGACGCTGCCGTTGCGGCGGATATCCGGCGGCTGGCGGTTTCGACGGAGGCGCCGGTCGTGGTCCTGTCGCCCTTCGAGGAAGTCGGGGAGATGATCGGCGCGCTCGATCTGGGCGCGATGGGCTGCATTCCCGAGAGCCTGGGTATCGAGGCTATCCCGGGTGCCATCGCGCTGACGCGGAGTTCGATGGTGTTCCTGCCGGTCCGCACGCTCCTCGCCATGCGCGACGCCGTCGGCGGAGACCGGAAGGTCCCGGACGCCGCCCTGAAGCTCACCGCGCGCCAGAGCGCCGTCGCGGAAGCGCTCCGGCGCGGCAAGCCCAACAAGCTGATCGCCTACGAGCTCGACATGGGCGAGAGCACGGTGAAGTTCCATATCCGGAACATCATGAAGAAGGTCGGAGCCCGGAACCGCACGGAGGCGGGCTACAAGCTGAACGCCGCCCTCCTGGGGCCGTCCGAGGCTGCAGAGGTCGCATGAGCTGGCCGGTTCGGCCGGGGGGCGGCCGGTCGGGTGGCCGGGGCGGATGCCTCTCGGGCGGGTAGCGGCCCCGGGCCCACGCGCTCAGACCAGCACCTCCCGCCGTTCCTGGTGGCCGACCTCGAAGACCCGGCGGTAGCGCTCGATTTCGGATGCGGGACCCGTCGCCTTCTCGGGATTGTCGCTGAGCTTCACCGTCGGATGGCCGTTCGCGGCGCGGGCCTTGCAGACGAGGGAGAAGGGGGCGAGCGCATCCCCCGCCGTCAGCCCGCGAAAATCGTTCGTCAGCAGCGTCCCCCAGCCGAAGCTCAGCCGGACCTGGCCGTGGAACTGCGCGTAGAGTTCCTCGATCTTGTTCACCTCGAGACCGTCCGAGAAGATCACCAGTTTCTCCGCCGGGTCCTCGCCGCGCTCCCGCCACCAGCGGATCGCGCGCTCGGCGCCCTCGGCCGGATCGCCCGAATCGACCCGGATGCCCGTCCAGCCCGCCAGCCAGTCCGGCGCATTGTTCAGGAATCCCTCGGTGCCGTAGGTGTCGGGCAGCATGATGCGGAGATTGCCCTCGTGCTCCTCGTGCCAATCCGCCAGCACGTCGTAGGGGGCGCTGCGGAGATCGGCGTCGGTCTCGGCCAGCGCGGCATAGACCATCGGCAGTTCGTGGGCATTGGTGCCGATCGCCTCGAGGTCGCGGTTCTTGGCGATGAGGCAGTTCGAGGTGCCGGTGAAGGCGGGGCCGAGCCCCTCCTGCATCGCCTGGACGCACCAATCCTGCCAGAGGAAGGAATGGCGGCGGCGGGTGCCGAAATCGGCGATCCTGAGGTCGGGCAGATCCTGCAGCCGCCCGACCTTTTCCCAGAGCTTGGTCATCGCGCGGGCGTAGAGGACCTGCAGCTCGAAGCGGCCGAGATCGTTCAGGACCGCGCGGCCCCTGAGCTCCATCAGCACGGCGAGGGCGGGAATCTCCCACAGCATGACCTCCGGCCAGGCGCCCTCGAAGGTGAGCTCGTACTGGTCGCCCACGCGCTCGAGGTGGTAGGGCGGCAGGCGCAGCCCCTCGAACCAGTCCATGAAGCCGGGCGTGAACATCTGCCGCTTGCCGTAGAAGGTGTTGCCGCGCATCCAGGTGCTCTCGCCGCGGCTGAGCGAGAGCGAGCGGATGTGGTCGAGCTGCTCGCGGAGCTCCCCCTCGTCCACGAGCTTCGCGAGCGGCACCTCCGTGGTGCGGTTGATGAGCGAGAAGGTGACGCGGGTGTTCGGATGCCGGCGCAGCACCGTCTGGCACATCAGGAGCTTGTAGAAATCGGTGTCGATGAGCGAGCGGACGATCGGGTCGATCTTCCACTTGTGGTTCCAGACGCGGTTGGCGATGTCGATCACGGGCCTCTCCGGCAATTCTGTCGGGGCCTCCGATTATGTGCATCCGAACGCCCGAGGGGCAAGCGGCGGGGGCTCAGTCGCCCGGACCGACCCGGCCGCGCATGGCCTTCACCTCGCCGCGCTGCTTCTTGGCGGCGAGGCGCCGCTTCTTCGAGCCGAGGGTGGGACGGGTCGGCACGCGGCGCTTCGGCCTTTCCAGCGCCTTGCGGACGAGGTCGGCCAGCCGCTCGCGGGCGATCTCGCGGTTGCGGGCCTGGTGGCGGGTCTCGGACACCTGGATCAGGAGCGCGCCCTCCTTCGTCCAGCGGCGGCCGGCCAGCCGCCGCAGGCGCGACTTTACCGCGGGGGCGAGGTTCGGCGAGCGTTCCGCCTCGAAGCGGAGCTCGACCGCGGTGGCGACCTTGTTCACGTTCTGCCCGCCGGGTCCCCCGGACTGGACGAAATGCTCGGTCATCTCCCACTCATCGAGCGAGATCCGGTCTGTGATGCGAAGGGTCATGGCGAGGCCACACGAGCGAGGAGGGCGGGTGCCGGTGCCGGTCCCGGCAAAGGAAAAAGGGACCACCGGAAATCGGCGGCCCCTTCGAATGTTTCGGAGATGGGCCCGGTTAGAGCGGGAGCCCAATCACGGATGTTCCATCCGAGGGGCTGCCCTCAGATGTCGGCCCCCATGACTGTTCCGACCTCATACTCCACCATCATTCTAGACACTGGACCACCTCCTTTCATTGCGTTGCCGATAGGGGGGACGCTCGCACAGATCCGGGTGGTGTCAAATGAAATCACGCTGCATCTGGTGCCGTTCTCGCGGTGATGAGGCGAAATGGCGCCAAAGCGATCAGCGCCAGGGCCAGTTTGACCAGCCAGTCGGCAAGCGCGAGAGACATCCAGAGCGGCATCGCGGGACCGTGCCCGAGCAGCGGCAGGAGCTCGTTCGCCCAGGCCACGTCCTCGGCGGGATGGAGAAAGGCGAGGGAGGCGGAGAAGGCAATTGTGAAGAACAATGCCGTGTCGAGCGCCGAACCGATGACGGAGGAGACGAGCGGCGCCGACCACCACCGTCCGCCGCGGATTCGGTCGAAAACCGCCACGTCCGCGAGCTGCGCGACGAGGAAGGCCGCGCCCGAGGCGATGGCGACGCGGAGGGTGACGATCGGGCCGAACTCGCCCGCGACCTGGGTGCCGACGAGGGAACAGAGCACGCCGGTCGCGAAGCCGGCGACGACCACCTTCCGCGCGGTGGCGGGGCCGTGGAGACGGTTCATCACGTCGGTCACCAGAAAGGCGAAGGGGTAGCTCAGCGCCCCCCAGGTCAGCCACTGGCCGAGCAGGTGCTGCACGAGGATGTTCGAGGCCACGACGATGGCGGCCATGGCGAGGATGCCGGGGAGGAGGCGGGTCATGGATCGGGTCCGTTTTGGCAAGGTGGCCGGAGACTTGGCGCCCTCCGGGCGCGCCGTGCCCCTAGCGCGGCGGCGGGCCGCGATCAAGCCCGAGGCTCAGTCCGGGACCGCGAACTCGACGAACTCGGTTTGCTGGATGGGCAGGAAGTTGTCGTCCGAGACGAGGGTGACGCGCAGCCGGCCCGACCGGTCGCGCCAGACCGACAGGCCCTCGAGATTGTCGTACTGCCCCGACCGGCTGGACAGGAACTCCTCCTCCCGCGCGACGCGGTCGCCCTCGAAGGTGAAGCGCCGGACGCGGGCACGGAACCGGAACGGCAGGTCGAACTGGCGCTCGAGCAGGTAGAGGCGGCCGGCATCGTCGAAATCGAGGCCCACGGGCACGAAGCCGCCTCCCGCGGGCACGCTGGGGCCCTTTCTCCAGGTGCCGTCGCACAGGACGAGGAAGTCCAGCGTCTCGCCGGTCACGCGTTCGGGAAGGGTCCAGAGCGCGCCGTCCGCGGCCCGTGCCAGCCCTTCGAGCCCGCGGTTCTCCGGCAGGTCCGGGAATTCCGGATCGGTCGCGAGGATCCGGGGAGGTGCGTCCGGACCGTTGTAGTGCAGGAGCCGCGCCGGTCCCTCGGTCGAGACGTAGTATCCTCGCCGGCCGTCGAGCGCGAGCCCCTCGGTGTCGAACTTGTAGTCGAGATCCGGGGGCGGGCTGAGATACCTGCCGCCCCGCGTGCGAACCGCCGCGATCCCGCCCGCCGCGTTGCGGTCGATCCTGACGGTCAGGAGCCAGCCGGTATCGATCAGCAGCGTCGCCCGCGTCCCGCCCTCCTCCACCTCGATCGCCGAGAAGCCGCCATGGCCCGGCCGGTCGCTCGGCCAGGGAAACACGCCGACATCGGCCGCCGGCGCCGGGTTGCAGGCTGCGAGGCCCGCCAGGATCAGCGCGCGAGCACCGCCTGGCAGGCGCGCGGCAGATCGGCCATGCGAAGCTCGCGCTTCGGCGCCGGCGCCGGCGCGTCCGGGTCGGGCGGCGGCGGGTTCAGGATGTTGCTGACCCATTGCTTCGCCTCGGCGCAGCCGTCCCCGGGTGGCGGCGGAGACTGGTCGACGCAGCCGGGCGCGTCCGCGGGACAGGAGAGCCTGACATGCATGTGATAGTGATGTCCCCACCAGGGCCTCACCTTCCTCAGCCACGACCGGTCGCCGGTCTCGTCGGCGCACATCTGCACCTTTGCCCCGGGGAAGATGAAGATGCGAGCCGTGCGCCCGTCCTGGGCGGCGGCCTTCACCAGTTCGTGCTGATAGCGCGACCAGCGCGAATTGACGTAGGCCCCCTCGGCGCGGCGGAAGGAGACCGCCGAGATGTTCTCCCGTTGTCCCTGCGACAGGCCGAGGCTGGCGGGCATCAGCCAGATATCGGCGTCGAGGCCGATCTGGTGGCTGGCATGGCCGGTGAGCATCGGCCCGCCCGCGGGCTGGCTCATGTCGCCCACGTAGAGACCGTTCGAGCCGGGATGGGCCGCCGCCTGCCGGCTCAGAATCCTCCACCAGATCCACGGTCTGGGGATGCGCCCAGTTGCGGTTGCGGCTGAGGCGCATCGCCTGCCAGGTCGGGCCGGTCTCGGGAAGCTGCACGGCGCCGGCGAGGCAGCCCTTGGAATAGCCGCCATAGGGGGCCGAGGGCAGATCCGCCGGGCGCCCCTTGGTGCCGAAGAGCTGCTTGGCCATCCCCGATTGCGTGACCTCGACGCCGGCGAGGCTCGGTTCCGGCACCTCGCCCGGTCCGCAGGCGGCGAGGGCGGCCAGCGTCATGAGGGCCGGGAGGCGGAGGAGCTTCATGGGGCGTGGTCTCCCTGTGGATCGACCCAGAATAGCAACAACAACCCTGCCGCGAACAGCGCGACGAGCGGCAGCACGCCGAGGTGTTGCGATCCGGTCAGGGAGGTCGCGACGCCCACCGAGAGCGGCCCCAGGAAGGAGGTCGCCTTGCCCGAGAGCGCGTAGAGGCCGAAGGCTTCCGTCATCCGCTCCGGGTCGGCCTGGCGCACCATCATCGCCCGGCTGGAGGATTGCAGGGCGCCGCCGGCCGCGCCGATCGTCGCGCCGATGCCGAGGAACAGCATGTCGGGCAGCTGCGAGCCTTCGGTTTGCGGCACGCCGAGGACGGAGCCGCGGGTGATCGACATGGCGAGCAAGACCGACAGGATCAGGCAGATCGTCGAGACGACGATGACCGGCATCGGGCCGAAGCGCTGGTCCGCGCGGCCACCGAGCCAGGCGAAGAGCGCGCCCGCGATCACCGCCACGATGCCGAAGGTGCCGGTCTCGACGACCGACCAGTGGAGCACGCCGGCGGCGAAGATCGCGCCGAGGGCGTAGGCGCCCGCGAGCCCGTCGCGGTAAAGCATGGAGGCAGCGAGGAAGGCCAGCCGGCTCGGCGTTTCCGGGAGCCGGCGGAGCGTCGTTCCGAGGTCGCGGAGCGCGCCGCCGATGTCGAGCGGCCGGCGCGGGCGGGCCGGCTCCCCGGCCCAGAGGAAGAACGGCACCATGAAGATCGCGTACCAGAGCGCGGTGAAGGGGCCGACGGCACGCGTTCCCTCGCGGGTCGCTGGATCGAGGCCGAGGATCGGCTCGATACCGATGAGCGTGGTGCGGGTCACGGGGTCCTCGGCGAGGAAGACGAGGACGAGGACCAGCGAGACGAGCCCGCCCAGATAGCCGAAGGCCCAGCCGGAGCCCGAGAGGCGCCCGATCGTCTCGGAGGGGCCGAGGTCGGGCAGCATGGCGTTGGTGAAGATAGTCGCGAATTCCATGCCGATCAGGCCGATCGCGAAGAAGGCGAGCGTTCGGATCAGGTCGAAATCTGCCGGCGCGGAGAACCAGAGCGCGGAAGAGCCTGCGACATAGAGCGCAGAGAATCCCCAGATCCACGGCATCCGCCGCCCCGAGCGGTCGGCGATGGCGCCGAGAATCGGGGCGAGAACGGCGATGACGATGCCGGCGGCGCCGATGCCGTAGCCCCAGGCGGCCTGCGCCCTGCTGCCGTCGCCCAGGACCTGGGCGACGTAGGGGCCGAAGACGAAGGTGATGAGGATCGTGTTGTAGGGCTGGCTGGCCCAGTCGAAGAAGAACCAGCCCCAGATGCGCCTGCCCGCCGCGCCGTCGCTCATCTGCCGCTCCCCTCCGGTCGGGCGCATGAAACGGAAGCACGCTCCGTTGGCAAAGCCTTATTCCTGCATCGGCGGCCAAGGGCGCAGATCGTCGGCGGCGGACCAGGCGGCGACCCAGTCGGACAGGGCCGGGCTCTCCCCGGCGCCGAGCGCCGCGGCCGCCTCCGCCATCGGGATCAGGCGGGTGCGGTCGGTGACGGCGGTGCGGACGAGGACGTGGCCGGCACAGGTGCCGTCGCGGAACATCGCCTGCTCGACATAGAGGAAGCGCGCGTCCCAGCCGAGGAGGCGGCTGCGCATCTCGATTTTCTGGAACACCTGCAACCGCTTGCGGTAGCGGATCGAGGCGCCGGCGACGGTGCCGGCCCAGCCCCTGCCGCGCAGGAAGGCGACGAGTCCGGTGCGCTTCAGGAGGAGGATCCGGCCCAGATCGTAGAGGGTCAGCGTCCGGCCGTTGTTGAGCTCCATCCAGACGTCGATGTCGTGGGGCCAGATGCGGTGGTGACTGACATGGGTGTCGAAGAGGCCCAGCGGGGGGGCCGAGCGGTGGGCCAGGAATTCCTTGGCGAGGCGGAGAACGGGATACATGGAGCGCGTCCTTTCGCCTCGCGGGGCCGGGGTCAAGGCTTGCCGCTGGGAGCGTGGACCGTTACCTAGCGGCGGACCGGCGAAGGAGGCCCCAGATGCTGTCGCTCATCCAGATCATGCTTTTGATCCTGAACGTGATCTGGTTCATCATGATCGCCCATATCATCATGTCCTGGCTGATAAATTTCCAGGTCCTGAACCTGCGCCAGCCGCTCGTGGCGCAGATCTGGGACGGGCTGAACCGGCTGCTGGAGCCGCTCTACGCGCCGATCCGGCGCGTCCTGCCGCCGATGGGCGGGCTCGACCTCGCCCCCCTGGTGGCGCTGATCGCGGTCTACGCGATCCGTATCATCATCATCAACAACGCGGCGGCCTTCTACTGACCGGGGCCGAAAACGACTGTCGGAATCCTGTCGGATTCCCGTCGGAATCCCGTAGGAGTCCGCGACGCCCGATGCGCCCCTCCGAGGATCTCCTGAAAGACGTCTTCGGCTTCGACGGATTCCGCCCCGGCCAGGGGGAGATCGTCGAGGCGGTGGCCGCCGGCGAGCCGGTGCTCGCGATCATGCCGACGGGCGGCGGCAAGTCGCTCTGCTACCAGTTGCCGGCGCTGATGCGCGAGGGGGTGACGCTCGTGGTCTCGCCGCTCATCGCGCTGATGCGCGACCAGGTGCGGGCGCTCCGGGAGGCGGGCGTGGCGGCGGGCGCGCTGACCAGCGGCAACAGCGAGGAGGAGACGCGCGCCGTCTTCGAGGGGCTGGAGGCGGGGAGCCTGAAGATCCTCTATCTCGCGCCGGAGCGGCTCGGTTCGGCGTCGGGCATGCTGCGGCGGGCGCAGGTCACCTCGATCGCCGTGGACGAGGCCCATTGCGTCAGCCAGTGGGGGCACGATTTCCGGCCCGACTACCTCAGGATCGGGGAGCTGCGCCGGTCGCTCGGGGTGCCGCTCGCCGCCTTCACCGCGACGGCGGACGCGGAGACGCGGGAGGAGATCGTCCGGCGGCTCTTCGACGGCGCCGAGCCGCGGCTCTTCCTCAAGGGATTCGACCGGCCGAACATCCATCTCGCCTTCCGCCCCAAGGACCGGCCGCGGCAGCAGATCCTCGAGGCCGCGAGCGCCCGGAAGGGCCAGCCCGGCATCGTCTATTGCGGCACGCGGGCGAAGACCGAGAGCCTGGCGGACGCGCTCCTCCGCGCCGGCCACGCCGCCTGTTCCTATCACGGCGGCATGGAGGCGGAGGCC
The DNA here is from genome assembly GCA_963776705.1 of uncultured Alphaproteobacteria bacterium. GTDB lineage: Bacteria > Pseudomonadota > Alphaproteobacteria > Rhodobacterales > Rhodobacteraceae > Palleronia. The sequence continues at coordinate 61,149 of CAVZOA010000007.1, forward strand.
AGGCGCGAGGTGGAGCGGCGCTTCGCCATCGAGGACGGGCTGATCGTCTGCGCCACGGTCGCCTTCGGCATGGGGGTGGACAAGCCCGACATCCGCTGGGTCGCCCATGCCGACCTGCCGAAGTCGATCGAAAGCTACTACCAGGAGATCGGCCGGGCGGGCCGCGACGGGGCGCCGGCGGACACGCTGACCCTCTACGGCCCCGACGACATCCGGCTCCGGCGCTCGCAGATCGACGAGGGGATGGCGCCGGCGGAGCGCAAGGCGGCCGATCACGGGCGGCTGAACGCGCTTCTGGGGCTCGCCGAGGCGCTGGGCTGCCGGCGGCAGAGGCTCCTGCGCTATTTCGGCGAGGCGGCCGGACCTTGTGGCAATTGCGACCTCTGCGACGCAGCCCCGGAGACCTTCGACGGGACCGAGGCGGTCCGGATGGCCCTCTCGGCGATGCTGCGGACGGGCGAGCGGTTCGGCGCCGGGCACCTGATCGACATCCTGACCGGGCGGGCGACGGAGAAGGTGCGCGCGCGGGGCCATGACGGGCTGCCGACCTTCGGCGTGGGAAAGGCCTACGGTCCGAAGGAGTGGCAGGCGATCCTGCGGCAGATGATGGGGCGCGACCTCGTGCGGCCCGATCCCGAGCGGCACGGCGCGCTCAGGATGACCGAGGCGGCGCGGCCGGTGCTGAAGGGCGAGGAGAGCGTGGCGCTGCGCCGCGACGCGATGGCGGCGCCGGAACGGCCGGCGGCGACGCAGATGGTGGCCGAGGAGGACGCGCCCCTGCTGTCGGCGCTGAAGGCGAAGCGGCGCGCGCTGGCCGAGGCGCAGCGGGTGCCGGCCTACGTGGTCTTCACCGACCGCACGCTGATCGAGATGGCCGAGCGGCGGCCGGACGACCTTGACGCGATGGCGCGGATCTCGGGCGTCGGCGCCACGAAGCTCGAGCGCTACGGCGCGACCTTCCTCGAAGTGATCTCGGGCGGCGGTGCGGCGGAGCGGCCGCACCCGGCGCGGATGAAGCTCGCCGGGCGGGAGGCGGGGGCGCTCTACGACCGGCTGGCAGCGGCGCAGCAGACACTCGCCCGCGGCGCGGAGGGGACCGGCAAGCCGATGTCCTGCACCGCCTCCACCCTGCGCTGGATCGCCGAGCGGCGGCCGGAGAGCGAAGAGGAGATGGCGCGGGCGCCGGGGCTCTCGGCGGCGAAGCTGGAGCGATTCGGGCGGCGTTCCTGGAGGTCGTCCGGGAGGGGTGAGGTCGGGCGGCTGTGCGGTGCTGCGGGGTTGAGGCTCCGGCTCCGCCCGGCTATCCCACCGGCCCGAATGACCGGAGGTGCCCATGCTGATCGTCGTCTCGCCCGCGAAGAAGCTCGACTGGAGGGAGCGGGAGGTCGAGACCACGGAGCCGCGGATGGCCGACCAGGCGGCGCTCCTCGCCGACCGCGCGCGGGAGCTCGCCGCCGCGGACCTGGCGCGGCTGATGCGGATCAGCGACGATCTGGCGCGGCTCAATGCCGGGCGGTTCCGGATGTGGCGGCGCGATCCGGCGCCGGAGGCGGTGCGGCCGGCCGCCTGGGCCTTCGCCGGGGACACCTACCAGGGGCTCGAGATGGCGACGCTGGACGAGGCGGGCCGCGACTTCGCGGACGGCCATCTGCGCCTGCTGTCGGGGCTCTACGGGGTGCTCCGGCCTCGCGACGCGATCCAGCCCTACCGGCTGGAGATGGGCAGCCGACTGGCCACCGAGCGGGGGCGCAACCTCGTCGATTTCTGGGGCGCGCGGATCGCCCGGAGGCTCGCCGAGGACGCCGCGGCGGCGGGAACCGGGGTGCTGCTGAACTGCGCCAGCCGGGAATACTTCGCCGCGGTGGACGAGGCGGCGCTCGGGCTCGAGGTGGTCACGCCGCGCTTTCTCGACGAGAAGAACGGCGAGGCGCGGGTGATCGCCTTCCACGCCAAGCGGGCGCGGGGGGCGATGGCGCGCTTCGTCTGCGAGAACCGGATCACCGACCCGGCCGACCTGAGGGAGTTCGACGCCGGCGGCTACGCCTATGCGCCGGCGCTCTCCGGGGCGGGCGCGCCGGCCTTCCTGCGCAGTGCCGCCGCCGCGGCGGCCTGACCGGCGGCGCGGATGCGGTCGAAGCGCTCGGCCAGCACGGCCCGGGAGAGCGGCTTGGTCAGCACGTCGTCGAGGCCGGCGGCGCGGATCGCGGCGACGTCCTCGTCGCGCGCATGGGCGGTCATGGCGAGGATCGGCAGCGGCGCGCGGCCACCCGCGGCCTCCCAGGCGCGGATCCGCCCCGTCGCCTCCTTGCCGTCCATGTCGGGCATCGAGATGTCCATGAGCACGAGGTCGGGCGCGGTCTCGGCGAGGGCGTCGAGCGCCTGGCGGCCGGTCGCCACGAGGCGCAGGTCGACATCGAGCGGGGCGAGGAGCTTTTCCAGGATCAGCCGGTTGGTGGCGTTGTCCTCCGCGGCGAGGACGGAGAGGCGCCCCGCGGCCGGCGTGGCGGGGCAGTCGGTCGCCGGGGCGGGGGCTTCCGCGCCCGCCGGGAGCGCGACCGAGAAGGAGAAGACCGAGCCGCCGCGGGAGCCCGGCCGGTAGCCGATCTCGCCGCCCATCAGCTCGACGAGGCGGCGGCAGAGGGCGAGGCCGAGCCCGGTGCCGTCCTGGCGGCGGTCGTGCTCCTCCTCGGCGCGGGCGAACCCCTCGAAGATGCGCCCGGCGCAAGCGGCGGGCACGCCGATGCCGGTATCGGCGACGGCGACGGTGAGCCGCGCCCGGCCCTCCTCCAGCGGCTCCGCGGAGGCGCGGAGGGTGACGCTGCCGGTCTCGGTGAACTTCACCGCGTTGGCGAGCAGGTGGGTGACGACCTGCCGCAGCCGGCGGTCGTCGCCGACGAGGGTCGCGGGGAGATCCGCCGCCGCCTCGAGGCGGAGATCGAGGCCGCGGCGGCGGGCCTCGGCGGCGAAGGTGCCGACCGGGTCCGCCAGCAGGGCGCGGGGGTCGAAGGGGCGGGCGCGCAGGTCGAGGCGGCCCGATTCGATGGCGGAATAGTCGAGCACGTCGTCGACGAGGGCGAGGAGCGCGTCGGCGGAGCCGCGCAGCGTTTCCGCGAAGTCGCGCTGCTCGGGGTCGAGGTCGCCGTCGAGAAGGATCTGCGCGAGGCCGGTGATGCCGTTCACCGGCGTGCGGATCTCGTGGCTCATGTTCGACAGGAAGGCCGACTTGGCGCGCGCCGCCGCCTCGGCGCTCTCGCGCGCGGCCTCGAGGGCCATCTGCTGGTCCTTGAGGTCGGTGATGTCGATGCGGAGGCCGGCGGTGCCGCCGTCGGGGGTCTTGTGCTCGATGACCCTGAGCCAGCGGCCGTCGGCCATGCGCACCTCGTGGGGCACGCCGTCGCCGCGGAGATGGACCTCCATGCGGTCCTCGAACCACTCCTCCTCCCTGCCCGCGGCCTCCGGATAGCTGCCGGTGGCGAGGCCGTGGCGGAGGATCTCGGCGAAGGAGGTGCCGGGGCCCACGCCGGGCGCGTCGTGGAGATAGATGTCGCGGTAGGCCTGGTTCATGGTCACCAGGCGGTCGCCGCGGTCGAAGAGGACGAAGCCGTGGGGGATCGCGTCCACCGCCGAGAGCAGGCGCGTCATGCCGGTCTCGTCGACGCAGATGCTGACCACGCCGCCATCGGGCAGGGCGCGATCGATGACCCGGATGACCTGGCCGTTCCAGAGCCGCACGGTGATGTCGGGGATCGGCGTCTCCGACCAGCGGGCGCGCATGCGGTCCGCCCAGGCGGCGCCCTCGGCCCCGGGATCGACGATACCCTCGGAGAGGAGGAGTTCGCAGAGGCGGGCATGGGGCACGCCCGGCCGGACCTCCTCGAGACCGTCGAACACGGCGAGATAGGCGTCGTTGGCCTCGGCGAGGCGGTGGTCCGCGTCCCAGATCGCGAATCCGTCCTGCACCGCCTGCAGCGCCGCCCAGAGATTGCGCCCGGCCGCCGCGGAATTGGCGGCGCCGTCGCGCAGGGCGGCGTTGTCGCGGCGCAGCGTCTCCGCCTCCCGGCGCAGCGCGTCGAGCTCGCGGTGCTTGGCGTCGATCTCCCCGGAGAGCACCGCCGAGAAGCTCTCGAGACGCGCCATCTCCCGCTCGAACCGGCGCTCGCGCAGGTCGAGGATCCGTTCGGCCGCGAGGCGCGCCCGTCGTTCGGCCGTGTAGTCGGGCAGGGAGCTCATGGGGCGCGACATCCGTTCAAGACGCGCCCCATCAGTACAACCTGAGGGTGAATCCGGCGTTAAAACCCGCCGGTCAGAGCCGCTCGATCGCGAGCGCGATCCCCTGTCCGCCGCCGATGCACATGGTGACGAGCGCGAACCGGCCGTCGATGCGCTCGAGCTCGTACATCGCCTTCACGGTCAGGATGGCGCCGGTGGCCCCCACAGGGTGGCCGAGGGCGATGGCGCCGCCGTTGGGATTCACCTTTTCCGGGTCGAGGCCGAGCTCTCGGTTCACCGCCACCGCCTGCGCCGCGAAGGCCTCGTTCGATTCGATGACGTCGAACTGCTCGATCTTCAGCCCGGTGCGCTCGAGGAGGTTGCGGACGGCGGGAATGGGGCCGAGGCCCATCACCTCGGGCCGGACCCCGGAATGGCCGTAGCCGTGGACGCGGAACTTCGGCGCGAGCCCGGCCTTCTCCGCTTCCGCTCCCTTCGCCAGGACGAGGGCGGCGGCGCCGTCGTTGATGCCGCTCGCGTTGCCGGCGGTGACGGTGCCGTCCTTGCGGAAGGCGGGCTTCAGGCTCGCCAGCCGCTCGGCGGAGGTGTCCTTGGGGTGCTCGTCCTTGTCGAAGGCGACGGTCTCGCGCTTGCGCTTCACCTCGACGGGCACGATCTCGCGCTGGAAGCGGTCCTCCTCCATCGCGCGCTTTGCGCGCTTCTGCGAGGTCAGGGCGAACTCGTCCTGCGCCTCGCGGCTGACCTGACGCTCCTCGGCGACGTTCTCGGCGGTGACGCCCATGTGTCCGGTGCCGAACGGGCAGTTGAGGGCGCCGAGCATCATGTCGCTGCCGGCGACGTCGCCCATCTTATGGCCCCAGCGCGCCTGCGGCAGGATGTAGGGCGACCGCGACATGCTCTCGGCGCCGCCCGTGAGCACGTAGTCGGCGTCGCCCATCGCGAGCGCCTGGATGGCGCTGACGATGGCCTGGGCGCCGGAGCCGCAGAGCCGGTTGACGTTCATCGCCGGCACCGTCTCCGGCACGCCGGCCTCCATCGAGGCGACGCGGCTGAGATACATGTCCCGCGGCTCGGTGTTGATGACGTGGCCGAAGGTGACGTGGCCGATCTGCCCGCCCTCGACCCCGGCGCGGGACAGCGCCTCCGTCGAGACCGTGGCCGCGAGATCGATGGGCGGCGTGCCGGCCAGCGCTCCGCCGAACGTGCCGACGGCCGTGCGCACGCCGGACAGGATGACGATGTCGTCGAGCATGGAAACCTCCTCCTCCAGACCTGCGCGGCAACATGGACCGCGCGCGCCGCCGGGCAAATGCGGCGTGCCGATCACGAGCGCGCCAGCTTGCGGGGGGCGCCGCGCGAAACGCTTTCTTTTCCGTGACATCGCGGCCTAGAATGTGGCGACGCCAGCCAAGCCGGGACCGCCCATGTTTCCTGTCGCCACCCTCTGCCTCGCCGCGATCCTCGCCGCCCAGCCGCTCGCCGCACAGGAGGACGCCTCGATGCGCCCCCTGCCGCGGGGCGAGATGGCGAGCACAGAGCCGCTGCTGCCGCCCGGCCCGCGGGCGCGCCCCGCCGACCTGCCGGATGTCAGCCCCCGCCAGCGCGGAGTTCGAGGAGTGGCTGTCGCGGTTCCGCGGCCGGGCGCTGGCGCAGGGCATTCCGCCCGGGGTGGTCGACGCGGCGCTCGCCGGGCTCGAATACGACCGGGAGGTGATCGCCCGCGACCGCAACCAGAGCGAGTTCACGAAGACGATCTGGGACTATCTCGACGTCGCGGTCTCGCCGACACGGGTGGCGGACGGGCGTGCCGCGCTCGAGGGCAACCACGATCTGCTGGCGGAGATCGAGGCGCGCTACGGCGTGGACCGCGAGGTCGTGGTGGCGATCTGGGGGCTCGAATCGGCCTACGGCACGTTCCGCGGCAGCACCGACATCGTCGAGGCGCTGGCGACGCTGGCCTATGACGGACGGCGGGGGCGGTTCTTCGAGACCCAGCTGGTCGCGGCGCTGAAGATCCTCGAGGCCGGCGACGTGTCCCGCGCGCACCTGACCGGGAGCTGGGCGGGCGCGATGGGGCACACCCAGTTCATACCGACCTCGTTCCTGGTCCACGCGGTCGATTTCGGCGGCGACGGCGCGCGCGACATCTGGAGCGCGGACCCGACCGACGCGCTGGCCTCCACCGCCGCCTACCTGGCGCAACACGGCTGGCAGGAGAACATGCCCTGGGGGGTCGAGGTGGTCCTGCCGGAGGGGTTCGACTACACGCTGGCCAGGCGCACGGAGACGCGGATGCCGTCGGACTGGGCGGCGCTCGGCGTCGTGGGCACCGACGGCGCGCCGGTGCCCGATCACGGCCCAGCCTCGGTGCTGCTGCCGGCGGGCGCGCAGGGCGCGGCGTTCCTGATCTTCCCGAACTTCGCGGTGCTGGAGCGCTACAACACCGCCGACGCCTACGTGATCGGGGTCGGCCACCTGGCCGACCGGATCGCCGGCGGCGCCCCGATCGCGGCCGAGTGGCCGCGGGACGACCGGGCGCTGACGCGCGAGGAACGGGAGGAATTGCAGCGGCGGCTGACCTCGGCGGGGTTCGACACGCGGGGCGTGGACGGGCGGATCGGCCCGCTGACCGTTTCCGCCGTGCGCGCCTACCAGCGCGATGTCGGCATGGTGCCGGACGGCTATGCCTCGCTCAGCATCCTGCGGGCGCTGCGCGAGGGGTGAGCGCGCCGGGGGCACCGTTCAGCGGATCGTAACGTGACGGCCCTAGGACGGGGTCACGATTTCCAGCGTTGACCATTCCCGGCGGCCCGCGTCATTTGGTTTGGAGCGGGCCGCCCCTCATCCGATCCGCCCCCGCGGGCCGGGGCCGACCTGGGCGCGGTGCAGGAGCAGGTGGTCGAGCATCACCGCTGCCGCCATCGCCTCGGCCACCGGCACCGCGCGGATGCCAACGCAGGGGTCGTGGCGGCCCTTGGTGACGATCTCGGCCGGCTCGCCCGATTTCGTGATCGTCTTCCGGGGCGTGAGGATCGAGGAGGTGGGCTTCACGGCGAATCGCACCACGATGTCCTGCCCGGTGGAGATGCCGCCGAGGATGCCGCCGGCATGGTTGGAGGAATAGACCGGGCCGGTCCCGCCCATCGCGATCTCGTCGGCATTCTCCGAGCCCCGGAGCGCGGCGGCGCCCATGCCCTCGCCGATCTCCACCCCCTTCACGGCATTGATCGACATGCAGGCCGCGGCGAGGTCGGTGTCGAGCTTGCCGTAGACCGGCGCGCCGAGGCCGGGGGCCGCGCCCTCGATGCGGATCTCGATGGCGGCGCCGACCGAATCGCCGGATTTCCGCAGGTCGTCGAGATAGGCGGCCCAGTCCCCGGCCGCCTGCGCGTCGGGGGTCCAGAACGGGTTCCGGGCGATCTCGGCCATGTCCATCCGCGACCGGTCGATGGCGTGGGGGCCCATCTGCACCATGTAGGCGGTGATCGTCAGGTCGGGCGCGAGGCTCGCCAGGGCGGCGCGGGCGACGCCGCCGGCGGCGACCCGGGCGGCGGTCTCCCGCGCCGAGGAGCGGCCGCCGCCGCGCGGGTCGCGGATGCCGTATTTCTGCCAGTAGGTGATGTCGGCATGGCCGGGGCGGAACTTCTCCGCGATCCCGGAATAATCCTTCGAACGCTGGTCGGTGTTGCGGATCATCAGCTGGATCGGCGTGCCGGTGGTCTCGCCCTCGTAGGTGCCCGACAGGATCTCCACCGCGTCGGCCTCGCGCCGCTGGGTGGTGTATTTCGTCTGGCCCGGCCGGCGGCGGTCGAGCCAGGTCTGGATGTCGGGCGCGGCGAGGGGGATGCCGGGGGGGCAGCCATCCACCGTGGCGCCGAGGGCGGGGCCGTGGCTCTCGCCCCAGGTGGTGACGCGGAAGAGGTGTCCGTAGGTGTTGAGGCTCATGGGCGTCTCGCGCGGCTCGGGGGCTCGGGGGCTCGGGGCGCTGGTTAGGGGATGGCGCGGGGCCGCGCAATGCCGCGCCTCTGCCCGAAAATTGGGCAGGGAGGCGCCGTGATCTGCCGGATGCGAGAATTTTTGGTTCATTTCGCGCGAAACGCGTTAACCTTGTCCCGACGCTTCAGGGAGAACGGTCATGTCGGAGACAACCCGTGCAAGCGGCAACAAGATGTCGCTGACGATGAAGATCCTGATCGCCATGGCGGCGGGGATCGTCCTCGGCGTGATCCTGAACAGCGTCCAGAACGCGTTCCTGAACACCTATCTGGTCTCGGGCTTCCTCGACATGATCGGCACGGCGTTCGTCAACGCCCTGAAGATGCTGGTCGTGCCGCTGGTGTTCTTCTCGCTGATCTGCGGCGTCGCCGGGATCGGCGACATCCGCGTCCTCGGCCGGGTCGGCGGCAAGAGCTTCGGGCTCTACATGATGACGACCGCCATCGCCATCGCCGTGGCCATCCTGATCGCCACGCTCGTCGGGCCGGGCCAGGGATTCGACATGGCGGGCGTCGACACGTCGGGCGGCGTCGAGACCAGCGAGGCGCCGACGGTCTGGGAGGTCTTCGCGGGCATCGTGCCGACGAACCCGGTCGCCGCCTTCGCCAACGGCGACATGCTGCAGATCATCTTCTACACGATCGTTCTCGGCATCGCGGCGCTGATGGTGGGCGAGCGGTCGGAGCCTTTCATCGAGGCCTGCGAATACATGAACGAGGTGATGATGAAGATCGTCCAGCTCGTCATGCATTTCGCGCCCTACGGGGTCTTCGCGCTGATCACGCAGGTCTTCGCCGAGCAGGGGATCGGGCTCTTCGCGCCGGTGATCCTCTACGTGCTGACGCTGGTGGGGGCGCTGCTGCTGCACCTCTTCGTGACGCTGATGCTGGTACTGAAACTGTTCTCGGGGCTGAACCCGTTCACCTTCCTGCAGAAGATCCGCTCGGCGCAGGTCTTCGCCTTCTCCACCGCCTCGTCGAACGCGACCATCCCGGTCACGCTCCGCGCGGTGACCGCCCGGATGGGCGTCAACAACTCGGTGGCCTCCTTCACCGTGCCCTTCGGCGCGACGATCAACATGGACGGCACCGCGATCATGCAGGGCGTGGCGACGGTGTTCCTCGCCAACGTCTACGGCATCGACCTGGGGCTCGGCGGCTACCTTACGGTGATCGCCATGGCGGTGCTGGCCTCCATCGGCACGGCCGGGGTGCCCGGGGTGGGCCTCGTTATGCTGACCATGGTGCTGAGCCAGGTGGGCCTGCCGATCGAGGGGATCGCGATCATCCTCGGGGTGGACCGGCTGATGGACATGATCCGCACCGCGGTGAACATCTCCGGCGACGCGGTGGTGAGCTGCATCGTGGCCAAGTCCGAGGGCAAGATCGACATGGCGGTCTACGAGGATCCCAATGCCGGACTGAGCGACGGCGAGGTCGATGTCGAGCACCTGCCGCATCTGGGCCACCAGCAGCCGGCGGAGTAGGCGGGGCGCGCGCCGCCGCCCGCGGCGATCAGCCCGAGACGTCGAGCACCCGGCCCTCGGCATCCACCGTGCAGGTGGCGCGGTCGCGCCCGTCGACCGTGAGCATGGCGAGGGTCGCCTCGCCGCCGGGACCGGTGCCCCGCTCGCCGATCTCGATCGTGGACATGGGCAGGCCGAGACGCTCGGCATAGGCCTCTCGGCAGGCGCTCTCCTGCGCGTCGCCGCGGACCAGGGTGCCGCCGATCCCGGAAGTGCAGCCGGCAAGGGCGGCGGCGGCGAGGAGGGGGAATCGTCGCATCGGGGTCTCCGGGTCTCGGGCGGCGGGGAGGGCATCCTGCGCGACCCTGACCGGCGGGCAAGGCGAAAGAGCCCGAATCGCGGAAGAGACCGCGTCGCGGTCCGGGTTCTGCAATCTCGAGTTTAAGGAGGTGCAGGCGCGGCTGTCCCGCTCGCGCGGCGGATGCGCCGCCGGGAACCGCCCCGGCGGGCTCGGCCGGGCGGCCTAGCGGCGCGTCTCCACGCTCGGCCGGGTGAAGAACCACAGCAGCACGAGCAGTCCGAGGAGCGGGACGAGGGTGATCAGTAGCCACCAGCCGCTCCGGCCGATGTCGTGGAGCCGGCGCGCGCCGACGGCGAGCGAGGGCAGCAGGACGACGAGGCCGAAGATCGCGCTGACGGGCTGAACCGGGACGCCCGTGCCCTCGGGCGTGGCGACGGTCGGGAACAGCGCCGCGTCGACAAGACCGGCGAGGAGGTTGCCGAGGAGCCCGAAGAGCGCGAACCACCAGAACTCCGGCCGTCCGGCGCGCCCGGAGAAGGTGGCGTATTTGCGGAAGCAGGTCCGGACGGCATCGGCGAAGGACATGGGTTTCCCCCTCGGGTGCGGCGCGCTCAGAAGAGCGGCATGATCGAGACCACGGCGCCGTCTTCGTCGACCTCGCAGGCGGCGGTGGAGACGGTGTCGGCGGTCTCGAGGAAGACGACGTCGTTCCCCGACGGGGCGCTGCCGCGGTCCCTCACCAGAATCGCGGAGATCGGCCTGTCGAGGGAGGCGGCGTATTCTCCCGCGCAAGCCTGCTCCTGTCCCGCGCGGCCGGGGGGCATGGCGGTTTCGGTCGCGGCGGTCGTCTGCGTGGTCGCGGCGCAGGCCGTCAGCGCGATCAGGGGAAGGCCGAGAAGGATGCCGGGTCGCATGGGATTGTCCTTTCCGAAGCTCCTGTTCGTCTGGCGCGGGCGCGGGCCGCCATGCGGATGAGGCCCGAAGAGCCGCTCCGGGGCAATCAAAAAGGGCGCGGTCCCGCCGGACCGCGCCCCCGATGGCGGCAATTCCGTGGCCGGCAGATCACTCCGCCGGAACGTCCTTCGCCTTGCGCTTGTGCGGCGCCCAGATCCGCTTGTTCGTCAGGTAGAGCAGCGCGGCCAGGACGGCGAGCATGATGACGCCGGCGAGACCGGCCTGCTTGCGGGCGGCGAGCTTGGGCTCGGCCGTCCACATCAGGAAGGCGGCCACGTCCTGCGCCTCCTGCTCCATCGTCGCCTCCGTCCCGTCCTCGTAGCCGACGTCGTCGCCGTAGAGAGGGGGCGGCATGCCGATCCAGCCGCCGGGAAAGGCGGTGTTCTCGTAGAGGACCGTGCCGGCCTGCTCCTTCTGCTCGCCGGTATAGGAGTTGAGCAGGGTGGCGATGTATTCCGGCCCGCCGATGCCGCGCAGGAACTGGTTGATGCCGAGGCCGTAGGGGCCGTGGAACCCGGCGCGGGCCTTCGCCATGAGGCTCAGGTCGGGCGCGGTGGCCATAGTGGATTTCGGGTAGTGGTCCACCGGGGTGGCGGCGCGGTAATCCCCCATGCCGTCTTCCAGTTCCGGGTCGAAGACCTCGAAGGTCTCGGCATAGGCGCGCACCTGATCCTCGGGCAGTCCGGGGCCGCCGGCATCGCCGAGGGTGCGGAAGGTGACGTATTGCAGGCCGTGGCAGGCCGAGCAGACCTCGGTGTAGACCTGCAGGCCGCGCTGCAGCTGGAACTGGTCGAAGGTGCCGAAGGGCCCCTCGAAGGGGAAGGAATAGTCGATGATGTGGGTCTCTTCGTGACCGCCGCCGCCGGCCTCTTCGCCGCCGTGCTCTCCCTCCCCCTCCTGGGCGAGGAGGGGGGAGCCCGCGAGGAGGAGCGCGGCGGCGGCCGCCTTGAGGATGGTGTCGCGCGTCATTCTCGGTCCTCTCACTCCGCCGGTGTCTCGACGGTCTGCGTGCCGCCGGCGGCGGGCGCGTAGTGGCGGGCATAGTCCGCCTCGATGGTCTCGGGCTGGGCGCGCGGCTTCTCGACCACGCCGAGGAACGGCAGGATGATCAGGAAGTAGGCGAACCAGTAGGCCGCGGCGATCAGCGAGATGGAGGCATAGGGCTCCTCGGCCGGCATCGCGCCGCACCACATCAGCACGAAGAAGTCGACGATGAAGAGCGCGTACCACCACTTGAAGACCGGCCGGTAGCGGCCCGAACGGACCGACGACGTGTCGAGCCAGGGCGCCAGCGCCATCACCGCGATGGCGCCGAACATCGCCATGACGCCGAAGAACTTGGCGTCGACGATGCCGCCGGTGAGGAAGCTCGCGATCTGCACCACCCAGACGTCGCCGGTGAAGGCTCGCAGGATCGCGTAGAACGGCAGGAAGTACCATTCCGGCACGATATGCGAAGGCGTCTGCAGCGGGTTGGCCTCGATGTAGTTGTCGGGGTGGCCGAGATAGTTCGGCATGAAGCCCACAATGGCGAAGAAGATCGCCAGGATCACCGCCAGCGCGAAGAGATCCTTCAGCACGAAGTACGGCCAGAAGGGCAGGGTGTCCTTCTCCGCCTCGCGCTTCGAGCCGCGCCGCACCTCGACGCCGGTAGGGTTGTTGTTGCCGGTGGTGTGGAAGGCCCAGATATGGACCACGGTGAGCCCGACGAGGATCATCGGCAGGAGGTAATGGAGCGAGAAGAACCGCGTCAGCGTGTATTCGCCCACCGCCGGCCCGCCGAGGAGCCAGGTCTGGATCGACTCGCCCACGAACGGGATCGCGCCGAAGAGGCCGGTGATCACCGTGGCGCCCCAGAAAGACATCTGCCCCCAGGGCAGCACGTAGCCCATGAAGGCGGTGCCCATCATCAGCAGGTACATCAGGATGCCGATGATCCAGGTGACCTCCCGGGGATCCTTGTAGGAGCCGTAATAGAGGTTGCGGAAGATGTGCAGGTAGACGGCGACGAAGAACAGCGACGCGCCGTTGGCGTGCAGGTAGCGCAGCATGAAGCCGCCGTTCACGTCGCGCATGATGTGCTCGACGGAGGCGAAGGCGGTGTCGACCGAGGGCACGTAGTGCATCACGAGGACGACGCCGGTGGCGATCTGCAGGACCAGGGTGAAGGTCAGCACGATGCCCCAGATCCACATCCAGTTGAGGTTCTTGGGGGTGGGGATCATGATCGTGTCGTAGAGCAGGCCGAGCACCGGCAGCCGCTTGTGCAGCCAGCGCTCGCCGCCGGTCTTCGGTTCATAATGGTCGTGCGGGATTCCGGCCATGATCGCTCCTCCTATCCCAGGACGATTGTCGTTTCGCCGTCGAAGGCCGCGACGGGCACCGGCAGGTTCTCGGGCGCGGGTCCTCGGCGGATCCGGCCGGCGCTGTCGTAATGCGAGCCGTGGCAGGGGCAGAACCAGCCGCCGAAATCGCCCGCGCCGTCGCCGATCGGCACGCAGCCCAGATGGGTGCAGACGCCCATCATCACCAGCCATTCCTCGCCGCCCTCGCCCTCGGACGATTGCAGCGCGCGGTTCTCGTCGGTCGCCGGGGCGCCGTCCTCGATGTTGGCGTTGCGCGCCACGGGATCGGGCAGGGAGCTGACGTCCACCTCCTTGGCCATGTCGATCTCCTCCTGGGTGCGGCGGCGGATGAAGACCGGCTTGCCGAGCCATTGCACGGTGAGCTGGGTACCCTCCGAGACGTCGGCCACGTCGACCTGGATCGACGACAGGGCCTGCACGTTGGCCGACGGGTTCATCTGGTTGACGAGCGGCCAGACCGCCGCGCCCGCGACCACGGTGCCGGCGCCGGCGGTGGCGTAGTAGAGGAAGTCGCGGCGCGTGGTGGCGTCGTGATCATCGGCGTGGGACACGGGGTCTTTCTCCTTCTCCGGGGCCTGGCGGCGGCGAAGGGGGCAGGGCGGGAACCCGCGCCCCGGTCGGACGCCCGGCGCGTTGACCGGTGTCTAGCCGCTGTCGCGCGCCGGGTCCAGCGGTCAAAGCCGCGCATCGCAGCGGGATCGGCCTCTTCGGGGCCCGCGCGGGGCGCGCTCACAATTGCGCGGCGACGGCGCTCTTGTCGATGATCGACCAGACGGCGTCGATCCGGGCGCCGGGGATCTCGTAGAAGACGTTCTCCTCGAACCGCACGCGCCGGCCGTTGACGGGGAGGCCGAAGAGGGCGCCGATTGGGGTGCAGTCGAAGGTCAGCCGGCTCGCCACGCACCGGGCGTCGCAGACGAGGAGCGCCACGGTGAATCTCAGGTCCGGGATCGCGCGGAAATCGCCTTCGAGCATGGAGCGGTAGCCGGCGAGTCCGACGGTCTCGCCGTTGTAGCGGACGCGCTCGCCCACGTAGCGGCCGAGATCGTCCCAGTCCTGCCGGTTCAGGCAGTCGATATAGCCGCGATAAAGCGCGGCGAGGTCGGTTCCGGTCATGGGGCAGCCGCTCCCCGAGGTGCCGCCCAGACTAGGCCGGGACGGGCGCGGCGGGCAACGGGACGGGGGGGCGCCGGAGCGCGGCTTCTTCGGACGATCGACGGGGCCGGGCGCCCGGACCGCCCCTTCTCAGGCGGGACGGGTGGTGGCCATGGCGGGGCGCGCGTCGAAGCGGGCGAACCACTCGGCCAGACCGGCGCGGCCGTCGTGCCAAGGACGGTCGGGATGGCGGAAGTCGAGATAGCCGAGCGCGCAGCCGACCGCGATCGGGCCGATGGTGAGGGGCCCCGAAAGGTGGCTCATCCAGCGCGATTCCAGGGCGTCGAGGGCGCGGTCGATCTTCGCCCATTGCGCCGCGACGTAATCGGGGAAGCGCTTCTCCTCGGGGCGGAGCCGCTCCTCGTAGACCATGAGGACGGCGGCGTCGAGCATGCCGTCGGCCGTGGCCTCGAGGGTCAGGACCTCCCAGAGGCGGGCGTCGGGGTAGAGCGGGGCGCGGGCGCGGTGGGCGAGGTAGCGGCAGATCACCCGGCTGTCGTAGAGCGACGGCCCGTCGGGCCGAAGTCAGCGTCGGCACCTTGCCGAGCGGGTTCTGGGCGACGTTCCCCGGATCCGGGCTGAGCGGCGTCTGCTCGGTGGCGACGAGGGTGACCGCGTCGGCCTGCCCGGTCTCGTGCAGCGTGACCATGACCTTGCGGACGAAGGGCGAGGTCGGGGAATAGGAGAGCTCCATCATCGCCGGCAACCTAGCGGGTCGCGGCCCGAAGGCGAGACGGGCGGCAGGGCGCTGCCGAGCCCGGGCGGAGGCGCCGCCGGGAGGTTGTCCCGGGCGGTTGGGGCTGCGAGGGTCGCGCGGCGTGCCGCGGGTCTCCGCGGCGATCCAAGATCCGAACCGAAAGGATGTCCCTGACATGGTCCGACTTCTCCTTCCCGCGCTGGCGCTGTCCGCGCTCGCCGGCTGCATCGACACGTCCGCAGAGAACGAACGGGAGATGAGCACCAACTTCGAGCTGAGCGAGGCGCAGTATCCCGGCTATTGCCGGCAGAAGGCGGCGGAGCAGTTCGACGTCAATCCGGGCGATATCGACATGGATTCGCCGGAGACCGACGGCGGCATGACGACCGTGGCGGGAAGCACCGCGAACGGGGCGGTCAGCTTCACCTGCACGTTCTCTGCGGGCGGTGGCTTTGAGGGGCTCGAGACCGGCTGACGCGGCCGGGGTCAGGCGGCGCGGAGGCGCCGCCCGTCCTGCGACGCGATCCGGGCGGCGACGATGCGGCCCTCCGGCCGGTCCCGGTCGAAGGCGACCTCGGCGAACTGCTCGGTGCGGCCCATGCGCGGGCTCTCCATGAGCACGCGGTGGCTATGGCCGACCTGCGCCGCGAGGTGGCGCGAAACGGCCGCCTCGCCGGCGGCGCGGAGACGGCGCGCGCGCGTCTTGATCACGCTCCCGTCGAGCGCGGGCATGCGCGCGGCCGGCGTGCCCGGCCGGGAGGAATAGGGGAAGACGTGCAGCCAGGTCAGGCCGCATTGCTCCACGAGGCTCAGGCTGTCGGCGAAATGCGCCTCGGTCTCGGTGGGGAAGCCGGCGATGATATCGGCGCCGAAGGTCATCTCCGGGCGGAGCGCCCGCGCCTCCTCGCAGAAGCGGATGGCGTCGGCGCGCAGGTGGCGGCGCTTCATGCGCTTCAGGATCAGGTCGGCGCCGTGTTGGAGCGACAAATGGAGATGCGGCATCAGCCGCTCCTCCTCGGCGATGGCGCGCATGAGCGCCGGATCCGCCTCGATGGAATCGATGGAGGAGATGCGCAGGCGCGGCAGGCCGGGGACGAGCTTCAGGATCCGGCGTACGAGATCGCCGAGCCGCGGGCGGCCGGGCAGATCCGCGCCCCAGGAGGTGAGGTCGACGCCGGTCAGGACCACCTCCTCGAAGCCGATGGCCGCGAGGCGGGCGATCTGCTCCACGACGACGCCCGCCGGCACGGAGCGGGAATTGCCGCGGCCGTAGGGGATGATGCAGAAGGTGCAGCGGTGGTCGCAGCCGTTCTGCACCTGCACGTAGGCCCGGCTCCGCGTGCCGAAGCCGTCGATCAGGTGGCCGGCGGTCTCCCGGACGCTCATGATGTCGTCCACCTGGACGCGCTCGGTCCGGCCGGCGAAGTCCGGCGCCATCGACGCCCAGGTCTCCCCTCGCATCTTCTCGGCATTGCCGACGACGCGGGCGACCTCTGGCATGGCGGCGAAGGTGTCGGGCTCGGTCTGCGCGGCGCAGCCCGTCACCACGATCGGGCGGCCGGGATTGTCGCGGGCGAGGCGGCGGATGTCCTGCCGCGCCTTGCGCACCGCCTCCGCCGTCACCGCGCAGGTGTTGACGACCACGACGTCCCCGGCGCCGGCCTCGGCGGCGAGGCGCGTCATCGCCTCGGTCTCGTAGGCGTTGAGCCGGCAGCCGTGGGTGGAGAAGACCGGCGGGGTCATGCATGCTCCCGCAGGAAGGCGGCGGTGAAGGCGCCGTGGGCCACGGTGGCGGTCGGCCCGGCGGTCCAGACGCCGTCGTCGCGCCAGTCGACGAGAAGATCGCCGCCATCGAGGCCCACGGTCACCCGGCGATCGCAGAATCCCCGGCGGTGGGCGGCCACCGCCGCGGCACAGGAGGAGGAGCCCGAGGCGAGCGTGATCCCCGCGCCACGCTCCCAGACCCGCACCCGCAGATACCCGGTGCCGACGGCATGGGCCACCTGCACGTTGGTGCGCTCGGGGAAGAGGGGATGGTGCTCGTGGGCCGGTCCGAAGCAGGCGAGGTCCACCGTGTCGGCATCCTCGACGAAGAACGTGCAGTGCGGATTGCCCATGCCGGTCGCGGCGGGGCTGCCCTCGATCGGCATCACGTCCACGTCGACGTCGCGGGCGAGCGGGATCCCGCGCCAGTCGAGGATCGGGGGCCCCATGTTCACCTCGGTTCCCCGGTCGGTCGCGCGGGCCTCGAGGAGACCGCGCTCCGTGCGGATGCGGACGGGTCGACCCCCCGCCTCGGCGATCAGGTCGTGCGCGATGCAGCGGGTGGCGTTGCCACAGGTGCCCGAGCGGGTGCCGTCGGCATTCCAGAAGTTCAGCCGCGCATCGGCCTCGTCGTCGCCCCGGTCGATCTCCACGACCTGGTCGCAGCCGACGCCGAAATGGCGGTCGGCCATGGCGCGCGCCAGCGCGGGCGTCAGCGGCGGCACGCCGTCGCGCCGGTCGAACACGAGAAAATCGTTGCCGAGACCGTGCATCTTGGCGAAGGGATATGTGTCGGCGGCGTTGCGCATGGGGCGGGCGTATAGACCCCTGCGCGGGGGCTGAAAAGCGCCGGCTTTGCGCTTGACGCTTCGGGAGCCCGCCGTTACGTCCCCCCCTCGTGAGCCGGTAGCTCAGTTGGTAGAGCAACTGACTTTTAATCAGTAGGTCCAGGGTTCGAGCCCCTGCCGGCTCACCACGCCGCCCCGTCCCCGGGCCGGGGCCCCTCGGGAGCATGCATCTTGACCCCGAGACGACGGTTCCTTCTCGCGGGCGCAGGCGCGGCGGCCCTCGTCGCCGGCCACCGGGTGCTGCCCGATCTCCTCTCCGCGCGGGACTTCGACTTCCGCGCCATGGAGGGAATGCCGGGGTTCCGCCGCCTCGCGGCGGGCCGGACCTCGCCGGCGAACCTCGATCCGCTGGTCGGGATCGGCGACCGGGAGCGGGTCCCCGGGGCGGCGCTCGCCGCGATCCGGGCAGATCCCTGCGTCGCGCTGTTCTTCGACGGCGCCGGCGACGCGGAGGCGGTCCCGGTGGCGTTCGTTTCGGACCATTACTGCCCCTATTGCCGCGTCCTCTGGAGCGAGCTCGAGCGGATGCGGTCCGAGGGGAGCATCGCGCTCACCGTCCACGAATGGCCGCTCTTCGGCGAGAACTCGAATCGCGCCGCGCGGGCGGCGCTGGCGGCCCGGGCGCAGCACGCCGGCGCCGCGATGCATGCCAGACTGATGCGGACGCGGTTCCTCGCCACGCCCGGGTATCTGGCGGAGCTCTCGGCCGATCTCGGGATCTCGGCGGCGGCGCTCGAGCGGGACATGGAGAGCCGGCCGGTCGATGCGGCGCTCCGGGACGCACGGGCGGTGGCGTCGGTCTTCCACCTGACGGGCACGCCGGCGCTGGTCGTCGGACGCACGCTGGTCGTGGGCGAGATCACGCCGGCGCGCCTCGAGGCGCTGGTCGGGATCGAGCGACGGGCGGATCGCGTCTGCTAGAGCGCCGCGCGGCGGGGCGAAACGGCCGGAGCCTTCGAGAGCTGGACGGCGAGGATGCCGGCCATGATGATCGCGACGCCGAGGAGGTCGAGAAGGCCCAGATCCTCGCCGAGCACCACCGCGGCGATGGCGACGCCGAGGAACGGGTTCAGGAAGTGGAAGGTGGCGGCGCGCACCGGGCCGATCCGGTCGACGAGGACGAACCAGACGAAGGTCGCGAGCAGGCCCGGCACGAGCGCGGTGTAGAGAAAGGCCGCGACGAGCGAGGCGGACCACTCGACCTCCCAGGGTTCGAAGAGCGCCGCGGCGACGGCGAGGACGCCCGAGCCCACGAGCATCTGCAACCCGACGACCATCAGGACATTGCCGCCCGCGGAGGCGCCGCGGACCGACAGGGTCGCGAGCGTCAGCGCCAGGACCGCGGTGATCGTGAGGGCGAGGCCCGTCGGATCGACGCCCCCGGAGATGCGGCTGCCCATGATGAGGGTGACGCCGGCGAGGCCGGCGGCGAGGCCGGCGATCCCGAGGGCGCGGAGCTTCTGGCCGAGCAGCGTCCAGCCGACGAGGGCGACGATGAGCGGCATCGTGGAGGCGACGATGGAGGCGAGCCCGGCCTCGATCCGGCGCATGGCCATGAAGTTCAGCCCCAGATAGAGCGCGTTCTGGCAGAAGCCGAAGACGATGGTCGCGCGCCACTGGGCGGGGGTCAGGCGCCAGGTCTGGCCGACGGCCCGGGCGATGGCGATGCCGAGACTGCCCGAGAGCAGGAAGCGGAAGGCGAGCGCGGTCAGGGGCGGGGCGTCGGCGACGATGAACTTCGCCGAGGTGAAGGCCGAGGACCACATCACCGCGAAGGCGAGCCCGAGCAGGAGGCTGCGGAGATCCATCAGAGGCGCACGCCGGCCTTCAACATTGCCGTCGCGGCCGCCTCCTCGGAGCCGCCCATGTCGATGGCGCGGGTGAGGTCGCGCCGCACGGTCACGTCGAAGCCGAGCCGGGCGGCGTCGAGGGCGGAGTAACTCACGCAGAAGTCGAAGGCGAGGCCGACGAGGGTCAGACGTGCGATGCCGCGGGTGCGGAGATAGCCCTCGAGGCCGGTGGGCGTCTCGCGGTCGTTCTCGAAGAAGGCCGAATAGCTGTCGATGGCGCGGCGGAAGCCCTTGCGCAGGACGAGATCGCCGTCGGTGCGCAGGCCGGGCGGGAAACCGGCGCCGTCCGATCCCTGCACGCAATGGTCGGGCCAGAGGACCTGGGTTCCGTAGGGCATCTCGACGGTGTCGAAAGGCTCCTTGCCGGCATGCTCGCTGGCGAAGGAGGAATGGCCGGCGGGGTGCCAGTCCTGGGTCAGGATCACGGTCTGGACCTCGTCCATCAGCGCGTTGATGCCGGGGACGATCGCGTCGCCCTCCGGCACGGCGAGGGCGCCGCCGGGCAGGAAGTCGGCCTGCATGTCGATGACGAGAAGGGCGTGGGTCGCGTCGGGCATGGGACCTCCGGAAGATCGGTCGGGACGTCACTTGCACCGGCGCGCGAGGGGGTCAAGCGCGCGCTCCGGCAGCCCCCGAGGACCGAGGTACTTGAGAAAGCAAAGAAGCGCGGCGTCAGCCCCGGCGGGTGCGCTTCACCTTGCGGTCCTTCGCCTTGCGCTTCGCCGTCGCGCGGACCTTCTTGCGCTTCGGCGGCGGGCCGCGCCGGGCGCGCGGGCGCGGCGGCGGCAGGCTCTCGCCCTCGACGTCGAGGAGGTCGAGCACGAGGCCGCCGGTCACCGGCACCGCCTCCGCGATGCGGACGGTGCACGCGCTGGCCGAGGCCGAGGACGCGGCCCGCTATCGGCGCCCATCAGCGTCTGCGCCTCGCGTCGTAGTGGAAGAACTCGCCGCCGAGCGCGCGGACCGGGACCAGCCCGTCGGCGCCCGGTCTCGTCCAGCTTCACGAAGAGGCCGAAGCGCTGCACGCCGGAGATGCGGCCGGTCGAATTCCGCGCCGACGCGCTCGGACAGATAGGCGGCGAGGTAGCGGTCGGTGGTGTCGCGCTCGGCCACCATCGAGCGGCGCTCGGTGTCGGAGATCTGCTCGCGCGGTCGCGTCCAGCGTCTCGATATCCTGCCGGCGACAGGCCGTCCTCGCCCCAGCCATGCGCCGAGATCAGCGCGCGGTGCACGACCAGGTCGGCATAGCGGCGGATCGGCGAGGTGAAATGCGCGTAGTGCCGCAGCGCCAGGCCGAAATGGCCGAAATTCTCGGGGCTGTAATAGGCCTGCGTCATGGCGCGCAGGGTGGACATGTTGATCAGCTCGTCGCATGTCGGTCCCCGCCGCCTGTGCGAGCAGCGCGGTTCAGATGCGCGGTCTTCAGCACCTGCCCCTTGGCCAGCGTCAAGCCCGGACGCCTCGGCCACCTCGCGCAGCGCGTCGAGCTTTTCCGGGCGGGGCTCCTCGTGGACGCGGTAGAGCAGCGGCGGCTTCTTCGCCGCCAGCGTCTCGGCGGCGGCGACATTGGCCAGCACCATGAATTCCTCGATCAGCTTGTGCGCGTCGAGCCGGTCGCGTGAAATCGACGCGAGGTGACGCTTGCCCTCGTCGCTCAGCACGATCTGGCGTTCGGGCAGGTCCAGATCCAGCGGCTGGCGGCGCGCGCGGGCGGCTTCCAGCGCGGCAGTAGGCGGCGTAGAGCGGGCGCGATCACCTCGTCCATCAGCGGCCGCGGTCTGTCGTCCGGGCGTGCCGTCCTTGCGCCGCCTGCACCTCCTCGTAGGTCAGCGACGCGGCCGAGCGCATCAGGCCGCGGTGGAAGCGGTGGCCGAGCTTGTTGCCGTCGGCGTCGAGCACGCATCCGCACGGCGATGCAGGCGCGCGGCACGCCTTCGTGCAGCGAGCACAGATCGCCCGACAGCGCGATCGGGCAGCATCGGCACGACGCGGTCGGGGAAATAGGTGGAATTGCCGCGCTTGCGCGCCTCGCGGTCCAGCGCGGAGCCGGGGCGTGACGTAATGGGCGACATCGGCGATGGCGACCCAGAGGACATGGCCGCCCGCGTTCTTCGGGTCGTCGTCGGCATGCGGCGTAGCAGGCGTCGTCATGGTCGCGCGCGTCCGCCGGGTCGATGGTGACCAGCGGCAGGTCGCGCAGATCCTCGCGGCCCTCGAGGCCGGCGGGCTTCGGCGCGTCGGCCTCGGCGATCACCTCGTCGGGGAAGTCGTCGGGGATGCCGTGCTGGTGGATGGCGATCAGCGAGACGGCTCGCGGCGCGGACGGATCGCCCAGACGGCTCGACGATGCGCGCGCGCGGCAGGCCCATGCGGCCCTTCGGCCCGGCCTGCTCGGCCTCGACCAGCTCGCCATCCTGCGCGCCGTGGGTGGCGCCGGCGGCGACCTGCCATTCCTTGTCGCTGCCCCTTGTCGATGGGCAGGATCCGCCCGCCCTCGGCCCCGTTGCGGAAGATGCCCAGCATCCTGCACGGGTTGGTGCCGATGCGCGCGGATCAGCCGCGCCTCGTAATGGTGCGTCCTCGCCCTGCGACCGCTTGCAGGCGCGGCGAGGATGCGGTCGCCCGGCCCCAGCGCGGGATCGCGACGCCGCGCGGCGATCAGCGAGCGCGGCTCCGGCCCCTCGCCGTGCCATTCCAGCGGGCGGGCGAGCAGGTCGCCGTCGGCGCGTCGGCGCCGGTGACCTGCAGCACGCAGACCGGCGGCAGGCGGTCGGGGTCGCGATAGGTCTTCTTGCGCTTTTCCAGATGGCCCTCGGCCTCCAGCTCCTTCAGGATGCGCTTGAGGTCGATCGCGCCGCGCCCTTGATGCCGAAGGCCTTGGCGATGTCGCGCTTGGCGGTCAAGGGTGGGGTTGTCGGCGATCCAGTGCAGGATCTCGGCTTTGGTGGGGATATGGTTCATGGCCGCGCCCCTATGCACGGGCGGCGGCGCGTCGGGCACGACGCGACCCGGCACCATGTCGGCGGATGGGCGATGCCGGCATCGTCGTAGACCGGCCCCTCGGCCTCGAAGCCGACAGCGGCGCGTAGAAGCCGAACGCGTGCGACCTGGGCGCCGAGCTTCGCCCGTCCCAATACCGCCTCGCGGCGCGGGCCGAAGACCGCATCGCGGCCTCGCATCAGCGCGCGCGCCGAGCGCCGGTGCCGCGATGGCGGCGCGAGCACGCAGACGCGGCCGATCCGGCCCGTCCGGCCGGGTCGAGCGAAGAGCCGCGGCGGTGCCGATGGCCATGCCGTCGAGCCGGGCGCAGAAGGTGGCGCCGCGCGCGCCGTCGCGGCCGTCCGATCTCCTCGGCCTCGCGAGACGCCCTGCTCCTCGATGAAGACGGTGCGGCGGAGCGCGCCGGCAGGTCTCCACGTCGTGCGGTCCGGCCGATGATCAGGCTCATGCGAAATACCCGCGAGGATGCGGCGGTAGATCGCCTTCAGCTGGTGGATCTGCGCGAGCTCCACACGCTCGTCGACCTGGTGCATGGTCGGCCGACCAGGCCGAATTCCACCACCGGGCAATGGTCCTTGACGAAGCGGGCGTCGGAGGTGCCGCCGGATGGTGGAGAGACCGGCGTGCGGCCGGTCTCGGCCTCGACGGCGCGCGCGACCAGGTCGGAGAGCGCGCCGGGCGGGGTCAGGAAGCTTTCGCCGGAGACGCGGACGTCAGGTCGACGGCGACGCCGGTCTCGCGCGCCACGTCGGCCGCCTCGGCTGCGGAGCCAGTCGGTCAGGCTCTCGCCGGTATGGGCGTCGTTGAAGCGGATGTTCACCGTCGCGCGGCAGGCGGCAGGGATGACGTTGTTGGCGGCGTTGCCGGTGTCGAAGGTGGTGACCTGCGAGCGTCGAGGGATCGAAATGCGCGGTGCCCTCGTCCAGGTCGGCGCGCGGTCAGGCGGTCGACCAGCCGCGCCATCGCCGGGAGCGGGTTCAACGCGCCGGTGCGGATAGGCGGAATGGCCCTGCAGGCCGGTGGCGGTGAACCAGGCGGTCATCGATCCGCGGCGGCCGATCTTGATCATCTCGCCCATCTCCGCCGGGCAGGTCGGCTCGCCGACGAGGCAGGCGATCCATCGCGCTCGCCGGTCTGCCGCCATCCAGTCGAGCATGGCGCGGGTGCCGTCGGTGCCGTCGCCCTCCTCGTCGCCGGTGATGGCGAGGATCACGGCGCCGTCGGGCGGGGTGTCGGCCACGAAATCCACGGCGGCGGCGGCGAAGGCGGCGACGCCGGATTTCATGTCGCGTCGCGCCGCGCCCCCACATCACGCCGTCGCTGACTTCGGCGCCGAACGGGTCGTCGGTCCAGTGCGGCCGCATCGCCGGGCGGCACCACGTCCGGTATGGCCGTTGAAGCCGAAGCTGCGCGGGCCCTCCGCGCCCCAGCGGGCGTAGAGATTGGGGACGCCGCCGCGGTCGACGCGCGTACAGGCGAAGCCTGCGGCCGACGAGCAGCGTCGGCAAGCAGCCCAGCGCACCGCCCTCCTCGGGGGTGACGGAGGGGCAGCGGATCAGGCGGGCGGTCAGTTCGACGGGATCGACGCCCGCTCCCGAGTTGCTCATGCGCCCTCCGGGTAGACCGGGGTGGCCTGGGCGACGATCACGGCGTTCTCCGCCAGCGCCCGGTCCATGAGCGCGCGTTCCTCGGCGCAGATGTCGTGGCCCTCGGCCTCCCGCTCCTCGAGCGTGCCGTAGCCGGTGACGTCGAGCGGCGCCAGATCGGCCTGCTTCAGCACCGCCACGGTCTCGCGCACCGCCTCCGCCTCGTCGACGCCCGTGGCGTAACAGATCAGGCCGGCGCCGGTGGCGCCGTCGGGCAAGCCCGTCGCCCGGAGCGCGGCCGACCTCGACGAGGAGGGTGTAGATGTGCTGGGCGCGAGGCATGACGGGGGGGAGGTGCGCGCGGGCGCGGCCGGTGTCAAGCCGGCATGATAACGGCCGCGCCGGGAACGGCGCGACCGGTGGGACATGCGGCGCGGCGCCTCAGGCGCGGCCGCGGATCGCCCTCCAGACGAAGATCAGGCCGCAGGCGCCGATCACCGCGACGATCAGGTAGGCGAGCCAGCTCGTCGCCGCGTAGATGCCGAGAAGGGTCGAAAGAATGAAGTTCAGGACCGCCGCGCCGACGATGCCGAGAATGATGTTCATCAGGAGCCCGTGATCGGCCCCCATGATCTTCTCGGCGATCCAGCCGGCGAGGCCGCCGATGATGATGGTGAGAATCCAGCCCATGATTCCGGTCTCCCTAGATGTGCGTTCTTTCTACCCTCAACCGGGCGTGATGGCACGGGTTCCGTGAGGCGACGGCTGTTGCCGCAGCGTCAGTCCCGGAGAAGATCGTTGATCCCGATCTTGGAGCGGGTCCGCTCGTCCACCCGCTTGACGATGACGGCGCAATAGAGGTTGAGGTCGTTCTTCGTCGGCATCGACCCCGAGACGACCACGGAATAGGGCGGCACCTCGCCATGAAGGTCTCGCCGGTCTCGCGGTCCACGATCTTCGTGGACTTGCCGATATAGACCCCCATGCCGAGCACCGAGCCCTCGCGGACGATGCAGCCCTCCACCACCTCGGAACGGGCGCCGACGAAGCAGTTGTCCTCGATGATCGTCGGATCGGCCTGCAGCGGCTCCAGCACGCCGCCGATGCCGACGCCGCCGGAGAGATGGACGTTCCTGCCGATCTGCGCGCAGGAGCCGACCGTGGCCCAGCTGTCGACCATCGTGCCCTCGTCTACGTAGGCGCCGACATTGACGAAGGAGGGCATCAGCACCACGCCCTTCGCGACGAAGGCGGACTTGCGGACGACGCAGTTGGGCACCGCGCGGAAGCCCGCCTCGCGCCAGCGGGCCTCGTCCCAGTCGGCGAACTTGCTCTCGACCTTGTCCCACCAGCCGCCGCCCTGGGGGCCGCCGGGCTGCGATCTCCATGTCGCGGATGCGGAAGCCGAGGAGCACGGCCTTCTTGGCCCACTGGTTCACGTGCCAGTCGCCGCCGCTCTTCTCGGCGACCCGCATCTCGCCCCGGTCGAGCGCTTCCAGCGTGGCTTCGATCGCCTCGCGGGTCACGCCCCCGGTCGCGGGCGTGATCTCTCCGCGGGCCTCCCAGGCGGCGTCGATGGCGGTTTCGAGATCCTCGTGGCTCATCGCGGTTCCCCCTCGCGCTCGCTGCATCCTCCGAGGCGGCATAGACGGACGGGCGCGGCGCCGCAACGGGCTCGGGGCGCGCCGGACGGTCCGCCGATCCTCCACGGAACCTGTCCGGCGGGCCGGTCCGGCGCCCATTGGTGCCGGGAGAGGCCGAATTAACCCTCCGGAAACCCGATCCCTCGATCCTGGGGAGGACGTGCGTAGGAAGGCAGGGCAAACGGCCGGGGTCCTCCGGCCGCACGACCATGCGATTAGGACAAGGTATGAAACTCCTCCCCCTCGCCGCCATCGCGGCGATCTTCGCGGCCGGCGGCGCCGGCGCGGCGACCTTCAGCATTACCGACGCCACGGGGAGCTGCGCCGGGCTGGCGGGCAGCGCCGGCTGCACCGGAGACGGGTCGCGCGACGACCTGTCGAGCGTCAATCTCGGCGCCGGCGACGGCAGCTTCTACTCCCTCGGCCTCGGCGGCTGGGCGACCTTCAGGGTTGCGCCCGGCTTCTCGGGCCCGATCTCGGTGGTCGAGGTGACCTACGGCCAGAGCTACCCGCTCGAGGCGGTCGACGTCTTCGTCGGCACCGGCGGCATCGCCGACGTATTCGCCGGCACGGTCACCAACCAGAACGGCGGCGGCGTCGGCGGCACCCAGACCCTGAACTTCGGCGGCGGGCGCTACGACACGATCAGCTTCTTCGACAAGTCCTCGGTCGCGGGCGGCGACGGCTTCGACCTCGACTCCTTCTCGGTCTCGGAGACCTCGCAGGTTCCGCTGCCGGCCTCCGTCCTGCTCCTGGGCGGCGCGCTCGGCGGCCTCGGCGCCTGGCGCCGGCGCCGCGCCGCCTGAGCGGAACCGGAGACGGGAAGACCAAGGGCGCCTCCGGGCGCCCTTCGCGGTTCGGGGTGCCGCCCCGTCGCCCGCTCTGGTAGAGATCGGCTCGGCCCGACCCACCGAAGGACGATCCGCCCGATGACTGACCGCTCCGCCTCGCCCTTCCGCGACGCCCCCACAGACCGCGCGACCGCCGAGCAGATCCCTGACACGCCCCAGACGCGCGCGCCCTCCTACCGGCTCGCCTTCGCCGACGACGAGTTTCTCTGCCGCGAGGAGCTGCGCCCCGTCCGGCTGCAGCTCGAGCTGCTGAAGCCCGAGATGGTGATGGCGGAGAAGAACATCGCCTCCACGATCGTGCTCTTTGGTGGCGCGCGGATTCCCGAGCGCCCCGGCGGCGCCCGGACCGAGACGCTGGCGGGATTGTCGCGCTACTACGAGGAAGCACGCCGCTTCGCGCGGATCATGACCGAGCGCTCGATGCAGAGCTACGGGCGGGACAACGTGATCGTCACCGGCGGCGGCCCCGGCGTCATGGAGGCGGGCAACCGCGGCGCCGCCGATGCCGGCGGCCAGTCGATCGGGCTCAACATCGTGCTGCCGCACGAGCAGGCGCCGAACGAATACGTGACGCCGGGCCTGTGCTTCAACTTCCACTACTTCGCCGTCCGCAAGATGCATTTCCTGATGCGGGCGCGGGCGATCTGCGTCTTTCCCGGCGGGTTCGGCACGCTCGACGAGTTCTTCGAGTCGCTGACGCTGATCCAGACCGGGCGGATGAGCCGTATCCCGATCCTGCTCTTCGGGCGGGCGTTCTGGGACTCGATCATCGACTTCGAGGCGCTGGCGGAGGCCGGCACGATCGCGGAGGAGGATCTGGGCCTCTTCGCCTTCGTCGAATCCGCCGAGGACGCGATCGAGCGCATCGAGACCTGGCCAGAGGCGCCGGCGCCGCGCAGCTCGGTTCCCGGACGCTGAGGGGCGGCCCCTCCAGGGTCCGGGACCGGCCTTTCGCGAGGAGGGCGGGGGCCCCGGCATGAAAATCTTGCCGTTTCGCCGCGCCCACAGCATAAGTGCCCGGCATCCGAGGGCGGAAGGAGCGATTTTGGACCATCGAACCCTGGCAACCGTCATCCGGCGGCTGGCGCTGGAGGCGGGCGACGCGATCATGGAGATCTACGGCCGCGACGAGATGGAGGTGCGCGACAAGGCCGATGCGAGCCCCGTGACCGAGGCGGACGAGGCGGCCGACGCGCTGATTTCGGCCGGGCTGCGCGCCGCGTTTCCCGACATGCCGCTCGTCACCGAGGAGCAGTCGGCGAGCCACGGACAGGACGTGGCCACCTTCCTGATCGTCGATCCGCTCGATGGCACCAAGGAATTCGTGAAGCGCCGCGGCGACTTCACCGTCAACATCGCCTATGTGGAGAACGGCGTGCCGGTGCGCGGCGTGGTCTACGCGCCGGCGCGGAAGCGGCTCTTCTACACCGATCCGGAGGGACGCGCGGTGGAGGAGACGGGACCCTTCGACAAGGAAACATCCGGGCCGACCGAGTCGCTCGCCGTGCGGCAGCCGGACAATTCCGCCCTGCTCGTCGTCGCCTCGCAATCGCACCGGGACCAGGCGACGGACGATTATATCGGCCGCTACGCCGTCGCCGACACGCGGAGCGCGGGATCGTCGCTGAAGTTCTGCCTCGTCGCCACCGGCGAGGCGGACCTCTATCCGCGCCTCGGGCGGACGATGGAGTGGGACACCGCCGCGGGCCAGGCCGTGCTGGCGGGAGCCGGCGGCCGCGTCGTGCGCCTCGACGATCATGCGCCGCTGGCCTACGGCAAGGACGGCTTCGCCAATCCGCACTTCCTCGCCTACGCCCCCGGCGTGACTTTGCACGACGCGCCGCGCGCCTAGGTTTTCAGCGAAATACAGTAGCAAATGCCCCAACGGGAGGTTCAGATGCCCCGGAAAGTCACGAAGGCGGTCATGCCGGTCGCCGGTCTCGGTACCCGGTTCCTGCCCGCGACCAAGTCGATGCCGAAGGAGATGATGACCCTGGTCGACCGGCCGCTCATCCAGTACGCGATGGACGAGGCGCGCGATGCCGGGATCACCGACTTCATCTTCGTCACCGCGCGCGGCAAGTCCTCGCTCGTCGACTATTTCGACCGGGCGCCGGAACTCGAGGCCTCCCTGAAGGAGAAGGGGAAGGACCACCTGCTCGACGAGCTCGGCCGCACGGACATGCCGTCGGGCGCGATCTCGACCATCCGCCAGCAGCAGGCCAAGGGGCTCGGCCACGCCGTCTGGTGCGCGCGCCGGCTGATCGGCGACGAACCCTTCGCCGTGGTCCTGCCCGACGACGTGATCGCCGGCGAGGTGCCCTGCCTGAAGCAGATGGTGGATGCCCAGGCCGAGACCGGCGGCTGCATGGTCGCGGCAATGGAGGTCGATCGCGGGGAGACGGACAAGTACGGCATCCTCGACGTGAAGGCGTCGGACGAGAGGTCGGTGCGCGTCCAGGGGATGGTCGAGAAGCCCGACCCCTCGGATGCGCCCTCGAACCTCGCGGTCATCGGCCGCTACATCCTGACGCCCGAGGTGATGAGCGTGCTCGACACCCAGGATCCGGGCAAGGGCGGCGAGATCCAGCTCACCGACGCCATCGCCCAGCAGATCGACACCGAGAGGGGCGTGTGGGGGCTGAAGTTCGACGGGCAGCGCTTCGATTGCGGCTCGAAGTCGGGCTTCCTGCAGGCGACCGTCTATTTCGGCCTGCAGCGGCCGAACCTCCGCGGCGATCTGGCGGACTTCATCCGGACGCTCGATCTCGGCTGAGGCCCACGGCGCATCCCGGCGGACCGCCGGGGCGCGCCGGCCAAGGCCTCAGGCGGCGTGGCTGGCGCTGCGCTGGGTCAGCACGGCGTGGATCGTCGCCGGGTCGTCGTTGGCGCGCAGCGTCGCGCAGAGGTCGGGATCGCGCAGGGTGCGGGAGACCGAGGCCAGGGCCTTGAGGTGGTCCACCCCCGAATCCGCCGGCGCGAAGAGACCGAAGACCAGGTCCACCGGCTGCCGGTCGGCGGCACCGAAATCGAGCGGCTTCTCCAGCCGCAGGAATACGCCGCGCACCCGGTCGAGACCGGGCATGCGCGCATGCGGCAGGGCGACGCCGTGCCCGACCGCTGTGGGGCCCAGATTCTCGCGCTCCATCAGCGCCTCGCAGGTCCGGTCCTGGGGCAGGTCGTAGATCTGCCGGGCGAGGTCGGCGAGCGTGTTGAACAGACGCTTCTTGCTCGACAGGCACGGGAGCACCCGAACTGCCTCGGGCGCGAGGAGGTCTGATACGATCATGGGGAACCCTACTGCATACTGGCGGCGCATGCCGCCCTATCGCGCCGAATTGGGGTCGATCCAGCCAATATTGCCGTCCTCCCGGCGATAAACCACGTTCACCCCGCTGTCCTGTTTCTCGTTGCGGAACACCAGGACCGGCGCGCCGGCAAGCTCCATCTGCATCACGGCCTCGCCGACCGAAAGAGACGGAATGCGGGTCTCCATCTCCGCGACGATGATCGGCTGAAGCGTCTCCGGCTCCTCGAGGTCCTCGTTCCCGGACGCGGCGAGGATATACGAGGCGACGCCGGAAAGTTCAACGGGCTGCGCGCGCTCCTTGTGGTGGTCCTTCAGGCGGCGCTTGTAGCGCCTGAGCTGCTTTTCCATCTTGGCTATGGCCACGTCGGCCGCGGCATAGATGTCGTGTTCCTTCGCCTTGGCCTGCACCGTGAGGCCGGTCGACAGATGCAGCACCGACTCGCAGCAGAACGCGGATCCGTCCTTCGAGAAGACCACGAGCGCGTCCGTCGGACGGCCGGGATACTTTCCGACCACGGAGTCGATCTCGCCCTTCACGTGGGCCTGCAGGGACTCGCCGATATCGATCTGCTTTCCGCTGATCTGGTAGCGCATTGAGCTCTCCTCTTGCGAACTGGTCGGACGCGGCCGGTACGCAGTGGGATCGGGCCGCCGCGCCCGCAGAGCGCCCTGAAACCGGGGCGGAGGGAGCGGGATCTCCGCTGCCAAACCCCCGTCGGACGGTGCTTTTCTGCCACACCCCGCATGGACTGCGCCGGGTCTCATCGGGACATTTGGTGCGGAAACCGCGGCGGGTGTCAAGCCGATCGCGGCAGCGCCCGGTCAGCCGAGACGGAAGCCCTGACCGAGATAGACGTGGCGCACGCGCTCGTCGGCGATCACCTCGTCGCTGGTGCCGCTCATCAGCACGCCGCCCTCGTGGAGGATGTAGGCCCGGTCGACGATGGCTAGCGTCTCGCGCACGTTGTGGTCGGTGATCAGCACTCCGATCCCGCGCTCGGTCAACGTGGCGACGAGAGCGCGGATGTCGCCGACGGCGATCGGGTCGACCCCGGCGAAGGGCTCGTCGAGAAGCAGGTATTTCGGATCCGCGGCGAGGCAGCGCGCGATCTCGGCGCGGCGCCGCTCGCCGCCCGAAAGCGCGACGGCGGGCGTGCGGCGCAGGTGTTCGATGGAGAATTCCTCGAGAAGCGCGTCGAGCCGGTGCCGGCGCGCTCGCCGGTCGCGACCGGTCAGCTCGAGGATGGCGAGGATGTTGGCCTCCACGCTCAGGCCGCGGAAGATCGACATCTCCTGAGGCAGGTAGCCGACGCCCATCCGTGCCCGGCGGTACATGGGCAGCGCCGTGACCTCGCGCCCGTCGATGGAGACCCGGCCGGCATCGGCGCCGACGAGCCCGGCGATGGCGTAGAAGCAGGTGGTCTTGCCGGATCCGTTTGGACCGAGCAGCGCCACCACCTCGCCGCGGTCGAGCGTGAGGCTCACGTCGCGGATCACCGGCCGCCGGTGGTAGCTCTTGGCGAGGTGCTCCACGACGAGGCCGGTTGCGGGGCCGGCGGTCCGATCCGCGCCGTTCCGCATCTAGTTGCCGCCCGGCCGGAAGATGCTGCGCACGCGGCCCCGCATCCGGCCGGTGCCGGTGGCGAGGTCGATGTCGAGCGCGTCGCCGGAAAGGGCGGCCTCGCCCTGGGTCAGGAGCACGTCGCCGCTCATCACCACCTGCCCGGTGCCGACGGTATAGACCGCCTCGTCCAATTCGGCCGCCTCCGGGCCGTTGACGAGGGTGACGCCGCCGGTCGCGTGGACCTCCTCGATCCCGCCGCCCCGGTCCTCGGTGTAGGTCACCCGCAGGCGCGGCGCGGTCAGCCTGAGCGCGCCCTGGGTGACGAGGACGTCCCCGGTGAAGAGCGCCGTGCCGTCCTCCTGGTCGACCTGCAACTCTTCGGAGGTCACCTCCACCGGCAGCGTCGGATCCTGCCGCAGGCCGCCGAAGGAGACCTGCGCCTCTCCCGACTGCGCCGCCGTCTGGCCCGCCGCGAGCAGAGCGGCCAGAAGAACGAAGGGCAGGGGTGATCTCATTGCCGCTCTCTCTCGGGCGCCTGCGGGTCGTATACCACCTTCACGCCGTCCGTGAAGGTGATCAGCGCCTGACGGCCCGTTTGCCGGACCTGCATGGCGCCGGCGTCGATGCGGATGTCCGGCCCGGTGCCGGTGACCGGCCCGGGGGAGACCATGCGGCCGGCCTCCATGTCGATGTCCAGCCGCTCGCTCCGCAGCCGGTAGCCGCTGTCGGTCTCGATATCCACCTCGCCGGTCAGCTTGGCCCGCAACCTGTCGGCGCCGATCACCCCGGCGGCCGAGGAGGCGACGACGCGGCCGCTCTCGCGCCCCTTCCAGGTGCTCGTCAGGGCATTGGCGGTGACCTCGCCGCTCGTCTGCTCGGGCCAGGCTTCCCTGGCGCTGACGAAGACCTCGGCCCCGTCCTCCCCGATTCCCGAATAGTCCGGGCTGCCGACCCGGCCGGGCTGGACGGCCTCCTCGTAGGTGTCGGCGCTGTAGCGGATCGCCCGCTCCCGGTCCCGCCGGTCGGCGACGAGGAACAGGGTCGAGAGAATGGCGAGAGCGGTGAGCGGCAGGATCACCTTCAGGCGCGCGACCCAGTCCGAATGGGCGTTCTCGAAGCGGCCGCGGGGCCGCGCTGATCCTCTGCGCGCCATGCGACCGATGTAGCCGCTCGCAGCGCGCCCCGACAGGTCAATGCGCGAAAATGTCAGGATCGTCCCAGCCGAGGAGGTCGAGCCGGGCGCGCGTCGGCAGGAACTCGAAGCAGCGCCGCGCCAGCTCCGCCCGGCCCTCCCGCTCGAGCCGCGCGTCGAGCCTGTCGCGCAGGCGGTGGAGGTGGAGCACGTCGGAGGCGGCATAGGCGATCTGCCCGTCGGTCAGCGTCTCCGATCCCCAGTCCGATTGCTGCTGGAGCTTCGAGACGTCGATGTCGAGACACTCGGTCAGGAGCTGCTTCAGCCCGTGGCGGTCGGTGTAGGTGCGCACCAGCTTGGAGGCGATCTTGGTGCAGTAGACGGGCGCGGCGAGCGTGCCGAAGGCGTGATACATCGCCGCGATGTCGAAGCGGCCGAAATGGAACAGCTTCAGCGCGTTCGGGTCGGCGAGCAGCCGCTGGAGATTGGGTGCCGCGCTCTGCCCCTTGGCGACCTGGACGAGATGCGCGTCGCCGTCGCCGGCCGAGAGCTGCACCACGCAGAGCCTGTCGCGAAGGGGGTTGAGGCCCATCGTCTCGCAGTCGATGGCGATCGCGGGGCCGAGATCGAGGTCGGCCGGCAGGTCGCCGCGGTGGAGGTGGTTTGTCATGGGCGGCTCTCTAGCCCGCCCGCCCGGCGGCGTCCATCGCAGAGCGGATCCGGCAGGCGGAGGCGGGGCGCGCCGGCGGCGCGGCGGCGGGCGGGAAGCATTAACGCTTGAGACCGATGGCAAATGAAAGGAAGGTTGCCGGAATGCCCGAGCCGCAGGGAGCCCCATGTCGCTATTCCTGATCGTCCTCCTGCCGTTCCTCGGCGCGCTCCTGCCGGGCGTGATGAGCGATGCCGGGCGCCGCGCCTGCGCCCTGGTCACGCTCGGCGTCACCGTCACCGCGCTGGTCGGCCTCCTGAGCCGCCTGCCCGAGCTCCTCGCGGGGGAGGTGCCGACGGAGGGGGTGGACTGGATTCCATCCCTCGGACTGAACTTCACGCTGATGCTCGACGGGCTCGGATTCTTCTTCGCCGCGCTGATCCTCGGCATCGGCTGCCTGATCATCATCTACGCCCGCTACTACCTCTCCCGGAACGACGACATGGGGGAGTTCTTCACCTATCTGCTGCTGTTCCAGGGTGCGATGGTGGGGATCGTCCTCAGCGACAACATCCTGCTCCTGCTGGTCTTCTGGGAACTCACCTCGCTGTCCTCCTTCCTGCTCATCGGCTACTGGAAGCACCTGCCCGAGGGGCGGCAGGGCGCGCGCATGGCGCTGACCGTGACCGGCATGGGCGGGCTCGCGATGATCGGGGGCATGCTGCTGCTGGGCCGGATCGTGGGCAGCTACGACCTGACCGTGATCCTGCAGAACCGCGAGGCGATCCAGGCCTCGCCGCTCTATGTGCCGGCGCTGATCCTGATCCTGCTGGGCTGCTTCACCAAGTCGGCGCAGTTCCCGTTCCACTTCTGGCTGCCCCACGCCATGGCGGCGCCGACGCCGGTCTCGGCCTACCTGCATTCCGCGACCATGGTGAAGGCCGGCATCTTCCTGATGGCGCGGATCTGGCCGGTCATGTCCGGCACGCCGGAATGGTTCTGGATCGTCACCTGCGGCGGGCTGCTGACGATGGTGATCGGCGCGGTGGTAGCGCTCTTCAAGGATGACCTGAAGGCGCTTCTCGCCTTCTCCACCGTCTCGCATCTGGGGCTCATCACCTTCCTGCTCGGCACCGGCAACGCCTATGCGGCGGTGGCGGCGGTGTTCCACATCCTCAACCACGCCACCTTCAAGGCGGCGCTCTTCATGGTGGCGGGGATCGTCGACCACGCCGCCCATACCCGCGACATCCGCAAGCTCGGCGGGCTCTGGCGGCTGATGCCGGTGACCTTCGTCATCGCGCTGATCGGGGGGCTGTCGATGGCCGGAATCCCGCTCTTCAACGGCTTCCTGTCGAAGGAGATGATGCTCGAGGAGGCGGCGCACACGACCCTCTTCGGCATGCACTGGTTCGTGCCCGCCGTGGCCACGTTCGGAGCGCTCTTCTCGGCGGCCTATTCCTTCCGCTTCATCGTCCACACCTTCCTCGGGCCGGAGCGCGACGACTACCCCTCCCGCCCGCACGACGCGAATTTCGGCATGTGGGGCCCGCCGGCCTTCCTCTGCGTCTGGGTCCTCGTCATCGGCCTGCTGCCCTTCGTCGCCGAACCGGCGGTGTTCTTCGTGGCCGAGCACGTCCTTGGCGACGCCGCCGCCTTCCCCGAACACCTGCATCTGCAGATCTGGCACGGGATCACGCCGGCGCTGATGATGTCGGCCATCGCGACGACGGGCGGCGCCATCCTGCTCTGGCTCTTCCGCCCCGCCGACCGGGTCTGGACGGCTCTGGGCGTGCCGGCGGCGAAGGCGATCTTCGACGGCATCGTCGCCGGCGCGGTCGGGCTCTCCCGGGCGATCACCTTCCGCCTCCACGACGGCGCCTTCACCCGCTTCGCCGCGATCTTCACCCTCGCGGTCCTGGCGCTGGCCGGACACGGCTGGCTGACCGGCGAGGCCTCGGCGCCGGTGCGCGAGCCGCTGCCGGCGAACTGGGTCGCCGCGGTCGGGTGGGTGATGCTGGTCGCGGCCTCCGCGGCGCTCGTCCTTCTCCACCGCAACCGGCTCTTCGCGCTCGTCCTCATCGGCATCATCGGGCTGATCGTGTCGATGGGCTTCGTCATCCTCTCGGCGCCGGACCTCGCCATGACGCAGATCTCGGTCGAGGTGGTGACGGTGATCCTGCTGCTCCTGGCGCTGAACTTCCTGCCCAACGACACGCCCAAGGAGAGCACGTCCCTCAAGCGCCTGTGCGACGGGGCCGTGGCGATCGTCGCCGGCGGGCTGACCGCCGGGCTCAGCTACCATCTCCTCCGGGGAGATTTCGTGCGGCCGACGATCGCCGACTACTTCCTCGAGAACAGCTACGCCGGCGGCGGCGGCACCAACGTGGTCAACGTCATCCTCGTCGATTTCCGCGGCTTCGACACGTTCGGCGAGATCACCGTGCTCGGCATCGCCGCGGTGGTGATCTACGCCCTCGCCGAGGCGCTCCTCACCGGCCCGGTGCGCGCCAAGCTCCGCAACCGGCGGCCCGACAAGGACCTTGCCGGCGACACCCACCCGATGATGATGGTGGTGCTCACCCGCGTCATCATGCCGGTCGTGCTCGTCGTCGGCATCTACGTCTTCCTGCGGGGTCACAGCCTGCCGGGCGGCGGCTTCATCGCCGGGCTGATCGTCTCCGTGGCGGTGGTCATGCAGTACATGGCGAGCGGCTTCTACTGGGCCATGCACCGCCAGCGCCATCCCTATCACGGGATCGTCGGCGCCGGCATTCTGACCGCCGGCCTCACCGGGATCGGCGCCTGGTTCACCGGCTACCCGTTCCTCACCAGCTCCTTCGGCTACCTGCACCTGCCGCTGATCGGCGAGGTCGAGATCGCCAGCGCCATGGCCTTCGATCTCGGCGTCTTCCTGGCGGTGGTGGGGGCCGTGCTCCTCTCGCTCGAGAGCTTCGCCAAGATGGCGCGGCGGGCCGACATGCGCCGCGCCGACTACGCCATGGACATCGACCCCTCGCGCCCCAAAAAGGAGTAGGATGGAACTTCTCGTCTCTTCCGCGATCGGAATCCTGACCGCTGCGGGCCTCTATCTCGTGCTGCGGCTGAGGACCTTCCCGGTGATCATCGGCACGGCGATGCTGACCTACGCCGTCAACGTCTTCCTCTTCGCCTCGGGCCGGCTGGTGCTGAACCAGCCGCCGATCCTGCGCGACAGCGCCACCGCCTATACCGACCCGCTGCCCCAGGCGCTGGTGCTGACGGCGATCGTCATCTCCTTCGGCATGACGGCGGTGGTGGTGGTGATCGCGCTCGGCGCCTATCTCGGCGGCGGCGAGGACTGGGTGAACGAGACCGACATCCGCATCGACACCGGGCGCGGGTCGGACGATTCATGAGCCACTGGATCATCGCCCCGATCGTCCTGCCGGCGATGCTCGCCGCCTTCATGGTGCTGGTGGCCCGCCACAACCGGCCGCTGCAGCGCACCCTGTCGGTGGCCGGCACGCTGGCGCTCGTCGCCATCGCCGTGGGTCTCCTCGTCCGCGCGGAGGCGGGCGAGATCACCGTCTATCTCCTCGGCGACTGGGCGGCGCCGTTCGGCATCGTGCTCGTGGCCGACAGGCTCTCCACGTATCTGGTGCTGCTGACCGCGCTCCTGTCCGTGCCGGTCCTGCTGCACGCCATCGGCTCGGGCTGGGACCGCCGGGGGCGGCATTTCCACGCGCTCTACCACTTCCAGCTCATGGGGATCATGGGCGCGTTCCTCACCGGCGACGTCTTCAACCTCTTCGTCTTCTTCGAGGTGCTCCTGATCGCCTCCTACGGGCTCGTCATCCATTCGGGCGGCGCGGTCCGGCTGAAGGCCGGCGTGCAATACGTGCTCTACAACCTCCTCGGCTCGACGCTCTTCCTGTTCGCGCTGGGCACGATCTACGCCGAGACCGGGTCGCTCAACATGGCCGACCTCGCCGGCCGGGTCGCGGCGATCGATCCGGGACAGACCGCGGCGATCCGCGTGGCGGCAGTGCTCCTGCTGTTGGTCTTCGCGGTGAAGGCGGCGCTGGTGCCGCTGCATTTCTGGCTGCCGGCGGCCTATGCCGAGGCGCCGGGTCCGGTGGCGGCGCTCTTCGCGATCATGACCAAGGTCGGCGCCTACGCGATCATCCGCGTCTACACGCTCGTCTTCCCGCCGGGCCTTGCCGTCACCGACGGGCTCTACGAGACTTGGCTGCTGCCGCTCGCGCTGATCTCGCTCGCGCTCGGCATGATCGGCGTGCTGGCGGCGAAGCGGCTCGACCGGCAGGCGGCCTTCGCGGTCATCGGCTCGATGGGCACGGTCCTCACCGGGATCGCGCTCCTGACCCCGGCGGGCATCGCCGCCGCGCTCTATTACATCGCCCATTCCACCTTCGCCGCGGCGGCGCTGTTCCTCGTCGTCGACATCGTCGAGATGCGCCGCGGCGGGCACGGGGCGCGGATCGAGAAGGCGCCGGCGATGGTCGGTGGGCCGCTGGTGGCGGGGCTGTTCTTCGTCGCCGCGATCGGCATGACCGGCCTGCCGCCGCTCTCGGGCTTTATCGGCAAGCTGCTGATCCTCGACGCCGCGATCGCCTCGCCGGCGCTCGCCTGGGTCTGGGCGGTGGTGCTCGGCTCCTCGCTGGTCGCGGTCCTCGGATTCGCGCGCTCGGGGTCCACCGTGTTCTGGAAGTCGCGGGAGGGCGACGCGCCCGACACGCCGGACACCCAGGCCGACGACCCGGTGAAGGAAACCGACCACGTGCCGCTGCCGCCGGTGCTGCCGATTATCGCCAGCGCGCTTCTCGTCGCCTTCCTCGTCGCCCATACGGTCTTCGCCGGACCGATCACCGGCTACATGCGCGCGACGAGCGATCAGCTCTTCGCTCCGGAGCCCTACATCTCCGCCGTGCTCGGCGCCAAGGGCAAGGAGATCGAGCACCACGGCGACGGCCACGGACCCGCCGAGCTCGAGGCGGACGGAGCGGGCGACGGCGAGGGCCACGGGGCGGGCGAGGGCTCCGGTGATCACGCCGCGCCCGAGGGAGGACATTGATGGCACGCTTCACCAGTCGGATCCTGCCCCACCCGCTGCTCTCGATCCTGATCGCGGTGGTCTGGTGCCTGCTCGTGAACTCGCTCGGGGCCGGAACCGTGGTGTTCGCCATCCTCCTCGGCCTGCTGATCCCCGCGGTCACCGAGCCCTACTGGCCGGACAGGCCGGACGCGCCGCGCCTCGGACGAGCTCGTCGCCTACATCCTCATCGTGATCTGGGACATCGCCGTGGCCAACGTCGTGGTCGCCTGGCTCGTGCTGACGCGGTCGAACCGCAACATGCGCTCGCACTGGGTGGTGATCCCGCTCGAGATCCGGACGCCGGAGGCGATTGCGATCCTCGCGGGCACGATCACGCTGACCCCCGGCACCGTCTCCGCGGATCTCTCCGACGAGGGAGAGTGCCTTCTCGTCCACGCCCTCGACACCGCCGATCCCGCGGAGGAGGCGAAGGGCATCAAGCATCGCTACGAACGCCGGCTGAAGGAGATTTTCGAATGATCGACATCGCCCTCGTCGTGACCTTCGTCGCCGTCAGTCTCGCGCAGCTCATGGCGATGGTGCGGCTCGTGAAGGGGCCCCATATCGGCGACCGGATCCTCGCGCTCGACACGATGGTGGTGAACGCCATCGCGCTCATCGTGCTCCTCGGCATGTGGGGCGGCAGCCAGCTCTATTTCGAGGGCGCGCTGATCTTCGCCATGCTGGGCTTCGTCTCGACCGTCGCCTATTGCCGCTTCGTGCTCCGGGGGGACATCATCGAATGATCGAGGACCTGATCGCGCGGGAGGAGCGGGTGATCGCCTACCTCACCGGCCTCGACCCGGTGGGATGGGCCGACATCGCCACCGTCGCGGCGCTTCTCGCCGGCGCCTTCTTCGCCTTCGTGGGATCGGTGGGCCTGCTGAAGCTCGACACGCCCATGAAGCGGCTCCATGCGCCCACCAAGGCCTCGACCCTCGGCGTCGGCTCGCTGCTCCTCGCCTCGATGATCCATGCCTTCGCCCACGGCGAGGGCTCGCTGCACGAGGTGCTGATCATGGCCTTCCTCTTCGTCACCGCGCCGATCTCGGCGAATTTCATCTCCAAGGTGAACCTGCACCGGGAAAACGCGGATCCGACGCCGCCGCCGCCGGGGGACGCGACCTGGGCCACGTTCGACACCGACGCCTCCGACGAGGGACATCCGGACCAGGTCTGAGCCGGCGGTCAGCCGAGCAGGCGCTCGATCTCCGCGCGGGCGGGCATCGACGGCGCCGCGCCCGCCCGGGTGACCGACAGCGCCGCGGCGGCATTGGCGAAGGCGAGCGCGCGGCCCATGTCGCGCCCCTCCGCCAGCGCCGCGGCGAGGCCCCCGTTGAACGCGTCTCCCGCGCCGGTCGTCTCCACCACCGCGCCGGCGGAGAGCCCCTCGACATGCCGCGTCTCCCGCCGGTCGCGGTAGAGCGCGCCGGCGGCGCCGAGGGTCACCACCGCCGCGCCGACGCCGCGGCCGACGAGGATCCCGGCCGCCGCCGCGGCGCTCTCGGGGCCGGTGACCTCGCGCCCGGTCAGCAGCGCCGCCTCGCTCTCGTTCGGGGTGATCAGGTCGCAGAGCCCGAGCATCGCGTCGGGGAGCTCCGCCGCCGGCGCGGGGTTCAGGATCGTGCGCACGCCCGCCTCGCGCGCGATCTCGAGCGCCCGGCGGGCGGCGTCCAGCGGCTGTTCGAGCTGCACGAGGAAGACCTTCGCCGCCCGGATCGTCTCCGCCCAGCTTTCCACGTCCGCGGGCGAGATGGTTCCGGCCGCGCCGGGCGCGACGATGATGGCGTTGTCGCCGGTGGAATCGTCGACGTAGATGAAGGCGGCACCGGTCGCCGCCCCGGCCCTCTCCTCCCCCGCGAAGATGACGCCCGCCTCCGACCATGTTTCCCGTGCCAGCGCGCCGAACGTGTCCCGCCCGATCTTCGACAGGAATGCGACCGATCCGCCCGCCCGCGCCGCGGCGACCGCCTGGTTCGAGCCCTTGCCGCCGGCATTGAGCGCGAAGCCCCGCCCGAGCACCGTCTCGCCGATTTCCGGAAGCCGGTCCGCGCGGTAGGCGGTGTCGGCGGCGAAGATGCCGAGGATCGCGATGTCGTGGGCCATGGAATTCCTCCCCGCCGGCGATCCTAGCCGGGGGCGAAAGTGATCGCCAGAGAGGTGACAGGCCGGGGCCGGGCCCTACACTACCCGAGCGATACCGGAACGGAGGACAGGCAGCCCATGGCCACCAACTTCACCGTCAACGGCAAGGAGGTCTCCGTCGAGTGCGGATCCCGACACGCCGCTTCTCTGGGTGCTGCGCGACGAGCTGCGCCTGACCGGCACGAAGTTCGGCTGCGGCGTCGCGCAATGCGGCGCCTGCACCGTGATGCTGGACGGCATGACCGCGGCGCTCCTGCGTCAC
This sequence comes from uncultured Alphaproteobacteria bacterium, assembly GCA_963776705.1. Taxonomy (GTDB): domain Bacteria; phylum Pseudomonadota; class Alphaproteobacteria; order Rhodobacterales; family Rhodobacteraceae; genus Palleronia. Next base: position 102,012 of record CAVZOA010000007.1, read on the forward strand.
GCCGGTGGGCACGCTGGAAGGCGCCGAGGTCACCACGATCGAGGCGATCGAGGGCCCCGAGGCCGCGGCGGTTCAGGCCGCCTGGACCGAGATGAACGTGCCCCAGTGCGGCTATTGCCAGTCGGGCCAGGTGATGTCGGCGACGGCGCTGCTGCAGACCCTGCCGAAGCCCACCGACGCCGAGATCGACGAACGCCATGGCCGGCAACATCTGCCGCTGCGCCACCTATGCGCGGATCAGGAAGGCGATCCGCCAGGCGTCCGACACGCCTGGAGGCCTGAGATGACGAGCACATGACCCTGTCCCGCCGCGGATTCCTCGCCGGCGTCGGCCGGCCTCGTCCTCGGCGGTGACGCTGCCCGTGAAGGGCCGCGCGCAGCGCGGCCGGCGCAGGCGGGGCAGCCCGTCGGCGCCCAACGCCTTCGTCCGCGTGGCCCCGGACAACACCGTGACGGTGATCGTCAAGCATATCGAGATCGGGCAGGGCGCCAATACCGGCCTGCCGATGATCGTCGCCGAGGAGATGGACGCCGACTGGTCTCAGGTCCGCGCCGAGAGCGCGCCGGCGAATCCGGTCTACAAGAACCTGGTCTTCGGCGTGCAGGGCACCGGCGGATCGCTCGGGCTCGCCAACAGCTACACCCAGATGCGCAAGGCCGGCGCCGCCGCCCGCGCCATGCTGGTCGCCGCCGCCGCCGAGCGCTGGGGCGTCAGCCCGCAGCGGCATCTCCGTCTCGAAGGGCGTGGTCAGCCATGACGGGTCGGGCAAGTCCGCCACCTTCGGCGAGCTGGCCGAGGACGCCGCGAAGCAGCCCGTCCCGGTGGACATGCCGCTGAAGGACCCGAAGGACTTCACACTGATCGGCGGCGAGGGCGTGACCCGCAGCTCGACGCGGCCGCGAAGACCGACGGCACGGCGCAGCTTCACCATCGACGTCTACCGCGACGGCATGGAGGCCGTGGCGATGGCCCATCCGCCCGCAGTTCGGCGCGACGCTCGCGAACGTCGACGACAGCGCGGCCATGGAGGTGCCGGGCGTCGCCGCCGTGCGCGAGCTGCCCGCGGGCGTCGCGGTCTATGCGAAGAACACCTACGCCGCACTGAAGGGCCGCGCCGCGCTCGCGGTCGAGTGGGACTACATCCGAGGCCGAGACCCGCTCCTCCGCGGAGATGATCGACGGCCTGGCTCGAAGGCGCGCGCGACCCGGCCGCGCCGAAGACGGCCGAGGAGACCGGCGATGTCGAAGCGGCCCTCGCCGACGCGGCGCAGGTCGTCGAGGCGGACTACGTCTTCCCCTATCTCGCCCATGCGCCGATGGAGCCCGCTGGACGGCGTGATCGAGGTCGCGGGGCGACAGCGCCGAGATCTGGATGGGCTCGCCAGATCCAGAGCGCCGACCACGGCGACCATCGCCGGCGATCCTCGGCATAGGCGCCGGAGAAGGTCACGCTCAACACCATGTTCGCCGGCGGCTCCTTCGGCCGGCGGGCGCACGCCAGGCCTCCTACATCGCGCAGGAGCTCGGCCGACGTCGCCAAGGCCGCCGGCGGCGACGGCGCCTGGAAGCTGATGTGGACGCGGGAGGACGACATCCGCGGCGGCCGCTACCGGCCGCTGACGGCGCATCGCCTGCGCGCCGGCCTCGACGGCGAGGGCAACATCACCGCCTGGGACAACGTGCGTCGCCAACCAGTCGATCATGATCGGCACGCCGTTCGAGGAGATGACGGTGAAGGACGGGCATCGACCCGACCTCCTTCGAGGGGTCGAACGAGCTGCCCTACGCATTCGCCGCCGGCCGGCTCGGCTGGCAGCGGATGGAGAGCGCGGTGCCGGTGCTGTGGTGGCGCTCGGTCGGCCACACCCATACCGGCTACGCGATGGAGACCTTCATGGACAGCGTGCTCGGCGCAGCCGGCAAGGATCCGGTGGAAGGGCGCCTCGCGACTGATGAAGGACGACCGCCCCCGCGACCGCGGCGTGCTGGAACGCGTGGCGGAGATGGCAGAGTGGTCGGGCCCGGGGACGGGCGACCGCCGCATGGGCGTCGCCGTGTGCGCAGCTTCGGCAGCTACGTCGCCCAGATCGCCGAGGTCGAGGACCGGGGCGGCATGCCGAAGGTCACCCGCGTCTGGTGCGCCGTCGATTGCGGCGTCGCCGTGAACGCCGGACGTGATCCGCGCCCAGATGGAGGGCGGCATCGGCTATGGGGCTCGGCACCGCGCTCTATTCCGAGATCACGCTCGGAGAGAACGGGATCGTGCGCCAGTCGAACTTCGACGGTTACCGCGTGCCGCGGATCTCCGACATGCCCGAGATCGAGGTCTCGATCATCGAGTCCACCGCCGATCCGACCGGCGTGGGCGAGCCGGGCGTGCCGCCCTCGGCGCCCGCCCTGGCCAATGCCTGGCGGTCGCTGACCGGCACGCTGCCCACCCGCCTGCCCTTCGCGGTCGCCACGAGCTGAGAGAGGCCCATGAGACTGACGCTATTGCTGACGCTGTCGCTGGCGGCTCCCGCCATCGCCCAGGAGGACCTGCCGACCGAGCTCGCGCCGGTGGACAGCTTCCAGGGCATCGAGAACGACGACGAGCGCGCCGCGGCGCTGTTTCAGGAGATGGCCAAGGTGCTCCAGCATCCGCGCTGCCTGAACTGCCATCCGGTGGATGGCGGCCCGCTGCAGGGCGACGCCATGGAGCCGCACCAGCCACCGGTGGTGCGCTCCGGCGGCATGGGCGCCGTGGGCATGGAGTGCAATACCTGCCACGGGCGCGAGAACATGGAATTCGTCGGCGCCGAGGGCTCGATCCCCGGCCACGAACCGTGGAACCTCGCCCCGGTGGAGATGGGCTGGGTCGGTCTCTCCGCCGGCGAGATCTGCGCCCAGCTCAAGGACCCGGAGCGCAACGGCGGCCGCGACCTGGCCGAGATCCACGAGCACAACGCCCATGACGGGCTCGTCGGCTGGGGCTGGCATCCCGGCAAGGGGCGTACCCCCGCGCCGGGCAGCCAGGAGGCCTTCGGCGAACTCACCCAGGCCTGGATCGACGCCGGCGCCGCCTGCCCGGGCTGAGGCCGGTCAGCCCCGGCCGGACCGGCGCCGGCGCGGCTTCGCCGCCTTCGCCTTGGGCGCGCCGGCGGCCTGACCGCCGCCGCCCTTCGGCCGTCCGCCGCGCGGGGCGCCGCCGCCCCGGTTCCGGCGGCCGCCATTCCCCGGCGGTTTCGGCGGCGCCATCTCGGCCCAGGCGGCGTTCACGGCCACCGGCAGCGTCCGGCCCAGCATCTTCTCGATGTCGCGCAGATAGGCCAGCTCGTCGGGCTGGCAGAGCGCCACGGCCTTGCCCGACCGCCCGGCGCGCGCGGTGCGGCCGATCCGGTGCACGTAGCTCTCCGAGACGTTCGGCAGGTCGTAGTTGTAGACGTATTCGACCTCGGGAATGTCGATTCCGCGCGCCGCCACGTCGGTTGCCACCAGCACCTTGATCTCGCCGTCGCGGAACGCCTTCAGCGCCCGGTCGCGCTGGTTCTGGCTGCGGTTGCCGTGCAGCGCCGCGCCGGGATGGCCGGCCCGGTCGAGCTGCTTCATCAGCCGGTCGGCGCCGTGCTTGGTGCGCACGAAGATCAGCGCCCGCTCGCCGACGTGATCGCCGAGGAGATCGGCCAGATGGCCCGTCTTCTCCTCCTTGGGCAGGAAGCGGACCTCCTGGTCCACCTTGTCGGCGGGCTTGCCCGGCGGCGCGGCCTCGACCCGGACCGCGTCGGTGAGGAATGTCTGCGCGATCTCGTTCATGTCCTTCGACATGGTGGCGGAGAACAGCAGCGTCTGCCGCTCCGGCCGGAGCCGCGGCGCGATCTTCCGGAGCGCATGGATGAAGCCCATGTCGAGCATCTGGTCGGCCTCGTCGAGGACCAGGAAGCGGGTCTGGCCGAGATCGACCGACCCCCGCTCCATCAGGTCGATGAGCCGGCCCGGCGTGGCGATCAGCAGATCCAGGCCGCGCTCCAGCCGCCCGATCTGGCGGTTGATCGAGACGCCGCCGGTCACCACCGCGATGCCGAGCTTCGCGCCGCCCGAGAGCGGCCGCAGGTTGTCGGCGATCTGGTTGGCGAGCTCCCGCGTCGGCGCCAGCACCAGCGCGCGGGCGGTCTTCGGCGCCGGACGGCCGCCCTCGGCGATCAGCGCGTCAAGCAGCGGCAGGCCGAAGGCGACGGTCTTGCCGGTGCCGGTCTGGGCGAGGCCCATCACGTCGCGGCCCTCCATCGCCGGCGGGATGGCCTTTGCCTGGATCGGCGTCGGCTTGTCGAGACCGGCCTCGGAGAGTCGGTCGAGAAGGGTGGGCGCGAGGCCCAGCATGTCGAAATCCATGAGCATCCTTTGCGCGGACGCGAGGCGCGCGTCCGGGCGTTGCGTCGGGGCGACAGCGTCTCGCCCGCGGGACCGCATTGTCCCCGGGCCGAACTGGCGCTGCGTCCCCGCGTGATCTGGGAAGCGTCGCGTCGGATCCGCATGGGGCTTTCGGCCCCTCTGCTCACGCGGCAGGGATCGACGTCTTCCCGGCCCATATCGACGGCGGGGGCCGGTCTGTCAATGGTTTCGCGCTATTGAAGGTCGGCGAAGGCGCGGGAGAGACGCGCGCAGGCTTCCTCGATCTGGGAGCGCGGCATGGCGATGTTGAAGCGCAGGAAGTCCCCGCCGCCCTTGCCGAAGGCCGGACCGTGGCTGGGGGCGAGCTTCGCCTCGCGCTCGACGCGGGCGGTGAACTCCTCCCGCGCCATGCCGGTGCCGGAGAAATCCACCCAGGAGAGATAGGTGCCCTCGAGCGCCATGCCGGCGAGACCCGGGATCGCCGCGATCGCGCCGTCGAAGAGCCGCCGGTTCTCCTCCAGATAGACGACGAGCTCGTCCACCCAGGCGGCGCCTTCCGGCGAATAGGCCGCCCGCGCCATCTCCATCCCGAAGGAATTGGGCGAAAGCCCGAGCGCCGCGAGACGCCCCTTGAACGCCGCCCTGAGATCGTCGTCGGCGATGATCACGTTGCCGGTATGGCAGCCGGCGATGTTGAAGGTCTTGGTGGTCGCGCTCATCATCACCAGCCGGTCGGCGATCCCGTCGAGCAGCGCCATCGGGACGTGGCCGTGGCCGGGCAGGACGATGTCGTGGTGGATCTCGTCCGAGACCAGGATCAGGTCGTGGCGCCTCGCGAATTCCGCGACGCCCTCCAGCTCCGCCCGGCTCCAGACCCGGCCGCCGGGATTGTGGGGCGAGCAGAAGACGAGGAGCCTCTCGTTGCCTTCCATCTCCGCGTCGAAGGCGTCGAAATCGAGGACGTAGCGGCCGTCCTCCACCGCCATCTCCAACTCGCGCACCTCCCGGCCCGCGGCGCGGATCACCCGCCCGAAGGCGTGATAGACGGGGGTGAAGAGCACGACCGCCTCGCCCGGCTCCGTCCAGGTGTCGACGCAGAGCGCGGTGCCGTTGACGAGCCCGTGGGTGGTGAGGACGTGGCCGGGATCGACCCGCCAGCCGTGCCGCGTCTCCATCCACCAGCGGATCGCCTCGAGATAGGCGGCGTCGTCCCCGTAATACCCGTAGAGCCCGTGGTCGAGCATCGCCCGGAGCGCGTCCTGCACCGCCTGCGGCGGGCGGAACTCCATGTCCGCGACCCACATCGCCAGCCCCTCCTCGGGCGGGATGCCGTAGAGCGACTGCATCCGGTCCCATTTCTGCGAATGGGTGCCGCGCCGGTCGATGATCTCGTCGAAACTCATGCCGCCTCCTGATGTCGTCGGGCAAGCTAAGTCCCCGACGGATCACTGCAAGGCGATTGCGCCGCGCGCGTCTTGTCCCTAAATCGCGGCCCATGACGATCCGCGCCATCCTCATCCACCCCGATCCGCGGCTGAAGACCGTGGCCCCCGAGATCGGCACGCCCACGGACGAGATCCGCGACCTCGCGGCCGACATGTTCGAGACCATGTACGACGCGCCCGGCATCGGCCTCGCGGCGCCGCAGCTCGGCGTGCTGAAGCGCCTGCTCGTCATGGATTGCGTGAAGGAGGAGGGCGCCGCGCCGCGCCCGATGGCGCTGATCGACCCGGTGGTGGAGTGGTCCTCGGAGGAGACCTCCACCTACGAGGAGGGCTGCCTGTCGATCCCCGAGCAATACGCCGATGTCGAGCGGCCGGCCGAGGTGGAGGTGAGCTGGACCGATCTCGACGGCAACCGTCAGCGCGACCGCTTCGCCGATCTCTGGGCGGTCTGCGTCCAGCACGAGATCGACCACCTGAACGGCAGGCTCTTCATCGACTACCTGAAGCCCATGCGGCGGCAGATGATCACCCGCAAGATGCAGAAGCTGAAGCGCGAGAAGACCCGGGCGTGACCCCGCCTCCCGTCTACGCGCCGCGCGCCCTGCGACATCTGCCGATGTGGCGCATCGGTCCGATCCGGGTGAAGCCCTGCCATATCGGTCCCGCTCCCATGGACGAGCCGTGTCTTGCAGGCGCACGCGCCGCGGCCGGGCGCATGGCGGCGGAGGCCGAGGGGGAGGGCGGGTCGCACGATCTGGGCTTCGCGGTGGTGCATGACGGCGAGGCCGGCACCTGGCTCCTGATGGACTGGTGGGCGCATGGCGACATCCTCTGCCAGCGCCTGAGCCACGATGCCGGCGCCGGCTTCGTGCCCGTCGATCACCGGCCGCTCACCGCCTGCGTCTGGGAGCTGGCGGTCCTCGCCCACGAGCGCGACGCCTGGGTGCGGCACATGATGCGGGGCAAGCCCTCCGCCGAAGGCTACCTCGCCGACCGGCTCGACGCCCGGACGGTCTGATGGCCGTCCGCCCCTTCGTCATGTGGCCCGACCGGCGGCTCCGCACGCCCGCCGGGCCGGTGGCGGAGATCACCGACGCGATCCGCCTTGTCTGGGACGACATGGTGGAAACGATGGAGGCGATGCCGGGGCTGGGCCTCGCCGCGCCGCAGATCGGCGTGATGCTGCGACTCGCCGTGATCGACGCCTCCGACGAGCGCGGCCGGGCGATCCGCATGGCCAACCCCGAGATCCTGCACGCCAGCACCGAGCCGCGGACACAGGAGGAGGCGAGTCCCAACCTGCCGGGCGTCTCGGCGAAGGTGATGCGGCCCCGCGCGGTGACCGTGCGCTTTCTGAACGCCGCCGCGGAGACCGAGGAGCGCGATTTCGCGCAGCTCTGGGCGACGAGCGTGCAGCACCAGATCGACCATCTGGAGGGGCGGCTCTACGTCGACCGGCTGAGCCGGGTGAAGCGCGACATGGTGCTGCGCAAGGCCCGCCGGCGCGGCTGAGCTTGCGCCCGCCAGGGCAGGGGCCTAGGTCGCGCCCGATCCGACGGAGGCGCCGATGCGACTGATCTTCATGGGAACGCCCGGTTTCTCGGTCCCCGCGCTGGAGGCGCTCCACCGCGCCGGGCACGAGATCGCCTGCGCCTATACCCAGCCCCCGCGCCCCGCGGGACGGGGCAAGCGCGACCGGCCCTCGCCGGTGCAGGTCGCGGCCGAGGCGCTGGGCATCGCCGTCCGCCACCCGGTCTCGCTCAGGGGCGCCGCGGAACAGGCGGCCCTCGCCGCCCTCGGCGCCGATCTGGCGGTGGTGGTCGCCTACGGCCTGATCCTGCCGCAGGCGGTGCTCGACGCGCCCGCCCGGGGCTGCCTCAACATCCACGCCTCGCTCCTGCCGCGCTGGCGCGGCGCGGCGCCGATCCAGCGCGCGGTGATGGCGGGGGATGCGGAGACGGGCGTGTGCATCATGCGGATGGAGGCGGGGCTCGACACCGGCCCTGTTCTCCTGCGCGCCGAGACGCCGATCGGGGCGGAGGACACCGCCGGCGACCTTCACGACCGCCTGGCGGGTCTCGGCGCGGAGCTGATCGTCACCGCGACGGGCCGGCTCGGCGCGCTCCCCGAGACCGCCCAGCCCGAGACCGGCGCGACCTATGCCGAGAAGGTGCGGAAGTCCGAGGCCCGGATCGACTGGTCCGCCCCCGCCACCGAGGTCGACCGGCGGATCCGCGGCCTGTCGCCCTTTCCCGGCGCCTGGTGCGAGGCCGAGGGCGCGCGGCTGAAGATCCTCCGCTCGCGCCGCGTCGCGGGGGAGGGCGACCCCGGAAAGGTGATCGGCCCGGCCGTCGTCGCCTGCGGCGCGGGGGCCGTCGAAATCCTCGAACTCCAGCGGGAGGGCAAGCGCCCGCAGCCGGCCGCCGAGGCGTTGCGCGGCCGCGCCCTTCCGGATCGGCTCGGCTGACGGTCGCGTTCCGCCTCTGGCTGCGGCATGCCGGAGGCGCTAGGGTCCCCCCATCCGCTTGCCGCCGAGGTGACATGACCGACGCCCCCTACCAGGTGCTCGCCCGGAAATACCGCCCCGCCACCTTCGCCGACCTGATTGGTCAGGACGCGATGGTCCGGGTCCTGAAGAACGCCTTCGCCGCCGACCGGATCGCGCAGGCCTTCATCCTCACCGGCATTCGCGGCACCGGCAAGACCACCACCGCGCGCATCATCGCCAAGGGGATGAACTGCGTCGGCCCGGACGGGCAGGGCGGTCCGACGGTCAGCCCCTGCGGCGAATGCGAGCCCTGCCGGGCGATCGCCGAGGGACGCCACGTGGACGTGCTGGAGATGGACGGCGCCTCCCAGACCGGCGTCGGCGACATCCGCGACAGCATCATCAACTCGGTCCAGTACGCGCCGGCTTCCGCGCGCTACAAGATCTACATCATCGACGAGGTCCACATGCTGTCGACGAGCGCGTTCAACGCGCTCCTGAAGACGCTGGAGGAACCCCCCGCCCACGTGAAGTTCATCTTCGCGACCACCGAGATCCGCAAGGTGCCGGTCACCGTCCTGTCGCGCTGCCAGCGATTCGACCTGCGCCGGATCGAGCCCGAGACGATGATCGCTCATCTGCAGGGCATCGCCGCGCGGGAGGGCGCGGAGGTCGGCGCCGACGCGCTGGCGCTCCTGACCCGCGCCGCGGAGGGGTCGGTGCGCGACGCGCTCTCGCTCCTCGACCAGGCGATCGCCCACGGCCAGGGGCGGGCCACGGCCGAGGAGGTCCGTGCCATGCTGGGTCTCGCGGACCGGGGCCGGGTGCTCGACCTCTTCGACATGATCATGCGCGGCGACGCGGCCGCCGGCTTGGCCGAGATCGCGGGACAATACGCCGACGGCGCCGACCCGCTGGCGATCCTGCGCGACCTCGCGGAGATCACCCACTGGATCAGCGTCGTGAAGATCACCCCGGAGGCGGTGGAGGATCCCACGATCGGCCCCGACGAGCGCGGCCGCGGCCGCGACATGGCCGAGCGCCTGCCGATGCGGAGCCTGACGCGGATGTGGCAGATGCTGCTGAAGGCGCTGGAGGAGGTCTCCGCCGCGCCGAACGCGATGATGGCAGCCGAGATGGCGGTGATCCGGCTCACCCACGTCGCCGAGCTGCCGCCGCCCGGCGATCTCGTGCGCCGCCTGAAGGACGGCCCGCCGGGGGAGACCGGCTCCGCGCCGGCTCCCTCATCCTCCGCTCCGACCGGCGGCGGGGGCGGCCCGGCCACGGCCCTGGCGGCGCAGCCCGGGGAGGCGCTCTCGCGCTACCGGACCTTCGCCCAGGTGGTCGAGCTCGTCCGCGCCAATCGCGACGCCAAGCTCCTGATCGACGTGGAGACCGGCCTGCGCCTGGTCCGCTACGCCCCGGGCCGGATCGAGTTCGAACCGGCGGAGAGCGCGCCGCCAGACCTCGCCGCGCGGCTCTCGGGCGCGCTCCAGCGCTGGACGGGGGTGCGCTGGGCGGTGTCGGTGGTGAGCGAGGGCGGCCGGCCCACCATCGCCGAGGACCGCGATGCCGAGGCCGCCGATCTCCGCCGCCGGGCGATGGATCACCCGATGATGAAGGCGGTTGTCGCCGCCTTCCCCGAGGCGCGCATCGTCGATATCCGGACGCCGGAGCAGATCGCCGCCGAGGCCGCGCAGGACGCCCTGCCGGAGGCCGACGACGACTGGGATCCCTTCGCGGAGGAGTGACGCCGCGCCCGGAAGACGGCGAAACGTCCCGTCTCAAACGAAAAAATTCTGCCTTGCCCCTTTCTTCTCGGTCAGAGAGGCCGAAGTGTATTGGACCCGGGTCACCGGCCCGTGATTACTGGAGGAGCAAGTTTCGTGAACCGCATTATCTACATCGTCGGTCTGGTCGTCATCGTCATCATCATCCTGTCGCTGCTCGGCATCACCTGACCGGTCCCGGGCCGCCCCGCCCGACCGCCGGGCGGGGCGGCGCCGCGATCCGCCGGGCCCGGCACCTTGCGCCACGGCCGGACGCTCCGTATCTCGAGACGGCACGCGACATTCGGGAGACGGACATGTTCAAGGGTTTGGGCGGCTTCGGCGATATGGGCAAGATGATGAAGGCCGCGCAGGAGATGCAGGGCAAGATGGAGGCCCTGCAGGACGAGTTGCGCTCCGTCATGGTCACCGGCGAATCCGGGGCCGGGATGGTCAAGGCGACCTCCACCGCCAAGGGCGAGCTCGTGGGGCTCGACATCGATCCCTCGATCTTCAATGCCGACGAGAAGGAGGTCGTCGAGGACCTGATCCTCGCCGCCATCAAGGACGCCCAGCAGAAGGCCTCCGACCGCTCCCAGGAAGAGATCCAGAAGCTGACCGACGGGCTCGGCCTGCCACCGGGCATGAAGCTGCCGTTCTGAGCCGGCCCTTGTCCGGCCCGAACGACATCCAGGCGCTGATCGACCTGATGGCCCGGCTTCCCGGCCTCGGCCCGCGTTCGGCCCGGCGCGCCGTCCTGCATCTCGTCAAGAAGCGCGCCCAGCTCATGCGCCCCCTCGCCCGCGCGCTGCAGGAGGTGTCGGAGGAGGTGCGCGACTGCCTCGTCTGCGGCAATGTCGGCACCGAGGACGTCTGCGCCATCTGCCGGTCGGAGAAGCGCGCGACGGGCGAGATCTGCGTCGTCGAGGACGTCGCCGATCTCTGGGCGATGGAGCGGTCGGGCGTGTTCTCCGGCCGCTACCACGTCCTCGGCGGCACGCTGTCGGCGCTCGATGCCGTCGGGCCGGAGGACCTGCGGATCCCGCGGCTCGAGGCGCGTATCCCCGAGGAGGGGATCACCGAGGTGATCCTGGCCCTCGGCGCCACGGTCGACGGCCAGACCACCGCCCATTACATCGCCGACCGGCTGCGGCAGCGCGGCGGGGTTCGGCTGACCTCTCTCGCGCAGGGCGTGCCCGTGGGCGGCGAGCTCGACTATCTCGACGATGGCACGATCGGCGCTGCGCTCCGCGCGCGGAAATCCCTGTAAACCCTTGTCACGAAAGTTTTGTTTGACGAATCGCAGATATGGTGTGCCGTCGCGCGCTATCCACAACTTCGTGGAGTAAATTAGCAAATATTCGCTTTACAGCTCCATCCGCACACCACACGATAGCCGCAGAGGAGAGAGGGGGACCCAACCCTCCGCCTCGATCAGGTACCGAGCCCTCCGGGCGACAGACCGCGCGCCGGAGGGACAACCGAAGAGGGCGCCATGTCGCTGACAGAGCAGTATTTCCGGACCGACGATATCGATCCGATCGACATCGTGGAGACCCTGGCCGAACACCACGACTGGGAGTTCGACCGGGTCGCTGAGGACCAGATCGCCATGTCCGTGCAGGGCCAGTGGCGCACCTACGCCCTCACCCTCGCCTGGGCGCCGAGCGACGAGACGCTGCGACTCGTCTGCACCTTCGACATGGAGCCGCCGGCCGAGCGCCGGCCGGAGCTCTTCGAGGTCCTGAACGCCGCCAACGACCGCTGCTGGCTCGGCGCCTTCACCCTGTGGGAGGAGGCGAAGCTCATGGTCTACCGCTACGGGTTGTCGCTCTCGGGCGGCCAGATCGCCGCGCCCGAGCAGATCGACCGGATGATCGACGCCGCGATCCGCAACGCGGAGCGGTTCTATCCCGCCTTCCAGCTCGTCTGCTGGGGCGACCGCTCCCCCGCGGACGCCATGCAGGTCGCGATCGCGGAAGCCTACGGCCGCGCCTGACCCGGCCACATTCTCCGTCCGGGGCGTTGAACGCCCCGGCCCGACGTGATCCCCTGACCCCGGCTGAACGGGGGAATGCGCGATGGACATGGAGACGCTGAAGCGCCGCGGGCTGGTGATGCTCGGCTGCGGCAAGATGGGCTCGGCGATGCTCGAGGGCTGGCTCAGGGGCGCGCTCGAGCCCGGAGATGTCTGGATCGTCGACCCCAAGCCCTCGGACTGGCTGCGGGAGCAGGACGGGCTGCATCTGAACGACGGCCTCCCCGAAAAGCCGGGCCTCGTCATGGTGGCGGTGAAGCCGCAGATGATGAGCGAGGCTCTGCCGCAGATCACCGCCTTCGGCGGCGGCGACACGGTGGTCCTGTCGATCGCGGCGGGGGTGACCATCCGCCATTTCGAGACCGTCTTCGGCGCCGGCACGCCGGTGATCCGGGCGATGCCCAACACCCCCGCCGCGATCGGGCGCGGCGTCACCGCGCTCGCGGCGAATGCGGAGGGCGCGCCCTCGCTCGATCTCGCCGAGCGGCTGCTCGGCGCCATCGGCCAGGTGGTCCGCCTCGAGAGCGAGCAGCAGATGGACGCCGTCACGGCGATCTCCGGCTCGGGTCCGGCCTATGTCTTCCACATGATCGAATGCCTCGCCAAGGCCGGCGAGGGGCAGGGGCTCGCCCCCGATCTCGCGCTGGCGCTCGCCAAGGCCACCGTCGGCGGCGCCGGCCAGCTCGCCGAGGACAGCCCCAAGGATCCGGGCGAGCTCCGGCGGGACGTCACCTCGCCGAGCGGCACCACGGAGGCCGGCCTGGCCGTCCTGACGGAGGAGCTCGGCGATCTGGTGCGCCGCACCGTCTGCGCGGCGGCCGAGCGCTCGCGCGAGCTCGGGAAATGAGGATCGGGTTCGACGATTTCCGCAGGGTCGACATCCGTGTCGGCCGGATCGTCGCGGCCGAGCCCTTCCCCGAGGCCCGCAAGCCGGCGCTGAAGCTCCGCGTCGATTTCGGCGGCGATGTCGGGGTGAAGCGCAGTTCCGCCCAGATCACCCGCCACTACGCGCCCGAGGATCTCGTCGGACGGCAGGTGCTCGCGGTGGTGAACTTCCCGCCCCGCCAGATCGGCCCCAGCCTGTCGGAAGTGCTGGTGCTCGGCGTCCCCGATGCCGACGGCGAGGTGGTGCTGGTCGGGCCCGACGCGGAGGTGCCGCTCGGCGGGCGCCTCTACTGACCCATCTCCGCCCGCCAGTGCCTGCGGCAGAGCGACGAATAGGTCTCGTTGCCGCCCACCTGCACCTGCGCGCCTTCCCGCAGCGCCCGCCCGTCGGGGCCGCGGCGGACGACCATCGTCGCCTTGCGCCCGCAATGGCAGATGGTGCGCACCTCGCGCAGCTCGTCGGCCCAGGCCAGCAGCGCCGCCGAGCCCGGGAAGAGCCGGCCCCGGAAGTCGACGCGCAGGCCGTAGCACATCACCGGCACGTCGAGATCGTCGACCACCCGGGCGAGGTCCCAGGCCTGGGCCTCGGTCAGGAACTGCGCCTCGTCGACGAAGAGGCAGGCGAAAGGCGCCTCGGCCAGCCAGCCCTCGGCGAGACCGTGGAGATCGTCCTCCGGCCCGTAGGTCGCGGCCTCCGCGCCGATGCCGATTCGGCTGCCGATGCGCCCCGGCCCGGCGCGGTCGTCGATCCGCGCCGTCAGCAGGCGTGTGGCCATGCCGCGCTCGTTGTAATTGTGAGAGGCCTGCAGCAGCAGGGTCGATTTCCCCGCATTCATCGTCGAATAGTGGAAATGGAGCTTCGCCATGCCCCGAGCCGGTAGCCCGCCCCGCCCGGCCTGCCAAGGGGGCGGGCGCAGGCGCAGGGGTCAGGCGGCGTCGTAGAGTTCTTCGGCCACGTCGCCGGGCAGGGCGCCGCGGATCTTGCCCATGATCCCGGCGTCGCATTCCGATTTCAGCAGCCAGAACACCGCCCGCGCGGCGGTCTCCGGATCCGGGTCCGTCTCGTCCGCGAGACGGCCGCGAAGCTCCTCGGTGTACTGTCCCGTCGAGCGCAGCGTCATCGGCACGTCGGCCGGGCACCAGTTCTCGTAGTAGATGCCGCGCACGAGATGCGGGAACTGCGCGCCGAGCGCCGCCGCCTGGTCCACCGGCAGCCGGTCGCGCAGCGTGTGCAGCCCGGCGCGCAGCGTGTGATAGGCGTGCTGGTCCGCGACGCCCAGCCGCTCGCCGAGCCGGTTCAGCCAGCGGTTGGTCTGGTTCACGGTGTCGTCGATGATCGGCAATCCGAGCTCGGACATGGGCGTCCTCCGTTGTGGTTTCGGACCGGGAACGGTCACCCGGCCCGGGCAGGTTCCATTCCTCCGCGGAGCAGCCCGGCGAATCGGCCAGGTCTATAAGTGCTTATGTCGCCGCGGGCCGCGCGCGCCGGGATCAGCCCTGCAGGCTCCTGACCTCGATCTCGCCCCTGCGCCGCGCCTGCATCGCCTGCGCCGCGGCGTGGGAGGCCGCGAGCGTGGTGTAGTAGGGGATGCGGTCGGTGAGCGCCGCGGCGCGGATCGAGCGGCTGTCCTCCACCGCCTGCGCGCCCTCGGTGGTATTCATCACCAGGTCGATGCCGCCGTCCTTCATGATGTCGACGATGGTGCGCCCGCCCTCGTAGACCTTGTTGACCTTCTCGCTCGGGATGTCGTGCGCGGTGAGGAAGCGATGGGTTCCGTCCGTGGCGCGGATCGACAGGCCGAGCTCGGTGAGGATGCGCGCCGTCTCCAGGAGCTCCGGCGTCTTGTCGGCCTCCTTGATCGACAGGAACACGGTGCCCCCCGACGGCAGCTCCACGCCGGCGCCCATCTGCGCCTTGAGGAAGGCGGTGGCGAAGTCCCGGTCCCAGCCCATGACCTCGCCGGTGGAGCGCATTTCCGGCCCCAGAAGCGTGTCGACGCCCGGGAAGCGGGCGAAGGGAAGCACCGATTCCTTGACCGAGAACCAGGGCATGTCCGGATCGGCGAGGGTCATCGGGTCGGCGATCGGCACCGTCTCGCCCGGACCCGTCCCGTCCGGGTAGGGGGCGCGCATCGGGAAGTCGGCGAGCTTCTCGCCCGCCATCAGCCGCGCGGCGATCGAGGCGATGGCCGAATCGGTCGCCTTGGCCACGAAGGGCACGGTGCGGGAGGCGCGCGGGTTCACCTCGAGCACGTGGATCTCCTCGTCCTTCACCGCGAACTGCACGTTCATCAGCCCGACGACGCCGAGCTCCAGCGCCATCGCCTTGGCCTGCCGCTCCATCTCCTCGACGAGCCCGCGCGAGAGGGTGTAGGGCGGCAGCGAGCAGGCCGAATCGCCCGAATGGACGCCCGCCTCCTCGATATGCTGCATGACCCCGGCGACATGCACGTCCGTGCCGTCGCTCAGGCAGTCGAGGTCCACCTCCACCGCGCCGGAGAGATAGCTGTCCAGAAGCACCGGGTTCCTGCCCGACACGTCCACCGCGTCGCGGATGTAGCGCTTCAGATGGTCCTCGTCGCGCACGATCTCCATCGCCCGGCCGCCCAGCACGTAGGAGGGGCGGATGACCAGCGGGAAACCAACCTCCCGGGCCATCTCGACGGCCTGCGCGTCGGAGCGGGCGAGGGCGTTCTTGGGCTGCTTCAGCCCCAGCTTGGTCAGCATCGCCTGAAACCGCTCGCGGTCCTCGGCGAGGTCGATGGCGTCCGGCGTCGTGCCGAGGATCGGGATTCCCGCGGCCTCGAGGTCGTTGGCGAGCTTCAGCGGCGTCTGGCCGCCGAACTGCACGATCACGCCCTTCAGCGTGCCGTTCTCCCGCTCCACCCGCAGGATCTCCATGACATGCTCGAGCGTCAGCGGCTCGAAATAGAGCCGGTCGGAGGTGTCGTAATCGGTCGAGACCGTCTCCGGGTTGCAATTGATCATGATGGTCTCGTAGCCCGCCCCGCTGAGCGCGTAGCAGGCGTGGACGCAGCAATAGTCGAACTCGATCCCCTGGCCGATCCGGTTCGGGCCGCCGCCGAGGATCACCACCTTCTCGCGGCCCGAGGGCCGCGCCTCGTCCTCGACGTCGCCCATCATCGGCGCCTCGTAGGTCGAGTACATGTAGGGCGTCTGGGCCTCGAACTCCGCCGCGCAGGTGTCGATCCGCTTGAAGACCGCGGTGACGCCCAGATTGGCGCGCGCGCGGCGCACATTGGCCTCGTCCCGGCCGGTGAGCGCGGCGAGCCGGGCATCGGTGAAGCCCATCATCTTCAGTTCGCGCAGCCCCTCCCCGTCGCGCGGCAGGCCCTCCTTCCTGACCCGCTCCTCGGTCTCCACGATCTCCCCGATCCGGGCGAGGAACCAGGGATCGTATTTCGTCACCGCCCGGATGTCGGAGAGACCCACGCCGAGCCGCATCGCCTGGGCGACATAGCGCAGCCGGTCCGGCGTCTGCCGGGCGAGCGCCTTGGTGATCGCCGCGCGCGCCTCGGGGCTGCCCGGCTCGGCGTCGGGCGCGAGACCGGGGATGGCGATCTCGTCGAAGCCAGAGAGCCCGGTCTCCGTCGAGGCGAGCGCCTTCTGCACCGATTCGTGGAAGGTCCGCCCGATCGCCATCGCCTCGCCCACCGACTTCATCGCCGTGGTCAGGTCGTTCTGCGCGCCCGGGAACTTCTCGAAGGCGAAGCGCGGGATCTTCGTCACCACGTAGTCGATCGCCGGCTCGAAGGAGGCCGGCGTCACCCCGGTGATGTCGTTGTCGAGCTCGTCGAGCGTGTAGCCCACGGCGAGCTTCGCGGCGATCTTGGCGATCGGGAAGCCGGTGGCCTTGGAGGCCAGCGCCGAGGAGCGCGAGACCCGCGGGTTCATCTCGATGACGACCATGCGCCCGTCCTCGGGGTTCACCGCCCATTGCACGTTCGAGCCGCCGGTCTCCACGCCGATCTCGCGCAGCACGGCGATGGAGGCGGCGCGCATCCGCTGGTATTCCCGGTCGGTCAGGGTCAGCGCCGGGGCGACGGTGATCGAATCGCCGGTATGGACGCCCATCGGGTCCACGTTCTCGATGGCGCAGACGATGATCGCGTTGTCGTTGCGATCCCGGACCACCTCCATCTCGAATTCCTTCCAGCCGAGCAGGCTCTCGTCCACGAGCACCTGTGCCACCGGCGAGGCATGCATGCCGGAGCTCACGTAGCGGGCATAGTCCTCGCGGTTGTAGGCGACCCCGCCGCCCGTGCCGCCGAGCGTGTAGGCCGGGCGGATGATCGCCGGCAGGCCGATATCCTCGAGCGCCTCCATCGCCGTCTGGACCCCGGCCCGGACGTCGAACCCGCCCTCGACCTTCGGCGCCGAGACGATGGTGGCGCGCGGGTTCTCGAGCCCGATCCGCGCCATCGCCTCGCGGAAGAGGCCGCGATCCTCGGCCTTCTCGATGGCCGCGCGGTTGGCGCCGATGAGTTCCACCCCGTGCTCGGCCAGCACGCCCATCTCCTCGAGCTTCAGCGCGGTGTTGAGCCCGGTCTGCCCGCCCATCGTCGGCAACAGCGCGTCGGGCTTCTCCTTGGCGACGATCCTGGCCACCACGTCGGGCGTGATCGGCTCGATATAGGTGGCGTCGGCGAGGCCCGGATCGGTCATGATCGTCGCCGGGTTCGAGTTGACGAGGATGACGCGGTAGCCCTCCTCGCGGAGCGCCTTGCAGGCCTGGGCGCCGGAATAGTCGAACTCGCAGGCCTGCCCGATGATGATGGGGCCGGCGCCGATGATCATGATGGAGGCGATATCGGCGCGTTTCGGCATGGTGGCGGGCTCCCCGGGGCAAACGCCCGCGGGTTATACGCA
The DNA here is from genome assembly GCA_963776705.1 of uncultured Alphaproteobacteria bacterium. Classification (GTDB taxonomy): domain Bacteria; phylum Pseudomonadota; class Alphaproteobacteria; order Rhodobacterales; family Rhodobacteraceae; genus Palleronia. The sequence continues at coordinate 119,896 of CAVZOA010000007.1, forward strand.
AGGCCGGTCGGGCCGCAAGGCCCGCCTGATCGTACAGGCCGCAAGGCCCGCCCCGATCGCACCGGCCGCGAGGGCCGCTCAGGTGTAGAGGTAGTCCCGCGTGATCGGCACCGCGTCGTTCTTCCGAGAGAGCTGCGCCTGGAAGACGATCTGGTTGCCGTGCACGAAGGCCATCTCCGAGGCCACCAGGTAGTAGCGCCACATCCGGCAGAAGCGCTCGTCGTAGAGGGCGCGCGCCTCCTCGATCCCGGCCTCGAAGCGGTCGCACCAGGCCCGGAGCGTCTTGGCGTAGTGCAGCCGCAGCACCTCAAGGTCGGTGAGGAACAGGCCCTGCCGCTCGATCGCCTCCGAGACTTCCGACAGGGCGGGCAGGTAGCCGCCGGGGAAGATGTACTTGTCGATGAAATGCGAGGTGATGCCCGGCGGGTTGGCCCGCCCGATCGTGTGGACGAGCGCGATGCCGTCCTCGGTCAGCATCTCCCGGCACCTGGCGAAATAGGTGTCGTATTGCGGCTGGCCGACATGTTCGAACATGCCCACCGAGACGATCCGGTCGAAGCTCTCGTCGATGTCGCGGTAATCCTCGATGCGGATGTCGATCCGGTCCGCGAGCCCGGCCTCCTCGGCGCGCTCGGTGGCGATCCGGTGCTGTTCCTCGGAGAGCGTCACGCCCACCACATGGGCACCGAAATCGCGCGCCAGCGTCAGCGCCATGCCGCCCCAGCCGCAGCCGATGTCGAGCACGCGCATGCCGGGCTCGATCAAAAGCTTCCTGGCGATGTGGCGCTTCTTGTTCTCCTGCGCCTCCTCGAGCGTGTCGTCGTCGGTGACGAAATAGGCGCAGCTGTATTGCCGGTCGGCGTCGAGGAAGATGTCGTAGAGTTCCGCCGAGAGGTCGTAGTGATGCGCCACGTTCTTGCGGGCGGTGAGCGGGTTGTTGAACTGCGTCAGCCACCGGATCCGCCGCCCGAGCGCCTCCTGGGTCTCGAAGACCCAGTTCGACCGGCCCTCGCGCATGTTCGCCAGCACGAGGCCCAGGAAGCCCCGCAGGTCGTCGCCCTCGATGGTCACCTGCTTGTCCATGTAGGCCTCGGCGACACCGAGATCGGGGTTCCGCATTATTCGCTTCAGCGCCGAGCTGTCGTGCACCGTCGCGTGGATCTCGGGATGGCCCGATCCGGCCCGCACCATCCGGCCGGACGGCAGCGTCAGCACCAGCGTTCCGTCCGCGACCATCGCGTGGACGAGACGCTCGACTAGCTTCTCCCAGATCGACCCGCCCCCCGCGGCAGGCACGTGATCCGCATCGTTCTCGAATACCGGCCTCTGCAACATTGACCCGACCCCCTTCTCAACCGGGCGATCACCATCGCCCCCCCCCGAACTCGCGTAGCCTCACAGGGTCCTAAGACTGAAACTTTCCGGCCCGGCGTCAAGCCGCTAGCGCCCCGCTTGACTTCCAGGGGCGGCCCATGTGTATCGCGCGGGCAACCCTTCAAGGAGCCTCGAATGCACGCCTATCGCAGCCATACCTGCGCCGCGCTCGACCGCGGCAACGTAGGCGAGACCGTGCGCCTCTCCGGCTGGGTGCACCGCGTGCGCGACCACGGCGGCGTGCTGTTCATCGACCTGCGCGACCATTCCGGCATCACCCAGGTGATCTGCGATCCCGATTCGGCGGCCTTCGCGGAGGTCGAGAAGGTGCGTTCGGAATGGTGCATCCGCATCGACGGCCGGGTGCTCGCGCGCGACGACCGCCTCGTCAACCCGAAGCTGCCCACCGGCGAGATCGAGGTCTTCATCGAGGCGCTCGAGGTCCTCGGACGGGCGGGCGAGCTGCCGCTGCCGGTCTTCGGCGAGCCCGACTATCCCGAGGAGACGCGCCTGCGCTACCGCTTCCTCGACCTCCGCCGCGAGACGCTGCACGCCAACATGGTGCTGCGCTCCGACGTCGTGCGCGACCTTCGCGAGCGGATGTGGGGGCAGGGCTTCCAGGAATACCAGACGCCGATCCTGACCGCCTCCAGCCCCGAGGGCGCGCGCGACTTCCTCGTGCCCTCGCGCCTCCATCCGGGCAAGTTCTACGCGCTGCCGCAGGCGCCGCAGCAGTTCAAGCAGCTGATCATGGTTTCGGGCTTCGACAGGTATTTCCAGATCGCGCCCTGCTTCCGCGACGAGGATCCGCGCGCCGACCGCTCGCCCACCGACTTCTACCAGCTCGACATGGAAATGTCCTTCGTTACCCAGGAGGACGTCTTCGCCGCCATCGAGCCCGTCGTGCGCGGCTGCTTCGAGCGCTTCGGCGGCGGCCGCACGGTCGACCGGGTCTTCCCGCGGATCACCTATGCCGACGCGATGCTGAAATACGGCACCGACAAGCCCGACCTCCGCAACCCGATCGAGATGCAGGTGGTCTCGGGGCACTTCGCCGGATCGGGCTTCAAGATCTTCGCCGACCTGCTGGAGAAGGACGGCACGGAAGTGCGCGCCATCCCCGCGCCCACGGGCGGCAGCCGCAAGTTCTGCGACCGGATGAACAAGTTCGCGCAGGGCGAGGGCCTGCCGGGGATGGGCTACATCTTCTGGCGCGACGGCGAGAGCGGCGTCGAGGCCGCCGGACCCCTCGCCAAGAACATCGGCCCGGAGCGCACCGAGGCGATCCGCCGGCAGCTCGGGCTCGGAAAGGGCGACGCCGCCTTCTTCCTCGGCGGGCGTCCGTCCGATTTCGAGGGCGTCGCCGGACGCGCCCGCACCGTCATCGGCGACGAGCTGGGCCTCACCGAGCAGGACCGCTTCGCCTTCGCCTGGATCGTCGACTTCCCGCTCTACGAGAGGGACGACGAGGGCCGCGTGGACTTCTCCCACAACCCGTTCTCCATGCCGCAGGGGGGCATGGAGGCGCTCGAGGGCGACCCGCTGGAGGTGAAGGGGTTCCAGTACGACCTCGCCTGCAACGGGTCCGAACTCGTCTCGGGCGCGATCCGCAACCACCGCCCGGAGATCATGTTCCGCGCCTTCGCGCTGGCGGGCTATTCCGAGGAGGAGGTCCGGTCGCGGTTCGGCGGCATGGTCACCGCCTTCCGGTACGGCGCGCCTCCGCATGGCGGCTGCGCGGCCGGCATCGACCGGATGGTGATGTTGCTGGCCGACGAGCAGAACATCCGCGAGGTGATCATGTTCCCGATGAACCAGCAGGCGCAGGACCTGATGATGGGCGCGCCCTCCGAGCCCACGGGCGAGCAGCTCCGCGAGCTCGGCCTCCGCGTGCTGCCGCGCGAGACGTGATCGCCCTCGCCCGGTCCTCGGCGCTGCAAGCCGATGGCGCACCGCCCGCCTGACCGGCGACGTCAATCCTCCAGGCTGTCGGCCTTCTTCTCCGCCACCAGGCCGCGCTCCTCCTGCTTGCGCTTGAGGAAGCGGTCGCCGTAGCCGTCGATCTCCTCCGCCGGGATCTCCTCGCGGGCCCGGGCGAAGACCTCGTCCTCCTCCTCGTCGATATGGTGGCGGTAATCGTGGTCGAGCCGGTGGAACCTCTCGAGCCAGCCGGGGGAGGACATCTCCCTCCCGTTCAGCTCCTCCATCAGGTCGTCGAGCTGCTGGTGCTCATGGACCGAATGGCGCGCCGCGTCCTGTCCCCAGGTCTTCGAGATGAGCTTGGAATAGAACGTCTCCTCCTCGGCGGCGGCGTGGCTCTTCACCTCGCGGTAGAACGTCTGCCACGCCTCCCGGCGGTCCTCGCTCGCCCCCGTCGTGTCGGCGATCCGGTCGAGCAGGGCGCGGTGGTCGTCGTGGTCCGCCTTGATCGCCTCGTAGATGTCGGGCATGTCCTCTCCCCTCCTTTGCCTGACCTTGAAAACCGTTGCGCCGGAGGCGGGGTTCCGCCTTCATTCTCCGCGCACGTTCCCCGGCAGGATGCCGAAGACCAGCACCGGGCAGCCGCCCGAGCGGCCCGCCGCGATCCGGCTGATGAGCTTGTGGGTGCCGGTGGTCGAGGCGCCGAACTTCGCCGCCACGCTGGTCGCCGCCTCCGTCCCGTCCTTCCGCAGCGCCGGTCCGAGCCCGGCGAAGAAGTCGTTGGAGAGTTCCCGCGTCACGATCACGCCCACATCGATCACCCCGGCCTCGAAGAAGGAGCGGAAGGCGTAGAGGTCGCGGTCGTAGGTCTGGTCCTTGGAATTCCACTCGTAGTCGAAGGCCACCCGCCCGCGCCAGAAATCCACGTGGTGGTTGTGGATGTAGTCCTCCCGCAGGATCCGGTCGATCTCCGGCGCGCCGCGCCCCTTGCCGGCGCGCAGCGTCACGTGCAGGTCGGCCTCGATCCGCACCTCCTCGTGGAACCTCTCCATCAGCGCCAGGTCGGCGAATCGCCGCGTCGCCGCCATCCGGTTGCCGCCGGGCATGCGGATCTCGCGGGCGGTGATGGTGAAGGCGCGCAGGATCCGCTGGATACGCTCCAGGTCGTCCGGCGCCCGGCTTTCGAGGATCGCCGCCGCGCTGCGGTAGCTGGTCACCGAGTAGCGCTGCCCGAGATCCTCCGGCAGCACCCGCCGCGCCGCTGCGTCGGGATCGAAGACCGCATCCTCGACGCGCCGCATCTACTCCGCCGCGACGCCCGAATTGTAGGCGTATGTCTTCCAGGAGGGCTTCCAGTCCGCCTCCGCCTGGTTGCCCCAGACGGTCCAGCCCTCGCGCACGCCGCGCCCGAAGAGCTCCAGATAGGGGCCCCAGGAGCAGCCCTCGATCAGCTCGTACTGCTCGTCGGGCTTGCGGGAATGCTCGCGCTTGCGGGTCTGCATCATGTTCACCTGCCGCCGCCCCGGCGGCAGCGTCCGCACGTCGCGGCCCCTGGTGCCGAAGAGCAGCAGCTCGGTCACGTTGCGGAAGTAGAACCCCACGCCGCGCCCGTCGCTGCCGCCGTCCTTGCGGACCTTGTGCCAGACGATGTTCGACTTGTACTCGAACCCCCAGGCGGAGAGCACCGCGAGCCCCTCGGGCAGGAGCGCGTTCGGCACCCACATGTAGCAATGCGCCCGATCGGAGAGGTGATCGCCCACCGGCAGGGCGCAGATCTCGGGCACCGTCATCGTCGGATAGCGCGACAGCCGCCGGTGCTCGGGCGCGACCTTGCCGGTGCGGTTGGTGAACCGCCACGGTGGATCCGCCAGCACGCAGCCGAACCGGTCGCCGTTCAGGAACTGGATCAGGTCTTGCGACGGGTCGGCGGTCATGTCCAACATATGGCGGATCCTGGCGGGAGTGTCATGTGAACGTAACGGGAACATACAGGGCGCGCCGGGAATGTCGACCCTCTGCAACGGTCCCGTGGGAAACGCGCCGTTTCGTGCGCGACGGGGGAGGCGCGGCGTGAGCCTCGCGGAGTGGCGCCCGCCGCCGCGCCCGCCCCGCAGCCCCCTCGCGGGCCGCTACGCGCGCCTCGACCCCTTCGCGCCCGACCATGCCGACGCGCTCTTCGCCGCCTTCGCCGAGGACGGGGAGGGGGCAATGTGGCGCTACCTGCCCGTGGGACCATTCCCCTCCGCCGCGGCCTACCGCGCCTGGTTCTCCGCCGCCCGCGCTTCCGAGGACCCGCTGCATTTCGCCGTCCGCATGGCCGACGGCCGGCTCGGCGGCTCGCTCTCGCTTCTCCGCATCATCCCCGAGCACGGCGTGATCGAGGCCGGCTGGCTGACCTTCGCGCCCCGCCTGCAGCGGACGCGGGAGGCGAGCGAGGCGGTGATCCTGCTCATGCGCTGGGCCTTCGGCGCCGGCTACCGCCGCTTCGAGTGGAAATGCGACGCCGCCAACCTCCCCTCCCGGCGCGCCGCGGAGCGGTTCGGGCTGAGCCACGAGGGCGTCTTCCGCCAGCACATGGTGGTCAAGGGCCGCAACCGCGACACCGCCTGGTTCGCCGCGACGGATGCCGACTGGCCGGCGCTCGACCGGGCCTTCTCCGCCTGGCTCGCCGCGGAGAACTTCGACGCGCGGGGCGCGCAGCGCAGCCGCCTGTCGGAGCTCACCCGACAGCTCCTCGCGGCCCGCGATCCCGCGCTCTAGACGGCGATCCGCGCCGCGGTCAGTCGGTCGCGAACGGTGGCCGAGACGCCGCCCAGCTCGAAACTCGGCACCTCTCCGCCGGCGAAGGCGGTCTCCGCCCGCGAGACCGCGGAGAGCAGGTCGGCATCGTCGGTGGCACGGGCGAGGCTCCGCGCGAAGTTCAGCGCGTAGGCGATGGTGGCGCGGTCGCCGCCGCGGCCGAGAAGGTCGGCGATCAGCGTCAGGTCGTCCCGGAGCGCCTCCTCGTCCGCCGAGATCTGCTCGTCGCTGACCAGCCGCGGGCCCTTGGGTCGCTCGTCGTGCGGGAGCCGCGACAGGATCGCGGTGTGGAACGCGGCGACGGAGCCGAAGGGCTTCGACAGGAAGTCGTCCGCCCCGGCCGCCAGCGCGTCGGATTGCAGCGTCGGGTCCCCGGAGACCGCGAGCAGCACCGTGACGCCGAACGGCCCCTCCTTCAGCGTCCGGATCAGGCCCATCCCGTCGCCGTCCGGCAGGCCCAGATCGACGATGACGATGGAGGGGCGGTAGACCCTGAGATGCTTCTCGGCGGAGCGCAGCGAATCGGCGCGCCGCACCCGCGCGCCGCCGCGCAGGCACATGAGCCGCATCGTCTCGCCGGCATGCCGGCTGTCCTCCACCACGAGCACGGCCTGCCCGAGCAGGGGCCGATCCGCGGTCGGGCGCCGAACGATGGTGAAGTCCTGGTCGAGTTCCGGCATGGTCGTTGCCCCTGTCGTGAATTTGCCCGAATTTGGGGGCAACAAGGTGAAGACGCCGTTAATCGCCGCGGGCGCTTGCGGCGCGCCCGGCGGCGCAATATCACCGCCGCCGGAAGAACGGAGCCGCCGATGATCGGACGACTGAACCACGTGGCCATCGCCGTGCCGGATCTCGACGCCGCCGCGGCGCAATACGCGGACGTGCTCGGCGCCGAGGTCGGCCCGGTGCAGGACGAGCCCGATCACGGCGTGCGGGTGGTCTTCGTGACGCTGCCGAACACCAAGGTCGAGCTCCTGCACCCGCTCGGCGAGGGCTCGCCGATCGCCGGCTTCCTCGCCAAGAACCCCGCCGGCGGCATCCACCACATGTGCTACGAGGTGGCCGACATCCGCGCCGCGCGCGACCGTCTCGCCGCGGGCGGGGCGCGCGTGCTCGGCGACGGCGAGCCCAGGACCGGCGCCCACGGCAAGCCGGTCCTGTTCCTGCACCCCAAGGATTTCAACGGCTGCCTGATCGAGCTCGAGGAGGTCTGAGGTGGGGCTCACCTCCGGCATCGTCCTCTATGCCGTGATCTGGTTCCTGGTGTTCTTCGTCATCCTGCCAATCGGCCTCTCGACGCAGGGCGACGAGGGGCGGGTGGAGCGCGGCACCCACGCCTCGAGCCCCGCGCGCTTCCCGCTGAAGCGCAAGATCATCCAGACCACGCTCTGGGGCACGGCGATCTGGGGTCTCGTCACCGTCGTGATCCTGTCGGGCTGGATCGGCGTGCGCGATCTCGACTGGTTCGGACGGATGTCGCCTCCGGCTTCGGAAGCCGGTGATACAGGTGAGTGAAGGCCGCCGCGCCGAGCAGCGGCACGGTCAGGTTCACCACCGGCACGGTCAGCGGCAGCGCCATCACGCATCCGGCCGCCCAGATGCGTAACCCGTGGCGGCGCCTGAGCGCCGCCGCCCCCGCCCGCCCGAGCCGCCGCGCGGCGATCAGCTGGAAGTATTCCCGCCCGAGCAGGAAGCCGTTCATCGCGTAGAAGATGAACGGCGCGAGGGGCGCGAAGGCGAGGTAGAGCGCGAAGGCGGCGATGTTCGCCACGACCAGCACCCCGAAGAACCCCGCCGCGTCGCGCACCGTGTCGAGGAGCGAGAGCGAGGGCGCCGGCGGCAGGTGCGGATAGTGCCGCGCCTCCACCGCGTCGGTCACGTCGTCGAGGAAGAAGCCGATCACCGCCGAGGCCACCGGCACCATCAGGAACACCGAGAGCACCAGCAGCCCCAGCACCGAGGCGCCCGAGGCCAGGTCGTCGATCCAGCCGACCTCGCCCACCATCGGCAGGCCCACCCGGTCGGGCAGCAGCCGGTTCAGGCCCCAGAGGACGGCGTATCCGAAGCCGACGAAGAGCCCCAGCGTCAGCGCGACGCCGCTCCAGAGCACCCGCTGGAAGGCGGGGTCGAGGAACTGGGCGATGGCCCTGGCGACATCTCCGAGGAACCTCATTCCGTGACCCAGGCCACCTTGTCGCCCATCTCCGGCCGCGGCCGCTCCGGGGGCGCCACCCGTTCCGTCCCGATATGGATCAGCCCCGCGATCCGCTCCCCCGGCGCGAGGCCGAGCCCCTCGGCCCGGAAGCGCGTCTCCTTGGTCGCCCAGCCGGTGAGCCAGTTCGCGCCCCAGCCCGCGGCGAGCGCCGCGTTCAGCAGCTGCATGCAGACCGCCCCGGCCGAGAGCAGCTGCTCCTCCTCGGGGATCTTGGGGCTTTCCACCGGCGCGAAGACCACCGCCACGGCGAGCCCTGCCTCGGCGTATTGCAGCCGCTGCTTGTCCACCTCCTCGGGCGGCCGCCGGCCCTCCGCGCCGAGCGCCGTCACCAGATCGGCCAGCCGCCCGAGCGCCGCGCGCTCCAGCACCACCAGCCGCCAAGGCTCCAGCTTGCCGTGGTCGGGGCTGCGGAGCGCGATCCGCAGGAGCGGCTCCAGCGCCGCCCGGTCCGGCACCGGCGCGCCCAGCGTCTTTGCCGGGCGCGAGCGCCGCGTTGTGAGGAAGTCGAGCACGTCGGGTCGGGTCTCTGGCATCGGCGTCTCCTTCGCCCGCCCATCTCGGCGCCGCGCCGGCCGGCGTCAACCGCCCCGAGAGCCCTGCGCGCCATGCATGGCGGCCGTGCCGGACCGCCGCTTGTGGCCGGGCCGCGCCGGGGCGACATCGAAGGAGACACCCGAACGCGCGAAAGGAAACGCCATGCTCGGCTATTACGCGATCTACAGCGGCGCGATGTCCGACCGGATCCGGTCGCAGCGCCCCCGACGGTCCCTCTTCGGCCTCCTGCCCCACGAGATCGGGGCGCTCTCCCGCCGCGGCGCCGGCCGCAACGCCTGAACCCGCAGCCTGGCGGGCCGCCCGGAGGCGGCCCGACCCTGCCTCAGAGATGGGGGAAGATCCTGTCCGGCGTCGCCGGATAGTCCCGCACGCGCACGCCGCAGGCATTGTAGATGGCGTTCGTCACCGCCGCGCCCGCGCCCGAGAGGCCGAGCTCGCCGATCCCCTTCACCTGCATCGGGTTGGCATGGTCATCGCGCTCGTCGACGAAGATCACGTCGATCGCCGGCACGTCGAGATTGACCGGCACGTGGTACTCCGCGAGGTCGTTGTTGACCACGTGACCGGTGCGCGGATCGTGCTCGATGGCCTCGGTGAGCGCCGTGCCGATGCCCCAGATGATGCCGCCATGGACCTGGCTCGCCGCCGTCTTCTCGTTGAGGATCCGGCCCGCGGCCATCACCCCGAGCGCCCGGCGCATGCGCACCTCGCCGGTGACCGCGTTCACCGCGACCTCGGCGAAATGCGCGCCGTAGCCCGCCTGGTGGACCTCGTCGGACATCGCGCCGGGCTCGATATGGCCCTCCTCGGCGATCGGCCCGTCCATCAGCTCGGCCAGCGGCCGGCGGTTGTTGCCGCCCGTCGCCATCCCGCCCTGGAGCCTCAGCTCGCCGGGCGCGCAGCCGAGCCGCTCGGCCAGCTTCGCGCGGATCGCCTTGGCGCCGAGAAAGACCGAGGAGCCCGACGAGGCGGCGCCCCAGGACCCGCCCGAGCCGGAGGCTTTCGGCAGGTCGGTGTCGCCGAGCTCGACGGTCACCTTGGAGGGGTCGATCCCGAGCATCTCCGCCGCGATCTGGCCGAGGATGGCATAGGTGCCGGTGCCGATATCGGTCATGTCGGTCTCGACCAGCGCCGAGCCGTCCGGGTTCAGCGTAACCCGCGCCTTCGATTCCATCAGGATGTTCGTCCGCGCGGCGCTCGCGACGCCCATGCCGACATACCATTCGCCCTCGCGGCGCGCCTTCGGCGCCTGCCGCCTGTCCCAGCCGAAGGCGGCCGCGCCCTCCTTCAGGCATTGCGCCAGCGACCGGGAAGAATACGGCACGCCGCTCTCGGGATGGATCTCGGGGATGTTGCGGACGCGCAGCTCGATCGGGTCGATGCCGGTCGCCTCCGCAAGCTCGTCCATGGCGTTCTCGAGCGCCAGCATGCCCACCGCCTCGCCGGGCGCGCGCACCGAGCCGCCCGCCATCCGGTTGATGCGCGCCACCGACTGCTCGTAGCGGCGGTTCTCGCCGCCATAGAGGAAATGCGTCCCCATCGTCACCGGCTCGGAGAAGGCCTCGTCGGGCAGGTTCGACTGCCAGTCGTCGTGGCCGAGCCCGGTGAGGCGCCCGTCCTCGCCGGCGGCCAGCCGCACCCGCTGCCGGGTCTCGGTCCGGCGCACCACCATCTCGAAGACGTGCTGGCGCGCCAGCACGCAGCGCACGGGCCGCTTCAGCGCCTTCGCCGCCACCGCCGCGCCGATCGCCTCCGGCGCGATGCCGAGCTTCGAGCCGAAGCCGCCGCCGACGAAAGGCGACAGGATGCGGACATTCTCCGCGTCCATGCCAAGCGAATCGGCCAGCTCGTTCCGGTTGTAGCCGAGCATCTGGTAGGAGCCGTGCAGCACCAGCCTCTCGCCGGTCCATTCCGCCAGCGAGGCATGGGGCTCCATCGGCGCGGAATTGTGCGGCTTGGTGGTATAGGTCGAATCGACCGAGAAGGCCGCGTCCTTCATCGCCTGCTCGAGGTCGCCCTGGTCGAGCGCCACGGAACGGTCGACCTGCGACGCGGTCCCGGGATCGACCTCGGCGCCGTCCTCGGGCGAATAGTCGATCTTCAGCACCTGGGCGACGTGCCGGGCCTGCTCGAAGGTCTCCGCGGCGACCACCGCGATCGGCTGGCCGAAATACTGCACGTTGAGCCCGGGCTGGACCGGGTTGGTGTTCATCGTGCCCTGGGCGGCGTTGCGGACCATGTGGTCGGTCCAGACGCCGAGAAATCCGGGCAGGTCGCGGACCGACTCCTCGTCCACGCTGTAGCCGCCCCTGGTGATCGCGGCCCGCACCATCACCCCGTAGGCCATGTTCGCGGCCTTGTATTCGGCGGCGTAGGTCGCCCGGCCGGAGACCTTCAGCGGCCCCTCGGGCCGGTCCATCGGCCTGGTGATCGCGCCCTGGCCGGTCTCGTCGAGAACCCGCGGCTGCACCGCGTCCATCTTAAGGTGTTCGGTCATTGCGACATCTCCCGTGAGCTCGCCCAGCACCGCCGACAGCACGCGGCGGGTCGAGCGGAATCTTGAAGTCGTTGCCGCCGAAGCCCCTGGCATCGGCCAGAAGCACGTCGGCGGCCTTGTCGAAGACGGATGCGGAGGGCGTCTCGCCGACCAGCACCTCCTCCGCCTCGGCGTTCCGCCAGGGCCGCGGACCGAGCCCGCCGAAGGCCAGCGCCGCATCGGTGATCTTGCCGCCCTCGACATTCACCACGGCGCCCACCGAGACCAGCGCGAAGGCGTAGGAGGCGCGGTCGCGCACCTTGCGGTAGGCATGCCTGCCCTTCGGCGGTTCGGGCAGGTGCACGGCGGTGATCAGGTCGCCGGGCTCCAGCACGGTCTCCTTCTCCGGCGTGTCGCCGGGCAGGAGGTAGAACTCGTCGAGCGTCAGCATCTTGGTCTCGCCCGAGGGGCTCTCGATCTCGATCCGCGCGTCGAGCACGCGCATCGCCACGGCCATGTCGGAGGGATGCGTCGCGATGCACTTGTCCGACGTGCCGAGCACGGCGAGGATGCGGTTCACCCCCTCCATCGCCATGCAGCCCGTCCCGGGCTCGCGCTTGTTGCAGGGCTGCGTGGTGTCGTAGAAATACGGGCAGCGCGTGCGCTGCAGCAGGTTGCCCCCCGTCGTCGCCTTGTTGCGGAGCTGTCCCGACGCGCCGGCGAGCAGCGCGCGGCTCAGAACCGCATACTCGTGCCGCACCCTCTCGTTCGCGGCGAGGTCCGAATTGGTGACCAGCGCGCCGATCCGGAGCGAGTTCTCCTGGTCCTCGATCTCGCGCATGTCGAGCCGGGTGACGTCGATCAGCCGCTCCGGCGTCTCGACCTCCAGCTTCATCAGGTCGAGCAGGTTGGTGCCCCCGGCGATGATGGCGCCCGTCGGGGCGCATGGCGTCGGAGCGGCTCTCGCGCGGACATAGTCGAACTGCCTCATTCCGCGGCCTCCTGTTCGGCGAGTCCCTCTTCGGGCGCGGCGTCCCGGATCGCCGCGCAGATGCCCGGATAGGCGGAGCAGCGGCAGAGATTGCCGCACATCCGCTCCTTGATCTCCGCTTCCGAGAAGTCCGGCACGCCGCTCGAGGTCGTCCGAGACGTAGGAGGGCCAGCCCTGTCCGAACTCGTCGATCATGCCCTTCGCCGAGACGATCTGGCCGGGCGTGCAATAGCCGCACTGGTAGCCGTCGTGGCGCACGAAGGCCTTCTGCAGCGGCGACAGCGCGCCCGGCTGCCCGAGCCCCTCGATGGTGGTGATCTCGTCGCCCTCGTGCATCACGGCGAGCGCCAGGCAGGAATTGATCCGCCGCCCGTTCACGAGCACCGTGCAGGCGCCGCATTGCCCGTGGTCGCAGCCCTTCTTCGAGCCGGTGAGGTCGAGGTGGTCGCGCAGCGCGTCGAGCAGCGTCGTTCTCGGGTCGACGTCGAGAGCGTGGCTCCCGCCGTTGACGGAGAGTGTGAATTTCATGGCTGGCCCCATTGCTTGCTTCGCCCGGACAAGGAGCCGCCCGGACGCTTGGTTCCGATTTATTCAGATCGCGAGGCGCTCGGTCGCACCGCTCTCCTCCAGTTGCCAGCTCGCCCCCCATTCCCCGCCGCGCCGGGTGAGCATCAGGTAGTTCCGCTCGGCAGTGTAGGGCCGGCTCTTGCCGGGCAGGGGGTGGAGCCGGATCGGGTGGCCCGGCAGCGGCGCCTCGCCGAGCCGCGCGAGCAGGCCGAGGGCGACCGGCAGCGCCTTCGGCGGCGGCGGATGGGTGATCCCGGAGGCGACGAGCTGGTGCAGCGCGCCGCTGTCGGTCGTCATCGTGCCGCGCATCGCCAGATGGATCTCGCCCGACAGCACGGTGACGGCGTGGCCGGGGCGGTCGTGCAGCCCCATCAGGCGCCGCAGGAAGCGCTGCCACTCCGCCCGGTGGGCGTAGCTCTGCCACTGGTCGCGCAGGTCGTCCTCGTAATTCTCCATCCGCCGGGTCAGCTTCATCGCCCGCTCCACCAGCGACAGCCGCGGCCCCAGCGCCGGGACCGAGGAGATCACCAGCGTCCGCGTCCGCGCATCCCTGAGCCCGTCCTCGAAATCGGCCCAGGTCTCCTCGCTCATCACGTCGGTCTTGGAGCGGGTGGAGCGCAGGTCGGGCGCCACGATCGTCGTCTCCGGCAGGTCCACCCGCCAGCTCAGCGCCCGCCCGCGGCCGAGGCAGATCTCCGGCCGCTCGTCGCCGCGGCAGCCGAACTGGAACAGCAGGTAGGCCTCCCGCGCCGCGTCGAAGAGCACTCGCGCCACGTCGCTGTGCTGCGCGCGGCGCCGGAGCGAGCCCCAGCCGTCGCAGATGTCGTGGTCGTCCCAGACGCAGAGCGAGGGCGTCCGCGCCACCGCCTCGGCATAGCCCGCCTGGCCCCATTGCGCCGCGTAGCGGCGGAAGAACGTGTCCTCGAGCGCCGATTTGAGCTCGTCGCGCTCCCCGGGCGTCAGCGTCGCGGGCACGTCGTCGGGCCAGTCGCGGGAGAGCCGGTGCGCCTTCGTCACCTCGTCGGCATAGATCTGGTCACCGCCATGCAGCAGCAGATGGACGTCCTCCTTCGCCATCCGCTCGGCGAGATGCGATCCAGAGCGCGTTGCGGCTCCCGGTCGGCCGGTCGAGATCGCCCTCCTCCTGCCCGTTGCAGGAGACGAAGGCGAGGGTCAGGTCGCCCGCCATGTCGGTCGCCACCTCGTGCCGCGCCCCGTCGCAGGAATAGGCCCCGTGCTCCGCCGGCAGCACCATCTCCGCCCGCCACAGCGTCGCGTCGCAGCGGGTGACGAGCGGTTCCGCCTCCCAGACCCGGTCGTCGGTCTCGAAGCGGGGCGGCGGCGCGCCCTCGGCGCGGATGCAGGTGGCCGCGACCCGCACGCCCGCCGCCTCCACGGCGCGCAGGAACAGCATGGGTCCGGTGTCGGGGGCTCGCTCGGTCATCGCCCAGACCTATGCGGGGACGGGAGGTCGGCAACGCGACATTGGGACAATGTCGCGCCGTCGTGGCTCACTCCGTCGCGCCGAGCAGATCCTCCGCCGCGAGCGGCGTGATCCAGATCGGGTCGGAATAGGCCATCCCGCCCGCCGCGTCCTCCACCACGAGCGCCACCCAGTCCTGGCCGCTGCCGCGCTCCTCGATCGTCAGGTCGAACTCCGCGGTCGCCTCGGTCGCGCCCTCGAAGCCCTGGCCGGCGATCTCGCCCTCCGGTCCCACCAGCCGCGCCGCCTTCAGCCCGTTCGCCGCCACCAGCCCGAAGGCGAGCGACATCTCCGTGCCCGGCGCGTCCCGGATCGTGGCGCCGAACACCACCTCCGGGTCGATCAGCGGCCCGCGGGTGACATAGGCCCGCCCCGCCTTCAGCCCCGCCACGAAGCCCTCCGCGCTCAGCCCGCCCGGCACGTGGACATAGGCCCTGGCCGCGCCGGTCTCGTCGGTCCAGACGTCGTGGGCGTCCGACCCGCCGGAGAGGAAGATGCGCTGGCCTCCGCTCCAGAGCCGCCCCGCGGTCTCGAAGACCGCCGCATCGTCCTCCGGCCCGTTCATCTCCAGAAGGTCGAAATCCGGCGCGAAGCCGCCCGGCACCGACCCCGCCTCGAGGCTCGAAAGATAGCCGTAGGGGATGAACGGGTGGTTGGCCTGGATCGCCTCCGCCCCCATCCGCCGCGCCTCCGCGAGGACCTCTTCCGCACTCGCCGTCGAGGTGTCGATCTCCAGCGGCACGCCTGGATCCAGCGGATAGGCGTTGAAATGCCCCCAGGAGGGCGAGAACTCGATCGACGGGATGAGCGGCACGCCCCGCTCCTCCGCGATTCCGGCCAGCGCCTCGTGGTTGGCGACCGAATCGTGGTCGCTGACGAAGATCAGATCGAGCCCGGCGGCGAGCTCGCTCCGCGCCAGGTATTCCGGCGGCGTCGTGCCCTCGAGCCGGTCGGCATGGTGATGCATGTCGGAGGCGTACCAGCCCCGCTCCGCCGGCCGCGCCAGCAGATCGAGCGCCACCTCCACCGGCGTCTCCTCGCCCGAGGTCACGCTGGCCCCGACCTGCTGCGCCGGCCCGAGCACCCCCGCCCCGTGGCCCACGGTGAAGGTGTAGTCCCCCGGCGCGAGCGACGCCCGGGCCGCGCCCACCTCCCCGAGCTCGGTGAAGAACGTCTTCCGGCCGAGGAACTCGACGAGCGGCGTCTGCCCCTCTGCGATGGCGATCCTCGCGTCGAGCGGCGCGCCGGCGCCGTCGGTCACCGCGAAGTCGAGCGTTCCGGGCGCCTCGAGATCGGCGAAGTCGAGCTCCGTCTCGTCCCCCGCCTCCAGCGCCACCTCCCGTGGCGCGGAGCGCGAATGACCCGCCGCGGTGGCGTAGACGCTCCAGTCGCCCGCGGGCAGGGCGATCTCGTAGGATCCCTCCGGCGCCAGCGTCCAGGCGAAGGGCGTGCCGTCCTTCTCCACCACCAGCACGGACTCCGCCACCGGCCCCTCCGCGGTGGCGATGGTGCCGGAGAGCGTGCCGGACTCCGCCCCCTCGCGCTCGATCGCGGCCGCCACCACCGGCGCGAGGTCCCCCGCCGGCGCCACCTGCAGCCAGCCCTCGAAGCGCCGGCTCTCGCCCGGCGCGAGGTCGTGCTTCAGGTAGAGATCCTTGGTGTCGTAATCGACATGGTCGAAATAGGGCGCGTGCAGCGCCATCGCCCAGTCCTGGTCATAGGCCACCACGCGGTCCGCCAGCGCCCCCTCCGCCGGCCCCGCCTCGGCCTCCGCCAGGCCCGGCACCGGGAAGAGGTAGCCGCTGTCGGACCAGAGCGTGAAGCCCGAGAGCTGCCCCTCCATCGGCGCGTCGCCGGTGTTCGTCATTTCCGTCACCAGGTGGATGCGGTCAGACCCGTCCTCGAGCGTGTAGGTCGTGGTGATGTCGGCCGGCCCGAAGTCGCGGCTCACCCGCACCACCGCCTTCTCCGGCGTGTCCGTCACCACTTCCGTCTCGCTGCGGGTGTTGGGCCAGGCCGACCAGTTGTTCGGGATGAAGTCGGCGAAGGCGATGCGGTCGAGCGCCGGCGTTCCGTCCACGACCGGCGCGAGGTCCACGATCGCGCCCCGCGGCACGCCCCAGGGCGCCTGGCTCTCCACCGCGAGCGTCACCGCTAGCCGGTCGTTCGCGAGCGTCAGATCTCCCCCGGCCACCGCCTCGCCGTCGGGGATCGGGGTCGCGCCCCGGCTGACGCCGACCTCCGCGAAGGCGGGACCGGCGGCGGCCAGCGCCGCGCTGACGAATAGGCAGGTTCGAACGATCATGGGACGGGTCCTCCGGGTGCTGCGCGCGCCCCGAGCTTACGTCCGGCCGCGCGCGGAGGCGAGAGGGCAGGGGCCGTGCGGCGAAACCGGACATCGCGCTGCAGGCCGCGGGTCGCCCGGGCCTCAGCCCTGCCCCGCCGCCCGCGCGTAGCGGTCGATGCAGAGCCCCACATGCCCCTCGATCAGCGCCTCGGGGTCGGTCGGGACGCGCCCGAAGGGCAGGCCCGCGAAATGCTGCGACACCAGCGTCTCCGGCGGCGGCGTCGCGCGCAGGTTGGCCACCAGCCGCTCCAGCGCCTCCGCCACCTCCCGGTCCGCCCAGTAATAGCGGATCCGGTCGCTGTAGCTGTAGCGTCGCATCCGCGCCAGTTCCGCCTCCGATCCCTGGTAATAGGCCCGCCAGGGACCGTCCGCCTCCAGCATCCGCCGCTCGATCACCTCCCGCAGCCGCGACGGCGCCGCCGGCGCCATCTCCGCCTCGATCGCCGCCAGCGCGAAGACCGCCTCGCGGAACCGGAAGGTCAGTTCCGGCCCCACCTTCAGGAAGGCGAAATGGCTCGCCACCAGCGCCGCGAGGCCCGCGTCGGGCTGGTAATCGGTCGAATGCGCCTCGAAGACGAGCCCGTCCTCCGCCGCGATCGCCGCCGAGAGCGGCGCCGCCGCCTCGGCGTCGTAGGGATAGACCCGGCTGTGCCCGAAATCGACGCCGGGCTGCGTCACCACCGCCACGATGCGCTGCCAGGCGGCCTCCAGCCCCGCCGCACCGAAGGCCGCGCGATGGGTCTCCACCGTGTCGCGGAACCGCCCCACCGAGGTCACGTCGAGCGCGTCGGGTTCCTCGGTCTCGCCGCCCGGCACCGGCACCTCCGTGCCGATGACGTAGACCAGCGCCGCCGGGTCCGGCGCATGCGCCTCGGCGACCGCGCAGAGATCGGCGGCACGGCCGGCGATCGTCTCGAAGCTCGGCGGCGCCTCGCCCCCGAGCGGCATCGAGGCGTCGAGATGGATCTTGCGGAACCCCGCCTCGACGTAGAGCCGCACCAGATCCCGCGCCTTGGCCATCGCCTCCGCGTCCGGCTCCGCCTTCCACGGGGTCGGCCCCAGATGGTCGCCGCCGAGGATCACCCGGTCCATCGGCACGCCCGCCTCCGCCGCCATCCCCGACAGCCAGGCGACGAAATCCGCCGGGCTCATCCCGGTGTAGCCGCCCTCCTGGTTCACCTGGTTGCAGGTCGCCTCGATCACCACCGGACCCCCGCTCCGCGCCGCATGGCGGAGGACGGCGCGGAGAACCGGCCCGTTTGCGGTGCAGAAGCAGGGCAGGCCCACCGCCCGCCCGTCGCGGTTCGCCGCCACGATCTCCCGGATGTCGCTCATGTCCCCCGCTCCTCCAGAAAGGCGTCGATCTCGCCGGGGCTCGAATTGCCCTCCATCGGCCCCCGCCGCGTCACCGCGATGGCGCCCGCCGCGTTGGCCCGCCGGCCGGCTTCGGCGAGCGGCACGCCCTGCACCAGCAGCCCGACAAGCGTGCCGCAGAACCCGTCCCCCGCGCCGGTCGGGTCCAGCTCCTCGACCGCGTGGCCCGGCAGGTCGATCCGCTCGCTCCCCGCGACGATCGTCGCGCCCTCCGCGCCGCGCTTCACCGCCACGATCGCCGCGCCCGAGTCCAGCAGCCGCGCGATCGCCGCCTCCTCCGGGAGATCGGGGTAGAGGAAGCCCAGGTCGCTGGTGCTCGGCATCAGGCAATGGCTCGCCGCCACCGCCTCCTCGAGCGCCGCCCGGCCGGCCGCGTCGCGCATCAGCTCCGGCCGGGCGTTGGGGTCGCAGGAGACGAGGCCGCCCTGCTCCCGCACCGCCCGCACCGCCGCCAGCACCCTGTCGCGCAGCGCCGGGACGCCCAGCGAGGCCGCCGAGACGTGGCAGAGGACCGGCCCGTCGGGCAGCGCCGCGGGGGCGAAGTCGAACCGGTCCGCCGCGCTCCCGGCCAGGTGGAAGATGAAGTCGCGCGACCCGTCCGCGTGGTAGGACACGAAGGCCGTCCCCGTCGTCGCGCCCGCCACCACCGCGACGCCGCCGGTGCCGACGCCGTCGGCGCGGAGCCGCCCCAGCACGGCGCGGCCGAACCCGTCCTCGCCGACGCCGCCGAACATCTCCGTCCGCGCGCCCATCCGCGCCGCCTGGTCGAGGAAGATCGCCGGCGCGCCGGAGGGGTAGGGCCCGGAATAGTCGCCGATCCGCTCGAGGCCGCAGCCCCGCCGGTGGGAGACGAACTCGACGAGGATCTCGCCCGCGGTCACGATCGCATGGCCCTGCACGGCGTTCCTCCTGCACCCTGCCCGACCCTGTAACAAGTTTCTTTACGCGTGTCAAAAAAGAGATAGGATCCACCCTGCCGCGCCGGAACCGAGCGGGAGGGGTCGTGAGCAAGCGCAAGATCAACACGATGGCCGAGCTCTCGGCCGTGATCGGGGTCTCCCGGCCGACCCTGTCGCGGTATTTCCAGGACCCCTCCTCGGTGCGCGGATCGACACTCGCCAAGATCCGCCGCGGGCTGGAGGAGGTCGACTACGTGCCGAACTTCTTCGCCATGCGGATGAACCGCAAATCCACCGGCCTGATCGGCGTCATCGTCCCGCATCTCACGGACCTGTTCTTTACCAGCCTGCTCGACGCCATCGACCTCGCCGCGATGCAGAGCGGCTTCACGATCATCACCCTGAACTCCCACGGCGATCCCGGCGTCGAGGTGGCCGCCATCGAGAAGCTGCTGTCGATGAGCGCCGACGGCGCCATCATGGCCCCCCTCGGCCTCGGCAGCGACCGCGCCGCGCTCGGGCGGCTGGCGCGTCGCCTGCCGCTCGTCTGCGTCGATTCGCGGGTCCCCGGCGCCGCGGCGGAGATCGACTTCGTGGGCACCGACAATGGCCAGAGCATCGGGCGTCTCACCGAGTATCTCTGCCGCACCGGGCCGCCGCCCGTCTTCCTCGGCATGCCGAGGATCAATTCCAACGCGCTGGAGCGCGAGGCGGTCTATCGCGAGACGATGGAGCGGCTCGGCCACGCGCCGGTCCTCGTCGGCGGCGTTGACCCGGCAGCGGGCTGGGAGTTCGAGGCGCAGGCCTTCGCGATCATGGACGCGCATTTCAGCCACGGCCGATTCGGCGACGCCGCGATCCTCGCCGCCAACGACCGCCTCGCCATCGGCGCCTTGCGCGCGGCGAACCGCCACGGACTCCTCCCGCGCGAGGGCGGCACCGGCGGCCGGGTCCGCATCGCCGGCCACGACGATCATCCGCTCAGCCGCTTCATGACCCCCGCGCTGACGACCATGGCGCAGGACGTCGCCGCGATCGGCCGCGAATCGGTGGCGCTGCTGCTGCGCCGGCTGGGCGGCGAGCCCGGCGCCGGCGGTTCCGCCAGCCTGGTCTTCGACGCGACGCTGAAGCTGCGCGAATCCGCCTGACGGGGGAGGCGGATTTGACTTGACCGGGAGGGTCTGTTCCTGCCAGACCTTTACACGTGTAAAATATGGGAGGATACACGATGACGAGAACGCGCGTGCTTCTGGGCTCCGTCGCCGCGGCGGGTCTCTGCGCCGGCCTCGCCCAGGCCGAGCAGATCACCATCGCCACGGTCAACAACGGCGACATGATCATCATGCAGGGGCTCTCCTCGCAATGGGAGGAGGAAACCGGCAATTCCGTCAACTGGGTGGTCCTCGAGGAGAACGTGCTGCGCCAGCGCGTCACCCAGGACATCGCCACCGGCGGCGGCCAGTTCGACATCATGACCATCGGCTCCTACGAGGCGCCGATCTGGGGGGCGGCCGACTGGCTCGTGCCGGTCGGCGACCTGCCGGACTACGATTACGACGACCTGATCCCCGCGGTGAAGGAGGGCCTCTCCTACGAGGGCACGCTCTATGCCGTGCCGTTCTACGCCGAGAGCTCCTTCACCCTCTACCGCACCGACCTCTTCGAGGAGGCGGGGCTCGAGATGCCCGACCAGCCCACCTACGAGGACATCACCAACTTCGCCGAGCAGCTCACCGACAAGGAGAACGGGGTCTACGGCATCTGCCTGCGCGGCAAGCCCGGCTGGGGCGAGAACATGGCCTATTTCGGCACGCTGGTGAACACCATGGGCGGGCGCTGGTTCGACATGGACTGGCAGGCGCAGCTCGACAGCGAGGAATGGGCCAACGCGCTCGACACCTACCTCAACCTCATGAACAATTACGGGCCGCCGGGCGCCGCCTCGAACGGCTACAACGAGAACCAGGCGCTGTTCCAGACCGGCAAGTGCGCGATGTGGATCGACGCCACCTCCGCCGCCGGCCGGGTCTTCAATCCCGACGAATCGGATGTCGCCGACAGCGTCGGCTTCGCCGCCGCCCCGGTCGCCGAGACGCCGAAGGGCAGTTCGTGGTTCTGGGCCTGGTCCCTCGCCATCCCGGCCTCCTCCTCGAAGGTCGACACCGCGAAGGACTTCCTCTCCTGGGCGACGAGCGCCGACTACGTCAATCTCGTCGGCGAGGAGAAGGGCTGGGTCTCGGTGCCGCCCGGCACCCGCATCTCCACCTACGAGAACCAGAACTACATCGACGCGGCGCCCTTCGCCGAGACCGTGCTCGAGGCGATCAAGTCCGCCGATCCGAGCGATCCATCGGCCCAGGAGGTCCCCTATACGGGCATCCAGTACGTGGCGATCCCCGAATTTCAGGGCATCGGCACCGCCGTCGGCCAGCAGATCTCGGCCGCGCTCTCGGGGCAGGTCTCGGCCGAGCAGGCGCTCTCGAGCGCCCAGAGCCTGACCCAGCGCGAGATCGACCGCGCCGGCTACGGCTCGGAGTGACGTGACCCCGGCCGGGCGGCCTCCGCCCGGCCCCACCCCTGACAGGAGCCCCCATGGCACGTCTCGACGGAAAGTCCGCCCTCGTCACCGGCGCCGCCCGCGGCATCGGCATGAGCTTCGCCGCGGCCTATGCCCGGGAGGGCGCCACCGTCGCCCTCGCCGACATCAACCTTGCCGCCGCCGAAGAGGCCGCCGCCGAGATCGGCGACAGCGCCTATGCCGTGCAGATGGACGTCACGCGACAGGACAGCATCGATGCCGCCGTCGCCGCCGTCGTCGACCGCGCCGGCAAGCTCGACATCCTCGTCAACAACGCCGCGCTCTTCGACGCCGCCCCGATCGTCGACATCACCCGCGAGAGCTACGAGAAGCTCTACTCGGTCAACGTCGCCGGCACCCTCTTCCCGCTGCAGGCCGCCGCACGGCAGATGATCGCGCAAGGCCACGGCGGCAAGATCATCAACATGGCGAGCCAGGCCGGCCGCCGCGGCGAGCCCCTCGTCGCCATCTACTGTTCCACCAAGGCCGCCGTGATCTCGCTCACCCAGTCCGCCGGGCTCGACCTCATCCGCCACGGCATCAACGTCAACGCCATCGCCCCCGGCGTGGTGGACGGCGCGCACTGGGAGCATGTCGATGCCATGTTCGCGAAGCTCGAGGGCAAGGAGCCCGGCCAGAAGAAGGCCGAGGTCGCCGCCGGCGTCCCCGCCGGCCGCTTCGCCACGCCCGACGACCTGACCGGCATGGCGGTCTTCCTCGCCTCCGACGAGGCCGACTACATCGTCTCCCAGACCTACAACGTGGATGGCGGCCAATGGATGAGCTGATGCGCGCGCTCTGCTACCCCGCCGCCGGGGAGACCCGCCTCGAGACCCGCGACACGCCCGAGCCCGGTCCCGGCGAGGTGCTCCTCGCCGTCCGCGCGAGCGGTCTCTGCCACACCGACATCGACGTGCTCCACGCCCGCTACGGCCCCGGCGCCTTCCCCGTGGTCCCCGGGCACGAATATGCCGGCGAGGTGCTGGCCCTCGGGCCGGGCGTCTCCGGCCTCGCGGAGGGCGACCGAGTCGTGGTGGACCCCAATTTCGGATGCGGCACCTGCCGCGCCTGTCGCCGGGGCCGCTCCAATCTCTGCGACGCCCTCGGCGCCTACGGCGTCACCCGCGACGGCGGCTTCGCCACGCATTCCGTCGTGGCGGCGGAGAACCTCGTCCCGGTGGGCGACATGGACCTCTCCCTCGCCGCCCTCGCCGAGCCGATGGGCTGCGCCCTGAACGGCCTCTCCGCCCTCGCGCCGGCGCCCGACGACGAGGCCCTGATCTTCGGCGCCGGCCCGATGGGCCTCCTGCTCGCCCTCGCCCTGAAGGCCCGCGGCCTCGCCCGCATCGCCTTCGTCGATCCCGACACCTCCCGGCTCGACCTCGCGGAGAGCTTCGGCTTCGCCCCCGTTCCCGCCGCGTCGGACGACCTCGCCCGCCGCCGCCACGCCCAGGACATCGTCGCGGACGCCACCGGCAAGTCCGCCGTCGCCGCGCGGCTGCCCGACTACGCCGCCGCCGGCGGGGCCTGCCTCTTCTTCGGCGTCTGCCCGCCGGGCGAGACCATCCCCGTCTCCCCCTTCGAGCTGTTCCGCCGCCAGATCACCCTCGCCGGCACCCATTCGCTGAACCGCAACCTGCCCGAGGCGCTCGACGCGATCCGCGCCGCCGGTCCCGACATCGGCCGCCTCGTCTCCCACCGTGTCGGCCTCGACGGGATCGCCGCCATCCTGCGCGACGGCGCCCCGCGCGGCAGTCTCAAGGTGCAGGCGTCGATGGCGTGAGCCAGGCCGGAGGCTCCGGCCCGCGGCCACCCGCATCAGAACCGCGCCCGAGCGCCGCGCGCGGCATCGGCCGCTCCCTGCGCCTCTATTACGGCGACCCCGCCCGCACCGCGCGCATGGACGCCCTCAACGCCCGCCTCTGCCGCCCCGGCGGCCTCGTCTTCGACATCGGCGCCCATGTCGGCGACCGCACCGCGAGCTTCCGGCGCCTTGGACTCAAGGTCGTCGCCGTCGAGCCGCAGCCGGCGGCGATGCGCGCCCTGCGCCTGATCCACGGCCGCGACCCCGGCGTGACCCTCGTGGCCGCCGCCCTCGGCCGGGCGCCGGGCCTGCTCCGCCTTCATCTCAACACCCGCAACCCCACCGTCTCCAGCGTCTCGCCCGACTTCATCGCCCGCGCGGCGACCGCCCCGGGCTGGCGGGGCGAGCGCTGGGACGCCGCCGCCGACCGCCCCGCCCTGACCCTCGACGCCCTCGTCGACCGGCACGGTCTCCCCGATTTCGCGAAGATCGACGTCGAGGGCCACGAGGCCGAGGTCCTCGCCGGCCTGACACGGCCGCTGCCGGCGCTGTCCTTCGAGTTCACCACCCTCCACCGCGAGGTCGCCCTCGCCGCTCTCGACCGCCTCCTCCGGCTCGGGGCGTATCGCTTCAACATCTCGCTCGGCGAGCGGCACGCCCTCGAATGGCGGGGCTGGCGCCGGGCAGGGGATCTCGCCGCCTTCCTTCGCGACGCGCCGCAGGGCGTCAATTCCGGCGACATTCACGCGCGGCGGGCGTGATCCGCCGCCCCCCGGCGCGGGAACCGCCCGACCCGCCGCGCACGTATTGAACGCGCCGGCATTTCCTTCATACCGTCGAGGATCGATCATGGACGCAACGATGGTTCGAAGGACGAGACCTTGACCGCACGGCTGCCCGCCTCTTCCCCGGTGCCGGAATCCTCCCGCGCCGAACATCTCGAACTGATGCTGGAGATGAGCGCCGTCGGCATCTGGGAGCTCGACGTCGTCAGCGGCGCGGCGTGGCGCAACCTGCAGCACGACCGCATCTTCGGCTACGACGAGCTCCTGTCCGAATGGACCTACGACCGGTTTCTCGACCACGTCGTGCCCGAGGACCGCCCGGCGGTCGACCTGCGCTACGGCGGCGCCATCGACGCCCACCGGCCCTGGTCCTTCGAGTGCCGGATCCGCCGCGCGGACGGCGAGGTCCGCTGGATCAGCGCCACCGGCCGCCCGATCCGCGGCGCCGGGGGCGAGACGCGCAAGCTCATCGGCCACGTCATCGACGTGACGCATACCAAGCGCAACGAGGAGCGCCTGCGCGTCCTGCTCGACGAGCTGAATCACCGCGTCCGCAACACCCTCACGGTCGTCCAGGCGATCGCCGCGCGCTCCTTCCAGGACCATGTGGACCTCGCGCAGGGCCGCGCGGATTTCCTCTCGCGCCTCGACGCCCTCGCCGCGGCCCATTCCCTGCTGACGGATCGCGGCTGGACCAACGCAACGCTCCCGGACGTGGTCGAGAGGACGCTCCTGCCCTACCGCCAGCCCGGCGCCCCGGAGGTTCCCGACCGGTTCGACGTCTCGGGGCCGGAGGTGCGTATCGCCCCCGAGCAGGCCGTCAGCCTGACGATGGCGCTGAACGAGCTGGCGACGAACGCGCTGAAACACGGCGCGCTCCGCGGTTCCGGCGGCCGGGTGGAACTGACCTGGACCCGCACGCCGCTCCCCGCGGACAGGGTGACGGAACAGGCCGCCGGTGCGGGGGAGCAGGTCGACATGCTCTGGCGCGAGCGGGGCGGGCCGCCCGTCAGGCCCCGCCAGCGGACCGGCTTCGGCATGACGCTGCTCGAACGCCTCATGCCCGCCGATCTGGGCGGCCGCGTGGAGGTGGCGCTCGCCCCGGAGGGGCTGACCTGCCGGATCGCCTTCAACGTCCTTCCGGTGGACGTCGAGGTCCCGGCTTCTAGGTAATCGGGTCAGTACCGCAAGGCAGATCAACATGTTCGCGACCCGACGGCGGCCCGGCCCTGCGCCCAACGACGTGTTGCTCGTGGAAGACGAGGCCCTGATCGCGATGCTGCTCGAGGACTACTTCCGCGACATGGGGATCGGGAACGTCACGGTCGCCTCGACGCTGGCGGACGGGCTCCAGGCGGCGCGGACCGGCAGGTTCGATCTCGCCGTTCTGGACGTGAACCTGAGAGGGGAGCGGTCCGACGGGATCGCGGCCGTCCTCGTCGAACGCGGCATTCCGTTCCTGTTCTCCACCGGATACGGGCGCGTCGGCGTGAGCGACCTGTATTCGGATTGTCCCGTCCTCACCAAGCCGGTGAGATTCGCGGATCTGCGCGCGATGGTGGACCGTCTCCTGGCGTGACGGCGGGGTCCGGCGGGTCCGCCGGCGGCACGGCCCGATCCCGGCTTCCCCCTGCCGCGCGACCCCGCTACCACCGGGCCATGCCGCCCTTCGACATCTTCCTCGCCGCCTCGCCGGGCCTCGAACCCTATCTCGCCGACGAGGCGGCGGAGATCGGCCTGCCCGACCCGCGCCCCGTCCCCGGCGGCGTCACGGTCACCGGCGGCTGGCCGGAGGTCTGGCGGGCCAATCTGGACCTCCGCGGGGCCTCCGCGGTGCTGGCGCGGATCGCCGCCTTCCCCGCCCGGAGCCTCGGCGAGCTGGACCGGGGCATCCGCGCCATTGACTGGTCCGAGCATCTCGCCTGGGGCGTGCCCGTGCGGGTGGAGGTGACCACGCGCAGGACCCGCCTCCAGACCCGCGCCGCCGCGCCCCGGATCGAGCGCGCCATCCGCGACGGCTTCGGCGCCCGGATCGACGCCGAGGCCCCCGTCAACGTCAAGGTCCGCATCGCGGGCGACACGGCCCAAGTGAGCCTCGACACGAGCGGGGAGGGGCTCCACAAGCGCGGCCACAAGACCTGGGTCGGCAAGGCCCCGATGCGGGAGACGATGGCCGCCCTCCTGCTCCGCGCCGCCGGGTATCGCGGCGATTGCCCGGTGGTGGACCCGATGTGCGGCTCGGGCACCTTCGTGATCGAGGCCGCCGAGATCGCCGCCGGCCTGCAGCCCGGCCGCGACCGGTCCTTCGCCTTCGAGCATCTGGCGCGCTTCGACCCCGCGGCGTTTTCCCGCCTCCGCCGCCCGGCCCTGCCCGGCGGGGCCGCGCGGCCGGTCTCGCCTTCGCCGGCTCCGACCGCGACGCCGGCGCGATCCGGGGGGCGGAGGCCAATGCGGCGCGCGCCGGCATCGCCGATCTGGTCGCGTTCCGGCGATGCGCGTTAACCGATGCGAGGCCGCCCGGACTCCGACGGGACTCCGACGCGATTCCGACAGGAATCCGACAGGGGATTCTGGTGGTTAATCCGCCCTACGGCGAGAGGATCGGCGCGCGCAACGCCCTCTTCTCGCTCTACGGCGCGCTCGGCAAGACATGGGCCGAGCACTTCCCCGGCTGGCGCCTGGCGCTCGTCACCTCCGACCCCGGCCTCGCCCGCGCGACCTCCAAGTCCTTGAAAGACGGGCCGTCCTTCACCCATGGCGGGCTGAAGCTGCGGCTTTATCTGGGCACGTAGTTCCGCGCCAGGTCCGGAAAGAGGCTCGCCAGCCCCTCCTCGCTCGCCGCGCAGATCCCCCGCTCGGTGATCAGCCCCGTCACCAGCCGCGCCGGCGTCACGTCGAAGGCCAGGTTCGACACGTCCGACCCCTCGGGCGTCACCCGTACCGTGCTGATTTCGTTGTGAGAATCGACGCCCTGCACGTGGCTGACCTCCGTCGGGTCGCGCTCCTCGATGGGGATCCCGGCGCCGTCCGAGAGCGTCCAGTCGATCGTCGGCGAGGGCAGCGCGACGTAGAACGGAACGGAATTGTCCTTTGCCGCCAGGGCCTTGAGGTAGGTGCCCACCTTGTTGCACACGTCGCCGGTCCGGGTGGTTCGGTCGGTGCCCGTGATCACCATGTCCACGAGCCCCCGTTGCATCAGGATTCCGCCTGCATTGTCAGTGACATAGCTGTGCGGCACCCCGTGCGACCCGAGCTCCCAGGCGGTCAGCGCGCCCTGGTTCCGCGGCCGCGTCTCGTCCACCCAGACATGCACGTCGATCCCCGAATCATGCGCCTGGTAGATCGGCGAGGTCGCCGTCCCCCAGTCCACTGTCGCGATCCAGCCGGCATTGCAATGGGTCAACACGTTGACCGGAGACGACTTTTTTCGCGCGATCTCCTCGATCAGCGCCAGCCCGTTCCGACCGATCTGCCGGTTGATCCCGACATCCTCGTCCGCGATCTCGTGCGCGAGGCGCAGCGCCGCCCCGAACCGCTCCCCCTCCGCCAGCGCCAGCAGCGCCGCCAGGCACCGATCCAGCGCCCACCGCAGGTTGATCGCCGTCGGCCGCGTCGCATGCAACCTGTCATAGCCCGCCCGCAGCGCCGCGTCCGAGGGGTCGAGCCGCGCCGCGAGCGCCATGCCGTAGGCCGCCGTAGCACCGATCAGCGGCGCCCCCCGGACCCGCATCTCGACGATCGCCGATGCGAAATCATCAAGCGTTTTAACACTCTGGATCCGAAAGTCGTGCGGCAGCCAGCGCTGGTCGATGATCTCCAGGGCGTCCTTCTCCTCCGACCACCACAGGGAGCGGTAGGGGGTGCCGTTCACCTTCATCGCGCGTCTCCGTTCGGGTGCGGCTCCAAGGGGTACAGCATCGCGGGACGGGGGAACAGGCGGGCCCGGTCAGACATGGTCGCGCGGGATCGTCTCCGTCCAGTTCAGCGACTTCACGCGCTCCTCGTTCTCGAACGCGTCGAGCTCGGCGTAGAGATGGAAGTTCTCCCGATCCGCCGTCAGCCGCGTCCGCGTCCGCGTGCGGATCGACCACTCGCCGCGCGAGAGGCTGTATTCCCATTCGGTCTCGCCCCGCGCCGAATCGTAGTCCCCCGGCGAGGCGGAGTAGGTCTCCACGGCCTTGGCGCCGACGGTCAAGCTGATATCGTCGTGGCGAACCACGCCCCGGTCGTCGATCACCTCGAGTTCCGCCGCGCGGGCGCCGAGATCGTGCTTGACGAGCCAGCGGTGCCGGGGAGCGGCGATGGAAGTCATCGGCGGGCTCGGCGCCCGGCGGGCGGGGCCGAAATGCGGCGGCCCGTCGTCCTCCGGCACGGGGCGGTGGGGGATCGACAGCCGGCTCGCGCCGGTGCGGATCGTCAGCATCGTCTCCTCCGGCGGCGTCCAGGCCAGCGGCCAGTAGACGGTGGAGACCGACAGGCGCAGCCTGTGCCCCTTCGGGACGTTGGCGGCGATGTAGTTCATCGGCACGCGAATCGTGTAGCGCCGGCCCGGCTCGAGCCCGTCGGGATGGCGCCTGCTCTCGCGGTGGGTGAGGTTCAGCAGCCCGTAGCTCAGCCGCGTCACCCGCTGGTCGGGCCGCGTGTCCGACAGGCGCACGGCGACCATGGCCACCGGCCGGTCGGCGGAGAGCACGAGCTCCACCTCCGGCGCGCCCAGCATCTCGAGATCCTCCTCGAACGGCTCGGTCTCGAAGACGAGACCGCCGCCGTCGTCGATGCGCTGGTCCCCGGCGAGGTCGGGCGCATTGGCGTAGGAGCACCATTTGCCGGAGGCGAGGCCGGCGGTGACGGGAGACTGGACCTCGAGATCCTCCGCCTCCACCGGCTCGTCCCCGGCCGGGAGGAGCCGGCCCGCGGAGAGGACGAAGTCCCTTTTCCGGACGCGCCGGGACGGCCAGCTCCGTTCCGCGACCCAGCGGCCGTTGCGTTCGTCATATTCGGGGTTCGGGGGGGCGCTCTCCTGCATCCAGGCGCAGATCATCGGGTCGGAGTCGACCCCGGTCTCGCGCCCCTTCAGCCACTTGTCCCACCAGCGAAGCATCTCGCCCAGGAAGTCGATGGCCGGGCCGGGGCGGCCGAAATGCGGATAGATGTGGCCCCAGGGCCCGACGAGCCCCTTCCGCGGTCCCTGGAGATTCTCCATCAGCCGGAAGACGCTGTTGGTGTAGCCGTCGGTCCAGCCGCTGACGGCGAAGACGGGGATGCGGATGGCGTCGTAATCCTCGCAGACCGAGCCGTGGCGCCAGTAATCGTCGCGGCGCTGATGGCGTAGCCACTGGGCGAGCCAGGGGCGGCAATTGTCGAGCCGCTCCATCCACATCTCCCGCCAGCGATCGCCGACGAGGGCCGGGTCCGGGGGCAGGGAGTTGTAGCCGAACATCACCCCGGACCAGGACAGGTTGTCGCCCAGAAGCGTGCCGCCCATGTGGTGGATGTCGTCCGAGTAGCGGTCGTCGGTGGAGCTGACGGTGATGACCGCCTTCAGCGGCTCGGGCTGCATCGCGGCGATCTGGAGGCTGTTGAAGCCGCCCCAGGAGATGCCCATCATGCCGAGATTGCCGTCGCACCACTCCTGCTCAGCGATCCAGCGGATCGCGGCGACGCCGTCGTCGAGCTCGCTCTGGAGATATTCGTCGAGCAGGACGCCCTCGCTCTCGCCGGAGCCGCGGATGTCGAGCCGCACGCAGGCATAGCCGTGCGCGGCAAGGAAGGCGTGGGTATGGGCGTCGCGCACCTTGGTGCCGAAGCGCTTGCGGTAGGGGATGTATTCGAGGATCGCCGGAACCGGCGCGCCGTCCGCCGGTCGCCAGATTTTCGCCGACAGGTGGAGCCCGTCGGTCACCGGGATGCGGACATGCTCCTCCACGGTGATCTCCTGCGGCAACTCCTCGGCGACGCGGGTCATAGCTCCTCCGGGATCGGCTTGATGAGGAAGTCGAGGGAATGGCGGCAGCGCAGATAGGTATCCTCGATGGCGCCGGTATCCGCGCCGCCGATGAAGAGGTCCGCCAGCTCGTAGGAATAGCTGTCCTGGTCGGGCAGGCGCGACAGCCGTTGGCCCTCGTGGACCAGGATCTGAACCTCGAGATCGGGGATGAGCTTCTGCAGCTCCTCGATCTGCTCCGGGGCGGGCACGCCCTTGACGACGCCGTCGGCTTCCTGGGAGCGGATCATGAACTTGGTGGCGACCGGGGAATTGCCGCCCCGCGCCGGCATCTCGACGGTCTCGCCCAGCGCCAGCAGGATCGCCTGCCGGTGATGGCTGGCGCCGTCGACGATGTGGAAGAGCGGTGTGTGAGATTTTGACAGGCGCGGATTGATCTCCAGGAGGCGCAACTCGTCGGTCTCCTGATCCCAGAAGAACTCGACATTGAACGGGCCGTCGTCGAACCCGAACCGCTCGAGCAGCTTCGCGACGACGCCGCGTCCCTGCTCGACGAGCTCCTCGGGGAGCTTGGCGGGGTACCGGTAGCTGGAGAAGCTGACGCCCTCCTTGCCGCCCTTCAGCGAATCGACGACGCCGACCACCTTCGTCTCGCCGTTCTCGACGAGCCCCTCGATGGTGAAGAGCCGATCGGCGGAGATCAGCTCCTCTGCGACGGCGAAGTTTCCGTCCACCTCGGTCGGGCAGCCGGATTCGGGATCGAGCCGGGCCAGGAAGCGGTTGAAGGGTTCGCCGTGCTGGTGGATGAACAGCCGGCATTCGTGCAGCGCCGCGTCGAACTCCTTGTGGTCGCGAACGAGGAAGCCGAGCTTCGACGAATGGCCCTTCACCGGCTTCAGCCAGAACGGATAGGGGAGCGCGGACGCCTTCGCCTCCCCGGGCGCGAACGGGTTGATGGCCCTGACTTTCGGCGTCGTGTCAGGGAACACCTCCCGCTGCGCCTCGCGCATCCAGTACTTGTGCTCGCACCGGGCCACGGCTTCCGGCGAGGCGCCCTTCAGGCCGAATTCCAGGTTGAGGAGGGCGACGAGGGAGGTGACGGGGAAATCGAGGTGGCCGATGATCGCGCTGGGCTTCGGGTCAATGGCGGCGATCTCCGCCCGGGCGCGCTCGTAGAGCGCGTCGAAGTCGATCGACTCGTCCTCGGGCTGCACGTCGTCGTGATCGAGGACCGTGACGACGTTCCAGCCCCTGGCCTCCGGTATTCGCTTGATGAAATCGTCGTTGAACGGATCGTTGCCGACGATGCAGATCGTCTTCTTCTTCGCACTGGCCATGTCGCGTGCCTGACTCACTCGTTCCCGGGATCAAACAGGTAAATGCGAGCCACGCTCCCCCGTTCCGTCAGTCCGCATCGACGGACGCCTCGATATTGGCCGAAGGCGCTCTGGAAAGCGGCTCGGAAGGCCGGGAGGCAGCCTCCGGCACGGAAAACGCCCGCCGGGGGCGGGCGTTCTGCAGAGAGGCGGAGGCGCGGGAACTTAGCGCCGGATACCGAGGCGCTTGATGAGCGAGCGGTAGCGCTCCTCGTCCTTGGCGCGGGTGTAGTCGAGGAGCTTGCGGCGCTGGGCGACGAGCTTCAGCAGGCCGCGCCGGGAATGGTTGTCCTTCTTGTGGGTCTTGAAGTGCTCGGTCAGCGCAGCGATGCGGTGGGTGAGGATCGCGACCTGCACTTCCGGCGAGCCGGTATCGCCGTCCTTAGTGGCATAGTCCGAGATCAGCTTGCGCTTCTCTTCCAGCGTGATCGACATCGGTCATCTCCTTGGCTTCGGGGTGACGGCGCCGGCCGGGATGTCGTCCAGCACGGGCCCTGGCGGCACGGGAAGGCACCCGGGCCGAGCGTGTCGCCTACATCACTGGCCGGATCTCTGAAAAGCCCCCGGCCGGTATCAACCTGTCGTTAATCGCGGCAGGGCATGGAACCTTCGCCCCGATCTGGATTCCTGCGACATGACCGCCTCGGACCTGCGCCTTTTCGCCTTCTGGCTGATCTGTCTCGCGGTCTCGCTCGGAGTTGGGGCGGTGACCGACGGCAGCCTCCGCTGGCCTAAGCGGTGGCGCCGGATCCGGCCCTCGCCGCCGGCCACCGCCGCGCCGCCGGTGGCGCCTCCGCCAGAGAGCTGATCCCTCAGCGCCAGGGGCGCGGCGCGACGGCGTAGCCGATATAGAGCGGATGTTTCGGGTGCCCGGCCTTCGTCAGCCCCAGATGATGCAGCTCCCGCCCGGTGCCGCGCATCAGCCGTTCCACGTACGGCCCGCGGCCGAGATGCGCGCCGTGGCGGCCCCAGGCGCAGACGATCGTGTCGGCCCAGCGGCAGCCGGCAGAGATGGCGGCGTCGTTCTCCGGCCCGACCGGGTCGGGCGCGGCGCGCATCCGCCGCGGATCGGTGTCGCGCCAGGCGAAGATGTTGCAGACCCGGAAGGCGCCGAACCCAAGCGTCCGCGCGCGCCGCTCGCAGCGCTCCACGGTAGGGTCGTTCTGCCTCTCGGTCGCCGTCGAGGGGTTCAGCATGACGAAGAGCGCCGTCCCGCCCGCCGGATCCCAGACCCGCGTCAGCTCGTAGCGATAGCGCTCGCAGGGGGAATACACCGCGAGGCTCTCCGCATCGCCCTTTAGATGGGTCCGCTCGATCACGTCAGGTTCAGCACCCGGCTCGGATGGAAATGGCCCGCGCGGTACCGGCCGAGCGCCAGTGGCCGATCCCGCCAGGCCGCCCAAGCCAGATCGCCGAACCCGGCCTCGGTCGACACCACTTCGGCAGGGTTCCCGTGGCGGATGCGGCTCGCCGCGATCTCGGTCACCCGGCAGACCGGCAGGCCGCCGAGCCCGGCCGCGACGGGCAGGAGCAGATCGTCGATCTCCGGCGTCCGCGCCAGCGCCTCGATCCGGTCCATGCTCACCGCCCGGTCGAGGTCGAATGGCCCCGACCAGATCCGCCTCAGCCGCTCGACGTGACCGAGACAGCCCAGCTCCCGCCCGAGATCCCGGGCGATGGCGCGCACGTAGCCGCCCTTGCCGCAGACCATGCGGAGGACGGCGCGGTCGGCATCCGGTACTTCGACGAGGCACAGCTCGTCCACATGGAGCGGCCGCGCCGCGAGGTCCGGCGCCGCGCCCTCCCGCGCGAGGTCGTAGGCGCGCGCCCCGTCCACCTTCACCGCGGAATAGGCCGGGGGGACCTGCAGGATGTCGCCGACGAACCGGGGCAGAACGGCGCGGATCGCCTCGCTCCCGGCCCGCGCCTCGGAGCGGGTCAGCACCTCGCCGGAGGCATCGTCCGTCGTCGTCTCCGCCCCCCAGCGCACGGTGAAATCGTACGCCTTCAGCGCGTCGGTGATCGAGGAGACGACCTTCGTCGCCTCCCCGAGCGCCACGGCGAGGATTCCGGTCGCGTCCGGATCCAGCGTGCCGGCATGGCCGGCCTTCCTGGCCACGAACGCCCAGCGCACCTTGTTCACGATGTCCGTCGAGCCCCAGCCCGCTGGCTTGTCCACGAGCAGCCATCCCGAGACGTCGCGACCCTTCCGGCGCCGTGCCATCAGCCCGCCTCCTCCACCGTGCCGATGATCGGTCCCATCGGCCAGCCGGCATCGTGGCGCCCCGAGAGGGCGTCGTAGAGACGCGACACGCTGCCGTCGAAATAGAGCGCGTTCGGCGTGCCGAGCCGGTCGCGGAAGAGCCGTGCGAAGGTGTGGAAGTTCACCTCCTCGTTGGAGATCGCCAGCCAGAGAGTGCCGTCCGGGGCGACGCCCGCGCCGTTGCGGACATGCACCGAATCGGAGCCGGGGAGGAGGCGGGGATGGAGTTCGCCGTCGATGACCAGCATCGGCCCGGACTGGGTGGCGTCGCGGCATGAGGGCGACCTGGACTCGAAGTCGCGGCTCTCGACGATCTCGGCGCGACCCTCCGACAGGCAGAGGACACCGTTCGGCAGAAGCCCGAAATTGCCCGGCCCTTCGGAGGTGACCAACCGTCCGTATTGCTGTCCGTCCTGGACGAAGAGTCCGACCGGAGATCGGTCGGAATGGTACATGCCCGCATTCATAGCGATCCCGAGCGCCTCGCCCCGATTCGACAGAGCGCCGTCGATCGCGCGAAAGCTCGCATAGGGCCGCCCCTCGGCGTCATAGAGGAACAGACGCACGTCATCGGCGGCTGGATCGACGGCGCAGACGGTGAAGGAGGCGCCCTCGAAATCCACGTCCTCGCAGGGGCTCGCCGCGTCGGCCGCGGGTGTCACGCCGAAGAGGCTCAGGATCGCCGCCAGCGTCTTCACGTGTCCTCGTTCCCCTCGATGTCGCGGCGGACCTCCTCGCGCCCGAAGAGCTCGCGTGTCTCGTCCATCCGGTCGAAGGTCTCGTCGATGAGGAAGCGCAGGTCGGGCGTGAACTTCAGCTCCGTCTGCCGCGACAGGGCCCGCTTCAGCTCGCCCTTGTTGCGCTTGAGGCAGGCGATCGACTCCTCCCGCCGGTCGCCGCCGAGCGGCATGACATAGACCGTCGCGATCTTCAGGTCGGGCGAGACGCGCACCTCGCCCACCGTGATCGACAGGCGGTTGAGGTCGGGGTCGTGGATGTCGCCCTGGTTCAGCACGTCCGACAGGGTGCGGCGGATCAGCTCGCCGACCCGGAGCTGGCGCTGCGACGGACCCGGGCCGATGGGGAAGCGGGACTTTGCCATGCGGGGGATCTATGGCTTCGGCAAGGCGCCCGCAACAGCCCGTTGCGGGCCGCCGGCGATCGCGCTAGCCCCGCATGTGGAGCGAGGGAGACGAGCCATGCGGATCGCGGTGACGGGCGTGTCGGGCCGGATGGGCCGGATGCTGGTATCTGCGGTGGACGAGGATACGCGCACGGATCTCGTCGCCGCACTCGAGCGGCCGGGCCATGACTGGATCGGCCGGGACCTGGGAGCCGCGATGGGCGGGGCGGAGCGCGGCCTCGCCGTGACGGACGACGTCGACGCGGCCCTCGCCGCAGCGGATTGCGCCATAGACTTCACCGCGCCCGAGGCCACCGTCGCGCTGGCCGGCCGGGCGGCGGAGATCGGCACCGCCCTGGTCATCGGCACCACGGGGCTATCCGACGCGGACATCTCCGCCATCGACCGCGCGGGTCGGAAAACCGCGATCGTGCGCGCCGGCAACATGAGCCTCGGCGTGAATCTGCTGACCACACTCGTCCGCCAGGTCGCGGCGAGCCTCGGGATCGACTACGACATCGAGGTGGTGGAGGCGCATCATCGCATGAAGGTCGACGCGCCCTCCGGCACCGCGCTGATGCTGGGCGAGGCCGCGGCCGAGGGGCGGGGCGTCGAGCTTGCGGAGGTGGCCGAGCGCGGCCGCGACGGCACCGGCAGGCGCGGCGAGGCGGCCATCGGCTTCCACGCCATCCGCGGCGGCGGCATCATCGGCGAGCACCAGGTCCATTTCGCCGGCCCGTCCGAGGTGCTGACCCTGTCCCACAGCGCCACCGACCGGACGCTCTTCGCCAAAGGGGCGGTCACTGCCGCACTCTGGACGGAGGGGCGGGCTGCCGGCCATTTCCGGATGCTGGACGTCCTCGGACTGGCCTAACAGCCGATCTGACGGCATGGTGAGCGACGCGGCGCTCGACCGCGCTGGAGGCGGGCTATCTCGACGCTCATGTTCCGTGCCGCCGCGATCCTGCTGCTTCTCACGCTCCCGGCCGCCGCGCAGACCTTCGAGCGGCTGACCGACCGGGCGGCCTTTCTCGACGCGGTGGCGGGGCGAACCCTCACCCGGCTCGGCATCGGCCTGCAGGTGACGCCGGGCGGGGACATCACCGGCCGGGCCTTCGGCGGCCGGGTCAGCGGGGCCTGGGAGTGGCGGGACGGCTTCTTCTGCCGGGAGATGCGCTGGGGCAGCCGCTCCTGGGACTGGAACTGCCAAGCCGTCTATCTGGGCGGCGGGACCGTGCGTTTCGTCGCCGATCGAGGCCAGGGGGACACGGCCGATCTCGGCCTCGACTGAGCCTCAGAAGTCGACGGCAATGCCCTTCAGCTCCCAGTCGCCGTAGCGGACCGGCTCGGGCCCGTCGCGTCCGCCGAGCTCGGGCGGCAGGTCGGGTTCGGTCGCCTTGCGCCGACGCGCCTCGGCCTCGGCGAGGGCGCGGCGGGCTGCGGGAGGAAGATCGCTTGGCTCGGACATCGGATCGCTGGGCTCGGACATCGGACGGTCTCGCTGGTCACGGAGTTGCGCCTCATATACGTCGCCGCCGCAAGGCAACAAGACCGGAAGACAGGAGTGAGCCGATGGACGAGGTCCGCGCCGCCGCGCATCGCCTGCTCGGCGCCGTCACCGAGGAGGGGGCGCTCCTGTCGGAGGCCGGCCCCTCCATCCTCGGCTCCCTGGCGCCCGCCGAAAGGGCGGCGGCAAAACGGCTGGCGACGAGCGCGCTGCGCTGGGCCGATCGCAGCGACCGCGCGCTCGGCCCTTTTCTCCGGATGAAGCCCTATCCGGCCACGCACAACGCCATGCGCCTGGCGCTCGCGGAGATCCATGTCGAGGGCGCGCCCGAGCACGCCGCGGTCGGCGCCGCGGTCGATCTGGTCCGGGCTTCCGGTCCGGCGGCGGGCCAGGCGGGCCTGACGAACGCCGTCCTGCGCAACGTCCTGCGGCAGGGGCGGGCCGGCTGGGACGCGCTGCCGCCGCCGCGGCTGCCGAAATGGCTCCGCAGGCCGCTGGTCGCCGATTACGGCAAGGCCACGGTCGCCGCGATGGAGGCGGTCTTCGCCGGAACGCCGCCGGTCGACCTGACGGCGAAGGGCGAGCCCGCGCGGGTGGCCGCGGCGCTCGGGGTGCGGGTCGGACCGGGGGTCAGTCTCCGTCTCTCCGCGCCCGGGCAGATCAGCCGCCTGCCCGGCTTCGCGGAGGGCGATTGGTGGGTGCAGGACTTCGCCGCCTCGGTGCCCGCCCAAGCGCTCCGGCCGCAGCCGGCCGAGCGCATCCTCGACATGTGCGCGGCCCCCGGTGGCAAGACGCTCCAGCTCGCGGCGGCCGGGGCGACTGTGACCGCGCTCGACGTCTCCGAGGCCCGGACGACCCGCCTGCGCGAGAATCTCGACCGCTGCGGCCTTGCGGCCGAAATCGTCGTCGCCGACGCGCTGTCCTGGGAGGGCGGCCCGTTCGACGCCGTCCTACTCGACGCGCCCTGCTCGGCCACCGGCACGATCCGCCGCCATCCCGACCTGCCGCACGCCAAGACGGGGCACCACTTCCCCGAGCTGTTCCGCCTGCAGGAGCGGCTGATCGACCGCGCGCTGGCGCTGGTGAGGCCCGGCGGGCGGGTGGTCTTCTGCACCTGCTCGCTTCTGCTCGACGAAGGGGAGGAGCAGGTGCGCGACGCCCGGGCCCGCCATCCCGGCATCGAGATCGTCCGCGACTTCGCCGCCATCCCGGGAATCGAGCCGGGCTGGATCGGGCCCGAGGGTCTGCGGCTCAGGCCGGATCATCTGGCCGGGATCGGCGGCATGGACGGGTTCTTCGTGTCGATCCTGCAGCGCCCGGCCGAGCCGGCGATGACAGGGCGCGGCGGCTGATCTAGGGTCGGGCGACCGGATTGGAGGCGGTGCGAGACGTGACCGGCAGATTGACCCGAGGAGAGCGCCTGCGATTGCGGGCGGCCTCCCTCCGGCCGGGCGCCCCCCGCCTCCGTCGGCTTCCCGCGCCGCTGGGCGGCGGCCGCGCCGCCTGGGGCGAGGAGATGCTGGGCGGACGCGTCGTCGTGGACGGCGCGCCGGTCGAACTGCCCGATCTGTCGATCTGGCGGCTCGCCGATGCCGAGGGCGGCGCCACGTTCCACGACTTCGCCTGGCTAGACGATCTCGTGGCCACGGGGCAGGGACGGGCGCGCCGTCTCGCGCGGGAGTGGGCGGACGGATGGCTGTTGCGATTCGGCGGCGGAGCGGGGACCGGCTGGGCACCCGTCACGCTCGGCCGGCGCCTCTGGCGCTGGGTCGACAACGCGGATCTGCTGATGGGGGGCTCCGACCGGCGGGACGCAAGGCTCAGGCGCTCTCTGGCCGCCCAGACCGCGCTCGCCGGACGGATCTGGTCGCGCGCCGTGCCGGGCGCCGACCGGATCGACGCTCTCGCGGGGCCGCTTCGCGCCACGATTGCCCTTGAGGGCCCGGCGCGGGCCGCGGGGGCCCTGGCGGCGCTCGCGGCGGAGCTCGAGCGCAGCATCGCGGCCGACGGGTCGATTCCCGAGCGCGACCCCGAGCGGCTGGCCGGGATGTTCACGGCCGTCGCAGTCCTCCGCGCCGAGCTCGTCGACGCCGGCGGCCCGGTGCCGGAGGCCTTCGACAGGCGCCTCGCCGCCACGGCGCCGGTGCTGCGCACCCTCCGTCACGCCGACGGATCGCTTGCCCGCTTCCACGGCGGCGGCGGCGGCGTTCCGGGCAGTCTCGACCGCGCCCTCTTGGCTTCCGGGGCGCCCCCGGCCGCGTCCCGGGACCGGGCGATGGGCTATGCGCGTCTCGCCCGTGGCCGGACCACCCTGATCGTCGACGCGGCCCCGCCTGCGACCGGCGCGGCCTCCCATGCCGCCCATGCCTCGACCCTTGCCCTGGAGCTCACCTCCGGGCGGCGGCCGCTGATCGTGAATTGCGGCGCCGGCGGTGCATTCGGCGCGCGCTGGCGCCTCGCGGGCCGGGCGACGCCCTCCCATTCGACGCTCGTCGTGGACGCCCGTTCCTCCTCCCGGCTGACCGGAGACGACGCCGCCGACGCGCTCCACGACGCGCCCGGCGAGGTGACGGTCGAGCGCCGCCGCGACGCGCTCTCGACCGGCCTCGTCGCCTCCCATGACGGCTACGTGGCAAGCCACGGCCTCACCCATGTCCGGCAGGTGTTCCTCGACCTCGACGGGCGCGGCGTCTGGGGCGAGGACGCGGTCGTCGTGGCGGATCCCCGGCACCAGGACAGCTTCGACCGGGCCCTCGCCGCCGCCGGCGGGCGATTGCCGGTCCGGGTCCGGTTCCATCTCCACCCGGACGTCGCGGCGGAGGAGGGCGAGGAGGGAGCGGTCCGCCTGACCCTCCGGTCGGGCGAGGAATGGGTCTTCCGCCCGGCGGGCCCCGCCGGCCTGTCGCTCGAGCCCAGCGTCCATCTCGACGCGACCCGGCCCGCGCCGCGGCCGACGACGCAGATCGTGCTGAGCCTCTCCGCGACCGGGAGCGCGACCCGGGTGAGCTGGACCCTTGCAAAAGCGCCGCAAACCCCCGATGCGGTGCGCGATCTCGTCCACGACGGCCGGCCGGTGCTGGCCTGACGTTCCAAGGAGTGTCCCCGATGACAGACCTCGTCCCGCTCCGTCGCGCGCTCCTGTCGGTGTCCGACAAGTCGGGGCTCGCCGATCTCGGCCGGGCGCTGGCCGACCGCAGCGTCGAGATGCTCTCCACCGGCGGGACGGCCCGCGCCCTGCGCGACGCGGGCATCGCCGTGACGGACGTCTCGGAGGCGACGGGCTTTCCCGAGATGATGGACGGGCGGGTCAAGACGCTGCACCCGAGAATCCACGGCGGCCTCCTCGCGCTCCGCGACGATCCCGACCACGTCGCCGCGATGGAGACGCACGGGATCGGCGCCATCGACCTGCTGGTAGTCAACCTCTATCCGTTCGAGGCGACGGTCGCGCGCGGCGCGGGCTTTGCGGAGGCGGTGGAGAACATCGACATCGGCGGCCCGGCAATGATCCGGGCCGGGGCGAAGAACCACGACTACGTCTCCGTCGTTGTGGATGTCGGGGACTACGACGCGCTCCTGTCCGAACTCGACGACCACGAGGGCGCAACGACCCGCGCCTTCCGCCGGACGCTGGCGCAGCGCGCCTTCGCCCGGACCGCCGCCTACGACGCCGCCGTCTCCATCTGGATGGCCGAGGCGATCGATGACCCCGCCCCGCGTCGCCGTGCCGTGGCCGGGACGCTGCGCCAGATCATGCGCTACGGCGAGAACCCGCACCAGCGGGCGGCCTTCTATGCCGACGGCTCCGACCGTCCCGGCGTGGCCACGGCAACCCAGCACCAGGGCAAGGCGCTCAGCTACAACAACATCAATGACACCGACGCGGCCTTCGAGCTGATCTCCGAACTCGCGGGCGCTCCGGCCTGCGTCGTCGTCAAGCACGCCAATCCCTGCGGCGTGGCGCGCGGGAAGAGCCTCGCGGAAGCCTATGGCCGGGCCTTCGACTGCGACCGGACCTCCGCCTTCGGCGGCATCGTCGCGCTGAACCGTCCCCTCGACGCCGCGACGGCGGAGGCCATCGCCGGGGTCTTCACCGAGGTGGTGATCGCCCCCGGCGCCGACCGGGCGGCGCGGGAGGTCTTCGCGCGGAAGAAGAACCTCCGCCTGCTGACGACCGAGGGCCTTGCCGATCCCGCCGAACCGGGGCGGGTCTGGACCCAGGTCTCCGGCGGGTTCCTCGTGCAGGACCGCGACACGGGCCGGACCGGCCGGGACGCGCTGAAGGTGGTCACCGCCCGCGCGCCGGACGAGGCCGAGATCGACGACCTGCTCTTCGCCTGGACCGTCGCCAAGCACGTGAAGTCGAACGCAATCGTCTACGCCAGGGGCGGGGCCACGGTGGGCATCGGCGCCGGCCAGATGAGCCGGGTCGATTCCACCCGCATCGCCGCGCGGAAGGCCGCCGACATGGCCGAGGCGCTGGGTCTCGCGGAACCGCCGACGATGGGCTCCGTCGTCGCCTCGGACGCCTTCTTCCCCTTCGCCGACGGGCTCCTCGCCGCGGCCGAGGCGGGGGCCACGGCGGTCGTCCAGCCCGGCGGGTCGGTGCGCGACGACGAGGTGATCGCGGCCGCCGACGCGGCCGGCCTCGCCATGGTCTTCACCGGGCAGCGGCATTTCCGGCACTGATGCGCGTCCTGTGGCAGATCGCGGCGCTCGTCTTCGTCCTCGACCAGGCGACGAAGCTCCTCGTCCTGCAGGGGCTCGACCTTGCCTCTCGCGGCATCGTGGACGTCCTGCCGCCCTATCTCGTCTTCCGCATGGCCTGGAACCGGGGGGTCAATTTCGGCCTCATGGCGGGAGACGCGCCGGCGATAAAGTGGATCCTGATCGCCGTCGCCCTGGCGATCTCCGCCTGGGTGATCGCCTGGCTCCGCCGCGAACGGCCGGGCGGGTGGGCGATGGCGGCCGGCGGGCTTCTCGTCGGCGGCGCGCTCGGCAACGTCGTC
This sequence comes from uncultured Alphaproteobacteria bacterium, assembly GCA_963776705.1. Taxonomy (GTDB): domain Bacteria; phylum Pseudomonadota; class Alphaproteobacteria; order Rhodobacterales; family Rhodobacteraceae; genus Palleronia. The sequence continues at coordinate 161,285 of CAVZOA010000007.1, forward strand.
GACCGGCTGCTCTACGGCGCGGTCGCCGATTTCCTCAACATGTCCTGCTGCGGCCTCGAGAATCCGTTCAGCTTCAACGTCGCGGACGTGGCGATCTTCCTAGGCGCCGTGGGGTTGATCCTCTTCACCGGCCGGGACAAGCGGGCGTGACGCCGGGGCGATCATCGGATAAGCCGGCGGGGCGGAACACATCGGAGGCGGAGATGGTGTCTCAATCGCGCATCTGGGCAATGCTGGCTCTCGCGGGCCTGCTCTCTGCCTGCGGCGGCGATCCGGATCTCCTGGTCCTGACCAAGGACGACCCCGGCCCGGACGAGTTCTCCATCGTCCCCAACCGGCCGCTGGAGCAACCCGCGAATCTCGCCGAGCTGCCGCCGCCGACGCCGGGCGGCGGCAACCGCGGCGACCTCGACCCGATCGGCGACGCGGCACGGGCGCTCGGCGGCAGCCCCGGCGGAGCGACCGCGCCGGTACAGGGACAGGCGCTCATCGCCACGACGACGCGCTTCGGCGTGGAGCCGGACATACGCGCCCAGCTCGCCGCCGAGGATCGCGTCTTCCGCGAACAGAATCGCGGCCTCTTCCTGGAGCGGATTTCCGGGACCTCGACCTATTACAGCGCCTACGAGGACCAGTCGCTCGATTCCTACCGCGAACTCGAGCGCCTCAGGGCGGCGGGTATCCGCACGCCCGCCGCGCCACCCGAGGGCGCGCCGAACGCCCGGTGAGTCACATCGGCGTTGGGGCGATTGCGGGCGCGAGCCGGGCGGTTATCTTGCCTGTCAACGCTCCCTGACTGGCAGGACCCATGTCGCGCCTTCTCGCTCTCGCCCTCGCCCTCCTTGTCCCCCTGACGGCGGCCCGGGCAGCCGAGGTCACGACGTTCGGGCTCGACAACGGCCTCGAGGTGGTCGTCGTCGAGGATCACCGCGCTCCCGTCGTCGTCCACATGGTCTGGTACAAGGTCGGCGCGGCCGACGAGGAGCCGGGTAAGTCGGGCATCGCCCACTATCTCGAGCACCTGATGTTCAAGGGGACCGACGAGCTCGCGCCGGGCGAGTTCAGCCGCACCGTCGCGCAGCAGGGCGGCACCGACAACGCTTTCACCTCCTCGGACCAGACGGCCTATTTTCAGCGCGTCGCGGCGGACCGGCTCGGCCTGATGATGGAGATGGAGGCCGACCGGATGCGCGACCTTCAGCTCGACGACCGCGACATCGCCACCGAGCTGCGCGTCGTTCAGGAGGAGCGCAACCAGAGGATCGAGTCAGAATCCGGGTGCGCTCTTCTCCGAACAGCGGAGCGCGGCGCAGTATCTCAACCATCCCTACGGACGCCCGGTCATCGGCTGGATGCAGGAGGTCGAGGCGCTGACGCTCGACGACGCCGTGTCGTTCTACGACCGCTACTACGCGCCGAACAACGCCGTGCTGATCGTGGCCGGCGACGTGAGGCCGGACGAGGTCCGCGACCTCGCCGAGAAACATTACGGACCGCTCGAGCCGACACCCGATCTCTCCGCGCGGTCGCGGCCCCAGGAACCGCCGCAGCTCGCCGAACGGCGGCTGACCTATACCGATCCGCGGATCGCGCAGCCCTACGTGATCCGCACCTATCTCGCGCCGGAACGCGACAGCGGCGACCAGCGCGAGGCCGCGGCGCTGACGCTCCTAGCGGAGGTCCTGGGCGGGGGGCAGAGTTCCGAGCTTGCCTCGCGGCTCCAGTTCGGCACCAGGGAGGCGCTGAACACCGGGGCGTTCTACAGCGGCACGTCGCTCGACGACACGACCTTCGGTCTCGTGGTCGTCCCGAGCCCCGGAACCTCGCTCGAGGAGGCGGAGGCTGCCCTCGACCGCGCTCTCGCCGCTTTCCTCGCGGACGGCGTGGACGCCGAGCAACTGGCGCGGATCAAGACCCAGATCCGCGCCTCGGAGATCTACGAGGAGGACAGCGTCCGCTCCCTTGCCGACCGCTACGGCCGGGCGCTGACCAGCGGCCTGACGGTCGAGGACGTCGAGGCGTGGCCCGACCTTCTCGACGACGTGACGGGCGAGGAGATCGTCCAGGCGGCGAAGCGGGTGTTCGACCGCGATCACGCGGTGACGGGCTACGTCTCGTTTCCCGCCGCGCCCCCCGACGCGCCGGGCCCGGCGCGCGACGCGACGCCGGCCTCCGCCGCGGCCGCGCCGGCCGACGCCGGAACGGAGGCCGGGCAATGATCCGGCTCGCCCTCGCCGCCCTCCTCGCGCTCGCCGCCCCTCCCGCCCTCGCTGAGGTCGATGTCCAGGCGGTGACCTCTCCCGGAGGCATCGACGCCTGGCTGGTGGAGGATCACACGATCCCGTTCACGGCGCTCGAGATGCGCTTCGTCCCAGGCGCGGCGCTGGACCGGCCTGACAAGCGCGGCGCGGTCAACCTGATGGCCGGGCTTCTCGAGGAGGGAACCGGCGACCTCGACGCGCAAGGCTTCGCCGCCGCGCGGGAGGCGCTCGCGGCGTCCTTCGACTACGATGCCTACGACGACGCCGTGAGCGTCTCGGCGCGCTTCCTGACCGAGAACCGCGACGAGGCGGTCGATCTCCTGCGCCGCTCCCTCGTCGAGCCGTCCTTCTCCGAGGAGGCCGTGGCGCGGGTGAAGGATCAGGTGCTCTCCGTCATCGCGAGCGATTCGACCGATCCGGGCGAGATCGCGCAGCGGGAATGGGAGGCGCGGGCCTTTCCCGGCCATCCCTACGGCACGCCCGTCGAGGGCACCAAGGAGAGCGTCGAGGGGCTCTCGCGCGAAGACGTCCTCCAGGCCCGTCGCGACACGCTCGTGCGCGACGACGTCTACGTCGCCGCGGTCGGCGACATCACCCCGGAGGCGCTGGGCGCCCTGATCGACGGGCTTCTGGGCGGTCTGCCGCAATCGACCGAGGCGGAAATGCCGGGCGATGCCGGCTGGCACATCGAGCCCGGTGTCGACGTCGTGGAGTTCGATACGCCGCAATCGGTCGTGCTCTTCGGCCACGAGGGCATTCCCCGCGACGATCCGGACTTCTTCACCGCCTATCTCCTGAATGAGGTCTTCGGCGGCGGCGGCTTCGAATCGCGTCTGATGGACGAGGTGCGGGTGAAGCGCGGCCTGACCTACGGCATCGGCACCTATCTCGCCCCGCGGGAATATGCCGAGGCTTTGCTCGGCCAGGCCGCCTCCGCCAACGAGAGCACGGGCGCGCTCGTGGACGTGGTGAGCGAGGAGTGGAGGCGGATCACGGACGGCATCACGGAAGAGGAGCTGGAGGAGGCCAAGACCTATCTCACCGGCGCCTACCCGCTCCGGTTCGACGGCAATTCGAACATCGCCGAGATCCTCGTCGGCATGCAGATGGACGGCCTGCCGATCTCCTACATCGCCACGCGGAACGACGAGATCGAGGCGATCACGCTCGAGGACGCGGCGCGGGTGGCGGAACGGCTCTACCGCCCGGAGGATCTGTCCTTCCTCGTCGTCGGTCGTCCGGAGGGCCTCCAGCCGACCAACTGATCCCACTTTCCTGTGGATTACCGGGATAATCCGTTTCCCGGGGCCGAATTGTCGTGCTAGCTCTTGTGTCATGACCGTTCATGATCGCAATATCGGCGTTGTTCGCCCCACAATTCGGCAGCTCGACGAATCCGTCATCAACCGGATCGCGGCCGGCGAAGTGGTCGAGCGGCCGGCCTCCGCGGTCAAGGAGCTCGTGGAGAACGCGGCCGATGCCGGCGCGACCCGGATCGAGATCGAGTACGCGGCGGGGGGCAAGTCGCTCGTCCGGGTGACCGACGACGGCTGCGGCATGGCGGCGGAGGAGCTGCCTCTGGCGCTGACGCGTCACGCGACCTCGAAGATCGACGGAATCCGACCTTCTCGCCATCCGTTCCTTCGGGTTCCGGGGCGAGGCGCTGCCGTCGCTCGCCGCGGTGGGGCGGCTGACGCTCACCTCCCGCGCCGGGACGGGGGAGGGCGCGCGGCTCGCCGTCTCCGGGGGACGTGCGGAGCCGGTCCGGCCGGCGGCGATCCGGCGCGGCACGGTGGTGGAGCTTCGCGACCTCTTCTACGCCACGCCGGCGAGGCTCAAGTTCCTGCGCTCCGACCGGGCGGAGGCGCAGGCGATCGCCGACGTGGTGAAGCGCCTCGCCATGGCGGAACCCTTCCTCGGCATCCGCCTCAGCGACGTCTCCGGCGAGGGCGACGGGCGCGAGGTGTTCCGCGCCGAGGCGGGGCAAGGGGATCTCTTCGACGCGCTCCATGCCCGCCTGGCCAGGGTCCTCGGGGCAGACTTCGCCGAGAACGCGCTGCGGATCGACGCCGCCCGGGAGGAGGTAGCGCTGACGGGCTACGCCGCGCTTCCGACCCTTACCCGCGGGGCGGCGACGCATCAGTACCTCTTCGTCAACGGCCGCCCGGTCCGGGACAAGCTGCTCTACGGCGCGCTGCGCGGGGCCTATCAGGATTTCCTCTCCCGCGACCGGCATCCGATGGCGGCGCTCTTCGTCGAGATCGATCCCGCGCGGGTGGACCAGAACGTGCATCCCGCCAAGACCGAGGTGCGCTTCCGCGAACCGGGGGTGGTGCGCGGCCTGATCGTCTCGGCGCTGAAGCAGGCCTTGGCCGAGGCGGGGCACCGGGCCTCCACCAGCGTCTCGATCGCCGCGCTGGGCGCCTTCCGGCCCGAGCCGCAGGAGGCCCGAACCTACCAGATGGACCGGTCCGCGCCGCGGCCTTCCGCGCCGGGATTCGCGGAGATGCGGGGCGTCTTCGCCCGCGTGGAGGAGCCGGCGCCGGACTCCTCCTTCGACGGCGGGACCTTGTCCGCGGATAAGGATTGCGACGCCTTGCCCACGGATAAGGTCAGCGACTCTGACCGGTTTCCCCTCGGCGCGGCGCGCGGCCAGGTGCACGAGACCTACATCGTCTCCCAGACCGAGACCGGCATGGTCATCGTCGACCAGCACGCGGCCCACGAGCGGCTCGTCTACGAGAAGCTGAAGCGCCAGCTCTCGGAGACCGGCGTCGCCGCGCAGGCGCTCCTGATCCCCGAGATTGTGGAGCTGAGCGCGGGTGACGCGGCGCGGCTTCTGGAGATCGCCGGCGACCTGTCGAAGGCGGGCCTGACCGTCGAGCCGTTCGGCGGCGGCGCGGTGGCGGTGCGCGAGACGCCGGCGGTCCTCGGCGAGATCAATGCCGAGGCGATGCTGCGCGACATCCTCGACGAGCTCGACGATCTGGGGGAGGGCCTGTCGGTCACCGCCCGGGTCGAGGCGGTGCTCTCGCGCATGGCCTGCCACGGGTCGGTGCGCGCCGGGCGGCGGATGCGCGCGGAGGAGATGAACGCGCTCCTGAGGGAGATGGAGGCGACGCCCCATTCGGGGCAGTGCAACCACGGCCGGCCGACCTACGTGGAACTGAAGCTCGCGGACATCGAACGCCTGTTCGGGAGGGCGTGATGGAGCGGGGTCTCGCGGCGCTCGCAGCCGGCGATCCGGCCGCGCTCGGGGGGCTCGCCGCCGCCCTCGTCGCGCTTCTCCTGCTCGTGCTGATGATCATGGTGGTCGCGCGGGCCGGCCGCTCGGCGCGGCTGGCCGAGAGCCTCGCCCGCGACCTGCGCCGCACGAACGCCGACATTCAGGCGCTGGGCGCGGGACAGACGCAGCTCGCGGGATCTCTCCAGACCGTGAGCGAGACCGCCTCGACGGCGCAGATGCGGATGCTGCAGACGATGGAATCCCGCCTCGCGGAGGTGCAGCGGCAGATGGGCGAGCGGCTGGCCGAGACCGCGCTCCGCCAGCAGCGCTCCATGTCCGACATGCAGGAGAAGATGCGCGAGACCCTGCACGGCCAGGCGACGAAGACCACCACCTCTCTCACGCAGCTCCAGGAGCGGCTGGCCACGATCGACAAGGCGCAGGACAACATCCAGAAGCTCTCCGGCGACGTGCTCTCGCTGCAGGACATCCTGTCGAACAAGCAGCGGCGCGGCATGTTCGGGGAGATCCAGCTCAACGACATCGTCTCCAAGGCGCTGCCCGCCGACAGCTTCGCGCTCCAGCACACGCTGCCCAACGGGGCGCGGGCGGATTGCCTGATCCACCTGCCGAACCCGCCCGGACCCATCGTCATCGACGCCAAGTTCCCGCTCGAGGCCTACGAGACCCTCGCGGCGGCGGAGACGAAGGAGGCGCAGGAGCGGGCGCTGAAATCGCTGGGCTACGCCGTCCGCAAGCACGTCAAGGACATCTCGGAGAAATACATCCTCGACGGCGACACCGCCGACGGGGCGCTGATGTTCCTGCCCTCCGAGGCCGTCTATGCCGAGCTCCATGCCCGCCTGCCGCAGGTCGTGCGCGAGGGCTTCGCGCTCCGGGTCTGGATCGTCTCGCCCACCACCTGCATGGCGACGCTGAACACCATGCGGGCGATCCTGAAGGACGCGCGGATGCGCGAGCAGGCCGGCGCGATCCGCAAGGAGCTCGGGCTCCTGCACGGCGACGTGGAGCGGCTGGGCGACCGGGTGGGCAATCTCGACCGCCATTTCGAACAGGCGCGCAAGGACGTGGACCAGATCCGCATCTCGTCGGAGAAGGCCGGAAAGCGCGCCGGGCGGCTGCACAACTTCGATTTCGAGGAGCTGGCCTCGGAGCCCGCGCGGGCGCTGCCGTCGGAGTGAGGCCGTAGGCCGCGGAGGGACGGCTTGCTCCCGGCCGGCGCTATGCCCTAACACACCATGATCCGTGCCGGCCCCGAGGGGAATTCGGTGCGGGGTCACGCAAGCGGAGAGCCGATGCCTTTCGAGACACCAAGCGGCCCCCGCCGCGTCGCCATCATCGGGGGCGGCATTTCCGGCCTCGCCGCCGCCTGGCTCCTGAAGGACAGCGCGCAGGTCGTGCTCTACGAGGCGGAGCCGCGCCTCGGCGGCCATGCCCGGACGGTGACCGCCGGAAAGCGCGGCGACCAGCCGGTCGATACCGGCTTCATCGTCTTCAACCGCGCGAACTATCCCCATCTGGTGTCGATGTTCGAGGCGCTGGACGTGCCCGTGGCCGCCAGCGACATGACCTTCGGCGCCTCCTTCGACGCGGGGCGGTTCGAATACGGGCTCCGGGATCTGCGCTCGGTCTTCGCCCAGCCGCGGAACGCCTGCGACCCGCGCTTCCTCGGCATGATCCGCGACATCTTGCGCTTCAACGCCCGGGCGCTCGCCATGGCGAAGGAGGACGACCAGCCGCTCGGCGCACTGCTCGACCGGCTGGGGACGGGGGCGTGGTTCCGCGACCGTTATCTCCTGCCGCTCTCGGGCGCGATCTGGTCGACCCCGTCGGAGGCGATCCTCGATTTTCCCGCCCGGGCTCTGCTGCGCTTCTTCGACAACCACGCGCTCCTGCACCACAGCGGCCAGCACAGGTGGCTGACGGTGCGCGGCGGGTCGGTGGAATATGTCCGCAGGCTCGAGGCGGCGCTCACGCGCGCCGGCGTGGACCTGCGCCCCGGCACCCCGGTCCGCGCCATTCGCCGCCACGCCCACGGCGTGGAGATCGCCGCCGGCGGCGCCGTCGAGCTTGCCGACGAGGTGATCCTCGCCACCCATTCGGACGACGCGCTGGCGCTCCTCGCCGACCCCTCGCGCTGCGAGGCGGAGGGTCTCGGGGCGGTGCGCTACCAGCCGAACCGTGCCGTCCTCCATGCCGACCCGTCGGTGATGCCGCGCCGGCGGCGTGTCTGGTCGTCCTGGAACTACCGCGAGCCCGCTTCGCGCCTCGAGCGGATCGACCTGACCTACTGGATGAACTCGCTGCAGCCGATCCCGGCGGACGACCCGGTCTTCGTCACCCTGAACCCGACGCGGGCGATCCGGGAGGAGGCGATCTACGACGAGACGGTGTTCCGCCATCCGGTCTACGACCTCGCCGCGGAGCGGGGCCGGCAGCGGCTCCGCGCCACGAACGGCACGCGGCGCACCTGGTTCTGCGGCGCCTGGATGCGCGACGGCTTCCACGAGGACGGCTACGCGAGCGCCGTGGACGTCGTCGAGGCGCTGCTGCGACAGGGCGGCGACGTCCTGGCGGCGGGATGAGGCCGCGCGTCGACCATATCGCCGGCCGGACCTGGCACGGCCGCAAGGGCGCGATCCGCAACGCCTTCGCCTACGGGATCGACTACGTGCTGCTCGACGCCGAGGCGGAGGTGGTGGGGCCGCGTCTGTTCTCCCGCGACCGGCCGAATCTCGCCGCAATCCGCGACCGCGACCACGGCGGCCCGCCGGGGCGGGGGCGGGGCGCGGCCTGGGTCAAGGAGGCGCTCGCGGCGCGGGGGATCGGCCATCTCGCCCGCCGCATCGAGCTCCTGGCGCAGCCCCGGCTCTTCGGGCACGTCTTCAATCCGGTGAGCTTCTGGCTGGTGCGCGACGGCGAAGACTGCCTCCGCGCGGTCCTGGCCGAGGTCACCAACACGTTCGGCGACCGCCACGCCTATCTCTGCCATCGCGACGATCTGGCGCCGATCGGCCCTACGGACCGCCTGAGGGCGGACAAGATGCTGCACGTCTCGCCCTTCCAGCGCATCGCCGGGCACTACGTCTTCGCCTTCGACATCCGGCCGGACAGGATCGCCGTCCGCATCGATTTCGCCGATGCGGGCGGCGGTCTCGTGGCGACGCTCGCCGGGGCGCGGCGGCCGCTGACCTCCGCGGGGCTCCTGCGCGCCCTTCTCCGGCGGCCCGCAGGCTCGCGCCGCGTCCTGGCGCTGATCCACTGGCAGGCGCTGAAGCTCTGGGGCAGGCGCGCGGTCTACCGCTCCCGCCCCGCCCCCCCCGCCGCCGATCTCTCTCCGCCGCTCCCCGCCTCCGCGCCGGAGCCCTAGCTAGCGTCGAATGGTCTCGGCGGTGGAGGGAACAAGCGGGGCGGTTCGCACGCTTCGTCCGGGACGGCCGGCGAAACGACTGGATGGAAGCGCCGCATGGAAGTCTTCGTCTATCTCAGCGTGATCTTCGGCGTGCTGCTCGTGCTTGCCGCGATCCGCAGTCGTTTCATGGGGTTCCGGGGGCAGCGCTCGGTCGAATATGCCGGGCTCGGTCCGGAATTCGACCTCACCCGCCACCTCGGGGGGCGGAATATCTGCGAGGGCGTGATCTTCGGGCCCACGGGGCGGATGACCTCGCGGTTCCGCGCGGTGATGACCGGCGAATGGACAGGATCGGACGGTGCCGTGGATGTCGATTTCGAGTATGATGGCGGCGGCACGCAGCACCGTGTCTGGCACCTGAGCCTGGGCGACAATGGCCGCGTCTCGGCGCGGGCCGAGGACGTGCAGGGCGAGGGGCGGGGCCGGGTGACGGGCCCCACAGTGCAGCTGCTCTACACGATCATGCTGCCGGAGGATTCGGGCGGCTACGTTCTGTCGGTGACCGACTGGATGTATCTGACCGAGGGGGGCACGATCCTGAACCGCAGCCAGTTCCGCAAGGGCGGTCTTCTCGTCGCGGAACTGATGGCGACGATCCGGAAGGACGCCTGATGCGCGACTGGGCGGGCAAGCGGTACTGGATCGTCGGCGCCTCGGAGGGGCTCGGACGCGCGGTTGCCGAACGGCTGAGCCGCGCCGGCGTCCGGCTCGTGCTCTCGGCGCGGAACGCCGAGCGGCTCGGCGAACTGGCCGCCGGCCTGCCGGGCGAGGCCGCCGCAGTTTCCTGCGACGTGACCGATCCGGCGAGCGTCGCCGCGGCGGCGGAGGAGGCGGGCGAGATCGACGGTCTGATCTATCTCGCCGGGGTCTACTGGCCCCGGGGCGCGCGCGACTGGGACCGCGACGAGGTGGTGGCGATGGCCGATGTGAACTTCACCGGCGCCTGCCGGGTTCTCGGACACGTGGTGCCGCGCTTCGTGGCGCGGGACCGGGGCCATATCGTGCTGACCGGGTCGCTCTCGGGGTTCCGGGGCCTGCCGAACTCCATCGGCTATGCCGCCTCGAAGGCCGGGATCATCGTCCTCGCGGAGGGAATGCACGCCGATCTCCGGGAGACGGGGGTGCAGGTGCAGCTCGTCAATCCGGGCTTCATCCGGACCCGGCTCACGGAGAAGAACGACTTCCGGATGCCGCAGATCATGGAGCCGGAGGCCGCCGCGCAGGTGGTCTTCGACCACCTCTCCGGCGACCGCTTCGCCCGCCATTTTCCGAAACTTCTCGCCACGATCCTGCGCGGCATGAACTTCCTGCCGGACGCGCTCTACTACCGCATCGTCGGCTGAATTCAGTAATAGGTCCGGGAGGTTGCACGGTCCGGCGCGTCGAGATGCGGGGCGGCGTTGAACTGCGCGAGGATGGTTCCGGCGCGGCGGATGTGGAAGCGGTGGAGGGAGGTGTTGAGGATCGGCAGCAGGACCTGGGCGAGGCGGTCGGGGTCGAGGCCGAGGACGTGGCGGAGCGCCATGCCGATGACGCCGCCCGAGGTGACGCAGAGCACGCGGCGGCCGGGCTCGGCGGCGTCCTGCAGGACGGAGACCACCCGCGCCTCGAAGGCGGCGAAGCTCTCCGCGCCCTGGATCTCGGCGGCGTGCCAGGCGCGCATCACCTGCGGCGCGTGGTCGGCGAATCCGTGTGCGCCCGGAACCGGCACGCCGTGGACCTCCTCCAGCGCCCGGCCGAGATTGAAATAATCCATCTCGTTCAGGCGCTTGTCGGCTTCCGCCTCGATGTCCATCGCGGCCGCCGTCTCGCGGTGGCGGCGCAGGGTGCCGGAAAGGATCCGGTCGAAGGGGCGGTCGTTGTCGCGCAGCCAGCGGCCGAGCCAGGCGGCCTGGTCGTGGCCGAGCGGGCTCAGCCGGTCGTAGTCTTCCTCGGTCCTGGCATGGCTGTTGGCCTGTCCGTGACGGACCAGAACGATCTCGCCCATGGGCGCGCCTCCCTCGGGGGTCGGGTGGCGGCCTAGCGGGTGGCGGCGGGGATGCCAAGGGCCGGAAACGGGCTGTCGGAATCGCGTCGGATTCCTGTCGGATTCCCGTCGGAGTCGGGATCGGCCTTTTCACGGAACGCCGCCGCGCTTGCGGCGGTTGGTCCGGGACCTGAACGAGGAGTTTAGACATGGCCGATCTGACCTGGCAGAAGAAGACCCTGGCCGAGATCCTGGGCGAGGATCGCGGCCTGCCCGACTGGGCCGCGGAAATGGTGGCGAAGTTCGACAAGGACGATCTGGACGGGCTGCATCCGAAGGAGCGCGAGGCGGCCTTCTCGGCGCTCGCCCGCACAGCGCGGCAATCCCGCGACGCGCGGCAGACCGATTTCCATTCGGGCGGCGACAACCGCCCCGCCTGGGTCGAGGGGGACATCGACTGGGGCCTGCGCGCCGCTCGCGCGGCGCTCGAGGACCAGCCCGCCGGCGAGCGCTCGCCGGCCGCCGACGCGCTCCTGTCGGATTGCGAATGTCCCTCGGCCGTGGGGCCGAATCCGGGGCGGGACGCCTCGACGCCCGGGGGCTGACGGACGGGACTTCCGGTTCCGGTGCCGGGCGGCATCTCCGGTCGACCGACCCAACGGCGCGAAGCGGAGATTTGCCGCCCTCTCGTCATCGTCGGCCATCTGGCGCGATTTGGGCTTTCGCTCCTTCGACGGTTGTGCCTCATAGCGCAAGTCGATCTCGACCGCTTCGGGGTTCTGCCGCCTGTCGGCCAGCGCATCCGTCGGTCGGGACGTGGTCCCGTCCGGGCCGGCGGGCGCGGTTCGTCTTCCGCGCCCGCCGGTTCACGGGGCGGAGCGCGCGGTCATCAGATATCCTCGGTTCGGGTCGGAACGATGAATACAGCCAAACTGGTGTCGATGATCTGCGGGGCGCTTCTTCTCGCCGGACTCGTGTGGAGCTACGGCTTCCTCGTCGGGAAGGGCTGGTTGTGGCCGGCCGGGCCGGTGAGCAGCGCGGCCGGCGTGGCGGAATCCCTCGTCCGATACGGCGACATCGTTCCGGAGAACCTGCGCCACACGGCCCCGGAGGGCGCAGCGCGGGAGCGCTTCGTCGTGCATGACCGGGAGACCGCGATCGGCTGGGGGTATTATGCCTGGATGGGATGGGACGACGATGCCGCCCATTACAAGATCTGGCTGCACGACGCCGCCGGCAACCCCGTTCACAGCTGGGACATCGATCCGACCAGCTTCAGCGACGCGGCCGACACCGGCTCGGCGCGGCCGCACGGCATGGAAATCCTGCAGAACGGCGATGTCGTCGTCGGGTTCGACTGGTTCGGCCAGCTGGTGCGGCTCAACCCGTGCGGCAGGCCGGTCTGGCAGCAGGACGGATACTACCACCACGTCTACCAGAGCGCGCCGGACGGAAACATCTGGACCTGGTTCAACGCGGACAGCCCGACCGGCCAGTACCAGGACATCGTGAAGCTGGACCCGGAGACCGGCGAGACCATCAAGAGGATCGGGCTGATCGAAGATATCGTCACCCGTTCTCCCGAATTTGCCGCCCTGTTCTCGCTCACCCTGGACGAAAAGTTCGAGCGGGACGGGAGCAAGGCGGAGGACATCTTTCATCCCAACGACGTGGAGGAGCTGTCGCCCGAGATGGCGGAGGCCTTCCCGATGTTCGAGGCCGGCGACCTGCTGATCTCTCTGAGGAATCTCGACATGGTGGCGGTCATCGACCAGGAAGGGAACGTCAAGTGGACCCAGCAGGGACCCTGGCGCCAGCAGCACGATCCGGATTTCCTGAGCGATGGCACGATCTCCGTCTTCAACAACAGCCACGCACCGGGGCGGACCCGGTCCGACATCGTCTCCCTCGATCCCGCGACGCGGAAATCGCGGAGTCTTCTGGGGGAATGGGACGTGCCCTTCTTCACCGAATATCGCGGCAAGCATCAGATGCTGCCCAACGGCAACATGCTTCTGGTGATCCCCGAACAGGGACAGGTGCTGGAAGTGACGCCGGAGGGAGAGGTCGCCGTCGAGCTCAACAACGTGACCGGGCCGGGAAGCCCGTTCAACGACGATGTCGGGAATGCCGCCTGGTTCCCCGAGGACTACTTCGACCCGCTTCCGAACTGCTCCTGACCCGCCGCTCCGGGAGGCGAAGCAATCCGCGGCGGAGAGCGGGGCAGATACCTGCCGCCCCGGGCCCGCGCCGCGAGGCGGCTCAGCCCACGTAGCGGTTGACCAGCATCTCCAGCCTTTCCTGCCGGCCCGATCCCGGCTCGGGCTCCAGCCCCTCCCCGGTGACGCGGGCGGCGGCCGATTCGAGGTCGCCGTCGAGCATGGCGCGGGCGGCGTCGCTGTCCCAGCCGGCGTAGCGGTCGGCGAGGGCCTGATCGAGCTTGCCGTCCTCGAGCATCGCGGCCGCCGCCTTCAGACCGGCTGCGCAGGTGTCCATCGCGCCCACATGGGCGAGGATCAGGTCCTCGGGGTCGAGGGACTGGCGGCGGAGCTTGGCGTCGAAATTGGTGCCGCCCGAGGTGAAGCCGCCCGCCTTCAGGACCTCGTAATAGGCCAGCGCCACCTCGGGCACGTTGTTGGGGAACTGGTCGGTGTCCCAGCCGGACTGGTAGTCGTTGCGGTTCATGTCGATGGAGCCGAGCAGGCCGAGGGCCCGCGCCAGGTGCAGCTCGTGCTCGAAGGAATGCCCGGCGAGGATGGCGTGGCCCTGCTCGATGTTGAGCTTCACCTCGGTCTCCAGCCCGTATTCCTTCAGGAAGCCGTAGATCGTGCCGACATCGTAGTCGTATTGATGCTTGGTGGGCTCCTGCGGCTTGGGCTCGAGGAGGATTTGGCCGTCGAAGCCGATGTTGCGGGCGTAGTCCACGACCATCGTGAGGAAGCGGCCGTAGTGCCGGCGCTCGCGGCCCATGTCGGTGTTCAGCAGCGTCTCGTAGCCCTCGCGTCCGCCCCAGAGGACGTAGTTCCGCCCGCCGAGCCGCTTGGTGGTGTCGATGCAGGCCTTCACCGTGGCGGCGGCGTAGGCGAAGACGTCGGGGTCGGGATTGGTGGCGGCGCCGGACATGAAGCGTCGGTGGGAGAAGAGATTCGCCGTGCCCCAGAGACAGGCGGTGCCGGTATCCTCCATCTTCGGGCCGACGTAATCGGCCCATTCGAAGAGCCGGTCGCGGCTCTCGGCGAAGCTGGCGCCCTCGGGGCGCACGTCGGCGTCGTGCCAGCAGAAGAAGGGCTGGCCGAGGATGGCGAACATCTCGAAGGCGGCATCGGCCTTGGCCCGCGCGCTCGCCATCGAATCCTGGGGATACCAGGGCCGGTCGAAGGTGCGGCCGCCGAACGGGTCGCCCCCCTCCCAGGCGAAGGAATGCCACCAGGCGACGGAGAAGCGCAGGTGGTCGCGAATCGGCGTGCCGAGGAGGAGCGCGTCGGGGTCGTAGTGGCGGAAGGCGAAGTCGTTGTCGCTGCGCGGCCCCTCGAAGCGGATGGGGTCGATGCCGTCGAAGAATGTCATGGGCTGCTCCTCCTCTGTCCCTCAGACAAGTGCCGCGAGGGCCGCGCGGGTTCCTCTCAGCGCAGCGCCCGGCCCTTGACGATGGCGTCGCTGCCCCAGCGGGCGCGGATCGCGTCGGTGGCGCGCTCGGCCTTCGCCCGGGCCGGGGCGGCGGGGTCGAGGAGGTCGCCGGAGAGATCGGCCTGCGCGGCCCCGGCGAGGTCCGACAGGCCGACGCCGAGGAGGCGGAACGGGCCCTCGCGGAGGGCGCCGTCGAGCAGCGGCCGGGCCTCGCGGTAGATCCGGTCGGCGATCTGGGTGGGCTCGGGCAGCGCGTGGCGGCGGGTGAGGAGCCGGTGGTCGGCGCGCTTCAGCTTCAGCGTGACGACGCGGCCGGAAAGCCCCTTCGCCTTCAGGCGGCCCGAGACCTTCTCGCTGAGGCGCCAGAGATGGCCGTCGAGCACGCCGGCGTCGGCGGTGTCGGCGCCGAAGGTGGTCTCGTTCGAGATCCCCTTCACCGGCGCATGGGCGGTGACGCGGCGCAGGTCCTCGCCGCGGGCGAGGTGCCACAGCCGCCCGCCCATGCCGCCGAACCGGGCCTCGAGGTCGCGCTTCTCCCAGCGCCTCAGATCGGCGAAGGTGCGGATGCCGGCGCGCTCCAGCGCCTCCCGCGTCACCGCGCCGACGCCCCAGATGAGGGCGACGGGACGGGGGGCGAGGAAGTCCGTGGTCTCGGCCCGGCCGATGATCGAGAAACCCCGCGGCTTCTCCAGCTCCGAGGCGATCTTGGCGAGGAACTTGTTGTGCGACAGGCCGACCGATCCGGTGACGCCGAGCTCCGCCTGCATCCGGGCTGCGAGGCGGGCGAGCAGGAGCGCCGGCGGCGCGCCGTGCAGGCGGCTCGTGCCGGTGAGGTCGAGGAAGGCCTCGTCGAGCGAGAGCGGCTCGATCGCCGGCGTCAGTTCCTCCATCATCGCCCGAATCTGGCGCGAGACCGCCGAATAGACCTCGAATCGGGGCTTCACGACGGTCGCCTCGGGGCAGAGTTTCAGCGCCTGGAACATCGGCATCGCCGAGCGCACGCCCTTGATCCGGGCGATGTAGCACGCGGTGGTCACCACGCCGCGACGGCCGCCGCCGACGATCACCGGCTTGCCCTGAAGCTCAGGGTTGTCTCGCTTCTCGACGCTCGCGTAAAAGGAATCGCAGTCGATATGCGCGATGGCGAGATCATGCAGTTCGGGGTGAGACAGGGTGCGGGGGCTGCGGCAGGCGGGGCAACGGACCCCGTCTTCGAAACAGGTCAGGCAATCGCGGCACATCGCTGGCATACGGCCAAGATAGGGGGAGCGGGCCGTCCATGACAGGGTCTTTCGACGCGAAGCCGTTCGACGGCGCCAAGGTCGCGATCCTGTCCAACGCACGGGTGGTGACGCTGCTGAGAGACGAGACGCCGGGCCTCGCCTGGCCCGGGTGCTGGGATCTGCCCGGCGGCGGCCGGGAGGGCCGGGAGGCGCCGGAACACACGGTCGTGCGGGAGACGGAGGAGGAGACCGGGCTCCGCCTCTCGCCCGAGAGATTCGCCTGGCGGCAATCCTATCTTCGGGAGGGGCGGCGCAGCTGGTTCTTCGTGGCGCTCTGGCCGGAGCTGACCGAGACCGATCTCAGGCTCGGATCGGAGGGAACCGCGATCCGGCTGATGCCGGTGATGGAGTTCCGCAGCCGCGGCGATACCGTGATGCATCTCGTCGCGCGGCTGGGCGACTGGCTCGCGGGCTGAGCTACTCCGCCGCGAGAGGTCTCGCGTTGGCGCGGCCGAGATCGCAGAGCCGGGCGACGACACCGTCGAGGCGGGCGCGCAGCTCGTCGAACCCGGCATGGGGCTCCACCGTCTCCTCGTCCATGTAGAGGCGCCGGTCGATCTCCACCTGGATGGCGTGGCGATCGAGGGGCGGGCGACCGTAGGCCTGAGCGATATAGGCGCCCGCGAAGGGGGCGTTGCGGGAGACGGTGAACCCCGCGCGGCGGAACTCCGCCTCCACCCGGTCGACAAGGTCGGGGCGCGCCGCGGCGCCGTAGCGGTCGCCGAGGACGAGATCGGGCCGGCGCCCGCCGACCGCCACCGCGTCCAGCGCCTCGTGAGGCATCGAATGGCAGTCGATCAGGATCGCCCGGCCGAAGCGGCGCTGGGCGTCGTCCATGAGCCGCGAGAGCGTGGCGTGGTAGGGCCGCCAGACATCGCGGATCCGCGTTTCCGCCTCGGCGAGGGGGAGCTTGCCGCGATAGATCGCCCGGCCGCCGGAGACCACGCGGGGCACGACGCCGAGCCCGGATGCGACGCGCGGCGAGAGGGAGCCGCGGCGCTGGCCCTCGATCAGCGCCGGATCGAGCTCGTCGGCGGCGCGGTTCACGTCGATCCAGGCGCGGGGGAGATGGGCGGCCAAGAGCGGGGCGCCGTGCCGCGGCGCGGCGGCGAAGAGCTGGTCGACATAGGCGTCCTCCGACGAGCGGAGCTGGGAGAGGGTCAGCGCCGACCGGCCGGCGAGCGCCTGCGGGTAGGCGCGCCCCGAATGCGGCGAGGCGAAGACCAGCGGCGTCGTGGCCTGTTCGGGGGCATGGAGGGCGTAGGCCCGGTCTGGGACGGCATCGACCATGAGGTTCCTCATGCGCCGAAAACCGGCTTTCGGAAAGCCCTTGAACAGCCGGCGGGCCCCATTTATAGACCCGCGCACCGGTTCGGTGCCCGGGCGCCGAGGCGCCTCCCGCGCGCGTCGGATCGGGTCGAGGCGAGACGGGCGGTTAGCTCAGCGGTAGAGCACTTCGTTGACATCGAAGGGGTCACTGGTTCGATCCCAGTACCGCCCACCATCGCCGGGAAATTCTCGCGCCGGCCGCCCCCGCGCCGGCAGAGCCGCAACAATGGGGCGCGGGGACGCGCGCCGCGACAGATGGAGAGCGACATGAAGGTGCGCAACTCGCTCCGCTCGCTGAAGAGCCGCCACCGCGATTGCCGCGTGGTACGCCGCAAGGGCCGCGTCTACGTGATCAACAAGACCCAGCGCCGCTTCAAGGCCCGCCAGGGCTGACGGCGCGCGGCGGCGCGTCGATTCGCGGTCCCGTCTTCCTCGACGGTCATGGATCCCCGGCGGCTCCGCCGGGGATATTCATTTGTTCAACGATCCACCGCTCGAGACCGGCATAGCCACCGGTCCGGAAACGACTTCCGGTGTTCGAACGGCGTTCTTGGCGGCATCGGAAAGACTTCGCTGGCATATCGGCGAACATCCGCCCTATCCTCGCCGGCATTGAGGGGCGGTCCGGTTGGAGCGGTCATGCGGCCGTGCTAGGCGCGCCCCGCGACCGATTTGAACGGATACGGGATTCCGATGACACGCCACACGCCCCTTCAACAGGCCTATCGCAGATTTCGTTCCGTTCTCCTGACGACGGTGGTGTTCAGCTTCTGCATCAACATGCTGCTCTTCGTCGGCCCGCTCTACATGTTGCAGATCTACGACCGGGTGCTGTCGAGCCGCAGCGAGACCACGCTCGTGGCGCTGACGATCATCGCCGTCGGCCTGCTGGTCTCCTACGGGCTGATGGAGTTCATCCGCTCGCGGCTCCTCGTCCGGGCGGGGATGCATTTCGACGACGCGCTGGGGGAAGAGACCTTCCGGCGTGTCCTGAAGCAGCAGAGCCTCGCCCCCGGCGGCCAGGCCCACGTGACCCTGTCCGACATCGACAAGATTAGGGAATTCATCACCGGGCAGGGGATCATCGCCTTCTTCGACGCGCCCTGGGTGCCGCTCTTCCTGGCGCTGTGCTTCCTGTTCCATCCGCTGCTCGGCCTTGTGGCGACCTGCGGCGCGGTGGTGATCTTCGCGCTGGCGCTGGCCAACGAGTTCATGACCCGCGGGCATCTCAGGGACGGGGCGCAGGCGGCGCAGGGGGCGAGCCACCTGCTCGCCTCGACGGTGCGCAATTCCGACGTCGTCCGCGCCCACGGCATGGAGCGCCGGGTCTGCCGTCGCTGGCTCGACCGCCACGACGAGGTGCTCGACCACCAGGCGCGCGCCTCGGGCCGGGCGGGCATGATCCTCTCGACCTCGAAGTTCATCCGCATGAGCCTGCAGGTCGCGATCCTGGGCTGCGGCGCCTGGCTGGCGCTCGAGCGCCAGATCTCGCCGGGGATCATGATCGCCGCCTCGATCCTGATGGGCCGGGCGCTGGCACCGGTGGAGCAGGCGGTGGCGCAGTGGAAGCAGTTCGTCGCCGCGCGCGGCGCGCATCAGCGGCTGAAGGCGCTGTTCGACATGGTGCCGCCCGAGGCGGAGCGCATCGAGCTGCCGGCGCCGCTTGGCGCGATGGGCGTCGACAAGCTCGTGTCTGTGGTGCCGGGCACGCGGGAGATGCTGCTGAAGAACGTGAGCTTCGGCGTCGAGCGGGGCGAGACCGTCGCGGTGATCGGCCCCTCGGGCTGCGGCAAGTCGACGCTGGTGCGCCATCTCGTCGGCGCGGCGCTGCCGGCGGGCGGCGTGGTGCGCCTTGACGGGACCGACATGCGCCACTGGCGCCCCGAGCAGCTCGGCCGCCACGTCGGCTACCTGCCCCAGGACGTGGACCTCTTCCAGGGCACGGTGGCGGAGAACATCTCGCGCTTCACCGAGAAGGCCGAGGACGCCGACATCATCAGGGCGGCGCAGCTCGCCGGCGCGCACGAGATGATCCAGGCCCTGCCGCAGGGCTACGAGACCGATATCGGCGATGGCGGACGGGCGCTCTCGGGCGGCCAGCGCCAGCGCGTCGGCCTCGCCCGGGCGGTCTTCGGCGGACCCTCCCTCGTGGTGCTCGACGAGCCGAACTCGAACCTCAATTCGGTCGGCGAGCAGGCGCTCGTCACCTGCCTCGGCGCGCTGCGGGAGGCGGGGACGACGGTGATCCTCGTCACCCATCGCACCAACCTGCTGAAACTGTCGGACAAGACGGTGATGATGCGCGACGGCGCGGTGGAGAAGACCGGCCCGACCCGGGAGCTCTTCGCCCAGCCGAAGCCGGTGGAGACGCCGGCAAATCGCCCCGCGAGCGCGGGCGGGGAGACCACGCGCCGCGGCGGCGTCCCGGCGCTGAGCGTCCCCCAGACCTCGGCCTATTGAGACCGGGGAAGACAGGAGAGATTTGAGACATGGCGATGCTGCGTTCGACGAAGCCGATCACCCTGGCCGGCTTCACGGTGATCTTCATGACCTTCGGCGTCTTCGGGGGCTGGGCGACGGTCGCCAAGCTCGACAGCGCCGTGGTGGCGCCGGGCACGGTGGCGTTCGACGGCAACCGCAAGGTGGTCCAGCATCTCGAGGGCGGCATCGTCTCCGAGATTCTCGTCGAGGAGGCGGACCGGGTGGAGACCGGCGACGTGCTGCTGCGGCTCACCGGGGTGGAGGCGGCGTCCAATCTCGAGGTCATCTCCAACCGCCTGGCGATCGCCGAGATCATCGAGGCGCGGCTGCTCGCGGAGCGGAAGATGGAGGATTCCTTCGAGCTGCCCGACGGCCTCGGGACCGAGATGCGCAACGCGGCGGTGGCCTCGGCGCTCGCCGACCAGCGCGACCTCTTCGCCGACCGCCGCTCGGTGCGGCTGTCCCAGGTCAACATCCTCAATGCCCGGGTGCGTCAGACCGAGGACCAGATCGAAGGGCTCGGGACCCAGAGGACGGCGCTCGACAAGCGGCTGGAGAACTACGCCGAGATGGTCGAGAGGATGCGCAGCGGCCGTGAATCCGGCTTCGTCCAGAAGAACGTGCTGAGCGAGCGCGAGGACGAGCTGATCAAGATCGAAGTCCGAGCTCGGCGGCATCGTCTCCGAGATCGCCCAGGCGCGGAGCGCGATTGGCGGGATGGAGTTCGAGGCGGTGCAGGTGGAGCAGGAATACACCGAGCGGGCGAATACCGAACTCGAGGAGATCCGCGGCGAGATCGCCGAGCTGCAGGAGCGCCTGAAGGTCGCCCGCGACGTGCTCGAGCGCACCGCGATCCGCGCGCCGGGCAACGGGACGATCCAGAACCTGAAGGTACACACGGTCGGCGAGGTGGTGCGACCCGGCGAGGACCTCATGGAGCTCGTCCCCGCCAACGACGACCTGGTCATCAATGCGCGCGTGACCCCGATCGACATCGACAGCGTCGTGCCCGGCCTGGTCGCGGAGGTCCGGTTCAGCGCCATCAAGAGCCGGCTGACGCCGATCATCGTCGGCGAGGTGGCGAGCGTCTCGGGCGACGTGATCACGCCGGAAAATCCCAACGAGCAGCCCTATTACCTGGCGCGGATCGACGTCAGCGAGGTGGAGCTGCCGCCGGTCGTGGAGGAGAAAATCTCCGCCGGGATGCCCGCCGAGGTGATCGTCAAGTCCGGCGAGCGCCGGGTGGTGGACTACCTTGCCTCGCCGCTGATGGACGCGGTCCGCAAGAGCCTCATCGAGGAATAGCGGCCGAGCGCCCCGGCCGGACGCGCTCCGAGCGGCTCCCCGGCGCCGCCCGCGGGCAGGGAAGCGCGCCTTCGGAGCGGGTGGTCCGGCCCCGGCGCGACCGATCCCGCATTCGTCACGGGGCCGCGAACTCGTCCCGGAGCCAGGCGAGGAGCGCGTCGGTCTCGCCGTGACCGCCGCGGCGCGCGCCGCGGAAGACGGAGATTTCGGTCGGCCGGAAGACGGTCTCGGCGCAGACCGGGGCGAGCTTTCCGTCGGCGAGGAGGCCGGCGACGGTCCGCCCCCAGCCGAGCGCGATCCCCTGTCCGGCGACCGCCGCCTGCAGGACCAGCGGGAAGCTGTCGAAGCCGATCCTGCGGGCGCCGCGCGGCGCGGGCAGGCCGATGGCGGCATACCAGTCGGGCCAGTCCATCCAGTCCTGAGGCACGATCCGGTGGCAGAGCAGCGGATGGTCCGCCAGGTCGGCGGGCGACAGCGGCAGGGCGCGTTCGTCCACCAGCCCCGGGGCCGCGACAGGAAAGATCTCGTCCGAGGCCGTGAAGGCCAGCCGCGCCGAACCCGAGGGGCGGCCGCTGGTCTGGATCGCGACGTCGAAGGGGTCGGCGCTCGCGGTCAGCGGGGCGAGGGCGCTCACCACCCGGACCTCGAGGCCCGGGTGGCGCTCGTGGAAGCCCGAGAGCCGCGGCATCAGCCAGTAGAAGGCCTCGCAGAGCTGGCAATGCAGGACCAGGCCTCCCGGACGGCGGCCGCCGCGCAGCCGCGCCGCCTCGGCCGAGATGTCGGCGAGGGCGGCGCCCACGACCTGCCCGAATTCCCGCCCCGCCTCGGTCAGGAAGACCGCGCGGTTGCGCCTTTCGAAGAGCGCCACGCCCAGATCGGCCTCGAGCGCGGCGATCTGCTTGCTCACCGCCGTCTGGGTCAGGCCCAGCTCCGCCGCCGCCCGGGTGAAGCTCTCGTGCCGCGCGGCCGCCTCGAAGGGGGCGAGGCGGGTGAGCGGGGGGAGGGCATTCCTATTCATTCCGTGCACTCATGAATTGGCGACGCTTCCTCATTTCATGCGACGGATGAAACCTGCTTTCCATCGTTCATGGCATGGGTTTCGGACAGGTCGGGCCGGCGTGAGGGGCCGGGGAGGGGGATCGCGGCGATCCTCGTCGCGGTCTGCCTGCTCTCGGTCTCGGACGCGCTGGTGAAACTTGCCGGCGACCGGTTCGGCCTGGCGCAGATCGTGCTCCTGCGCTCGCTCGTGGCGGCGGGCCTGCTCGTCGCGGGCCTTCTCCTCACGGCGGGGCCCTCTGCGCTCCGCCCCCGGCGGCCCGGCCCCGTCTGGGCGCGGAGCCTCTGCCTGACGGCGATGTGGCTGTGCTACTATTCCGCCCTGCCGTCGATGCCGCTGGCGCTGGCGGCGGCCTGCTACTACACCGCGCCGGCTTGGATGGCGGTGCTGGCGCGCCTCCTTCTGGGCGCGGCGGTCGGGGGGCGCGGCTGGGCCGCGATCGGCCTGTCGGTGTCCGGGGTTTTCCTGGCCGTGGATCCGGATCCGTCGATGCTCTCGCCGGTCGTCCTGCTCCCCCTCGCCGCGGGCCTGTTCTACGCCCTCGCCGGCATTCTCACCCGGAGCCGCTGCGGACAGGAGAGCGTCGGGGCGATGGCGCTGAACCTCAACCTCTGTCTCTGCGCCACGGCCGGGCTCGGCCTCGCCGCCCTGGCTGTCCTCCGGCCGCCGGGCGGAGAGGGCTTCGTGCTGGCGCTCTGGCCGGCGCTGCGGCCGGCCGACTGGGGCCTCGTCCTTCTCCTCGGCCTGCTGCTGGCGATTGTCGCCGTGACCGTCGCGCTGGCCTACCGCGTCGCGCCGACGCCGGTCGTCGGCGTCTTCGACACCGCCTATCTGGGCTTCGCCGGCCTCTGGGGCGCCGTCCTCTTCGCCGACATCCCGACGCCGCGGGCCGGCGCCGGGATCGCCCTGATCGCCGCAGGGGCGATCCTGACATGCGCGCGGTCGCCCCGCGCCGCCACGGTACGGCTCAGAGCGCCTCCTGCGGGGTGACGGCCTCCCGCCCCTGGGCCTCGCCGACGGGCTTGTTGGTGAGCCGGCCGGCCTGGACGTTGAGACCCTCCGCGAGGTGGGGGTCGTCCTGGCAGGCCTTCTTCCAGCCCTTGTCGGCGATCGACAGCATGAAGGGCATGGTGGCGTGGCCGAGCGCCTGGGTCGAGGTGCGGGGCACGGCGCCCGGCATGTTGGCGACGCAGTAATGCATGATGCCGTCGACTTCGAAGGTCGGGTCCTGGTGGGTCGTGGGCTTCGAGGTCTCGAAGCAGCCGCCCTGGTCGATGGCCACGTCGACGAGCGCGGCGCCGGTCTGCATGCCGGAGAGCTGGTCGCGCTTGACGAGCTTCGGCGCGGCGGCGCCGGGGACGAGGACGGCGCCGACCACCATGTCGGCGCCCGCCACCAGCTCTGCGGTGCCGGTGGCCGAGGCGTAGGCGGTCTTGAAGGTGGTGCCGTAGACGTCGTCGATGTAGCGCAGGCGCGGCAGCGAGCGGTCGAGCACGATGACGTTGGCGCCCATGCCGGCGGCGACACGGGCGGCGTTGAGACCGACGACGCCGCCGCCGATCACCACGACGCGGGCCGGGAAGACGCCGGGCACCCCGCCCATCAGGACGCCGCGGCCGCCATTGGCCTTCTGCAGCGTGTAGGCACCGGCCTGGGGCGCGAGGCGCCCGGCGACCTCGGACATCGGCGCGAGAAGCGGCAGGCCGCCCTGCCGGTCGGTCACGGTCTCGTAGGCGATGCAGGTGGCGCCCGATCCGAGCAAGTCGTCGGTCTGGGCGCGGTCGGGGGCGAGATGGAGGTAGGTGAAGAGGATCTGGTCCTCCGTCAGCATCTTGCGCTCGCCGGCCTGGGGCTCCTTCACCTTCACGATCATCTCGGCAGTGGCGAAGACCTCCTCGGCATTCGCGGCGATCTTCGCGCCGGCGGTTTCGTAGTCGGCGTCCGAGTAGCCGGCCCCGTCGCCGGCGCCGGACTGGATCCAGACCTCGTGACCGTGCGACACGGCCTCCGCCGCGGCGGTGGGCGTCAGGCCGACGCGGTATTCCTGCGCCTTGATTTCAGTGGGGCAGCCGATCTTCATGGGGGAAGCGCTCCTGTCATGTCCTCTCGCCGTGCCATCGTGCCAGCGCCCCGCGGCGAGGGAAAGGGCAGGGGCGCTACGCGAGCGTGCGGACGATGTGGGCCGCCACCGTGTCGAGGGCGGCGCGCGCCTCGGGAAGCTCCCGCGGCCAGAGCGGCCAGAGATGCCAGAGACCCGGCCAGGACCGGCTGGTGACGTCGAGACCCTGGCGGCCCGCGGCTTGGACGAGCAGGAGCCCGTCATCCTGCAGGATCTCGGCGCCAGCGGTCAGGACCAGCAGCGGCGGCAGTCCGGCGAGATCGGCGAGAAGCGGGGAGATCTCGGGATCTTCGGGATCGAACGCGCCGAAGGCCATCCGGGCGAAGCCGCGGTCGCCCGCGTCGTCGTTCATCGCGTCGGTGTCGCGGCCGCGGGTCGCGGACCGCCCCGTCCGGTCGGTATTGGGCGAGACGAGGGAGAGCCCGGCGATGCGGCCGGGACGGCGAAGCGCGAGGATCAGCGCGAGCTGCCCGCCGACGCTGTCGCCGACGACGTGGACGGGGCCCTCGAGGGCGTCGAGGACGGCGAGGCAGGCGTCGCGCTGGGCGGGCCAGGGATGCTCGGGCGCGAGGGGATATTCGGGGACGACGACCCGCCGTCCCGTGGCCTCCGCGACGTGGGTGATCGCGGCGCCGTGGGTGTCCGGAGAGCCGAGGACGAGGCCGCCGCCGTGGAGCCAGAGGACTCGTCCGTTGCCCTGCGGACCCGCGATGCCGCAAGATACGCCGGAGATGGTCGCGCGCGGCAGAGGGACGAGCGGGGCGAAGAGGCGCGCGAAGGCGGCGCGCATCTCGTCCGGCGTCCCGCCGATCTCGGTGGACCTGATTCGCGTCAAAAGCGAATGAAATGCAGCGTCAATCGGCATCTGACGACCTAGATTATGTCAGCGGCTGCAACAATTGAAATCTTTCGACAAGAGGGCTAGCGCGAATCATGTCCTTTTCGGCAGGTTCTAGCTGTCAAGCCTTCATCTCCTGACGATTCGGCTCTTAAAGTTTGAGTGCGACCGGAACGCGAGGTCGGGAACTTTTGGAGTACCAAAGCATTACTCTCCTCTTTTCCAGCACCTAACGAATTTGCTCTTTCCCGATCCGCGTTCCGGTTCGCATTCTCAGGAAAAGATAGAGCGGCAGACCGCAGCTGACGCCGATGCAGAACGTCGCGGGGATCGCGACGAGGCGCGGCCAGTCGCGACTCGCCGCCGTCTCGGCGAGGATCCACGCGGTCAGCGCGATGGCGGAGATCGTAAGGTCCCAGACGAGACCCGTGGTCGAGGCGTTGACATACCAGGCGTCGATCATCTGGCCGATGGAATTTCCCTGGCGCAGATAGGTCAGGAACCAGGCCATCGGGTGCACCGCGCCCCAGGCGGCGAGCACGAGGAAGACCCAGCGCATCAGAAGCTGCCGCTGACGCCGATCGAGGCGGTGCCGCCGACGTCGATGTCGACGCCGGTCGCCGAGGTCGTGATGCCCGGCGTGACCGGCTCGGGCGGCGATTCGGCGCCGCAGCCGGCCAGCGCGGCAAGAAGGAATACGGGGGCGAGACGAATCATCGGAGGCGCTCCTTCCAGCCGGCCACCTGGGCGCGCACGTTGGCGGGCGCGGTGCCGCCGTAGGAGGTGCGGCTGGCGACCGACTTGTCCACGCCCAGCACGTCGAAGACGCCCGCGCCGATCCCGGCATGCACCTCCCGCATCTCCTCCAGCGTCAGGTCGGGCAGGTCGCGGCCCGACCGTTCCGCGATCCCGACCAGGGTTCCGGTGACGTGGTGCGCCTCGCGGAAGGGCAGCCCGGCCTCGCGCACCAGCCAGTCGGCGAGGTCGGTGGCGGTGGAGAAGCCGTGGCCGGCGGCGGCGCGCAGGGCCTCGGGGTTGGCTTCCATGTCGGCGACCATGCCGGTCATCGCGGCGAGCGAGAGCATCAGCGTGTCGGCGGCGTCGAAGACCTGTTCCTTGTCCTCCTGCATGTCCTTGGAATAGGCGAGGGGCAGGCCCTTCATCACCATCAGCAGCGCCGACTGGGCGCCGAAGATGCGCCCGATCTTGGCGCGGAGGAGCTCGGCGGCGTCGGGGTTGCGCTTCTGCGGCATGATCGAGGAGCCGGTGGAGAAGCGGTCCGACATCGCCACGAAGCGGAACTGCGCCGAGGACCAGATCACCAGCTCCTCCGCCAGACGCGAGAGGTGCATGGCGCTGATCGAGGCGGCGGAGAGGTAGTCGAGCGCGAAGTCCCGGTCCGAGACCGCGTCGAGCGAGTTGGCCGCGGGCCGGTCGAAGCCCAGCGCCGCAGCGGTAACGTCGCGGTCGATGGGGAAGGAGGTGCCGGCGAGCGCGGCGGCGCCGAGGGGGCATTCGTTCATCCGCACCCTCGCATCGCGGAAGCGGGAGACGTCGCGGGCGAGCATCTCCACATAGGCCAGCATGTGATGGCCCCAGGTGACGGGCTGGGCGGTCTGCAGATGGGTGAAGCCGGGCATCACCCAGTCGGCGCCCCGCTCCGCCTGTTCCACCAGCGCCGATTGCAGCGCGGTGAGGCCGGCGATGGCCTGCGTCGCACTGGTCGCGCGTCCAGAGGCGGAAATCGGTCGCCACCTGGTCGTTGCGCGACCGCGCGGTGTGGAGCCGGCCGGCGGCGTCGCCGATCAGCTCCCGGAGCCGCGCCTCCACGTTCATGTGGATGTCCTCGAGCGCGGTGGAGAAGCGGAACGTGCCGGCCTCGATCTCTGACAAGACGGTGAGCAGCCCTTCCCGGATCGCGCGCGCGTCGTTATCGGTCACGATGCCCTGGGCGGCGAGCATCGCGGCATGGGCGCGGGAGCCCTCGATGTCCTGGGGCGCGAGCCGGCGGTCGAAGCCGATCGAGGCGTTGATCGCCTCCATGATCGCGTCCGGCCCGCCGGAGAAGCGGCCGCCCCACATGGCGTTCGAGGCGCTGTCGGACATCGGAGGACACCTTTCGGAGGGATCGATGAAAGCTCTTGCCGCCGCTCTTTATCTGGGGCTCCTCACCGCTGCAAACGCGCAAGGTCTGGGCGACGTGGCGCTCGAGGGCGACATGCGCAAGCTGACCGTCGCCGCGGATCCAGCGCCGGTGCCGGAGATCGAGATGGAGACGCCGGAGGGCGGGACGGTGACGCTCGGGGCCCATGCCGGGCGGCCGGTGATCCTGAACTTCTGGGCGACCTGGTGCGCGCCCTGCCGCGAGGAGATGCCGGCGCTGGACGCGGTGGCCGCGAAGGGCGAGGTGGCGGTGGTGGCGCTCGCCACGGGGCGCAACACGCTCGACGGGATCGAGCGCTTCTTCGACGAGGAGGGAATCGACTCCCTGCCGATCCTGCTCGACCCGGACCAGTCCGCGGCGCGCGAGATGGGCGTCCTGGGCCTGCCGGTGACGGTGCTGATCGACGCGGATGGGCGCGAGGTGGCGCGGCTCACGGGCGGCGCGGACTGGGACGGGCCGGAAGCGGCGGCGGTGCTCGAGGCGCTCGCGGGGCGGTGACGCACCCTTGACCGCGCGGCGCCCGGGATCACATGGCGGGCGCCTGTCCCTGGGAGGTCAGATGGATCCTGTCGGCCCCTTTCTCGCCGCGGCCGCCGCGTTCGGCGCCTATGTCCAGTATGCGCGGTCCCGTCGGAAGCTTTCCGACGTGCGTTCCGTGGAGCGTGCCTGGCTCGCCGCCTATCCCGGCGACGAGCTGCGCCACGTGGTGCTGTCGAAGGACGGCCGCGCGGCGCTGGTGGAGACGAGCTGGGGCACGGGGCTGGTCTGCCGCGGCGGCGAGATCGCGCGGCGGCTCGACGAGGCCGAGGCCGAGATCGACGACGAGGGCCTGGTGATCCGGCTCCCCGATCTCGACACCCCGCGGGTGCGGCTGAGGCTCGGCCCGACCGAGGCCGCGCTCTGGCAGGAGCGCATCGAGCAGGCGTGAGCATGCCTATTTCGCGGTCACCGACATCTTCTTCGACACCGCGGTGTTGAGGCGGTTCAGCGTCGCCACGAAGGCCTCGATCGAGTAGCCGAAGACGAAGGCGATCAGGTAGACGAGCGGGCGCTGGGGCGTCGCGCCGAGGCCGGTCATCTGCGAGGGCACGAGCAGGAGCGACAGGGTCAGTCCGGCGAGGGCGGCGAAGGCGATGCGCATGCCGCCGTCGAGATAGCCGAGGGGGGCGACGTGCGGATTGAGCGTCCGCCACATGCAGTAGACCACCGCCCCCAGCGCGCCGTAGATCGTCGGCAGCCACCAGTTCTGGACGTTGGCGAGAATGCCGCGCAGCTGCTCGGCGCGCTGGGCGAGGATGTAGCGCTGTTCCTGGACGTCGCTGAAGAGGTCCTGACGGCGCCCGGCAAAGGCCATGACGTCGTTCCGCCGGTCCAGGAACCGGCTGGCCGCGGTGCGCAGAACGAGCTGCGGGTGATCGGTGCCGGCGACGGCCGATGTCCCGCCCGCGGATGCCGGCGCTGGAGCCGGCGCCGGTGCGGAGGAGATTTGCCGCATCTCGGCATCAACCGCCGCGGCGGGCGCGGCGGCGGCCGCCCGGTCCGCTTCCATTCCGGCCGCTTGGTCCGCCTCCGCCGCGGCCGGCCCGACGGCCTGATCCGCCTCGTAGCTCGCCGCCTGCCTGGCGCAGAGCGTGGACTGGAGCAGGTTCGATGCGCCCGTCTCCGGAACGTCGTAGCAGAACCGCTCGACATTGGCGCTCCAGATGATGTCCAGCGGAGTGTTGAACTCGATCAGGTCGTAGAGTTCCTGGGGCAGCTCGAATTCGAGGTTGTAGTAGCTCCGCAGCGCGTCGCGAACCTCGTTGTAGACGATGATCGGCTCGTCCGACCCGTAGGGCGGGTCCTTGCCGACCGAATCCTCGAAGAAGCTCTCCATCTCCATCAGTCTCAGCACCGTGGCGCGGTGGTCGAATTCCAGGTAGCCGTCGATCTTGTCGAGCGTGGTGACGGCGCGGTTCGCCCAGTAGGAATAGGACAGGGCCATGACGGTCAGCACGATGCCGAGGCAGACGAGGACGCCGTTGCCGATCTTCTCCCTCCGCGTCTTCGGCAGGTAGGGCGACCGGCCGGCGAGGACCTCCGACAGGGTCTGCGGATCGGTGACCGACTGCGCCTCCTCGTAGGCGGCCTGGAACGCCACGTAGAGACGCTGCCGGTCCTCGGGCGCGGATCGCCCCGATTCGTCGAAGGGCAGGATCGCGGCGACCAGCTTGGCATTGCTCGCCGCCTTGCTCCGCAGGAGGTAGTTCCGCAGCCGCCGCGCCTGTTCGAGCGTGCCCAGGAAGGTCTCCTGCGCGCCCGTTCCGGTCGCGGGGGGCTCGGCCGCGTCAGCGCCCGGTGCCATCTCTCGGTCCCTCTGGCGTCGCGCAGGTGCAGGTTTCGCCGTAGCGGACGGGATTGATCGGCCAGCACCACCGTCCGTCCGGCAGCAGGCAGGCGCCGCGGGGCACCGATTGGGCGAGGGCGGGGTGGAGACCCGCCAGGACGCAGAGGAGAATGGCGGCGGCCGCCGTGCGGAAAATGCACATCAACATGGTCAGCCCGAATAATTGTTTACGTAATGTAAACCTATTATGCGCGGACGGGCGATTCGGTCAACTGACGTGCGAGGTGCTCTACAATCCGGCCTTGCGGCTCTCCTCGAGATAGATCTCGCGGAGGCGGGTGGCGACGGGTCCGGGCGTACCGTCGCCGAGGGGGGTGCCGTCGATCTCGACGACCGGCATCACGAAGGCGGAGGCGGAGGTGACGAAGGCCTCGTCGGCCCGCTTCGCCTCGTCGGGCGTGAAGGCCCGCTCCTCGACCTTCATCTGCGCCTCGCGGGCGAAGCGCAGGACCGCGGCGCGGGTGATGCCGTGGAGGATCTCGGTGCCGAGATGGCGGGTTATGATGGTGCCGTCCCGGACGATGTAGGCGTTGTTCGAGGTGCCTTCGGTGATGCGGCCGTCCTCCACCATCCAGGCGTCGTCGGCGCCCGCGGCCGTGGCCGCCATCTTGCCCATGGAGGGGTAGAGGAGCTGCACCGTCTTGATGTCGCGCCGCCCCCAGCGGAGGTCCGGCAGGGTGACGACGCTGAGGCCGGTCCTCGCCTGGGGATTGTCGGCGAGCCCCGGCTTGTCCTGCGTGAAGAGCACCACGGTCTGCGGGGTGTCGGGATCAGGGTAAGAGAAGTCGCGGTCGGCGGCGCCGCGGGTGACCTGGAGGTAGACGAGCCCGTCCTCGAGCCCGTTCTCGGCGAGGAGACGGCGGTGGAGTTCCAGAAGCGCGTCGCGCGAGAGCGGCATCGGCATGCCGAGCTCGCCCAGCGACCGCTCGAGCCGGGCGGCATGGCCGTCGAAGTCGATCAGCTTTCCGCCGAGGACGCTGGTCACCTCGTAGACGCCGTCGGCGAAGAGGAAGCCGCGGTCGAAGACCGAGACGGTCGCCTCCTCCTCGGGTAGGAACGCGCCGTTGACGTAGACGATGCGGGACATGGGGCGGCTCCTTTCGGCTCATCGTCCGCGGGTTTGGGTCAGGATCGCGGCCCGGTCAAGCGCTGCCGACCTTGTCCGCGGACAAGGCCCGGACCGGATCTGTTGCGCCCGCGGCGGAAACTATCTATCGCTCGCCGCAGTGCAGAAGAAACGATGTTGCGAGGCCCCATGTCATTCAGGATCCAGCCCACGCCCCCCGCCCGCCCGAACCGCTGCCAGCTCTTCGGGCCGGGATCGCGGCCGTCGATCTTCGAGAAGATGGCCGGCTCGGCGGCCGACGTTATCAATCTCGACCTCGAGGACAGCGTCGCGCCGGACGACAAGCCGGAGGCGCGGAAGAACATCGTCCAGGCGATCGGTGACGTCGACTGGGGCAGCAAGCATCTCTCGGTGCGGATCAACGGGCTCGACACGCCCTACTGGTACCGCGACGTGGTGGAGCTGCTGGAGAACGCCTCCGACCGGCTGGACCAGATCATGATCCCGAAGGTCGGCAATGCCGCCGACCTCTACGCCGTGGATGCTCTGGTGACGGCGGCGGAGGCCGCCCGGGGGCGGACGAAGCCGATCGCCTTCGAGGTCATCATCGAGACGGCGGCCGGGCTCGCCCATGTCAACGAGATCGCGGCCGCGACGCCGCGGCTGCAGGCGATGAGCCTCGGCGCGGCGGATTACGCGGCCTCGATGGGGATGGCGACGACCGGGATCGGAGGCACGCAGGAGCATTACTACATGCTCCACGAGGGACAGAAGTTCTGGGGCGATCCCTGGCACTGGGTGCAGACCGCGATCGTCGCCGCCTGCCGCACCCACGGCGTGCTGCCGGTGGACGGGCCCTTCGGCGACTTCTCCGACGAGGAGGGGTTCCGGGCGCAGGCGCTGCGCTCCGCGACGCTCGGCATGGTCGGGAAGTGGGCGATCCACCCGAAGCAGGTGGCGCTGGCGAACGCGGTCTTCACCCCGACCGAGGCGGCGGTGGCCGAAGCGCGGGAGATCCTCGAGGCGATGGAGGAGGCCACGCGCACCGGGCAGGGCGCGGCCGTCTACAAGGGCCGGCTGGTCGATCTCGCCTCCGTGCGGCAGGCGGAGGTGATCGTGCGGCAGGCGGAGATGATCGAGGCTTCTTGATTTCCGCGCGGCGGCAGGCACAGTTGGCGGACGGGGATGGCGCAGAGGGCGGGACGGTGAACAGACAGGACTCCGCTTCGCTTCGAGAAGCGCGAGAAATCCCCGGAGACCTGCCCGACGCCGTCTCGCCGCAGACGTTGCGCAATTTTCCCTTGGCGATGGTCCTTGCCGATCCGCGCCAGGAGGATTGCCCGATCGTCTACGTGAACAAGGCCTTCACGCGGAACACGGGATATTCCGCGGAGGCAGTGGTCGGGCGCAATTGCCGGTTTCTCCAGGGGGAGCGGACGGCCGAGAGGGACCGCGCCGCCCTGCGGGAGGCCGTCGTGGAGGGGCGGGAGGTCACGCTCGACATCCTCAACTACCGCGCCGACGGGACCACCTTCGTCAACCGCCTGATGGTGGCGCCGCTCCGCGACGAGGAGACCGGGGAGGTGCTCTACTTCCTCGGCGTGCAGACCGAGCGGACCCATCCGACGAGCCATGCCGAGATGGCGGCCGATCTCGACGGGCAGCTCGCCGAGCTGCAGCACCGTGTGAAGAACCATCTGGCGATGATCCTGTCGCTGGTGCGGCTGGAGATGCGCAACCGGCCGCCGCACGAGGTCATCGACATCCTCGTGCGCCGCGTCGAGAGCCTCAGCCTGCTCTACGAGGAATTCGTGGTCAGCGACGACCGGCGGCGCGAGAACCGGATCGACCTCGGCGCCTATCTGAGCCGGGTGGCGACGGCGGTGCACGGTCTCGACGGTCGCCCGACGGTGATCCTGAACATCGACTGCGCCTCCGTGACGACGCGGTTCGAGGATGCCGCGCCGGTGGGCCTGCTCCTGTCGGAGCTGCTGACCAATGCCTTCCAGCACGGCTTCAAGCGGTGCGAGAGGGGCAGCGTCAACGTCAGCCTGCAGGAGGTCGGGGGACAGCACGGACGCGTCCGCCTCGCCGTCAGCGACGACGGGGCCGGGTTCCCGCCGGATGCCTGGCCGAGCACCGAGAGCCTCGGCGGACGGATCGCGCGCCAGCTCATCGAGCGGATCGGGGCCGAGCTGGATGTCGAGAGCGGCAAGGCGGGCACACGGATCGAACTGACCTTCGCGCCTTGAATTCGCGCGGAGCCGGCCCTAGTGCGTCGGGCATGGGTCAGGGAACTCTTGGATGACGCAATATCTCGATTTCGAGAAGCAGCTCGCCGATCTTGAGGGGAAGGCCGAGGAACTCCGGGCGATGGCCGAATCGGACCGGGACGTGTCCGACCAGGCCAAGGCGCTGGACGAGAAGGCCAAGACCCGGCTGAAGAGCCTCTACAAGGCGCTCACGCCCTGGCAGAAATGCCAGGTGGCGCGCCATCCCGAGCGGCCCCATTGCGGCGACTACATCACCGAGCTCTTCACCGAGTTCACCCCGCTCGCCGGCGACCGCAACTTCGCCGACGACCGCGCGGTGATGGGCGGGCTCGCCCGGCTCGAGGGTCGCGCGGTGGTGGTGATCGGCCACGAGAAGGGCAAGGACACCAAGTCCCGGCTCGAGCACAATTTCGGCATGGCGCGGCCCGAGGGCTACCGCAAGGCGATCCGGCTGATGGATCTCGCCGACCGGTTCGGCCTGCCGGTGGTGAGCCTCGTGGACACGCCCGGCGCCTATCCTGGCAAGGGTGCGGAGGAGCGCGGCCAGTCCGAGGCGATCGCGCGCTCGACCCAGCGTTGCCTGCAGCTCGGCGTGCCGATGGTGACAGTGGTGATCGGCGAGGGCGGCTCCGGCGGCGCGGTGGCCTTCGCCACGGCGAACCGGGTGGCGATGCTCGAACACGCGGTCTATTCGGTGATCTCGCCAGAGGGTTGCGCCTCGATCCTGTGGAAGGATGCCGAGAAGATGCGCGAGGCGGCCGAGGCGCTGCGGCTGACGGCGCAGGATCTCCTCAAGCTCGGCGTGATCGACCGGATCATCCCCGAACCCGTCGGCGGCGCGCAGCGCGCGCCGAAGGAGGCGATGGGCCGCGTCGGCAGCGAGATCGCCAGGATGCTCGAGGAGCTGGCCGAGATGGAGCCGGAGGCCCTGCGCGCCGCCCGGCGGGACAAGTTTCTCGGGATCGGCGCGAAGGGGCTCGGCTCCTGATCCGGGACGGGCCGGCCCCGCCCTCGCTTCCGGGCCGGAGAAGCGGTCAGGCGACGGGACCTTCGGGGTCGGGGATGGCCCTTCCCTTCCGCACCGCCGGGCGGTCGAAGAACCGCTCCAGATAGGCGACGGCGTTGGTGTGCTCCGCCCAGCCGACGAGATCCTTCGCGCCGTAGAAATCGAGGGCGTTCAGCCAGGGCGCGATGGCGATGTCGGCGATGGAATACTCGTCCACGACCCAGTCGCGGCCCTCGAGCCGGTGGTCGATCACGCCGAGGAGGCGCTTCGCCTCGCCGATATAGCGTTCGCGGGGATAGGGGTCGGCCACGTCCTTGCCGCCGAGCTTCACGAAATGGCCCAGCTGGCCGAACATCGGGCCGAGATGGGCGATCTGCCAGGAGAGCCATTTCTGCACCTCCCAGCGGGCGCGGCCTTCGCCGCCGAACCTGCCCGTCTTCTCGGAGAGATAGGTGAGGATCGTGTGGCTCTCCCAGAGCCCGATCGGCGCGCCGTCCGGCCCGTCGGGATCGATCATCGCGGGGATCTTGTTGTTGGGGCTGAGCGAGAGGAACGCCTCGCTCTTCACGTAGTCGTCGGCCAGGGGCACGAGATGCGGCTCGTAGGCGAGGCCCGTCTCCTCGAGCATGATCGAGGCCTTCACCCCGTTCGGCGTGGGGTAGGAATAGAGCTGGATCACGCCCGGATCCTCGGCGGACCATTTCCGGGCGATCGGGAAATCTTCGAGATCTGTCATGCGGGACTCCTTCGTTGCGGGACCCACCTAGTCGCCCCCGCGTTCGCGTCAGGGGCGCTGGGCGCACAGCGCGCGTGCGTTCCCGTTGGCAGGCAGGTCACAGGAGGTCCGCCATGGCTCCACGCGCCGTCTGGACAGGGCAGATCAGGCTGTCGCTCGTCTCCATTCCGGTGGAGATCTACGCCGCCACCACCTCCGGCCCTCGGGTCTCGTTCCGTCAGATCCACGAACCGTCGGGCAAGCGCGTGCGCTACGAGAAGACGGTGAAGGGGATCGGGCCGGTCGATACGGACGAGATCGTGAAGGGCTACGAGACCGGCGACGGGGACTACCTGCTGATCGAGCCGGAGGAGCTCGACGCGCTGAAGATCGAGACGTCGAAGCGGCTGGAGCTGCTGCAATTCGTGGGTCAGGACGAGATCGCGCCGCTCTACTACGACCGGCCCTATTACGTGGTGCCCACCGACGACCTGGCCGAGGACGCCTATCGTGTCGTGCGCGACGCGCTGCGGGCGGATAAGAAGGCGGCGCTCTGCCAGATCACGCTCCGCGGCAAGGAGCACCTTGCCGCGATCCGGCCCTGCGGCGACGGGCTGCTGCTCGAGACTCTGCGCTACGAGGACGAGATCCGCGACGCCGATCCGATGTTCTCCGACATCTCGGACGAGGCGGCGGACGAGGAGATGCTCGATGTCGCCCGCGAGCTGATCGGGAAGAAGACGAAGCCCTTCGACGCCGGCGCCTATTCGGACAGCTACTACCGCGCGGTGATGGACCTCATCGCGGCGAAGCGCGAGGACGAGGACGCGGACGTCGCCGGGATCGGCGAGGAGGACGAGACCGAGGGCGAGAACGTCGTCGACCTGATGGGCGCGCTGAAGAAGAGCCTCGCCAAGAGCGAGGGCGGGTCGGGCGGGAAGAAGGGCCCGAAGAAGGCGAAGGGGTCGGGCGCGAAGAAGAAGAAGGCATCGTGATGGCGGACAGGTTGCAGGACTACAACGCGCGGCGCGATTTCCGGAAGACCTCAGAGCCGCGGGGCGAGGCCGCGGAGGCGCGGGGCGAGGGGCAGTGGTTCTCGATCCAGAAGCATGCCGCCTCGTCGCTGCACTATGACCTCCGGCTCGAATGGGACGGGGTGCTTCTCTCCTGGGCGATCCCGAAGGGGCCGGCGCCGGTCCCGGGGGAGAAGCGGCTGGCGCAGCGGACCGAGGACCATCCGCTCGATTACGGCGATTTCGAGGGCACGATCCCAGAGGGGGAATACGGCGGCGGCACGGTGATGCTCTGGGATCGCGGCACCTGGACACCGCGGGGCGACGTCGCGGAGATGCTCGAGGAGGGCAACCTGAAGATGGACGTGGCCGGCGAGCGGATGCGGGGCGGCTGGGCGCTGATCCGCTTCGCCAAGGGCGGCGACGGGGCCTGGCTTCTGGTGAAGGAGAAGGACGATACGGCGGTCGACGACGCCGAGGCGCTGACGGGGGGCTACGACACCTCGGTCACGACGGGGCGGAGCATGGCGGAGATCGCCGCCGGGGAGGCGGCGACGCAGAGCGGTGAGGCTGCGCCCGAGCGGTCGCGGAAGGCCCCGGAGTTCCGCAGGCCGCATCTCGCCACGCTGGTCGAGGAGGCGCCGGGGGGCGAGGACTGGATCCACGAGACCAAGTTCGACGGCTACCGGGCGCTCGCCGCGATCGGCAGGGGCGGCGTGACGATGTGGACGCGGAACGGCAAGGACTGGACCGAGAAGTTCGCCGGCCTGAATGGTGCGTTCGACGCGCTGCCCTGCGACAGCGCGCTGCTCGACGGCGAGGTGATGGCGGCGAAGATCCGTGGCTCGGCCTTCTCCTCGCTGCAGCGGGCGCTGAAGCAGGGGGGCGATCTGGTGTTCTTCGTCTTCGACGCGCTGGAGATCGACGGCGAGGACCTGACGGGCCAGACGCAGGACGAACGCCGCGCGCGGCTGGAGCGGCTCTTCGGCGACGTGGCGGCGGACGGGCCGCTCAGGCTCTCGGAGCAGGTCGTGGGTCGGGGGGCGGAGGTCTTCGCCGCCGCCTGCAAGGACGGGGCCGAGGGGATCGTGTCGAAGAGGCGCGACGCGGCCTACAGGTCCACCCGCACGAAGGCTTGGCGCAAGGTGAAGTGCACGAAGCGGCAGGAATTCGTGGTCGGAGGCTATTCGCCCTCGGACAAGGACCGGCCGTTCTCCTCCCTGCTCGTGGGCGAGCACGGGCCCGAGGGCCTGCGCTACCGCGGCCGGGTGGGGACGGGCTACCGGGAAGAGGATTTCGACCGGCTGTCGACGGGGTTCCGGGAGCGCAAGACAGCGCCCTTCGTCGATGTGCCGGCGGAGGTGGCGCGGGACGCGGTCTGGGTGACGCCGGACACGGTGATCGAGGTCGAGTTCACCGAGTTTACCGCGGACGGCTATGTGCGCCACGGGGCCTATCAGGGGATCCGGGAGGACAAGGCGGCCGAACGCGTCTCGCTCGAGACCCCCGCTGCCGCCGGGGAAGAGCGCGGGGGGCAGCAGGAGGAGGACGACGAGGTGGCGGGTATCGAGATTTCCTCGCCCGACAGGGAGGTGTTCCCGGACTCGGGCTGCACCAAGCTCGACGTGGCGCGGCATTACGAGCGGGCGGGGGAGCGGATGGTGGAGATCGCCGGGCACCGGCCGCTGTCGCTCGTCCGCGCGCCGAAGGGGATCGGTGGCGAGACCTTCTTCCAGAAGCACGCGACGAAGGGGTTTCCCGATGCGATCGGGGAGATCGAGCTGGAGGAATCGGGCGGCCGGACCGCGACCTACATGTACGCCACCCGGCCCGAGAGCTTCGTCGCCGCCGCGCAGATGGGCACGATCGAGTTCCATGTCTGGGGCAGCCGGATCGACCGGCCGGAGCGACCCGACCGGATGATCTTCGATCTCGATCCCGATACGGGGCTCGGCTGGGAGGAGGTGCGGTCGGCGGCCTGCGACCTGCGCGACCGGCTCGCGGATCTGGGTCTGGCCTCGGGCGCGCTGGTGACCGGCGGAAAGGGCGTCCATGTCTGGGTGCCGCTCCGGCGCGACCACGACTGGGACCTGGTGAAGACCTTCTCGAAGACCCTGGCGCACGTGATGGCCGAGGCCGAGCCCGACCGCTTCACCGCCACCATGTCGAAGGCGAAGCGCAAGGGGCGGATCTTCCTCGACTGGCTCCGCAACGAGCGCGGGGCGACCGCCATCGCCCCCTATTCCCTGCGCGCGCGGGAGGGCGCGCCGGTGGCGGTGCCGGTGACCTGGGACGAGTTCGGCACGCTCGGGTCGGCGAACGGGTTCAGCATGGGCGCGATGAAGGAGCGGCTGGAGGAGCCCTGCCCCTATCTGGCCTTGGCCGACGACCTCCAGCGCCTGACCCGGGAGGTGATCGAGCGGCTGGAGGCGGAGAGCGGAGGGTGAGAATCAGCCCCGGCGCGCGGGCCGGCGCCAGAGCGCGATGGCCAGGAGCGCCAGCACGAGGAGGGTGCCCGCGGCGGGAACGGGGATCAGGTGGATCTCCGGGTTCGGCGTCGGGGCACCTGTCGTGCCGTCCGCCTCCGGGGGCCGCTGGTCCGTGCGGCCGCCGGCGGGGTATGTTGGCCGATATCCGGATGCCGCCGGGACGAAGACGGGGAAATGGACGATGCCGCCGTCCGCCGTTCCGGGCGCAGCCAGGAACAGGGTCGAGCCGATCGCGTCCCGGGCAGGTGCCGCATGGGGTCGGACCCAGCCGCCCGAAGGCGCGCCCGGCACGCCGAGAAGGGCATAGGCGCTGGTGACGGCCGCGTCGTGCTCCGCGCAGGTCGGCAGGTTCCGGACCTTGCCCGGATAGGAGCCGCCGAGGGTCTCGATGCAGATTTCCGAATAGGCGTCCGGCCGGTCCGGACGGAGCTCGTAGCGCACCCGGTAGGTGGTGGGGGCGTCGAGCATGTCGCAGGACAGCGGGGCGCCGGCATAGGTCCACGGGCAGGGTGGGCGGGGGAGCGTCTCGGTCGTAGCCATGGCGCGGAGAGACTCGCCGAGGCTTAAAGGCCCGGTTTCGCGGGCGGTCGTAACTCTTCGGAAAGGGTCCCGCTCCCGGCATGCCGGGAGCGAGCGCGAGGCTCAGAGCTCGGCGCGGGAGAGCTGCCCGGCCAGGTGGTCGGCCTGCCGGATCGCCAGCGCGACGATGGTGAGCGTGGGGTTCTCGGCGGCGCCGGTGGTGAACTGCGACCCGTCGGAGACATAGAGGTTCGGCACGTCATGCGCCCGGCCCCACTTGTTCACCACCCCGTCCTCGGGCTTCTCCGACATCCGGTTGGTCCCGAGATTGTGGGTGGAGGGGTAGGGCGGCGTCGGCAGGGTGCGCGTGGCGCCGACCGCGTCGTAGATCTCCGCGCCCTTGCGGTAAGCGTAGTCGCGCATCGCGCGGTCGTTGGCGTGGTCGGTGTAGTTCACGTTGGCGACCGGCATGCCGAAATCGTCGGTCACGTCGCCGTTGAGGGTGACGCGGTTCTCCGCCTGCGGCATGTCCTCGCCGACGATCCACATGCCCGCCATGTTCTCGTAGTGGTCGAGCGCGGTGGTGAATTCGCGGCCCCAGGCACCGGGATCTAGGAAGGCGGCCATGAAGGGCAGGCCGAGCGACAGGGTCTCGAACTCGAAGCCGCCGGAGAAGCCGCGCGCCGGGTCGTGATGGGCCTCGTCGGTGATGACGCCGGCCATCGTCGTTCCGCGCCACATTCGCACCGGCTTGTCGAAGATGCCGTAGACCGAGCCCGTCAGATGGCGCATGTAGTTGCGCCCGACCTGACCCGAGGCGTTCGCCAGGCCGTCGGGGAACATCGAGGAGGCCGAGTTCAGGAGCAGACGGGGGCTCTCGATCGAGTTGCCCGCGACGCAGACGACCCGGGCCATCTGCTTCTGCTCGTTGCCCTCGGCGTCCATGTAGACGACGCCGTCGGCGTGCCCGTCCTCGCCGTGCTCGATCCGCAGGACGTGGGAGTTCGGCCGCACCTCGAGGTTGCCGGTGGCCTCGCCCTCGGGAATGTCGGTATAGGCCGAGGACCACTTGGCCCAGCCCATTGCAGTTCGTGGTGCAGCTCGACGGCCCTCATCCCCATGGCGTAATCGACAGGCCCATCGCGTCTTGGCTTCGGTCCCCCGCCTCCTGGTCGCACCGATTATTGCGCCCTTCGGCAGAGAGGCAAGCACCTCAATCTCTATGCACTCGAAACACCTTTAGGTCTCGGCCTCCGGGTCCCTTATGGTCGGGATAGCCCGCTTCAGAGAGGAGACCTGAATTGGGATTTCATGCAGTCCTCGGGGGTAATGGCGCCATCGGCCGCGCCACACTCGCCGAAATTCTTGCCCGGGGTCTCGATGCAAGGGCACTGACCCGCTCCGATGCCGATGCCAGAGATGCAGACGCTCTCAAGAAGGCTCTCGAAGGGGCGGAGGTCGTCTACGTCTGTGTCGGCCTGCCCTACAACTCCGCGATCTGGACGACCGGCTTTCCTGCGATCTCCGACGCCCTCGTGGCCGCCTGCGAAGAGGTGGGAGCCCGGATCGTCTATTTCGACAACGCCTACCTCTACGGCCCCGCCCCCTTGCCGGTTCCCTTCGACGAAGAGACGCCACGCCATCCGCCGTCGAAGAAAGGCAAGGCGCGCAAGACCGCAGTGGAGGTCATAATGGCGGCGCATCGCGCGGGGCGGGTGCAGACAACGGTGGGACGCGCCGCGGATTTCTACGGGCCCGGCGCGGTGAACTCTCCGTTCTACTTCAGCTTTCTGGAGAACATGCTGGAGGGGAGATCGCCCCGGGTCGCGATGCCGGAAGGCCCGGTGCATACCTATGCCTATACGAACGACATGGGCCGCGGGCTGGTCGAGCTCGCGCTGGATGAGGGGGCCTGTGGCGAAGAGTTTCACCTGCCGGTGGGGCCGCCGGTGAAAGTGTCGGATATGGCCGCGCTGTTCAACAAGGAACTCGGGACCTCTCTGAAGGTGCTCCACATCCCGGATGTCGTTCTGAGCGGTCTGGCGCTCGTCAGTCCGCTGATCCGGGAGGTGCAAGAGATGCGCTACCAGTATAAGACCGACTACGTCATGTCGGATGCGAAATTCCGGTCTCGCTTTCCGCAGTTCACGGTCACCTCCT
This sequence comes from uncultured Alphaproteobacteria bacterium, assembly GCA_963776705.1. Taxonomy (GTDB): domain Bacteria; phylum Pseudomonadota; class Alphaproteobacteria; order Rhodobacterales; family Rhodobacteraceae; genus Palleronia. The sequence continues at coordinate 202,001 of CAVZOA010000007.1, forward strand.
ACGCGGATGGCGTCGCCGCGATGGTCCAGCACTTCCAGAAATGACAGGGCGAGCCGGCGCGGCCCCGTCGCGCTGCGTCTCCGGACTGGCACATCCGGACCGCGGCCTGCTCATCGGGGTTTCGGTTGCCAGGAAGCGCTCGTTACCTCTGCTGCGGGGGCCTCCGCGTCCCGGAAGTCGGCTGTGTCGAGGTCTGGTCAGCGCCGACGCTCGCGCGAAAATCCTCGCGAGCTTCATGGGATCAGATTCGCATGCCTGTGAGCCTTCCTGCCACGAGCTGCACCATGAAATGCAAAGGGCTGGCCACTTGGCGCCCCACTTGCATCCCTGGAAGCAGAAGCCGGTCTGCTGGCAGGGCGGCCGGTCGTCGTACCACTCGGAATTGATCGCCATGTGGCCGGTATTGACTTGCTGGTAGCCGATCTTCCTGGCGCCGGCCTCGAAGACCTTGAAGTTGTTGTTGCCCGGAAGGCCGGCGCGGCCGCCGGTGCGGGTGACCTTCAGCTTGTCCTCGGCCCGGGCGTACCAGGGCGCCATCTCGTCGCCGTCGATGGGCCAGTCGAGGAGATTGGCGCCCTCGACGTCGCCATAGGTCGTCTTCGCCTTCCATTCGTGGGGCTGGAAGCGCAGCGACGCCCCGCCCAGTGGATCGAGGTGCCGCCGACCGCCTTGACGATCCAGGCGGGCAGGTTGGCGAAGTCGCGGGAGACGCGCCAGTCGCCGGAGGTGGTGCGGTTCTCGGTCCAGGCGAGCTGGCCGAAGCTCTCCCACTCGTCGTTGACGTAATCCTCGGGCAAATAGCGGCCGCCGGCCTCGAGGGCGACGACCGAGATGCCCTTCTGCGCGAGTTCGTTGGCGAGCACGCCGCCGCCGGCGCCGGTGCCGACGATGACGACGACGCTGTCATCGTTGAGATCGAATGGTGCTGACATGGGTGTTCCTCCCGTCGTGCGGGGTCAAATCCAGGAAATGTCGTCGAAGCCGCGGTCGATATAGCCGCCCTTGGAATAGGACTCGCCCTCGTAGCCGAAGATCGGCCAGAGTTCTTTCTGATTGTAGAGGCCGGTGACGAGCCCGCCGCGGATCTCCTGGAAGAAGTCGGTGTCCTCCAGCGACCGGAGCACCTCGACCCGGTCCGATTCCCAGCCGATCCAAAGATAGTCGTCGCCCTTCATCTCGCGGGCGCGGGCGTCCAGAGCCTTGATCCCGGATTCGGCGCGATCGGCGAGCTCCTGGGTGTCGTAGCCCTTGACGGCGGTGGCATAGTAGCTGTCGGCCACTTGGTCGTGGGGATAGATGTCGCGCGCCATCTGCACGAGCGTGGCGAAGCTCTCGGGCTCGAGGGCGCGCATCTCGGTGGCCCAGGCGGCGTCGCGCCCGGCGACGTAGCCGGCGCCGCATAGGAAGGCACCGATCGCGGTCGCCCCCCGCAGAAGCTGCCGCCGGGTCATGTCCCGGGGGCATCGTGTGAGTGTGGTCACGTCTTGGGTCCTCCCTCTGGCTGGGCCGGGCCGGGCGCTCGGCCCGGCCGCGGGCCTCACTTGAAGCGGCCCGATCGCTCCAGAACCTCGATCTGGTAGCCGTCGGGATCGGCGATGAAGAAGAAACGGCCGACGAGTTTGCCGGCCGGGGCGAAATCGACGATCTTTCGCGGACCGAGACCCGCCTCGGTCAGCCGCGCATGCTCGCCGTGAAGATTGGCGACGGAGACCGCGAGATGACCGTAGCCGTCGCCGAGGTCGTAGGGTTCCGTGCGGTCCTTGTTCACGGTCAGCTCGACCTCGAACTCCAATTCGACGTTGCTGAGATAGACCAGGGTGAAATCGTCGAAATCGAGGCGATCCGCGATCTCCAGCCCGAAGGCGGTGCGATAGAACCGGATCGACCGCTCCTCGTCGAGGACGCGGATCATGCTGTGAATAGCCTTGGCCATCTGCTCTCCGTGCCGGCGTGTCTTGTCGAGACCGCCAGTGTGCACGGGCCGGGGCCGGGACTGGTGGTAAGCCGTTACTACCGGGGCGCCGGGCCGTTCCGACTTTGGTCGGATGTCCTCAGGCCGCGGCGCTGGAACCCGACTTTCGTCCGGCTGTGCCCGGTTCGAGGTAGAGAATGCAGGCCGACCTAAGGATCGAGGTGAAGTTCGTGGGCGCGCCGCGGCTTGCCCAGACCTCGTCGTGCAGGCTGGCGATGAAGTCGGGCAAGGTCGCGCCCTCCTCGCGGGCCATCCGGTCCAGAACCGCCCAGAAGACGTTCTCGAGTCGGATGCTGGTACTCTGGCCGTTGAGGCGAAGGCTGCGGGTGGTGCTGGCGTAGAGCGCGGGGTCCTGATCGGCGTAGATCTGGCACATGGCGAATCCTCCTCCCGGCCCCGCGACCCGGATGGCGGGGCCAATTCCCTGCGAGTATCCCCCGGAACTGTCCCACCGGCCAAGTTTCTTGCCGCACGGCGTCCGGGCGCGCAAGGAAGCTGCGGCGCGGATGGGGTACGGCAGGCGATCCTGTCGAGTGGAGAAATTCGTCATGTTTCCGTCGTTTTTCCTCTTGCGGGGTCTGGGGTGTGTACGTAGATAGCGCGTCACCGGCGGCGCTGAGGGGTTGCCGGGACGCGCTTTCGGGCGGGACGGACGATCTGGTTGACACCGGGTTGGGGGTTCTGGCAGGAGGCACGGACGGAATTTGGGGCAGGATTGGCGGGGCGCGCCGGCGAGATAGGGCGCACTTCGGTTGATTTTGTCCCGTGCTCTTTGACATCGCGAGTATCTGAAGGGATATGCGGGCGGTCTCGGTTCGTTTCGACGATTGGGACGTTTGCATATCGGCTTCCTAGCCTTGGGTTTCGGCCCTGGCGATGATGGGAGTGTCAGCTTCACTGTTTGGCGGCGTCGCGTCCTCTTTGGAGGATCGATGCACGACAGACAGAGACTTCCTGTCAGCGGATTTCCGACGGTTGGTTCGGGCGCTCATGCGCTCAAGCAGCCGGAGGCGGTAGCGCGACGGGAGATGTGCAGAGGTTCGGACGTCAAGGATACATCTTCGGATGTTTCAACTTGAGAGTTTGATCCTGGCTCAGAACGAACGCTGGCGGCAGGCCTAACACATGCAAGTCGAGCGCGCCCTTCGGGGTGAGCGGCGGACGGGTGAGTAACGCGTGGGAACGTGCCCTTCTCTACGGAATAGCCCCGGGAAACTGGGAGTAATGCCGTATACGCCTTTCGAGGGAAAGATTTATCGGAGAAGGATCGGCCCGCGTTGGATTAGGTAGTTGGTGGGGTAACGGCCTACCAAGCCGACGATCCATAGCTGGTTTGAGAGGATGATCAGCCACACTGGGACTGAGACACGGCCCAGACTCCTACGGGAGGCAGCAGTGGGGAATCTTAGACAATGGGGGCAACCCTGATCTAGCCATGCCGCGTGAGTGACGAAGGTCTTAGGATCGTAAAGCTCTTTCGCCGGGGAAGATAATGACGGTACCCGGTAAAGAAGTCCCGGCTAACTCCGTGCCAGCAGCCGCGGTAATACGGAGGGGACTAGCGTTGTTCGGAATTACTGGGCGTAAAGCGCGCGTAGGCGGATATTTAAGTCAGGGGTGAAATCCCGGGCTCAACCCCGGAACTGCCCTTGATACTGGATGTCTGGAGTTCGAGAGAGGTGAGTGGAATTCCGAGTGTAGAGGTGAAATTCGTAGATATTCGGAGGAACACCAGTGGCGAAGGCGGCTCACTGGCTCGATACTGACGCTGAGGTGCGAAAGTGTGGGGAGCAAACAGGATTAGATACCCTGGTAGTCCACACCGTAAACGATGAATGCCAGACGTCGGGCAGCATGCTGTTCGGTGTCACACCTAACGGATTAAGCATTCCGCCTGGGGAGTACGGCCGCAAGGTTAAAACTCAAAGGAATTGACGGGGGCCCGCACAAGCGGTGGAGCATGTGGTTTAATTCGAAGCAACGCGCAGAACCTTACCAACCCTTGACATGCGGATCGTACCATCGAGAGATTGATGGGTCAGTTCGGCTGGATCCAGCACAGGTGCTGCATGGCTGTCGTCAGCTCGTGTCGTGAGATGTTCGGTTAAGTCCGGCAACGAGCGCAACCCACACCCTTAGTTGCCAGCATTCGGTTGGGCACTCTAGGGGAACTGCCCGTGATAAGCGGGAGGAAGGTGTGGATGACGTCAAGTCCTCATGGCCCTTACGGGTTGGGCTACACACGTGCTACAATGGCGGTGACAATGGGTTAATCCCCAAAAACCGTCTCAGTTCGGATTGTCCTCTGCAACTCGAGGGCATGAAGTCGGAATCGCTAGTAATCGCGGAACAGCATGCCGCGGTGAATACGTTCCCGGGCCTTGTACACACCGCCCGTCACACCATGGGAGTTGGGTTTACCCGAAGGCGGTGCGCCAACCTGTTCGCAGGAGGCAGCCGACCACGGTAAGCTCAGCGACTGGGGTGAAGTCGTAACAAGGTAGCCGTAGGGGAACCTGCGGCTGGATCACCTCCTTTCTAAGGATGATCCTGGATGGATGGCTGCGGCCATTCACGTGGATCACTTAGCAGCCCGAAGGCCGGGACCGCGTTGGATCAGCGCGGATCGGCAGGGCATAGGCCCAAATGCGCTCAAGTAGCCGAAAGGCGGTAGCGCGATAAGGGTCGAACCGGACCGTCCTCATATCCCTTCAGGTCAGTGATTACGGGCCACCGCCCGGTCTGGGTCGGTAGCTCAGGTGGTTAGAGCGCACGCCTGATAAGCGTGAGGTCGGAGGTTCAAGTCCTCCTCGACCCACCAGTCGGAAGGGCGGGCTCACGAAGGGCCGGCCCTTGAAGGCAACGGGGCGTTAGCTCAGCTGGGAGAGCACCTGCTTTGCAAGCAGGGGGTCATCGGTTCGATCCCGATACGCTCCACCAGGACTGATCGGTAAGCGGTTCTCGGAACCGTTTGCCCGTCCAGTCGGACGACTTAACATCGTGAAGAGAGATACACATCAGTTATCATGCCGATTTGGGCAGTGCGTTCCGGATCAGCCGAGGTCTCTGGACCGAGGCGAGGCATGTAACTATCCAAGTAAGTACACTAACCAAAGGTCGGCCCTCGTGGCGGCCACATGTTCCTTCGGGGCGAACCAGCCCGGAGGAGCGGGATAGTATGCTTCTGATCGACGGCGCGCGGAACGCAAAAGGCCGCGCGTCTGGGGAAGGGCACTCCGGCCTCACCTCGCCGCAAGGCGAGAGGTCGAACGGAGCCGGTCTTTCCCTGGATCAGATCAAGCGCGAGAAGGGCGTTTGGTGGATGCCTTGGCAGCAAGAGGCGATGAAGGACGTGATACTCTGCGATAAGCCGCGGCGAGGCGAGAATGGCCTTTGACCCGCGGATCTCCGAATGGGGCAACCCACCTGAATATGTCTTGTTATCGCTTCGCGATGACGCTCACTCCGTGCCTGCTCAATGCAGGTCCGGGGCTGCGCGTTCGAGCGGATCGATTAACAGGGCGTATGATCAGGTACTTATGACCTGAATACATAGGGTTATAAGAGCGAACCCGGGGAACTGAAACATCTAAGTACCCGGAGGAAAGGAAATCAACAGATACTCCCCCAGTAGTGGCGAGCGAACGGGGACCAGCCGAGCCCAAGATGTGAGAAGAAGTGCCTGGAAAGGCATGCCGGAGCGGGTGACAGCCCCGTATTCGAAGCATCGCGGGACGTATCAAGTAGGGCGGGACACGCGAAATCCTGTTCGAAGATCGGGGGACCACCCTCGAAGGCTAAGTACTCCTTGCTGACCGATAGCGAACCAGTACCGTGAGGGAAAGGTGAAAAGCACCCCGACGAGGGGAGTGAAACAGTCCCTGAAACCGGACGCCTACAATCAGTCGAAGGCGCCTTGCGCGCTGACGGCGTACCTTTTGTATAATGGGTCATCGACTTGGTC
>CAVZOA010000008.1:0-36094 GCA_963776705.1 uncultured Alphaproteobacteria bacterium
ACGATCCACGCGCTGGACCACGGGGCGATCCGATTGGCCGGAAAAGACCGCCCCGTCAGCAGGAAGCCCGCTCCGGGTTCAGGGATGTCGGTCGTCCCAAAGAACGACGATCGAGATCGGTGGCTTGCGGACCAAAGACCAAATCCGTGATCCTCTCCTCGGCCACCCTGGTCTCGAACCTTTCCGTGGCGCGACCGTGACAGAGGCGTCTAGTGTGATTTGAATGCCGATCGAAATCGCATTGGACGAGTTTCACGGTCCCGTCGACGCAGAAGAAGTTCAGGTCCTCGACATCGGATATCCCGAATACGTGTGGTTCGACGATTATCTTCGGTTTCAGATATCGACAATTCGCTTCCTGATTGATCGCGCAGTAGTCGGTCTCAAGCCACCTTTTCAGCTGGCTCCGATCAAGACCTCACAAACTGAACGGGGCCTGGACGGCCCCGACTGGTGAAAAACTTGAAACTGTCTCTTCGTCTGAAAATCAATTGGGAGGGCAAGAACCGTAAAGCGCGTGGCGCCGAACCTATTCCCATTCGATCGTTCCGGGCGGTTTTGAAGTAATATCGTAGGTAATCCGGTTTATTCCGGGGACATTGTTTATGATTCGGGTCGCGGTCTCACCGAGGAAATCGTGGCTGAACGGGTAATAGTCGGCGGTCATGCCGTCGACGCTGGTCACGGCGCGGAGCGCGCAGGCGAAATCGTATGTCCGCCCGTCGCCCATCACGCCGACGGTGCGGACCGGCAGGATCGCCGCGAAAGCCTGCCAGATCTCGTCGTAGAGGCCGTGGCGGCGGATCTGGTCGATGAAGATCGCGTCGGCCTCGCGAAGTATGCCGAGCTTCTCGCGGGTGATCTCGCCCGGGCAGCGGATGGCGAGGCCGGGTCCGGGGAAGGGATGGCGGCCGATGAAGCTCTCCGGCAGGCCGAGCTCGCGTCCGAGGGCGCGCACCTCGTCCTTGAAGAGTTCGCGCAGGGGCTCCACGAGCGTCATGCCCATCTTTTCCGGCAGGCCGCCGACATTGTGATGGCTCTTGATCGTCACGCTGGGGCCGCCGGAGAAGCTGACGCTCTCGATCACGTCGGGGTAGAGGGTGCCCTGGGCGAGGAAATCGGCGCCGCCGATCTCGCGGGCCTGCTTGTCGAACACGTCGATGAAGAGGCGGCCGATGGTCTTGCGCTTGTCCTCCGGGTCGGAGACCCCCTCGAGCGCGGCGAGGAACGGCCCGCTTTCCTCGGCATGGACGACGGGGAGGTTCATGTGATCGCGGAACATGCCGACGACCTCCTCCGCCTCGTTCTTCCGCAGCAGGCCGTGGTCGACGAAGACGCAGGTCAGCCGGTCGCCCACCGCCTCGTGGATCAGGACGGCGGCGACCGAGCTGTCGACGCCGCCGGAGAGCGCGCAGATCACGCGCCCCTCGCCCACCTGCGCCCGAATCGCCTGCACCGCCTGCTCGCGGTAGGCCTCCATCGTCCAGTCGCCGGCGAAGCCCGCGAGCGCGCAGAAATTGGCGAAGAGGGTCGGTCCGCCGAGCGTGTGATGCACTTCGGGATGGAACTGGACCGCGAAGAAACGGCGGTCGGGATCGGCGGTGACGGCATAGGGCGCGCCGGGCGACGTGGCGAAGGGCCGGAATCCCGGCGCCAGGCGGGAGACGTGATCGCCGTGGCTCATCCAGACCTGCTCGCGGTGGCCCGAGAACCAGCCCTTCATCAGTTCCAGTCGCTCCTCGGTCGGCTCCAGCCAGGCGCGACCGAATTCCGCCGAGCCCGGACTGCGGACGACCTCGCCGCCGAGCATCTGCATCATCACCTGCTGGCCGTAGCATATGCCGAGAACCGGGACGCCGAGTTCGAAGACCTTCGTCGGCGGCCGGGGGCTGTTCGCATCCGGCACACTCGCCGGTCCGCCAGACAGGATCACGGCGCGGGGAGCGAATTCTTCGAGGAAGCCATCGTCCACCGCGTTGAAGGGATGGATCTCGCAGTAGACGTTCTGCTCGCGAAGGCGGCGGGCGATGAGCTGGGTCACCTGACTGCCGAAATCGACGATCAGCAGCTTCTGATGGCCGGCATCCAGTCCGGGAGCGATGGGCGCGTCTGTCATGTCCTGCGCGATACTGTGGGGCGTCGGCCGCCGCAAGCGGCGCGACCTGCTCCGGAAATGTCGGAAACACGTTCAAAGCGGCGCTTCCTGGCGAGGATCGCACGGGCGCAGTTCCTAAGCCGGGACCTGGCAGCCATGGAGCAGGCGATGAGCGAGACAGCGACCCGACGCCGGGGCAGGGGAACGGGCGGCGGCGCGGCCCGGCGCGCCGAGCGGACGGCCGTCCGGATCGAGGCCGCCCGCTACATCGAGCGCAGGATTCCGAATTTGTCGGTTCTCGACGACGAGGCGCTCGAGATCATCGAGGCGAATGCGGAGACGCTGCTCGAGGAGATCGGCGTCGTGTTCACCGACAATCCGGACGCGCTGCAGACCTGGCGGGAGGCCGGCGCCGACGTTCAGGGCGACCGTGTCCACATACCGAAGGGCCTGGCGCGGCAGCTCTGTTCCACCGCGCCGGCGCGCTTCACCCAGCACGCCCGCAATCCCGACCGCTCCGTCGAGATCGGCGGGCGGAACCTCGTGCTTGCGCCGGTCTACGGGCCGCCCTTCGTCCGCGACCGGGTGCTCGGCCGCCGCTACGCGACGATCGAAGATTTCCGGACCTTCGTGAAGCTCGGCTACATGTCGAAATGGGTCCACCATTCCGGCGGCACGGTCTGCGAGCCGACCGACATCGCCGTGAACAAGCGGCATTTCGACATGCTGCTCGCGCACATGACCCTCTCGGACAAGCCGTTCATGGGGTCGGTCACGGAACCGTCGCGCGCCAGCAATTCGGTGGAGATGTGCGAGATCCTGTTCGGCCGCGACGTCGTCGCCGAAAACACGGTGATGACCTCGCTCATCAACGTGAACTCGCCGCTGACCTTCGATTCCACGATGATGGGCGCACTCGAGGTCTACGCCCGCAACAATCAGGCCGCGATCATCTCGCCCTTCATCGTCGGCGGGGCGATGGCGCCCGTGACGATCGCGGGGACCCTGACACAGGTCCTGGCCGAGGTGATGACGGGGGTGGCCTATTCGCAACTGGTGCGTCCGGGGGCGCCGGTGATCGGCGGCGCGTTCGTGACCTCGGTCGATATGAATTCCGGCGCCCCCACCTTCGGGACGCCCGAGGCGTCGCTGATCACATACGGCGCCGGCCAGCTCATGCGGCGCCTGGGGCTGCCCTTCCGGTCGGCCGGCTCCTTCACCGGCTCGAAGCTTCCCGATGCCCAAGCGGCCTACGAGACCTCCAACAGTCTGAACATGGGGCTCCTGGCCGGCGTGAACTTCATGCTCCACGCCTGCGGGTGGCTGGAAGGTGGGCTGGTGGCGAGCCCCGAGAAATTCGTCATGGATGCCGACCAGCTCGGGGTGCTGCACCATCTCGCCCGGGGGATCGACATGTCGGAGACCGGCCAAGCGATGGATGCTTTGCGGGAGGTCGGACCCGGCGGGCATTTTCTCGGCTGCGCCCATACCCAGGCGAACTTCAAGGATGCGTTCTGGAGAACCCAGATCCTCGACTACAAACCCTACGAGACCTGGTCCGAGGAGGGCGGCCGGGACAGCTTCGCCCTTGCCGAGGCGCGGGTCGAGAAGCTGCTCTCCGAGTACCAGCAGCCGTCCCTCGATCCCGAGATCGCCGGACGGCTGCAGGACTACGTGGACCGGCGGAAATCGCAGATGAAGGACGCCTTCACCTAACCTCCCGCGAGGCGGCGAAAAGCCTCGCCTCGGCGATGAGCGCCGTCAGGATCTCGACATGATTCGCGATCGAGTAGCCCGCCGCACCGGTGCGGCGGGCATGGTCGTGGGCGGCCTCCCGTTCCATGAGGCCGGCGAGGCAATGGCTGCCCGGGCCTGGCGCCTCGCCTCCGAAGATGCGCGACAGGATCCACTCTCGGTTGTATCGGCTCAGGCCGAAGCGAGCCGCACTCATGAGGAGGCGGGGGCGCCGGAGGCCGGGGAGTCTTTGTTCCGTTGGGCTCATCTGCTTGCTCCGTAGCTGTCGATGACATGAACGCTGGCACAAGCGTCCGCTACGTTGCGCTTTCTCCCGCCACACCGCCCGGGGAGAGGAGCCAAGCTTAACCTGATGTAAGGAAATTGGGTTTCGCAGTGGGCGTGTTAACGATGCAATAACTACTCAACCTCAGGTTGTAGTTAATTTCTCGTTCAAGATTGCGCTAGCGGGTCCGCTGCGAGAGAAGGGGAACAAGCAGTATGGAAACGACCTCCGCCGGCCTGCCGGGCTGGGTGCCTGACACCGTGCAGACTTACCTCGCTCATGTCGTGCACGGCCGATCGATCCGGTCAATCGCGCGGGGCACGGGCTGCCATGCGTCGACGATCCTGCGACAAGTCCGACGTTGCGAGATGCGACGCGACGATCCCCTCGTTGACCATGCCCTGCTCCGCCTCGGGCGAGCGGGCGGCGGGGTCGAAGCCCCGGATCACGTGGAGGGACACAAAGCCATGACCAGCCTCAATCTCGAAAGGAGCGCTCCCGAGACGGACCGCCTCGAATCGGAAGCTAGGCGCATCCTTCGGCGGCTCTCCGAGCAGGGCGCCTGCCTCGCCGTGGCGAACGGCATGGAGACCGCCGTCGTCGTGCGGGAGGACCCGAACGGCCAGACGATCCGCACCGGAGCCGTCGACAAGGAAATCGCGGAGGCGATGGCCCTGCGGGACTGGATCGCCTCCGGCGACAATGGGCGTGTGCTGAGATACCGCATCACCTCCGCGGGACGGGCGGCGCTCCGGGACCTGCTGGCGAACGACGACGAGCCAGAGACGCATGCGGCGAACGGCGGCGAGCATCACGCGCGCTACGGCATGGCCGAGACGCCGATCCTGATGCTGGCGCGACGCCGGGACCGGGACGGTACGCCGTTCCTTTCCACGGAACTGGTCCGGGCGGGAGAGCGCCTGCGCGAGGATTACGAGATCGCGGCGATGGCGGGCGTGCCCGAAGGCGGGTGGGAGAGCCTTCTCGGCCGGCCGTCGGAGGGCGACGTGACGGCCCGCGGCGCGGAGGGGGCGAAGGCCAGGCTCCTCGCGGCGCTGGCGGAGCTGGGACCGGGGCTCGGCGATGTCACGTTCCGGGTCTGCTGCCAGCTCGAGGGGCTCGAGAGCGTGGAGAAGCGGATGGGATGGGCGGCCCGATCCGGCAAGATCGTCCTCAGGATTGCATTGCAGCGCCTGGCGCAGCATTGCGAGGACCGCGACGGGCCGGGTGGTGGAATGATCGGCTGACGTCGGGCGGCCCGGGGGAGCGGCCGCCGGCCGCTTCGCCACCTGCCAGCCGAGATCGCGTGGACAGGCGGGCCGGGTGTGCCTATGTCGGGTGGGGAAGGAGGCCCGCCCATGCCGCGCGATCTGAAATTGCCCGCCGAGCGTCATCCCGAGAAGGCGCATCGTCCCGAGACCGCCCGTCTGAGGAAGCCGGACTGGATCCGGGTGAAGGCGCCGTCGGGCGGCGGGCTACCAGGCCACCCGCGACGTCATGCGCGAACACGGGCTGACCACGGTCTGCGAGGAGGCCGGCTGCCCGAACGTGGGCGAGTGCTGGTCCCAGGGCCATGCCACGATGATGATCATGGGCGAGATCTGCACCCGCGGCTGCACCTTCTGCAACGTCGCCACCGGCCGGCCCGACGCGCTCGACGTCTTCGAGCCGGGTCGGGTGGCCGACGCGGTGAAGAAGCTCGGCCTCGCCCACATCGTCGTCACCTCGGTCGACCGGGACGATATCGAGGATGGCGGCGCCGAGCACATCGCCCAGACGATCCGCGCCACGCGGCGCCAGGCACCCGGCACCACGATCGAGGTGCTGACGCCCGACTTCCTGAAATGCAGCGCTCAGGCGCTCGAGACCGTGGTTCGTGCGCGGCCGGACGTGTTCAACCACAATCTCGAAACCGTGCCTGGCCTCTACCCGGAAGTGCGTCCCGGAGCGCGGTATTTCCACTCGCTCAGGCTTCTGCAGCGGGTGAAGGAACTCGACCCGACGATGTTCACGAAATCCGGCATCATGGTAGGCCTCGGCGAGACGCGGCAGGCCGTGCATCAGGTGATGGACGACATGCGCGCGGCGGACGTCGATTTTATCACCGTCGGCCAGTACCTGCAGCCGACTTCGCGGCACCATGCGGTCGACAGGTACGTCACGCCGGAAGAATTCGCAGGATACGAGAGGGCGGCCTGGGGCAAGGGGTTCCTGATGGTCTCCGCCACGCCCTTCACCCGCTCCAGCTACCATGCGGGCGACGATTTCGCGAAGCTTCAGGCGGCGCGGGCGGCGCGGTTCCAGAGCGCCTGAAGAATCCCCTGCAGCCGACCGACCGGAGGAGCGCCCATGCCCGCCCTGAAAGCCGTCGCCTTCGACGTGATCGAGACGCTCTTTCCTCTCGACCCGCTGCGTCCGCGGCTGGCGCGGATCGGGCTCTCGGAGGGAGATCTGGAAACGTTCTTCGCGTCCCTGCTGCGCGACGCCTTCGCGCTCGACACCTGCGGGCACTACGTCCCGTTCAGGGAAATCGCCTCGTCCGTGCTCGGCCAGATGGGCGTGGCGGAGGGGGACCGGCAGGTCCTCTTCGAGGGGTTCTCCGAACTCGTCGCCTCCGAAGACGTGCGCCCCGCCTTCGAGCGGCTCCGGGCGGACTCCGTCGGCGTGGTCTGCCTGACGAACGGCGATCCGGACGCGACGCGGGCAAATCTGGACCGGAACGGGCTGAGCGATCTGGTGGACCGGACGATCTCCATCGAGGAGATCGGCTGCTGGAAGCCCCGCGAACGGGTCTATACCTATGCGGCCGAGGCGGCCGGTGTGGCACCGCGCGAGATGGCGCTCGTCGCCTGCCATGCCTGGGATTGTCAGGGCGCGCTCTCCGCCGGCCTCAAGGCGGGATATGTCGACCGGGGCAAGCCCTATGCGGAGGCGATGGCGCGCCCGACGGCCACGGGATCGACGCTTCCTGGAGTGATCGACGCGCTGCTCGCACTCAGTCCTGAGACCAGCGCGGATCGCGCTTCTCAATGAAGGCGGTGATACCCTCCTCGGTGTCGCGCTCGAGCATGTTCCGGACCATGACCTCGCCCGTATGGGAATAGGCCGAGGCGAGGTCCAACTCGATCTGCTCGTAGAAGGCGCGCTTGCCGACCCGAACTGCACCGCCGAGCTTGCCGGCCACGGTTTCGGCCAGTCCCATCGTCTCCTCCGTGAGGCGCTCCCGCGGCACGACCCGGTTCACGAGGCCGAGCTCGAGCGCTTCCTCGGCGCCGATGAGGCGGCCTGTCGTCAGCATCTCGAACAGCCGCTTGCGGGGCACCACCCGGCTCAGGGCGACCATCGGTGTCGAACAAAAGAGCCCGATATTCACGCCGTTGACACCGAACCGCGCCCCCTCCGCGGCGACGCCCATGTCGCAGGAGGCGACCAGCTGCGCCCCGGCCGCGGCGGCCGTTCCCTGCACCTCGACGATGACGGGCTGGGGAAGGCGCGGGATCGCCTGCATCAAGCCGGAGCACCTAGTGAAGAGATCGTGGAGCGCCGCCGCCCCCAGGTCCGGTGCCTGCCGCTTCGCCTGCATCTCCCGCAAATCGTGACCGGCGCAGAATGCCGGCCCGGCCGCGGCGAGAACGACGACGCGGACCGTGCGGTCGCGCTCCAGGTCCGCGAAGGCGGCCTTCAACTCGGAAAGCATCGCGTCCGAGAGGACGTTGAGGCGATCGGGCGCCGAGAGCGTCAGGCGCGCAACGGCGCCCGTATCCTGCCTGTCGAGCATGCGGTTCTCCCTTGCATGAGGATGGACACCAAGGGCCGGCTCCGTCAACGTCACGACCCGAAAACAGGCATGACGAGGCAAGACGGCGCGCGATGAGTGGTTCTGAACCGGCGATGGATGTCGATGCCCTGCAGGGCTTCCTCCGCGACGCCTTCCCGCAGGTCGCCGGCGACGTGCAGGTGGTCGAGGTCGTTCAGGACGGGGTGGTCGTCCGGATGATCGTCCGCGACTCGCATCTGCGCCCTGGAGGAACGGTGTCGGGGCCGACGATGTTCGGTCTCGCCGATGTCGCGATCTACCTTGCCGTCCTCTCGCGCATCGGCCCGGTGGCGCTCGCGGTCACCACCGGGTGTTCGATGGATTTCATGCGCAAACCCGCGGCCGATTCGGCGCTGCGCGCAACGGCCCGGCTGCTGAAACTCGGGCGCTCCCTCGCGGTCGGGGACGTGCTCGTCTGGTCCGACGGAGTTGAAGGGCCGGTCGCGCGGGCCTCGATGACGTACTCGATCCCGTCGGATCGCTAGGCGCGCCTGCCGGGCTCAGAGCGACCGTCTCAGGGCGGAGATCCAGAGGAAGGCGAGGGCGAGGGAGAACGCCGCGTTCCACGACGCCATGGACAGGCCGGCCAAGGACCAGGAGACCTGATCGCACATGACGACCTTGTCGACGGTGTCCGTGGAGAGGAGGTCTCCGCCGGCGATTCCGCCGAGCGATGCGCCGCCCGAACAGGAGGCGGGCCCGGCCCACCAGCCGTTCTCGACGCCGGTATGGTAGAGGCCGAGCCCGGCGGTCGCGAGCGCCGCGAGCCCGCCCAGCATCGCGATCGGCCAACAGGGTCGGAGACAGCCGACGAGGCCGATCGCGATCGCCGCCATGTGCGGCCAGCGCTGCCACAGGCACATCTTGCAGGGCGCGTAGCCGAGGGCCTGGAAGACGTAGGCGCCCAGGAGCAGCGCGGCCGATCCCGCCGCCGCGGCCAGGATGAGGGCGCGCGCAGTCACAGGTAGTGCACGGCCGCGAAACCGCCGACGAACACGAGGCAGAAGAGCGTGAAGACCAGCCCGAGCCGATCCTCGATGAAATCGCGAATCGGCGGTCCGAAGGCGCGCAAGAGGGCGGCCACGACAAAGAACCGAAGTCCGCGGGCGATGACCGAAGCGACGACGAAGATCGGCAGGTTGAGGCCGGTCGTGCCGGAAAGGATGGTGATGACCTTGAAGGGGAACGGGGTCACCCCGGCGATCAGGACCGCCCAGGCGCCGAACTCGTTGTAGCGCAGGCGGAACTCGTCGAACCGGTCCGCCTTGCCGTAGAATTCCAGGATCGGCTGGCCCAGCTGGTCGAAGAGCGTGGCGCCGATCCAGTAGCCAGCGAGGCCGCCGAGGACCGAGGCGAGCGTCGCGACGCCGGCGATGAGCCAAGCCCTGCGCGGTGCCGCGAGGACCATCGGGATCATCAGTACATCGGGGGGAATCGGGAAGACCGACGACTCGACGAAGGCGACGATCGCGAGCGCCCAGAGCGCGCGCGGATGGGCGGCGAGAGACAGGGTCCAGTCGTAGAGGCGGCGCAGCATGGCGGCGAAGGATCACGCCGGCCGGTCGCGGTCAAGGTGCGCGAGGTCAATCGTCGGGCCGCGGGAAACCGTACCGGTAGAGGGCGCGGTCAGACCCGGGATCGGGCGAACGGCGGCCCGGTCGGCGGTGCGGATCTCGCGGTCCCTGCCCGACGAGTCTTCGGCCACACCGTCGCATCAGCCGGGGCAGGTCGACATTGACACCGCGATAGGGGTCGTTACCTGACGCCCATCATGGCCGAGCCGAAAAAGATCACCCTGGGCGGCGCCCCCGAAGGCTTCGACGCCCGGCTTGTGCTCGACGAGATCGGTCGTGCCGGGACGGTCCTCCATGTCGCACGCGACGACAAGCGCCTTGCGGCGATGCAGGCGGCGCTCGCCTTCTTCGATCCGGGGCTGCCGGTCTTCACCTTCCCGGCATGGGACTGCCTCCCTTACGATCGGGTGAGCCCCAACGCCGACATCTCCGCGGCCCGCATGGCGACGCTCGCGGCGCTGACCCATTCCATGCCGAAGCGGTTCGCGCTCCTGACCACGCTGAACGCGGCGACCCAGAAGATTCCACCGCGCGACACCGTGCGGGAGGCGTCCTTCACCGCGCGCGTGGAGGACCGGATCGACGAGGAGGCGCTTCGCACCTTCCTCGTCCGGATGGGTTTCGTGCAGGCGCCGACGGTCATGGAACCGGGCGATTACGCGATCCGCGGCGGGATCATCGACGTCTGGCCGCCGGGCGAGAGCGGCCCGGTCCGGCTCGACCTCTTCGGCGATACGCTGGACGGGGCGCGACGCTTCGACCCTGGCAACCAGCGCACGACCGAGAAGCTGACGGAGGTGGAACTCGCGCCGGTCTCCGAGGTGATCCTCGACGAGGAGGCGATCCGCCGCTTCCGGCAGGCCTACCGGATCGAGTTCGGCGCCGCCGGAACGGACGATCCGCTCTACGAGGCGATCAGCGCCGGCAAGAAGCATGCGGGCGCCGAACACTGGCTCGGATTCTTCCACGAGAGGCTCGAGACGGTCTTCGACTACCTGCCGGAGGCGACCGTCACCCTCGACGACCAGGTGACGCCGGCGCGGCTCGCCCGATGGGAGACCGTGGCCGACCAGTACGACAATCGCCGCGAGGCCATGCAGAAGAAGGGGCGGGTGGATTTCGGTCTACAAGCCCGCACCGCCGGAAAGCCTCTATCTCGACGATGCCGCGTGGGCGGAGGCGACCGCGGGGCATCGCGTGGTCGCCTTCCATCCGCTGGCTCAGGCCCCGGGGCCGAACGTGGCCGATGCCGGCGGTCGGATCGGCCGCAATTTCAGCCCCGAACGGCAGCAGGAAAACGTCAGCCTTTTCGCTGCCCTGGCGGATCATGTGAAGGCTGGGCGAAAGGATGGGCAGGTAATCGTCGCCTCCTACTCGGACGGCGCCCGGGAGCGGCTTGCGGGGCTCCTCGAGGACGAGGCGGTCGAGGGCGCGACCGAGATTGGCGATTTCCGCGACGTTCCCGAGGGCAAGGGCGGGCTCTATCTCGCGGTCTGGGGCCTCGAGCACGGCTTCGAGGGGCCGCACGGAAACGAGCGCCTGACGGTCGTTTCCGAGCAGGACGTGCTGGGCGACCGGCTCGTCCGCAAGGGACCGAAACGACGCCGGGCGGAGAACTTCCTGACCGAGGCGCAGTCGCTGTCTCCAGACGACCTCGTCGTGCATGTCGATCACGGCATCGGGCGCTTCCGGGGGCTCGAGGTGGTCACCGCTGCGGGAGCCGCGCATGAATGCGCGCTGCTGGAATATGCGGGAGGCGACAGGCTCTACCTGCCGGTCGAGAACATCGAGCTCCTGAGCCGGTTCGGACACGAGGAGGGGCTTCTCGACAAGCTGGGCGGCGGCGCCTGGCAGGCGAAGAAGGCGAAGCTGAAGGAACGGCTGCGCGAGGTTGCCGACCGGCTCATCCGGATCGCGGCGGAGCGGCTCCTTCGCAAGGCGCCGATCCTCGAGGCGCCCGACCATGCCTGGGAGGATTTCTCGGCGCGGTTTCCCTACGAGGAGACCGAGGACCAGCTGAAAGCCATCGACGAGGTCCTCGAGGATCTCTCGCGCGGCCTCCCGATGGATCGGCTGATCGTCGGCGATGTCGGCTTCGGCAAGACCGAGGTGGCGATGCGCGCGGCTTTCGTGGCCGCAATGTCGGGCCAGCAGGTCGCGGTGATCGCGCCAACGACGCTGCTTGCTCGGCAACACTACAAGTCCTTCACGGACCGGTTCAGGGGCTTCCCGGTGGAGGTAAGGCAGCTCTCGCGCTTCGTCTCAGACAGGGAGTCGAAGCTCGCGCGGGATCGTCTCGCCGAGGGCACCTGCGACATCGTGATCGGAACCCATGCGCTCCTGTCGAAACAGGTGAAGTTCCGCGATCTCGGGCTCCTCGTCATCGACGAGGAGCAGCATTTCGGCGTCAGCCACAAGGAGCGGCTGAAATCCCTCCGCACCGACGTGCATGTCCTGACGCTGACCGCGACGCCGATCCCGAGGACGCTTCAGCTTTCCCTCACAGGTGTCCGGGATCTCTCGATTATCGGGACGCCGCCCGTGGACAGGCTGGCAATTCGAACCTACGTTTCCGAATTCGACGCAGTGACGATCCGCGAGGCGCTCCTGCGCGAGCATTACCGTGGCGGCCAGAGCTTCATCGTCGCCCCCAGGATCAAGGACCTCCCCGAGATGGAGGAGTTCCTGAAGACCGAGGTGCCGGAGATCACCTACGTCACCGCGACGGGACAGATGGCGGCGGGCGAGCTCGACGACCGGATGAACGCCTTCTACGACGGCGGCTACGACGTGCTTCTCGCGACGACGATCGTCGAATCCGGCCTCGACATCCCGACCGCGAACACAATGGTCGTCTGGCGGGCGGACATGTTCGGGCTGGCGCAGCTCTACCAGATCCGCGGCCGCGTCGGGCGCGCCAAGACCCGCGCCTATGCCTACCTTACGACGAAACCGCGGGCGAAGCTGACGGCGACCGCGGAGAAGCGGCTGCGGGTGCTGGGCTCTCTCGACAGCCTGGGGGCCGGCTTCAATCTCGCCGCGCAAGACCTTGATATCCGGGGAGCGGGGAACCTCGTGGGCGAGGAGCAATCGGGTCAGATCCGGGAGGTCGGCTACGAACTTTACCAGTCGATGCTGGAGGAAACGATCGCGAGGCTGAAGGCCGGCGAACTCGAGGGGATCGAGGGGCTCGCAGACGGCGGCGAATGGTCGCCGCAGATCAATCTCAGCGTGCCGGTGCTCATCCCCGAAGACTACGTCCCGGACCTCGACGTGCGGCTCGGCCTCTACCGCCGGCTGAGCGACCTGACATCGAAGGTGGAGCTCGAAGGTTTCGCGGCAGAGTTGATCGACCGCTTCGGGGAGCTGCCGAAGGAGGTGAACACGCTCCTTCTCGTCGTGCGGATCAAGGCGGAATGCAAGAAGGCCGGGATCGCCAAGCTCGATGCCGGGCCGAAGGGCGCGACGATCCAGTTCCACAACGACAGGTTCGCCTCGCCCGAGGGTCTCGTGTCCTTCATCCAGGCGCAGGAGGGGCTCGCCAAGATCAAGGACAACCGCATCGTCGTCCGCCGCGACTGGTCGAAGGACAGCGACAAGATCAAGGGCAGCTTCGCCATAGCGCAGGATCTAGTGCGTCACGCGAAGGAAACCGGGACCGGCGAAAGCGGCACGAGGAAGACCGCGAAGGCGGGCTAGACCGCTCCTGCTACAGGAGGCGGACCCGGTCGCGATAGGCGGCGTGGCGTGCGCCGAAACGGCGGGCGAGATCGCGGTCCTCGACGATGGCGGCGTAGAGGAGCGTCGCGCACCCGATTGCCGCGGCGAAAATCCCTGCGGGCGAACCGCCAAGGATCGCCAGACCGACCAGCGAGACGATCTGACCGGCATATTGCGGATGCCGCCGCCTGGCATAGCCGCCGGTCGTGACGAGGCCGACATCCCATCCGGAGGTGCCGGCAAGGCCGAGATCGGTGATCCCGCGCCCCTGGACCCAGAGGGAGGCGAGGGTGAGGACGACGCCGCCGAAGCCCCAGCGGACCCAAGGGTTCCACCCGAGACTGTTCCAGTCCGCCGTCGCCGCGTTGATCAGGCCGACATAGATGGCGGTGGTCAGCGCCCACGCCCAGATCGCGGTCGCCAAGTTGCCTTTCCTCGGAGGCCAGATCCGCGCGAGCCCGCGGTCGGAGACGGTTAGGATGACGAGCCAGGCGAATGACGCGCCAAGCGACAGGACGAGCCAGCCGGTCACCGGGCGGAAAGCTCGTCGATCACCTGACGCCAGAGCTCTGGCGGTTGCGCGCCGGGAACCACGTGGGTCTCGGCGACGACGAAGGTCGGCACGCCGGTGACGCCCCGCTCGCGCGCATGGGCGTCACGTGCCGCGATGTCGGCACGATCGGCATCGCCCGCGAGGAGCCGTCGGACCATCTCCGGGTCCATCTCGATCCTTCCGGCCACGTCGGCCAGGACAGACGGGTCGCCCAGATCTTCGCCGCGATGGAAATACGCCTCGAAGAGCGCGGATACGGCGGCGGTCTGCCGGCCCTCGATGGTGGCCCAGTGGATGAGCAGGTGCGCGTCGAGCGTGTTGGGTGTGCGCTGGATTCGTTGCCAGTCGATGTCGAGCCCCGCCGCCTCCGCCGCCTCGACGACGGGCGCATAGGCGCGCGCCGCCGCCTCGCGACCGCCGAACTTCGCCTCGAGATAGGTGCGCCGGTCCATCCCCTCGGGCGGCATGTCGTGGTTTAGCTGGAAGGGATGCCACGAGATCTCGAAGGGATGGTCCGGATTTTCCCGCAGCACCCTGTCCAGATTTGCCTTTCCGATGTAGCACCAGGGACAGATCGGGTCCGAGAGGATGTCGAGCTTCATGAGAGGGCTTCGCGCAGGATGCGGCGCTGCAGCTTTCCGTTCGAGTTCTTCGGCAGGTCCCCGTGGCGCTCGATCACGCGCGGGTGCTTGTAGCGGGCGAGCCGTTCCGCACATCGGGCGAGGATCGCCGCCTCTCGATCCGGCGCTCCGCGATAGGCGAGGACGATGACCCTGAGGCCCGGCCGAACTTCGCGCTCGAACGCGGCCGATTCCTCGACTCCCCCGACCTCGGTCGCCACGGCCTCCACCTCGAGAGGCGAGACGCGGTAGCCGCCGGCGGTCATCACGTCGTCGCCGCGGCCGAGATAGGTGATCCACCCGTCGGCATCCGCGACCGCGAGATCGCCCGTGGCCCGCCACGCGCCCCGGGCGTTCTCGTCGGGCCCGTCCAGATAGCCGAGCATGAGCCCCGGATCGTCGCTCGAAATCGCGAGCTCACCCGGAATACCGGGTCCGAGCGGTCCTTCGTCGCCCAGGATGGCCACCTGCCGGCCGGGCTGCGGCCGGCCGAGTCGCCCCGCCGGGGCAGGAGTCGCGGGCGACCCGGAAACGAAGGTGGAGCATTCGCTCTGCCCGTAGGCCTCGTGAATGTCGGTGCCGGTGTGGGCCCGCCAGGCGCTGCGGAGCGCGTCGGGAAGTTTCTCTCCGGCGGAGAGCCCATGCCGAAGATCCGGCAGTTCCGGAAGGCCCTCTCTGAGAAGCTTTCGATAGACTCCCGGAACCGCGGCGAAAATCGTGGCCTTCATCTCGGCGATGCAGGGTCCGAGTTCCGCCGGGTCGTGCAGATCTCCGGGGATCAGAGCCGTGGCGCCGACGCTCCACGGATCGAGCAGTCCGGTTCCAAGCGTGTAGGTCCAGTTGAATGCGCCGGCATGGAGAAGGCGATCCGTTTCGCTCAGCCCCTCCCATCCGGAGATCATCATGCCGCGCGCCCAGATAGCGCGGTGGGCGTGGACGACGCCGCGCGGGTGCGACGTGCTGCCCGAAGTGAAGATGATGTAGCCCGGGCGCTCCGGCCGGCCCATTCGGAACGAGGCCGGAGGCGTATCTCGCATCTTTCGCAATTCGTCGAGGCAGACCGGCGGTGCGGGAATGCGGGGCGCAGGCACGGCGTCATCCTGGAGGACGAGGCCGGGGGCAAGGTCGCGGCTGATCGCCGTGACCTCCTCGCAGGTCAACTGGGCCGAGGTCGGCACGGCGACGAGATCAGCGGCGAGCGCGCCGAGAAAGGCGATCGGGAAATCGACGCTGTTGCCGAGCCGCAGGAGGACGCGGTCTCCCGGAACGAGGCCTTTCGCCAGAAGACCCCCTGCAGTGCCGAGCACCGCCGATTTCAAGGCCCCGTAGCGCCACTTCTCGCCGCCGGGTTCGATCAGCGCGACCTTCTCCGGGTGGAGGTCCGCCGTGGAAAGCACATGGGCCGCGAGATTGAACGGGGTCGGGCAGGGGGCCCATGCGCTCCCGGCCTCGCGCCTCGCCGGGTACGGAGAAGGTTGGAGCGCGGCGTCAGCCATCCCGGCCGATGGGACGCTCGGAGACCTGTTCATCTCCGAAATCCTTGTCGTCGGCATAGACGTCCTCGCCCGTTCCGATATGGGCCGCGGAGGCGCGGATATTGTCGCTGTCGCGGGTCTCGTCCATCGCCACGTCTGCGGGAACGGCGCCCTGCAACCACGTCGTGATCTGCTCCTCCGCCTCCCGAGGCGTCAGGTCGTGGCGCTCGGCGAGATAGGCGACGAGCCGTTCACGTCTGCCCTCCAAGGCAAGGAGATCGTCTTCCTCCGTGTTCGGCCAGCGCTGCATGATCGGTTCGACGAAGGCGGCCCAGTTCTTCTCGACGGCTGTCCACTGCATGATTCGGTCCTCGTTGGCGTGTCGCCGGTCAATGCCGGCCGTGTGGCTGGGTTCCGGCGGGATCTCCCTCCCGGCGGGGGAAACCGATGGCCGGTTCCGCGCGCGTCACTCCTCGTACCACCAGACTTCCGGCATGAAGCCAAGGTAGTCGCCGTAGATCGGCAGCTTCTCAGGATAATGCAGGTCGGCGTCGTGAGCGATGTAGCTGACGGGATTGAACCAGACCGGGATGACGTAGCGCCCGGTGGTCAGGACCCGGTCGAGCGCCTTGACCGCGGCGACGTATTCGTCCTCGCTTTCGGCGGTCAGCATGGACTGCACGAGTCCGTCGATGGCCGGCGAGCGCACCCCCATCCAGTTCAGGCTGCCCGGTTCGTCCGCGGCGTCCGACCCCCAGTAGAGAAGCTGCTCCCGACCCGGCGAGAGTGACAGGGCGCGCATGTACCAGGTCATGTCGAAGGCGAATGCGTTCGTGCGTTCGGTGTACTGGGCCTGATCGATCAGCGTGATCCGGGCCTCGATCCCGAGCCGCGAGAGAGCCGCGACGTAGAGGTCGGCCGTCTTCTGGGCAACCTGCGGCTGGTAGCCGCTCTGGCTGAGGAGAATTTCGATCTCCATCGGCGCCCCCTCGGCATCGCGCAGGATCCCGCCGTCGCCCACGTTCCAGCCCGCCTCGTTCAGGAGGCGGATGGCGCTTCGCATGTTGCGCCGGTTCCGCTCGGTCCCGTCTGCTTCGGGAAGGGCGTATCCGTCGAGGGCGTCGGGAAGGAGAACATCTTCGTAATCAGAGAGATACTCGGCTACCTTCCCTTTTGCCGGTCCGTGATCCATGGCTAGGAACGAATTCGAGAAGTAGGAAGAGATGCGCGGCAGCGCGGCCCCGTTCACAATCTGGTTGGCGAAATCGAAGTTGAACGCCTGGATGAGCGCCTCCCGCACGCGCCAGTCATCGAAGGGCGGGCGCCTCGTGTTCATCACGAAGCCTGCGATACCGGACGGGCGATCATGCGGAATTTCGGACTTCACCACCTCGCCCGTCCGAATGCGCGGAAAGTCGTATTGCGTCGCCCATCTCTGCGCATCGGTCTCCCTCAGCGTGTTCATCGCACCGGACTTGAAGGCCTCGAACATCACCGACTGGTCACCGTAGAATTCCATGCGGATCTCGTCGAAGTTCATCTGTCCCTGCATGAACGGCACCTCCTCGCCCCAGTAATCCGGGTCTCTGCTGAGGGTGACGTACCGCCCGGGCTCGAAATCCGAGATCACGTAGGGTGCCGTCGTGATCGGTATCGTGTCGAGGCCCGATTCCGCAAAGTTCTTTCCCTCCCATTGCGCCTTCTTGATGATCGGACGCATCCCCATGATGAGCGCCAGTTCGCGGTCGGGCTCGGCGAAGGTGAACCGGATCCCCCGGTCGCCGACCTTCTCTGCCGATTCGACGTTCCGCCACGCGCCGAGATAGCGCGGATGGCCGACGGTCCCGAGGGTCTCGTACGACCAGAGCACGTCCTCGACCGTGACCGGCATCCCGTCGGAAAAGGTCGCTTCAGGCCGGAGATGGAACTCGACCCAGCTGTCGTCGGGAGCGACCTCGACCGTTTCGGCGAGCAGCCCGTAGAGGGTGAACGGCTCGTCGTAGGATCGACCCATCAGCGACTCGTAGGCGAGCGAGGCAAGCTGCCAAGGCACGTTTCCCTTCAGAATGAGGGGATTGAGAGAGTTGAACGTCCCGACCTCGCCCTGGATGACACGTCCGCCCTTCGGCGCGTCGGGAGTGGCATAGGGCAGGGACTCGAAATCGGGCGGCAAAGCCGGCTCGCCGAACATCGCGATTCCGTGGCTCGGTTCGGAGAAGCTGACGCCGCCAAAGCATGCTGCAATCGCAGCAATTCCGGTCCCGATTGCATGATTCGTTAATGTTTTCATGTACTGCCCGTTCCCGTTGTCCTGCGATTTCGCTAAAACTACCGGTCGGAAGTGCGAAGTTTCAAACTTTTACGTTTGCTTCCTCACAGAATCGGCTTATAACAGGCCTACTGCTCGATAGGTTTCTTGCCTGTATGAAACCTGCCTCAATGACTTGACGCCCGCCCTGTGCGGGCGTCTTTTTTTTGTGACTCTGCTGCCCCGGTGCGCCCTTGTCCGCGGTGTCGCCTCAAGCATCGCAACCAAGCGTCTCAACGGATTCGGAAATAACGGGATCAGCAGCCCGCGAACTCGAAGGGTGCCCCCGACTTTTCTTTGCACCTGCAGAATCGTCGCGGCATGGTCGTCGCAACTCAGCAAGGGAGCATCGAATGGAACTGAGTGGAAAGACGGCGATCGTGACCGGATCAAATTCCGGAATCGGGCTCGGCGTCGTCAGGGAACTGGCGAAAGCGGGGGCGAACGTCGTGCTGAACTCCTTCACCGACCGGGACGAGGATCATGCGCTTGCAGAAGAAATTGCCAAGGAGCACGGCGTGGAGGCCCGCTACATCAAGGCCGATCTCTCGAAGGGAGACGAGGCGCGGGCGCTCGTCGAGACGGCTGGCCGTTGCGACATCCTGATGAACAATGCCGGCATACAGCACGTGGCGGGGATCGAGGATTTCCCGACCGATAAATGGGACGCGATCATTGCCATCATGCTGTCCTCGGCCTTCCACACTTCGGCGGTGGCGGTGCCGATGATGCGCCAGGCCGGCTGGGGCCGGATCATCAATCTGGCCTCCGCGCACGGACTCAGAGCCTCGCCCTACAAATCCGCCTATGTGGCGGCGAAGCACGGCGTCGTCGGGCTGACGAAGGTCGTGGCTCTCGAGACGGCGGAGGATCCGATCACCGCGAACGCGATCTGCCCCGGCTACGTGATGACGCCGCTGGTGGAGAACCAGATACCGGACACGATGGAGAAATACGGCATGGACCGGGAGACGGCGATCAAGGAGGTGATTCTCGAACGCCAGCCGTCGAAGGAGTTCGCCACTGTCGAGCAGATCGGGGGCGTTGCCACCTTCCTGTGCTCGAACGCGGCGAGCCAGATCACCGGGACGACCCTCAGCGTCGATGGCGGCTGGACGGCGCGATGAACCGCGGCGCATGTCGGTGAATTAATCGGCGTGTCGGGTCGAGGCCGCGGGACCGGCGCCGTGCCGGGACCGCGCCTCTTGCGCCGTGGCGGGTTCTTCGATCCGGTGGGGAGGACGCCACGAAGAGACGAGGCCGGACATGACCGAAGAGACCTTCCGCATCGCCGATCCGCACCCGTCTCTCCACAACGACGACCTCGCGCCGCTCCCGCCCGACTCCCGGAAGTGGGGCTGGTTCGAGATCTTCAATGTCTGGTCGAACGACATACAGTCGCTCTTCGGCTACACCCTTGCGGCCACGCTGTTCGTGTCCTCCGGGCTGAACGGTTGGTGGGTCTTCGCCGGGATCATCCTTGCCGGACTGATCGTCATGGGGCTCGTCAATCTGACCGGAAAGCCGTCGGTGCGATACGGCATTCCCTATCCGGTGATGGCGCGGGCGGCTATGGGGGTGCGCGGCGCGAACTTCCCGGCGCTGATCCGGGGCACCGTCGCGATCTTCTGGTACGGGGTGCAGACCTACTTCGCCTCCACGGCGGTCGCGATGCTGCTCTATACCCTCTTCGGCGGCATGGGCGGGACGACGTTTGTCGGCCTTACGGCGATTGACTGGATTGCCTATATCTTCGTCTCCGCCTTTCAGGTCGCGCTCTTCCTCCGCGGCATGGACTGGATCACGAAGTTCCTCAACCTGGCCGGCCCGCTGGTCTATGCGGTGATGATCGCTCTGGCGCTCTACGTCTGGGCGGTCGCGGGCAACGCGCTCTTCACCGAACTCGGCTCGATCTTCGCGCCCGGACCGGAGGCCTCCGGGGGCGCTCTCGCCTTTCTCGGCGTGATGGGAACGATGATCGCCTATTTCGCGGCGGTCATCATCAACTACGGCGACTTCTCCCGGTTCGTCCGGACGGAAGGTGCGATGCGTCTCGGCAACTTCCTGGGCCTCCCCGTCAGTCTTGCCGTGTTCAGCTTTCTCGCGATGTGGATCACGGCGGGAGCGACGGTCCTCTTCGGGACGACGATGACAAATCCTTCGGACATGGTTGGTGAGGTCGACAACCTGTTCCTGACCCTGATCGCTGCCGTGACCTTCTTCGGTGCGACCGTGGGCATCAATCTCGTGGCGAACTTCATTCCTCCCGCCTATGATCTCGCCAACGTCTCCCCAGCCTGGATCACCGCCCGGACCGGCGGGATGATCACGGCGGCCATCGCCTTCTTCATCGGGGCCCTCTGGGTCGCCGTCATCTCCGAAATCGGCATCGCGCTCTTCGTGGACACGCTCGGCGCCGTCCTGGCTCCGCTCTACGGAATTCTCGTCGCCGACTACTACATCGTCCAGCGATCCCGGCTGAAGCTCGGCGACCTCTACACGACCAATTCCAAGGGCGCCTATCACTACGAGAGAGGCTGGAATCGACGGGCGCTCATCGCCTTCGCCGCCGCGGCGGTCTTCTCGATCGCGACGGTCCATGTCTCCTTCCTCGGCGATCTCTCAGGCTTCGCCTGGATCATCGGGGCGGTCCTCGGCGGCGGCTTCCACCTCGCCCTGGCGCAGCGGCGGAGTTCGGCGCGCGGTCCGGTTCCCGCCGGTTAAGCCCGGCCTCCTACTGGACAGCGGGCAAACGGGTCTGCACACAAGCTGCAAGCCCGGTTCGGACAGAGGAGGATGCATGGCCAAGCGGATCAACGTGGCGCTGCAGGGCGGCGGGGCACATGGCGCGTTCACTTGGGGCGTTCTCGACCGGTTGCTCGACTGTGAAGACATAGAAATCGCAGCGATTTCAGGCACCTCGGCCGGTGCGTTCAACGGCGCGGCGCTGAAGGCCGGCCTGATCACCGGTGGCCGCGCGGGGGCGAAGGAGAATCTGCAATGGCTCTGGGCGCGGATCCTGGGAACTCAGGGATCTAAAGGTCGCGACCTGGCTGAGCCCGCTTGCGCCCTCCACGGCTTCCATCTCCCAGGCGATCGAGTACTCCACGGCCTATGCCTGGGGCGATCTCGTCAGCCGCGCGACCTCGCCCTATTCTCTCGGACCCTTCTATCGCAATCCGCTCGCGGACATCGCGCGGGACATGCATTTCGACGAGATCTGCAGCATGTCCGGCCCGGAACTGCACGTCTGCGCAACCAATGTCCGCAATGGCAAGATCAAGGTGTTCAGTGGCGGAGAAATTTCTGCCGACGCCCTAGTCGCTTCCGCCTGTCTTCCGACGCTGTTCCAGGCGGTCGAGATCGAGGGGGAAGCCTATTGGGATGGCGGCTATACCGGGAACCCGGCGCTTTTCCCGCTCTACGAACCGCATCTGCCCGATGACCTCGCGATCGTGAACATCAACCCGCTGGTGAGGGATCGGCTGCCCTTCACCGCACAGGAGATCCTCAACCGCATCAACGAGGTGAGCTTCAACGCATCGCTCCTGGGCGACCTTCGCGCGATCCGCTTCGTGCAGCGCCTGATCGAGGAGGGACGGGTGGAGAAGGGCACCATGAAATACGTGCTCGTACACATGATCGCCGATGACGAACTCATGCGCGACCTCTCTGTCGCGACGAAACTCGTCCCTTCGGCAATCCTGGTCGAGCGCCTGAAGGTGGCTGGCCGCGCGGCGGCGGAGACGTTCCTAGTGCGGCATCTCGACGATGTCGGAGAGCGGTCCACCGTCGATCTCGCCGGGATGTACGACTGACGGAGCCATCCTGGGGCTTCAGGACGGAGACCGGATCGGCGCGACGCCGGCGGCTACTCGGCCGCCATCGGCCGGTCGGAAGGCAGTCTCGGATCCTTCGGATTGGGATAGACGAGGCCCGCCGAGATCACGAGCTTCGCCGCGTCCTCCACCGTCATCTCCAGGACGATGAGCTCGGAGCGCGGCACGAAGAGCAGAAAGCCCGATGTCGGATTCGGCGTGGTCGGGAGGAACACGGCCGCCTTGCCGTCGGAGACCGGAATCGTGGCGGCGATCTCGCCCTTCGCGTCGGTGGACACGAAGGCGATCGCCCAGATCCCCTTGCGCGGGTACTCGATGAGTACCGCCGTGTCGAAGGAGGCCTCGGTCTGCGCGAAGACCGTCTCGGCGATCTGCTTCAACCCGGAATAGACCGAGCGCACCACCGGGGTCCGGTCCACCAGGCTCTCTCCCAGCTTCAGGAGCGACCGGCCGATATATCCCTTGGCGATCCAGCCGACTAGGAGGGTGAAGAACAGGAAGAAAATCACCCCCACGCCGCGGAGGTTGATGCCGATATACTGCTCCGGCTTGAAGCGGTTCGGCACGAAGGGCAGGACCACCGCGTCAATCCATCCGATCACGGCCCAGATGAGCCAGATGGTGAGCCCGATCGGGGCGATCACCACCAGCCCGGTCAGGAAGTTCGCCCGCATCCGGGCGAAGAGCCCGGTCGGCGCCGCGGTGCGGTATCCGTTTTCGGATCGAAGCTCATCGTCGCATTCCCCAGGTCCGGCGAAGATAGAGAGGCAGCCCGGCCTTCACAACGCCGCCCCGCCGGGCGCCGCGGATCTTGCGACGGAACGCGCCGATTTCTCGTGCAATCTCCGCCGCGAGCCGCGCGTTGTTGAGCACAAGCGCGATGTTCGCCGAAAGCGACCGCCCCGCGGTCAGATCGTGGAGGCGCGCGAGCAGGAACGGGGTGACCGCCTTCGCCGCGATGCCATGAGCCCGGGCCTCGTCGAGCGCCCGGTCGATCAGGGGCGCGAGCTCGGCGGCCGGGATCTCGTCCCGCTCCGGGATCGGATTGGCGACGAGCTGGCCGCCGGACAGGCCGATCGTCGCGCGCAGGACATGGGCGGCCGCGATCTCTGCGGCGGTGTCGAGGCGAAGGGGCGCGTCGTAGGAAGAATGTCGCGACCAGAAGGCCGGCAGGCTGTCCTGGCCGACGGCGATCACCGGCACGCCGAAGGTCTCGAGAACCTCATAGGTCTTGTCGAGATCGAGGATCGCCTTGGCACCCGCCGCGACGACCGTCACCGCCGTTTCGGCAAGCTCGCGCAGGTCGGCGGAGATGTCGAAGCTTTGCTCTGCGCCGCGATGAACCCCGCCGATGCCGCCCGTGGCGAAGACCTCGATCCCCGCGAGCCGCGCGGCGATCATCGTCGCGGCGACGGTCGTGGCGCCGGTCCGGGCGGTCGCCATGCAAACCGCCAGATCGGCGCGGCTGAGCTTGGCGACGCCCTCCGCCCGCGCGAGCGTCTCGAGCTCGGCGGCACCGAGCCCGATCCGGAGCGTTCCGTCCAGCACCGCGATCGTCGCCGGGATCGCGCCGCTTTCGCGCACCGTCTCCTCGACCTCACGCGCGATCTCGACGTTTCGCGGCCAGGGCATCCCGTGACTGACGATGGTGCTTTCGAGCGCCACGACCGGCTCGCCGGCCGCCAGCGCCGTTCGCACCTCGGGAGCGATGGCGAGGGGGATCGTCATGCCGCATCCTCTCCGGCGACGTGGCGCGCGGCGGCCGCGAGCGCGGCGTCGAGCGCCGCCGGTCCGTCCAGACCCCGCAATTCGGCAGCGATATGGCCAGCGACGAGCATGTCTCCCGCACCGGTCACTCGGACGGGTCGGACCTGCGGCGGCGCCGATGTCAGAATGTCGGTCCCGAGGGCGAGCGCCGCTTCGCCGGCGCCATCCGTCACGAGCAGGCGGGCCGCGGCTCCGGCGGCCAGCGCGCGGGCGGCGGATGCCGCATCGGGATGCGAGCCGCCGGACAGGAGTTCGGCTTCGATCCGGTTCAGGTAGATGGTCGCGCGGGGTACGGACAGCAGCGGCGCGAGCCGCGCGACCTTGCCCGGAGAGGCCGGCGCGACCCTCAGATCGGCGCTGGCGAGCCAGGGCCCGGCCGCCATCTGGGCGAGCGCCGCCGCGGGGAGATTGCCGTCGAGCACCGCGATTCCCGCGAAGGGGGTCGCGGCCGTGCCGAGCCGGCCGTCGAGAAGCGGAGCGAGAATCGCGGTACCCGCTTTTTCGAGGGTGCGGGTATCCGCGATCGCGCCGAAGAGCCGGCCGCCGCCCTCGAGGACCATGTACCGGTCCGTCGCGGCCCCGGCGGACCGTCGGACAATATCCGTCCGCACGCCGCGGCGCGCGGCCTCCGCGAGGAGAGTGTCGCCCTCCATGTCGCGACCGATCGCGCTCAGGAGGCAGGGGGCGAGGTCCCAGCCGGCGAGGCCCAGCGCGATGTTCAGCGCGACGCCACCGGGCACGCGCTCAACCCGGCCCGGCACGTCCGCACCCATGACCATGGACCCGGACGTCCGGCCGATCATGTCCCAGAGAACCGATCCGATGCAGATTAGTCCCGCATTCATCGCCGCTTCATTGGCGCAGGCCCCGCCGGGCCGCAAGCCTTCTTCGCGTCGCGCCGGCCTCGCGCGATCCACCTCTTGCGCGAGGCGCCGGTGGACTGTATGGGCAACGCCACTTCACAGGCGGAACTCGGGCGAGCGGGGGAGAGATCCCCGCCGCGTCCACCGGTTGGGTCCACGGACCTGAACAGTTCCGCTGCGGCATGAAACCGGAAAAGGATAGATCCCATGGCTCTTCCCGCGTTCTCCCTGCGCCAGCTTCTTGAGGCCGGCGTCCATTTCGGCCACCAGACCCAGCGCTGGAATCCGCGCATGGGCGAGTACATCTACGGTGATCGCAACGGTATCCACATCGTCGATCTGACGCAGACCGTGCCCCTTCTCGACCGGGCCCTGCAGGTCGTGCGCGACACCGTCGCCAAGAACGGCCGCATCCTCTTCGTCGGCACCAAGCGACAGGCCCAGAAGCCCATCGCCGAAGCGGCGGAGCGCTGCGCCCAGTACTACATGAACCACCGCTGGCTGGGCGGCACGCTCACCAATTGGAAGACGGTCAGCCAGTCGATCAACCGCCTGCGCGAGATCGATGAGCGTATGGAACAGGGCGCTGCAGGTCTCACGAAGCGCGAGCGGCTCTCGATGGAGCGGGACCAGGCGAAGCTCAACGCCTCCCTCGGAGGCATCCGCGAGATGGGCGGCGTGCCCGACCTGCTTTTCGTCATCGACGTGAACAAGGAGGATCTCGCCATTGCCGAAGCCAAGAAGCTCGGCATCCCGGTGGTCGCGATCGTCGACACGAATTGTTCGCCCGACGGGGTGGACCACGTCATCCCGGGCAACGACGACGCAGCGCGCGCGATCCAGCTCTATTGCGACCTCGTCTCCCGCGCCGCTCTCGACGGCATGTCGGCGCAGATGTCGGCGGCCGGCGTCGATGTCGGCGCGATGGAAGAGGCGGCGACCGAGGACGAGGAAATCCTCGAAACCCCGGTCAATTCCGAGGAGACGCTCGACGTGTCCAAGGAGGCCGTGCACGACGATGCGAAGGCGAAGGACGCGCCCTACGAGCTTGAAAACAAGAAGTGACGGCGCGTGGCGCAGCTGCGCGCCACCGTCTCCGCATTGTTGCCGGAGCGGGATCGCTGCTCGCTCCGGACCCCATCCGTCCAAGATGAACCGAGGAGAGCCAGAGACATGGCGATCACCGCTGCACAAGTGAAAGACCTGCGCGAGACCACCGGCGCCGGGATGATGGACGCCAAGAAGGCGCTGACGGAAACCGACGGAGACATGGGCGCGGCCGTCGACTGGCTGCGGACGAAGGGCCTCGCCAAGGCGGCGAAGAAGGCCGACCGCACGGCGGCCGAGGGTCTCGTCGCGGTCAGGGTGGAAGGCGGAACCGGCGTCGCGGTGGAAGTCAATTCAGAGACCGACTTCGTCGCCAAGAACGCCGAGTTCCAGGGCCTGGCGGGCGAGATCGCCGGGGCCGCCCTGAAAGAGAAGGACGTCGCGGCGCTCTCCGAGGCCGAGATGGGCGGCAAGAAGGTCAAGGAGCGGGTCACCGACGCGATCGCAAAGATCGGCGAAAACATGACCTTGCGCCGCATGGAGAAGATCGAGGGCGCGAATGTCGCGGCCTATGTGCACAATGCGGCGACTGAGGGGATGGGCAAGATCGGGGTGCTGGTGGCCTATTCCGGCGACGACGCGGCCACGGCGCGGCAGATCGCGATGCATATCGCAGCCGCGCGGCCCGCAGCGCTCGACGAGACGACGCTGGACCCGGCCGTGCTCGAGAAGGAGAAGGCCGTGCAGATGGAGATCGCGCGGGAATCCGGCAAGCCGGAGCAGGTGATCGAGAAGATGATCCAGGGCCGGATGAAGAAATATCTCTCCGAAATCACGCTTGTGAATCAAGCCTTTGTCGTCAATCCGGACCTGACCGTCGGGGCCGCCGCGAGGGAGGCCGGGATCGAGGTGACGGGCTTCGTGCGGATGGAGGTCGGCGAGGGGATCGACGTCCAGAAGGAGGATTTCGCCGCCGAGGTGGCGAAGGCCGCCGGGCGCGATCCGGAGCCCCAGAACCAGGACTGATACCAGCGGCTTGAGCTGCTGACTCTGATGGGATTCCCTTGGGACCGGATTGCTGATTCACTCGCTTTCGAGGCAGGGGAGGATCGGCATGGCGGTGGAGATCACGCGTAGGGAGCTTTCGGCGGCGGACCTGCGGCGCGAAGCGCCGCGGGCGAAGGATGCGAAGGCGTCTCGTCGGATGCTGGCGCTGGCCTTCGTGCTCGACGGGCGGAGCCGGACTGAGGCGGCCGAGAGCTGCGGGATGGACCGGCAGACGCTGCGGTCGAACGCATGCGTTCGACTGGGTGCATCGCTACAACGAGGAGGGGTTGGCGGGTCTCGTCGACCGTCCTCTGCCGGGACGGACGCCTATGCTCAGCGCGGAGCAGATGCGCGAGCTGGCGACGATCGTGGAGACAGGGCCGGACCTGGAGACGGACGAGGTGGTCCGCTGGCGACGGATCGACCTCTGCGCGGTGGTGCGCATTGCCTTGCCTGAACTGTTCCTGAAGCTTGTGCCGTTGCCTCATTGGAAACGTTCCCGGAGCGGTTCTGGTCGGGGGCAGACATGAGGCGGATCAGCATGGGCACGAGAGACGAACTTCTGGCGGCTGTGGCGGCGCGATACCGTGGTGCGACGCGAACGGAGAAAGGCCGCATCCTGACAGAGTTCGCGGAGATCTCCGGGTATCACCGCAAGCACGCTGAACGGCTTCTTCGGCGTGAACATGTCGTGGACCGGTCGCGGCCCCGGCCCGCCCGCCGGGTGTATGACCAGGCCGTGCAAGAGGCGCTGGTGGTGCTCCGGGAAGCATCCGACCGCATCTGCGGAAAGCGGCTGAAGCCTCTGATCCCGCTCCTGGTTCCGGCGATGGAGCGCCATGGCCATCTTGCGCTGGACGAGGAGGTGCGGGTCCGGCTGCCGGAGATCAGCGCCGCCACGATTGACCGGGTTCTGGCCCCTGTCCGGGCCGTCGGCTCGGGCGACCGACGTCGTCGGACTGCGCATTCCTCGGCGGTGCGACGGAGCGTGCCCATCCGGACGTATGCGGACTGGGGCGATCCTGCGCCCGGCTACATGGAGGCGGTTCTTGTCGCGCATAGCGGCCCGTCGGCCAAGCGGCAGCTTCGTGCAGACGCTGACCCTCACCGATGTCGCGACGGGTTGGACGGAATGCGCGCCCCTGCTGTTCCGCGAGCAGCGCCTGCTTGGCGAAGTGATGACCGCGCTGCGCCCGGCGCTGCCGTTCCCGTTGCTCGGTTTCGACACGGACAATGACAGCGTCTTCATGAACGAGACGATCAAGGACTGGTGCGAGGCGGCGCAGGTCGACTTCACCCGGTCCCGTCCGTATCGCAAGAATGACCAAGCCCATGTGGAACAGAGTTCGAGGGATCAGAATTCGATCCAGTGGATCGAATTCCCCGAGAACGGAGCGGTGGTCCGTCGAATGGTGGGCTATCGCAGATACGCCGGTATCGCCGCAGCCACCGAACTGGCGCGACTGTATCGCGACATGCGGCTTTACGTGAACTTCTTCCAGCCGTCGTTCAAGCTGATGGAGAAGACCCGCGACGGCGCCCGGGTGACCAAGCGCTATCACGCGCCGCTGACACCGTTCCAGCGCGTGCAGGCCCATCCCGCCGTCGCGCAGGCATCCAGGGACGAGCTCGCGGCGCAGTTCACGCAGCTCGACCCGGTCGTCCTGCTCCACGACATCCGTCCGGCCCAGGCACGGTTGACGGCTTTGGCCGATACAACGCGTCCGCTGGAACCGACACCCCCAAGGCGGACGTCGAAGCTTTCCTCGAGGGTCTGCGCCATGCCTGGAAGGAGGGGGAGATCCGGCCGACGTCGCGGAAAAAGCCACCCGTCCCCCGAGGGCGCCGGCGCCCTGATCCGCTCGCCAAAGTCACCGACGACCTCAAGGCATGGTTCGACGAGGACCCGTCACAAACCGGGCGGGAGCTCCTGGGCAGGCTTCAGGCCGCCCAGCCGGACACCTATCCTGACGGGTTGATCCGCACAGTGCAGCGCCGCCTGAAGACCTGGAGAGGCGACATGGCCAGAGCACTGGTGTTCGGAGCCAGTGCGGCCGCGCACCCGCAGATGACCTCCGACGCTCTGCGCAATATGGAGGCTTCGCGCGTCAGAGGTCATCAGGAACCGTCGGACCACGGAGCCCGCGGGAGCAAGCACTCTCAGGAGCATTTGGCTGAGGCAACGACATGACCCCTCAGGAACATCCGGGGATGCGGCAATACGGATTCTCACCCAGATTGTCGCGCTACAAGTTCTACCACGATCCTCTGATCCAAGGCACGAACGACCTCCAGGAGCTGTCGAAGACCCACGATATCGTCTCGCGTTCGAAGACGGAGCTGTGGCACCGCATCCTGACCCACTACCTGCCGCTCTACTTCCCCGAGGCCGATCGCTTCCCCCGGTCGTCGCGATCGGACTGGCTTCTCGCCTTCCTCGAGCGATATCCGTCCCCGCACTTCATCTCCGCCATGGGGCGGGACGCCTTCATCGCGGACGCCTGGGCTGTCGTCGGCCGCCGGGTGTCGAAAGAGCGCCTGTTGTCAGACATCTACGACACGGCGGCCTCGTCGGTCGGCCTGCCGGTCGAACCGGACAGCGACGCCATCGCCATTTTCCGTATGGTGCTGGCCGAGGGGTCGCCATCGTTCGCGCCATTGATGGGGTGGATGGCTCCCGCTCCCGGCATCGCAATGTGCCACATTGGGTGCTGTCACAGACCCATCGAGGGAGCCATCCATGGACGAGATTACCACCATCGGCGTCGATCTTGCCAAGAGCGTTTTCCAGATCCACGGCGTCCGGGAGGACGGTACGGTCGCGCTGCGCCGGAAGCTGCGGCGCGGCCAGGTTCTGGCCTTCTTCGAGGCCTGTCCGCCCTGCCTTGTCGGCTTGGAAGCCTGCGGTGGTGCGCACTTCTGGGCCCGCGAACTGATCGCCCTGGGCCACGACGTGCGGATCATGCCGGCGGCTTACGTGAAGCCGTATGTAAAGCGAGGGAAGACGGACGCTGCTGACGCCGAGGCGATCTGCGAAGCGGTGACGCGCCCGACGATGCGCTTCGTCCCGGTGAAGTCGGCCGCGCGCCAGGGCGCACTGGTCGACCACAAGACCCGGGACTTCCTGGTTCGCCAGCAGACCCAGCTGGTGAACACGATCCGGGCCCACCTGGCCGAGTTCGGGCTGGTCTGTGCCCGCGGCCTCCATAATGCAGATCGCCTGCTCGCCCTGATCGCGGAGGCGCCGGAGGCGGCGCGACCCGCTCTGGACCTCC
Organism: uncultured Alphaproteobacteria bacterium; assembly: GCA_963776705.1. Taxonomy (GTDB): domain Bacteria; phylum Pseudomonadota; class Alphaproteobacteria; order Rhodobacterales; family Rhodobacteraceae; genus Palleronia. The sequence continues at coordinate 30,021 of CAVZOA010000008.1, forward strand.
TGGCCGAACAGCTCCGCGAGACCCGGGATCGTATCAAGGCGGTCACCGATCGGATCGCCGCGGCCCAGAAGGAAGATCCGCTCGCCCGGCGGCTGACGACGATCCCCGGGATCGGCTCGCTATCCTCGAGCGCCTTCGCCGCCACCACGCCGGAGGTGGAGACCTTCAGGACGGGGCGGGATTACGCGGCCTGGCTCGGCCTCACCCCGCGGCCCCATTCGAGCGGCGGCAAGGAAAGACTTGGCCGGATCTCCAAGGCGGGCAACCGCTATCTTCGGCGACTTCTGTACCTGGGCGCGATGGCGCAGATCAGTGCAAGACGTTCCGGCAAGCCAGGTACGGACTGGCTGTGGCGGATGCTGGAGCGCAAACCGGTGAAGGTGGTGGCCGTCGCGCTGGCCAATCGTATGGCGCGGATCGTCTGGGCGCTCATCAAGACCGGAGACAGTTACCGGGCCAGTACGGCCTGAACGGAACAGCCGGGGTGCGTCCCGGCATCGAGACGGTGAGGCGCGACGTGAGGTGATGGCAACGGACGGCGACACGGCATTCGGGACACCCAGTTCGGACCGACGCGCCTTCGAGCGCGTGCCATTGATTTGGACCCGACCGCCGGCGGACTTCATCAGGGCGCGCAGCCAAGGCGCTGCATCTTCGACGCCGTACACATGGCCGCGACCGACCAGGTGCCGAACCCTAACAACGCCCTTGCCACGCGGGAGCCATCCACACACGGTCCGAGGCCCATGGCGGACGCGCGCGTCGGCCAGCAGGGGACGCTGACACGGTCGAACATACATGTTCGACGGGCGCGCAAGGGCTCGCGCCCGCCGGCGCCGAAGGACTGCCGCTACGCCTGGGCCTGCATTTTCGGAGCCGTCTGTCCCGCCCGCGCGACCGGCGCTGCCCTCGTCATGCCCTATGCGAACACGGACGCGATGAGCGCGCACCTCGCCGAGATCGGCCGGCACGTTTCGCCTGGCGCACACGCTATCCTCGTCCTCGACGGCGCCGGCTGGCACAGTTCCAGGGACCTCGCCGTGCCGGCGAACATCACCTTGCTGACGCTCCCGCCCTACAGCCCGGAGCTGAACCCGGTCGAAAACATCTGGCAGTTCCTCCGCCAGAACCGCCTCGCGAACCGCGTGTTCGACAGCTGCGAAACCATCGTCGCCGCCTGCTGCGAGGCCTGGAACGCACTCCTCGCAACCCCGGAACGCGTCGCCTCCATCACCTCGCGTAACTGGGCGCAGGTCAGCGGATAATGCCGCTGGTATCACTGGCCTGCCTGGCCTCGGCGCGCTGGCTGAGGCTCGACCGGATATGAGGGGGCTCGCCTGGATCTTCATCGCCGCGATGTTCGGCTTTATCGACCCGCCGGTGGCGGCGCTGGTCCTGTTCTCCTTCCAGTCGGGATCGCTCCCCGACCCGCCCTTCGATGGGCCGTCGCTCGCCTGGTACGCCGACGTGCTTGGTGACCGGGACCTGATTGCAGCGCTCCGGCATTCTCTGGTCGTGGCGCTGACCTCCGGCGCGGTGTCGGTGGCGCTGGGGTTCAGCGCGGCCTACGGGCTGGCGCGCCATTCCCTGAGGGGTCGGGCGGTGCTACGCGGGATCCTCATCGCGCCCCTGATGGTCAGCAACCTGATCGTTGGCGTGAGCCTCCTGATCGTTCTCAAACGTGCCGGCGCGGTCCTTTCCCTCTGGAGCGCCGGGATCGGCCACGTGGTGATCAACCTGCCGCTGTGCGTCGCCATCCTCTACGCCGCGACGGGCGCGCAGCGGGAGAATGCGGAACGCGCGGCGCGCGACCTCAGCGCGGACGAGGTGCGGGTGGTCCTGCTCGTCACCGTGCCGATGCTTTCCGCGCCGATCCTCGCGGCCTTCTTCCTCTCGGCGACGCTCAGCTGGGACGAGGTCATCATCGCCTTCCTGCTGACCCGCTTCGACGTGACCCTGCCGGTGGAGGTCTGGAGCCTGCTGCGCTCCGGCCTCTCGCCGCGGCTGAACGCGGTGGGCTCCCTCGTCTTTCTCATCTCGATCGCCGCGGTGCTGGCGGTGGAGCTTCTCGTTCTCCGGAGGCGTCGAACATGACCGCAGAGGTGACGCCTGAGGGGATCGGCCACGTCTTCGGCGAGTTCCGGGCGCTCACGGGGGATCGATCTGGAGAACGGCGCGAGAATACGTGACGCTGCTGGGACCGTCGGGCTGCGGCAAAACCATGGTGCTGTCGGTTCGGGACGGGTTCCTGGCCCCGACGGTGGGGGGTGAGGATCGGAAGGCGCGACGCGACCGCCCTGCCGCCGGCGAAGCTGCACCCGACGACCATGTTCCAGGATTACGCGCTGTTCCCGCACGTGACTTTCACAGACGACGTGGCCTTCGGGCTGCGGATGGCGGGGATGGGCCGGCGCGACCGGCGCGCGGGCGGCCAGGATGCTGGAGTTCGTCGACCTCGGATTCCGACGGGGCGAAGCGGCCGCACGCGCTCTCGGGCGGGCAGCGGCAGCGGGTGGCGCTGGCCCGCTCCTTGGCGGTGAAGCCGGATGTGCTGCAGCTGGACGAACCCCTTGGGCACGCCCGACCTCGCGCTCCGGCGGCAGATGCAGATCCGCGCCGGGCTGCCCTCGTCCTCGATCCGGCCGCCGTTCATCACCACGATGCAGTCGGCGATGGCCATGGCCTCCTCCTGATCGTGGGTGACGTGGACGAAGGTGGCGGCTGAGGCCGAGATCCTCGCGAACCCCACCAATCCCGCCACGCTGGCCGGCCCCTACGTCACTGACGACATCTTAGAGCGGCTGCCCCCCGAACCCTATACGTCCGCCACCTATTCGCTGCGCGCCGCCCCGGCCACGCGGCCTCTTAGGGATGGCGACGGGATCGATCTGGGCGACCGGCGCTTCGAGGTGATCCACACCCCAGACCATTCCCCGAGCGGCATCGCGCTCTGGGAAGCGGCGACCGGCATCCTGCTCTCGGGCGCCATCGTCTATGACGGGCCGCTGATCGAGGACACCTACCACGCCGACGCGGCGGACCATCACGCCTCGATGGTGCGGCTCCTCGACCTGCCGGTGCGCCTCGTCCATGGTGGGCATTTCCCGAGCTACGGGGCGGAACGACACCGGCGGATCATCCGCGACTGGCTGGACCGCAAGGAGCAGGCGTGATGCGCGACAGGACTCGGTTCTGGATTGGCGGCAACTGGGTGGATCCCCTGTCGGAGGAGCGTCTGGACGTGGGGAACCCGGCGACCGAGGATGTCGTGGCGCGGATCGCGCTCGGATCGGAGGCGGACGTCGACCGGGCGGTTGCGGCGGCGCGCGCCGCGCAGCCGGGATGTGCGGCGACACCGGTGGCGGAGCGCATCGGCGTCCTAGAGCGGCTGCTGGAGGTGACGACGCGGCGGCTTCCGGAGCTGGCGGCGGCGATCACCACCGAGATGGGCGCGCCGCATGACGTCTCCCTCGGCGAGCAGGCAGCCACGGCGGTGAGGCACCTGGAAGGGATCCTGACCGCGCTTGAGGATTTCCCCTGGGAGGAACGCCTGCCCAACGGCGAGACGCTCTGGCGCGAGCCGGTGGGCGTCTGCGGCCTGATCACGCCCTGGAACTGGCCGATCAACCAGATCACGCTGAAGGTCCTGCCGGCGATCGCCACCTGCTGCGCCTGCGTGCTGAAGCCGAGCGAGCTGACGCCTCTGTCGGCGATGCTCTATGCCGAGTTCCTGGCCGAGGCGGACCTTCCCGGCGGCGTGGTGAACCTGGTGAACGGCACCGGGACGGTGGTGGGGGCGGGCCTGTCGGGTCATCCGGGGGTGGACATGATCTCCTTCACAGGATCAACGCGGGCTGGCGCGCAGGTCAGTCGCGACGCTGCCGAGAGCGTGAAGCGGGTCACGCTGGAGCTGGGCGGCAAGGGGCCGAACCTGATCTTCGCCGATTGTGGCGACGCGCTGGAGGACCGGGTGCGGAGATCGGTCGCAGAGGAGATGCTTTATGGGGCCGTTGAAGAACGCCAATTTTAGACGGCAGCGAGGCGTTGTCAGGCCGCGCATGCCCCGACCGCCGTGGACTTGGCAAGCGGCGCTCGTTTCGCCATCCAAGGTTGCCGGAGCGCCGCCACGACGAGGCACGCTAATATCAAGAAGGGCACGCCGAGGGCAGTCGCGAGCCGCTTGAGGTTGACCGCTGCGGCGGTGAGGAATGCTTGGATGCGGATGTTGTCCAGCCCACGGCGCACGGCGCGAGCGAGCCCGTGCCAGGTTTTTGCCTCGCCGTGGAAGCCCTCGGCCCGCCAACGGTGACGACTGTAGAGGCGATCTTCCCGCTCGCCCCATTGCAGCCGACGGCGCCGGGCGCGCAGGAGGGCGGGATGATCGACGTTGAACACGACCACGCGGGCATGACGCGAGGGACTTACGCAACGCGCTCGCAACGGGCATTTTGCGCAATCCTTCGCGCGGGCATGGAAGTACTGGAAGCCCCGATGCGGCTTGCCCTTGGGCCGCAGGGTCTTCCCTCTGGGGCAGTGCGCGAGGTTGTGACGGGCGTCGAACCTGAACCGGCGCGTCGGAATGGTCTTGCCGGGACGCTGCTCGGCCTTGGCCGGGATGACGGCGTCGATCTCGCGGTCTTCCAGGCCTGCAAAGACCTTGGCGTAGGCATAGCCGGCGTCGGCCGTGACGATGTCGATGGCGGCGCCGGTGGTGGCCGCGACCGCGTCCAGGCGGTCGAGGACGACCTGCCCCTCGTTCACCTCGCCGGTCGTGACCTCGACGTCGAGGATCACGCCGCATACGTCGTCCACCGCGCCGTGCTGCTTGTAGCTCGGCTCCATGCGGCGCTTGCGGCCCGACGTTGCCAGGCTGGCCTCCGGATCAGTGCGGGAGATCCGCTTGGCCCGCCCGTTCGATTTGCGTGACGGTCCCACCCCCTCCGTGCGGCTCGAACTGTCGGGCCCGCCATCGTCCTCCTCGCCGTCCTTACGGCCAGCGTTGTCGTGGGCCTCGGCGACTTCACCCAGATGCCGCTCGACCATGCTCTCCCAGGACACGTCGGCCCGGATCAGAGACGCGTCAACATGCACGACCTCGCCCTTGGCGATCCCGGCGCCTACGCAGTCCCGCACCGTGCGTTCGAAGATGCGCTGGAACCGATCCGGCCCCCACCTTTGCCGTATCCGCGTCAGCGAGGAGTGATCCGGCAGCCTGTCGTTCAAACCGAAGCCTGCGAACCACCGGATCGCCAGGTTCACTTGCGATTCCCGCAGGAGCGGTCATGGACGATGCCGAGCAGGAAGCCCGCGAGCATCAGACGGACCGCGGCTTCGGGATCGATGCCCGGTCGGCCAACACCCGGTGCGTAGAGATCGGCCACCTCCGCGCGCAGCCAGCCAAGATCGAGAACCCGGTCGACGCGAGCGAGGATATGATCGTCGGGGACGAGGTCCCGCAGCGATCCGCAGACAAAGAATTCCAACTGATCTCGGGTCCGACTGCCGATCATGCCACCCTCCACATGATGCCGCCATGAAGATGGAATCAGCAGATCGCGCCTTTTTCAACGGCCCCTTTATACAGGTCAGTCCTGCGACCAGCCCGCGCGGATGATAGTGGAAGCCTCCGTCTGCGGGGACGTCTGCTGGATCGCCTACGGCCGTCGAGAAGACGGCCGTAGGCGATCCGCGCGAGCCGCTCGACCGGATCGGCCCCCTGGCCCACGCCGCCCAGTGGGAGCGCGTGCAGGATTTCTTCCGGGAAGCCGGGGCCGACGGGGCGCGGCTGATTGCCGGCGGGGCGGGCCGGCCCGAGGGGCGGGACCGCGGCCACTACGCCCGGCCGACGATCTTCGCCGCCGTGACGCCCGATATGACGATCTGGCGCGAAAAAGGTCTTCGGCTCCGTGCTGACCACCACCCCCTTCGACGGTGAGGTGGAGGTTCGAGCCTGGCCAACGGTACGAATACGGTCTCGCCGCCTATATCCAGACCGGCGACCGGGACCGTGCCTCGCGCGTGGCCTGGGCGCCGCCATGGTGCAGGTGAACGGCGAGGCGATGGCGGGCGGGCAG
>CAVZOA010000009.1:0-20002 GCA_963776705.1 uncultured Alphaproteobacteria bacterium
GACATAGCTCGCAAGCTGGCGTCGGTTGTCGAAGTGGCGATAGAACACTTCGCCGGTCAGCACGGCAGCGAAGTTGTCGCCGACGCCTCGCACGCGGGAGAGTAATGCGATCTTGCGGCCGGCTTCGTCTTGCGGCGCGTCCTCAAGGGCGGAGGCGCGTTCCGTCTCGATCTCTCGGATCAGGTCCCTGGCAAGCACGAGCCGGCGTTTCAAACGATCGAGCTCCGCGCGCAGACAGGGCGGAAGCTCGCGTCCGTCGGCCGTGCGCAACGCCGCGAGATCGGCATCCCATGTGCGCAGGGACGGTCGCTTCCGGATACCTTGTGTGACCAGAAGCGCCTCGATGCAATTCTCGATCCGAACCCGCTCCCGCACGAGAAGTTCGCGCTCGCGGTGCGGGCGCTTGGCGTCCTCCTCAGCGGGCGTGGGAACACGAAGAACGCTGCAGAATCTGGTGATCGCCCTGGTGGCGCGCCGCCAGAACCCGGAGCAGGCCCTGCGCGTCAAGCCGATCGGTCTTGGCCCGCCGCGCCCTTCGGTTGACGAGGATGCTGGTCGGCTCGACGACGTAATTGATCACGTCGTCGGCGAGCAGGAACCGATGCAGCCAGAAGCCGTCTCGGCCTGCCTCGAAGCAGGAGACGACTTCGACCGGAACGCCTGCTCGCTCCCGCTCCCGAGCGCGCCGGGGCGCGATGAAGGCAAGCAGCGCCGCCGTGTCGCCGGCCACCATTCTGTGCAGGACAATCTTGTCGCGACCCGGCAGCCGGACAGCGGCAAGCCGGTTCGAACAGCTCCATTCAGGCGCGAGATAGACGGAGGTCTCGGCTGCGGGAAGCATCATCGGCATTCTGCGGCTCCATCGGTCTGTGAGGGGACCGACAATACCCGCGCGTCCCTGCCTCATAGTATCTGGAACCGCACCTCGACGGGCTTGTCCTTCGCCGCGTCAGGCCGCGCCGCGCGCGTCAGGTCGGCGAAGTTTTCCATATAGCTCCTGAGCTTCAGGATCGCTCTGCGGGTGACGCGGCCGCGCCGACAACTTCACAAGGCCGAGCCGGCGGAGGATCGAGCTCATCGTCCGCTCCGCCACGCGAACCCCGAAGTGCCGCTCCACCACCGCGCAGAGGTCGATCCGTCGCCAGCGGACCACCTCGTCCGTCTCCAGGTCAGGCCCTGTCTCCACGATCGTCGCCAGCGCGCGCATCTGCTCCGCACTGAGCATCGGCGTCCGTCCCGGCAGAGGACGGTCGACGAGACCCGCCAACCCCTCCTCGTTGTAGCGATGCACCCAGTCGAACGCATGCGTTCGACCGCAGCGTCTGCCGGTCCATCCCGCAGCTCTCGGCCGCCTCAGTCCGGCTCCGCCCGTCGAGCACGAAGGCCAGCGCCAGCATCCGACGAGAGGCCTTCGCATCCTTCGCCCGCGCCGCTTCGCGCCGCAGGTCCGCCGCCGACAGCTCCCTACGCGTGATCTCCACCGCCATGCCGATCCTCCCCTGCCTCGAAAGCGAGTAAATCAGCAATCCGGTCCCAAGGGAATCCCATCAGAGTCAGCAGCTCAAGCCGCTGGTATAAGGCCTCCTTCCCGGCGCTGGTGCGACATCGCCGCCCCGGTGCGTCCGCCCGCCAGCGGGGCACGTCCTGCTCCGCGGAGCCGTCGTTCGGTCCCCCAGACGCCCGCTCCGCAGTGCGGCACGTCAGCGCGCGATCCACGCCGGCACCGCTTTCAAGACGGGGATCGAGTTCCGCGACCGGATGGCCCGTCACTGCACGTCCGGCCGGGAATCCTCGATGAAGCCCCGGGCGTTCGGCATCTCGACCTCCCCGATCGTCCCGAGCGAGAGTTCGAAATCCTCGCCGACGATCCCGGCGCGCCCGAGGATGTAGGCGCTGACCGCATAGACCTCGTCGGCCGACAGCGATCCCGGCGCGTTCATCGGCATGGCGCGGTGCACGTAGTCGAAGAGCGTGCTGGCATAGGGCCAGTAGCTCTCGACCGTCTTGACCGGCGCGTCGGTGGCCAGCGTGCCGCGCCCGCCGATCAGGCGCGGCGCGCCGAGCTCGGCGATGCCTTCGAGGTTCTCGCCGTGGCAGGACGGCGCAGGCCTGCGGCGTAGAGCTCCTCGCCCTCGGCGTAGGTGCCGCTGCCCTCCGGCAGGCCGCGCCCGTCCGGCATCACGTCGATGTCGATCGCGGCGATCTCCTCCTCGCGTCGCGGGCTGGCCGATGCCGAAGCTGCCGGCGTCGGGATCGACGTCGCCGACCTCCTCGGCGCTCGACCTCGGCACGGCGGCATCGGCGCGCGCTCGCCCGGTCTCGGGCAGGGTCTCGGGCAGATCGGCGCGAGTGCGCGGCACGCGTCCTGTGCCGCGTGCCAGGCGCGGCCCGCGACGAGGGCCGCAGCGACGAGGGCGAGAACGGCTTACGCGTGGACATTGGTCACCTCCCCGCCGGCCGCGACATGCCAGCTCTGGATCGCGTTCAGATGATAGACCGACTTCGTGCCGCGCACCGCGACCAGCTCCTGCAGCGTCGGCTGCACGTAGCCGGTCTCGTCGGTGCGCGGCTCTGCAGCACGGCCTCCTCGCCGTCCCAGGCCCAAGGCAGGCGGAACCGGGTGTGGCACTTCGGCAGGACGGGCTCCTGCAAGCGTCGCCGCCTGCCAGGTCTGCGCCGCCATCGGCGGAGACCTCGACGCCGCGTGACCGCTCCGCGGCCCGACCAGGCGAGGCCCGTCACCTCGTAGAAGCCCGGGCGCGGCAGCTTCATGGCGCCGGAGGGGAAGGTGATGACCGACTTCGCCTCCATCTCCATCGAGAACTGCCGCGCCGTGCCGTCGGGCATCAGGTCGGTATACTTCGAGGTCTCCTCGCGGGTCATGAAGGGCTTGTCGCTGACCTCGAGCCGGCGCAGCCACTTGATGTGGGTGTTGCCCTCGTAGCCCGGCAGCAGCAGGCGCAGCGGATAGCCCTGCTCGGGGCGGATCGCCTCGCCGTTCTGCGCGTAGGCGAGGATCGCGTCGTCCATCGCCTTGTCGATCGGCACCGAGCGGGTCATCACCGCCGCGTCCGAGCCCTCGGCCAGGATCCAGGCGGCGCCGTCCTGCACGCCCGCCATCTCCAGCACGGTGGAAGAGCGGCACGCCGGTCCATTCCGAGGTCGAGGTCAGGCCGTGCGTGCCCTGCACCGTCTTGAGCGTCGGGCTCGTCCCATTCGGTCAGGCCGTTGCCGGAACATTCGATGAAATGGATGCGGCTGACCGAGGGCAGCCGCTTCAGGTCGTCCATGGTGAAGCGCATCGGCCGGTCGACCATGCCGTGCAGGATCAGCGTGTGGGCCGCCGGGTCGATGGTCGGGATGCCGGCGTGGTGGCGCTCGAAATGCAGCCCCGAGGGCGTGACGATGCCGTGGCCCGAGGCCAGCGGCGTCATCGACCAGCTCGAATTCGATGCTGGCGGTCGGATAGCGCCAGCGCACCTCGTTCTCGAATTGCGAGCGCGAGCCGTAGCCGCCATCGTCGAGGATCAGCCGGCCCTGCTCCTTGGTCGGGTCGGGCTGCACGGGGTATTCGATCGCGCCCGGCGGCGCCTCGGCCCGCGCGGCGCCCCGCCAGCGAGGGCCGCCCGCCGATGCCGCGCCGCCGCGCCAGGAGGCCGCGCCGCGTCAGGCCGTTGAACATGCCGTCCTTGCAGTCGCAATCCGCGTCGTATCCTCGGAGCGCCTGATCGCTCGATCTCGACGAGGCTCTCGGCCATGTGTCTCTCGGCGGGCCCGTATCGCGCCGACGAGAACCGGTCGTTCCTTGCCATGGCCTCCTCCCTCACAGCCCGGATCGGCCGCCGTCGGATGGATGGCCGATCCGGCAAGCATGCGACGATGGGCGCCCATTGGCAAAACTTTCGTGGATGGGACCGACCGCCGCCGGACCCGGCTCGCGTGGAGGAAAACGGCCCGCAACATGGTCGTGCAGGTTCGCTCGGCACGGATCGTTCGAACCTTCGGGCGGCCCGGTGGCTGGCGCATCGCGGCGAAGCGAATTACGCAGGATCATTCCGCACGAAGTGAGGCGCCGCGAATGGATGAAAGGCCGGCTCGGAAGACGGTCCGCGACGTCGTCCTGACCCATGGGGTCGTCAGCACGCGCCCGGAGGAACTTCTGCACGGGACCGGGTGGCGCGTCCCCTGGGCGGTCCTGCGGGAGGCGTCCCTGCGGCTCTGGACGGACGATGCGTTCGGACTGGCCGGCAACGTCGCGTTCCGCGCATTGATGGCGATCTTTCCCTTCCTGATCTTCACGAGTTCGCTGACCGCCTTCATCGGCGACCGGTCCATGGCGGAGGATCTCGTCGCGTTCCTGATCGAGATCGTCCCCTCGGCCCTGGTCGACCCGATCGTGGCCGAGGTGGAGCAGGTGATGACCGTCCAGCGCGGCGGGGTGCTCAGCGTCGGCATCCTTCTGACGATCTGGTTCGCCGTCGGCGGAGTCGACGGGGTCCGCGTCGGCCTTAACCGGGCTTACGGCATTCGCGAGACCCGGTCCGCCATCGTGATCTACATCGTGCAGGCCGCCATGGTGCTTCTCACCGGTCTGGTTCTCGTCCTTGTCGGCTACCTGGTCGTACTAGCTCCACGGGCCGGTTCCTGGCTGCATATGCTTATGCCGGGTTTCGACCCGAGATCGGCCACGGTGAGCCTGCTCCGGTATCCGACGGCGGCCCTCATCCTCGTCGCGGCATTGTTCGCGGCACATGTGTTCCTTCCGGCCCGGCGCACCCGCTTCTCGAGCATCTGGCCGGGCGTGGCCTTCACGGTGACCGCATGGACCCTGCTGACGTCAACCTTCTCGTACTACCTGTCGAACTTCGCCACATATGCGAGCTACTATGCTGGTCTGGCCGGCATCATAGCGGCCCTCTATTTCATGTATCTCGCCGCCCTCATCCTGATCTTCGGGGGCGAACTCAATCGAGCCATCAGGATCCGCCGCCTTGCGCGCGCCATGAGCCACGAACACGGACGATGAAGCCGGGAAGAAGAAACGCAACGCGGCACCCGCCCCGAATTGCCGCCAGCAGCGATCCCCGCGGCGCAGTCCACCACTCCGGGAGCGCCCGCATGATCGCGTCGGTGCGCTGGAGGATGCATCGACCGGTGGCCGGAGAGGAAAGGCGGTCGTCCGACCCCGCTCCCGGACGGAACAGAGGGTTGCGAACCGGCCGAATGCGCGCCGGCAGGCCCCGTCTGTTCCTCGTCCGATGATCCGCCCTGTTCTGTCCAACAGGGAGGCCCGTCGCCTGTTTCTGGACAGGAACCTGCTGCTGCGCCCGGAACCGGGTCCGGGCAAGGCCGACGATCTCGAGCGGGTTCTGCACGACCTCGGATTCGTCCAGGTCGACAGCGTCAACACGCTCGCCCGCGCCCATGACCTGATCCTCTGGTCACGGCGTGGGCAGTATCGGCCGCGAGCTCTCGAACATCTGGTCGCAAGACGGCGGACGGCGTTCGAGCACTGGACCCACGACGCCTCGGTGATCCCGATGGGCTTCTATCCCCTGTGGCGGCTGAAATTCGCGCGCGACGAGGACCGGATGCTCGCGCGCTGGCCGGCCCTGCGCCGCGACGGCTGGCAGGACGAGCTCGATGCCGTCCTGCGTCACATCTCCGATCTGGGCGCGGCGTGCTCGTTGGATGTCAGGGAGGACGAGGCGAAGGGCTCGTCGGGCTGGTGGGACTGGCATCCCTCCAAGACGGCGCTGGAATTTCTCTGGCGGTCGGGCCGGCTGGCGGTCTGCCATCGAAGGGGGTTCCGCAAGCACTACGATCTCGCCGAGCGAGTGATCCCGCCGGACTACCTGGCGATGCGCCTCGACGACGGCGAGATCGTGGATCGGGCGATGTCGGCGGCCCTGCAGCGCCTCGGTTTCGGCACCAGCGGCGAGATTGCGGCCTTCTTCGAGATCGTGCGCAGGGACGAGGCGAAGGGCTGGTGTGCCGCGGAGCTGGCGGCCGACCGGCTCATCGAGGTCGATATCGAACTGGCCGACGGGTCCCAGCGCCGCAGCCTCACGACAGAGGCGATGATGGACCGCTTGGCAGCCCTCCCCGCCCCGTCGACCCGCGTCCGGCTCCTGAGCCCGTTCGATCCCGCCCTGCGCGATCGGGCCCGGGCCGAGCGGCTCTTCGGGTTCCGCTACCGTATCGAGATCTTCGTGCCAGAGCTGAAGCGCCGATACGGCTACTACGTCTTTCCGGTCCTGCAGGGGGACCGGGTGATCGGTCGTCTCGACGCGCGGCGCGTGGGAAAAGCCATCGGGGTGCGGGCCTTCTGGCCGGAACGCCCCGGGAAAATGGCAAGAACCCTGATCTCCGGGCTGACCGCGGAACTGACGAGGATCAGCTATCTCGCCGGCGCGGAGGCCGTGGAGTTTTCCGAAGGCTGGATTCGGGCCTGATCTCGATTTGCAGGTCCTTGGCAAGGCCGTGGCGCGAGCATCGCGCCACGGCCTTCTCGCCTCATCCGCCGAACTCGGCCCTGAACTCGTCGAAGTCGATCTGCAGCCCGTTGAGGATGGTCGACCAGTGTCGGGCCAGGGCCGCCTGACCCACGGCTTCCTTGATCTCGCCCTCGGTGGCGCCGGCGGCAATGGCGGCCTCGGTATCGGCGAAGACGCAGTAGCGGCACGGTATCTGCGCTCCGACGGCGATGTTGATCAGGGATTTGACCTTCGGCGAGAGTTCGGTCTTGTCGCTGAACTCCATGTCCCTGGTCATGATCCAGGCGCCGCGGATGCCGTGTTCGGGATACTCCCGAAGAAAGGTCGGCACGAAGCCGAATGTGTCCTTGATCTCCGAATAGGTCTCGGCGGCATTGTCCTGCGCCGAAGCGGGCACTGCGATTGCGGCCACCGACAGGGCGGCGACGACGAATGCTTTCATCTTCTTCTCCTGGGTTGCGCGCTTGGGACGTTGCGTCCGAAGCTGCGGGAATTCTGGAGAGAACCCCGACCGCGCTATAGCCGACCCTTGGTCCGGCCCGCCGGAAAGCGGAGGAAACCCTGTAGAGACAATCGTCTGAGGCGCAGAGTTCGGCGACTCCACGCAGCCGCGAATCCCCGAATTCTGGACCTTCGGTACAGCCGTGTTCCCGCGGGTCGCGGATCAGGCGGCGGGGCTGAAGAGCATCTTGATATAGGACCGCAGCAAAACGATCTGCTCGGACAGCACCTTCGGCTCGCCCACCGCGCGCGACATGACAATGCCGCCCTCGACCGTGCTCGAGATCATGTCGGCGACGGCCCGAAGGTCCACGTCGTCGCGCGCAGGATAAATCACCGCGATCTCCTGCAGCATGCCGAGGAACCGCTCGCGCCACACCAGGATGGCCCGACGGTTCAGCCTCCGCACGTCCCGGTCGAACATGCGCTCGGAATAGGCGACCGTGGCCACGAGGCAGCCGGGATGGCCGTTCGGCAGGTCCGCCATCATCTCCGAGAGCAGCTTCAGCCCGATCAGGAAGGAGTGCAGAGGATCGCCGTGAAGTTCGCGCGCGCGGGCGAAGACCTCGTCGAGAATGGCTTCCTCGGTGTCGAGGTAGCGTTGCAGAAGCGCGCGGGCGAGTTCGTTCTTGTCCCTGAAATGATAGAAGAACCCGCTCTTGGTGATCTCCGCCTCGGCGATGATCTCCTCGATCGAGGTGGCGCCGAACCCCTTCGACAGGATTCCGCTTTCGGCGAGGTCGAGAATGAGTTCCCGCTTCGACCTGACCTTTTCCATCCCTGCCTCCCGGACCTGTACCGCAAGTACAGTCGCCGCCCCGCCATCGCAGCGGATCCGGCGCGTCGTCCGGAAAGGGCGCTGAAAAGGTTCGCCTTCTCGAAGGACACCTGAACCCGACCGCGGGTCTTCTATCCCGGATCGGGTCGATCGTCCATCTCTTGGTGTACCGGCGCGAACGCCTGACCGCGCCCCGACATCCAAGGAGGCGACATGACATGACCGACATCATTCACGGGGAACGGAAACGGCATTCCACGCTTCACCGGGCGGCCCTCGACCTCTGGCAGGTCCTGCGGCAACGTCGCGCGCGCCGCAGACAGAGGCGGATCGTCGAGGATTTCGACGATTTCCGGCGCCGCGACATCGGCCTGCCCCCGCGGGGCGCGCCGGTCCGTCAAGTCCATTTCTACTGGTAGGAGGTTGCCATGACGACCCGCCCGTTTCCCGCCCCCGTTCCAGGCCGCTACTTCCTGACCGAAGGCGGCATCTAGACCGAGATCATGTACAAGTGCGGCTTCGATCTGCCGGAATTCGCCGTGTTCCCGCTTCTCGAAAGGCGCGAAGCCGCCGAGGTGATCCGTGGCATGTATCGCCGCTATCTCGACGCGGTCGCCCGGCGGGGCCATTGCGCCCTGATCGGCGGCTTCGACTATCGCGCGAGCCCAGACTTGGGGGGCGAAGCTCGGCTATTCGCCGAGCGCGCTGGCCGACGCGAATCTCGCCTCGATCCAGTTCCTGCGCGACGTGGCGGCGGAGTATGCGGACCGGATCCCGCGGACCCTGTTCGCCGGCTATGTCGGGCCCTGCGGCGATGCCTACAGCCTGAACCGGCGCATCACCGTCGGGGAGGCGGAAGCCTATCATTCCGTGCAGCTCGAGACGCTGGAAAGGGCGGGCGTCGAACTCGCCTGGGCCGTGACCTTCAACAACCCGGCCGAAGCGATCGGCGTGGTCAAGGCGGCGCGGCGGATCGGGCTGCCGGCGGCGGTGTCGTTCTCGCGCGACAGCACCCACCATCTGAGTTCGGGCGTGTCGCTGGCCGAGGCCACCGCCATCGTCGATGCCGCGACCGACAGCTATCCCGCCTTCTTCTCGCTCAACTGCTCGCATCCGCTCGAGTTCGAGCCGGCCCTCGACGGCGGCCACTGGACGCGCCGTCTTCGGTCCATCCGACCGAACGCGGCGAAGATGGACAAGATCGCGCTCTGCAAGCTCGGTCATCTCGAGGAAGGCGATCCGGAAGAACTCGGCCGCCTCGTGGCCGATGTCGGCCGCCGCTATCCCCACCTGGACATCTGGGGCGGGTGCTGCGGGACGGGTCATGTGCATCTCGAGGAGATCGGACGCCGTCTGCCGCAGCCGATGGAGGCGGCGTGACGGATATCGATCTGCTCCGGGCGAATACGCCGTCCTGTCGCTCCTGCGCGCATCTGAACAACGCCGGCGCCTCGCCCTCGCCCGAACCCGTTCATCGGGCGGTGCTCCGGCACCTGGAACTCGGACGGCGGATGGGCGGCTATGCCGCGCAGGAGGCGGCGGGCGACGACCTCGCCGCCTTCTACACCGAGGCGGCGGCGCTGATCGGCGCGGATGCTGAGGAGATCGCCTTCGTCGAGAACGCGACCCGGGCCTGGGACATCGCCTTCTACGGGATGTCCCTGGCGCCGGGCGACCGGATTCTGACGCACCGGTCGGAATACGTGTCCAACGTCCTCGCTATGCTGCAGCGGGCGAGGCGTGGCGGTCTGGAGATCGATCTGGCTCCGAGCGACGGGATCGGCCAGGTCGACGTGGCCGCGATGGAAGCGATGATCGTGCCGCGCACGCGGCTGATCGCGCTGACCCGCGTGCCGACCAATTGCGGCCTCGTGAACCCTGCCGAGGCGGTCGGCGCTCTCGCCCGCAACCACGGCATCCCCTTCCTGCTCGATGCCTGCCAGTCGGTCGGCCAGATCGATCTCGACGTGGAACGGATCGGCTGCGACATGCTGTGCGCGACGGGACGCAAGTTCCTGCGCGGCCAACGCGCCACCGGGTTTATCTACGTCGACGGCAGACGATCGAACGGCTGGAGCCGCCCTTCGTCGATCTGCGCGCGGCGGACTGGACCGCGCCGGATGAGTACCGGCTGCACGGGACCGCGCAGCGATACGAGACGTTCGAGCGCCATGTCGCGGGTCAGATCGGCCTGACCGAAGCGATCCGCTACGCGCGCGCCATCGGCCTGCCGGCGATCGAGACCCGCATCGCTGCGCTGGCCGAGACCCTGCGCCGCCGGCTCGCGGAATGCTCGGGCGTCTCCGTCGACGACGTCGGCGCGCGACGCTGCGGGATCGTCACCTTCTCCCTGGCCGACGAAACCCCGGCAGAGACGGCGGCGCGACTGACACGGGCCGGAATCATGGTCTCGGTCTCGTCGATAGGCCATGCGCGGCTCGATTTCGAGGCCCGCGGGCTGAGCGCCGTGGTCCGCGCCTCGCCGCATTGCTTCAACGACGACGAAGACACCGAGCGCCTACTAGCTTAACTTCCTGCCCCGAGAACTGCCCCGCGAGGCCGAAAAGAGGGCAACGGGACAGGGAACTGTTGAGCAACTACCAGACGCTCTCGGGGAAAACCGTACCAGGCCGGCGTCGGGAACGCCGCAAAGGGCATGACGGAAGTTAGAAGTGATCCCGGCCTGCCATTCGGCTTCGCGGGTCTGTGCGACCGAACTCCGCCGGAACTCCCGTTAACGACCTTCCGTGGCACCGCAGCGCCCGCAAGATCTGTTCTGGACGGGCATTGTCGGCATCTGCTGCAATGGCGAATTGCCGGTCGTCAGGGATCACGACGAAGACATGCGGATCGGTGACGAAGCCATTCGGCATGGCGCTGCGGGCGACCACGTGTAGCTCGAAGGCGTTCGCCGGGACCGCGGCGAGGGCGAAGCCGACCTCCGATCCGGCGAGGACGGCGCGGGCGATGCGGAGCGGGGCGGCAACGGTGCGGCGGGCGAGGCGTTCGATGACATGCAGCATGGGTCAGGCGACGGGCGATGCCGTGGCAAACCGCGAGCTTCCTCGTCCCGCGGGCCTGATGCGCCAGCGCGGCCCATCCTATTCGCCGACCGTGAAACGGGAATTCCGGACCGGAAGTTCGCCGTCGATGGTGAACCAGAGCGGCTCACCCGATATCGGCGCGTCGGGCCCCGCAAGAGTCTGGACGTGAACGTGGAGATGGGGCTCGCCGGAATTGCCCGAATTCCCGACGCGGGCCACGCGTTGACCGGTCTCCACGCGGTCCCCCCCCCGGACGGCGAGCGATCCGGGCGCGAAATGCGCCATCACCACCGCCCGTCCGGCGCAGTCGAGGATGAGGCTGTTCCCGGTCATGCTGTCGCGGTTCATCGCCGGCACGGCATTGTCCGCGATGCCATCGACCGCGCTCGTCACCCGTCCGGCGCAGGGGGCCCGGACCTCGCGGCCATAAATCAGGTAGGCCGAGGGGTTGGAGGGCGATATCCCGGCGGCCCGCAGGCCGAGAGCATCGATGCCGATGATGTCGACCGCGTGGCTCTGGCCACGAAAGTCGGAGGCGCCTTCGCCGTCGAGGGTCTCGAAATGCGCGTTGATCGCCTTGTCCGCCCCGCCGCTGATGACGAGGTAGCGCCCGGGGCCGAGCGGCTGTGCGAGATCGATCGCCACATCGGGGCTGGTCCGCCCCCGATGGACCGGCAGGATCATCAGGCCCGCGGCGGTGAGGAGCGCGGCCGCGACGCCGACCTCCGCGAACCTACGGGGTCTTCCGGCGCCCGGATCCCGATACCGCCGCCAGAGCCGGAGGCTCGTCAGCAGGTGCAGCGCGATCAGGAGATACGGCGTCCACCAAGGGGGGAACAGCCAGAGGCCGGCAAGGGCCGTGTAGCAAAGCACCAGCAGAATCGCCGCAATCCTGAGGATCAGGCCGGTACGGGATGCCGAAGGCACGAGGGCATGGACCGCCATGAGCACCAGCGGCACACCGACCTGCCACAGCGCGAGCCGGACGAGGAGGTCAGGCATGATCGTCCCGGCCGGGACGACCGCCACGCGCCGCGGCCGGACCCGCGGCGGAAGCCACCAGGGGCCATGTGGTCCCGACAAGGGGCTGGCGGCCCCCGCCGCCCGGCACGACCTTCACCGGGTTCCGCACGCCACCGGCGCAGCCGCCATGCGGCGGGACCGAGATGTCGCGCCGGATCAGGGCGAGACGTCGGACGGCCGGACAGGCCGCATGAACAAGGGAGAAAAGGAGCGGGACGGATGGCATGCGCTTGCCTGCGATAGACTGCATGAGCCGCAGAACTAGGATACGAGAGACAGCTCCACATTGACCTACCTCAACGCGGCCCCGCGTCCGGACCGGTAGAGAGCGGCGCAATCCCGCTCCGTTTTCAGGGCCGTACATGCTGATCGAAGGTCTCTTTGCGCTCGCCGCCATGCTCCTCACAGGGCTGGCGGCTCTGCTGGTCCTGAGGCTCCGTGATGCCCGCGCCGACCGGGCGCTCGAGACAGACCTGCGAAGCCCGTCTGGCAGGGAGCGGCCCCGGTTCGATCTCTCGATGCTGGAGGGGCTGCCGGCTCCCGCCGCCCGCTACCTCCGCTTCGCGATCCGCCCCGGCACGGAACTCCGGACGATTGCGCTCGTCGAGATGGGCGGAACACTCTTGCTGGGCACGGCGGAGAGCACCACCGAACGGCCGATGCTCGCCAAGCAGATCCTCGCCCCGCCCCGGGGGTTCCTCTGGGAAGTTCGGCTCCAGGGCATGGGCGGCGTCACCGGCAGCGACGCCTATGCGCCGGGCGGAAGCTGGAGCCGGTTCAGGTTTCTCGACCTCGTCCCGGTGGGCCGGGTTTCGCAGGATGCAGACCATCTGCGATCGGCCTTCGGCCGCATGGTCGGCGAGGCCCTGATCTGGACCCCGGCCGCGTTCCTCGCCGCGGCGGAGGCTGGCTGGAACGAGATCCGCTGGCACGCGGTCGATCCCGACACCGCCGCGGTGACAGTCCGCCTCGGCGACCTGGCGCAAAGCGCGGAAGTCACAGTCGACGGGACCGGACGGCCATTGCGCGTCCTCTTCCAGCGATGGAGCAAGGAGAACGCCGACGGCATCTACCGCCTGCAGCCCTTCGGCGGCGATCTGTCGGAGTTCCGCGAATTCGAAGGCTTCACCCTGCCCCTCCGCGTGACGGGCGGAAATCATTACGGCACCGATCTCTATCACCCATTCTACAAGGCGGAGGTCAAGCAGATACGCCTCCAATAGGTGTTCAGTCCCGGCAATTGGTGGATCGGGTTGAGGATGAATCAATCCGGCTCTGACGTCCAGATCTTGCAGATATATTCGTAGGGCGTGAGGCCGGCGAGGGTCTTGAGCCGAAGTGCGAAGTTGTAGGCTGCGGTACTGTAACCTGACGTCTGGAAATTCATTTGGCGATGGCGCCGTGAGCCCCTGCCGGGGCCGGCCCCGGCAGGGGCGATCCATTCTGGTATTCCATGGAATTGCTACACCACCATGGAGACAGGCGAATGGACGGGCAGAAGGATAGGACGCTCGAGGCCCTCATGGGGCTCTGTTGCGCAAAGGCCGGGTGAGGGATTCATCTCGTGAATCCAGCGTGGTAGCCGGTCTGCATGAGCAGACCCATCCCGCCGAGCTACAAGACCAAGAACTGGCCGGCCTACAACGAAGCGCTGAAGCAGCGTGGCTCCCTGACGATCTGGTTCGACCCGGACATGGTCTGGGTGCCGCCGCCGACCGGCAAGCGAGGCCGTCAGCCGCAATATAGCGATGCCGCGATCCAGACATGCCTGACGATGAAGGTCCTCTTCGGCATGGCGCTCCGGCAGACGACCGGTTTCGTTGAAAGCCTCCTGCGCCTGGTCGGCCTCGACTGGGCGGTGCCGGATTTCAGCACGTTGAGCCGGCGCCAGAAGGCCTTGGCCGTGACCATTCCCTACCGCGGCTCGCAGGGGCCGCTGAACCTGCTGATCGACAGCACCGGCATCAAGGCCGAAGGTGAAGGCGAGTGGCACGCCCGCAAACACGGTGGCGCGAAACGCCGCCTATGGCGCAAGATCCACATCGGCGTCGACGAACAGACGCTGGAGATCCGAGCCCTCGAGATCACTCCGGGAGCACCGTCGGTGACGCGCCCATGCTGCCCGAACTGCTCAGCCAGATCCCGCCTGATGTGGAAATCGGCTCGGTCACCGCGGACGGTGCCTACGACACGCGCAAGTGCCACGACGCCGTCGCCGACCGAGGCGCCCATGCGGTCATACCGCCGCGCAGGAACGCCAAACCGTGGAAGCCTTCGACCGCGGGCGCCATCGCCCGGAACGAGGCCCTCCGAGCATCGAAATACCTCGGCCGCGCTATCTGGCGAAAATGGAGCGGGTACCACCGCCGAAGCCGCGCCGAGACGAAGATGCACTGCGTGAAGCTCTTGGGGCAGAGCCTCATGGCACGCGACTTCGATCGTCAGGTCGCCGAACTTCAGATCCGCGCCGCCGTCCTGAACGGCTACACCGCGCTCGGCATACCTGTCACAGAGCCCGTGGCATAAGTGCGTCTGGGGAAAGGGGAGGTCCGCACTTCACGTCCTTTGCGCAACAAAGCCGCATCGGGGCAACAGACGGTCCCATCCTGATCCTTCAGGATACCACGGAGTTCTCCTTCAAGCGCTCGGCTCCGGAGAAGGTCGGATTCACGAAGATGTCCACCGGACGCAAGCTGAAGGAAGGCCGCTACCAGAAGCATGCTGTCTGCGGCCTCCTGATGCATGCGAGCCTGGCGATCACGCCGGACGGCCTGCCGCTTGGCCTGACGGCGGCCAAGTTCTGGTCGCGCACCAGGTTCAAGGGAACCGCCGCGCTCAAGCGCCGGATCAATCCGACCCGGGTGCCGATCGACCAGAAGGAAAGCATGCGCTGGCTCGATAACCTGCGACTGTCCAGCGAGCTGGCAGGGGCGCCCGAACGCTGCGTGCATGTCGGCGACCGGGAAAGCGACATCTACGAGCTCTACTGCCTGGCCGAAGAACTCGGGACCGGCTTTCTCGTCCGGAGCTGCGTTGATCGCCTTGCGGAGGATGGCGGCACGACCATTGCCAAGGTGATGTCGGAGGTGCAGTCCAGCGGCACCCACGAGGTCCGGTTCCGCGATGCGCAGGGCAATGACCATTGCGCCGTGCTGTCGGTTCGGCATGCCACGATGACGGTCCGCCCGCCGATTGGAAAGCAGGGGAAATACCGGCATCAGGAGCTCCAGATCATCCATGCCGAGGAGCTCGACCCGCCGGAAGGCCGGGCGCCCGTCTTCTGGAAGCTGATCACGAACCTGCCGGTGGCGACCCACGCGGAGGCCGTGAACAAGCTCGAATGGTATGCCCTGCGGTGGAAGATCGAGACATTCTTCCGGACCCTGAAAACCGGCTGCCGGATCGAGGAGATGCGCCTCGCCACGGCCGATCGCCTGGCCAACTGCATCGCGCTGTGCTGCGTCGTGGCCTGGCGGGTGTCCTGGTTGACAATGCTCAGCCGCGAGGCGCCGGCCGCGGACCCTGCTGCGGTCTTCACCGACGCCGAGCGCTACCTGCTCGAGCACGCGTCGCAGGACAGAAAACGCCAGGCACCGCGGGCTCTCGATTTCTATGTCAGGGCGGTCGCAAGGCTCGGAGGCTATCTCGACCGCGGTTCCGACCCGCCACCGGGGACGACCGTCATGTGGCGGGGCTTCTCCCGCCTCGCCGACCTCGTCGAAGGAGCTCGCATCGCAGCGCCGCCGGACACTTGTGGGTAACTGCAAGCTGCGCCGGAGGGATACGTCCAACTTCTCCTCGGCCATACAAAGGTGGACAGCACGGTACGGTATCTCGGGGTTGAACTCGAAGATGCCCTGAGCATTGCCGAGGCGGTCGACATCTGAGGACTTCGGCGAACGGCGCACGCCGTTCGCCGCTCGAGACCGGACGCGCAGCGGCGTGCCAACCAACGCTGGCTTCGAGCCCATCTTCGACTGGCGCTGCAGCACGATCGAATGACCGATTCCAAAGATTCTCGGGTGATCGTGTACCGGTCCACGGTTTTGAGACAGCAAACTGGGCTTAGGCGGCCTCTCTGTTGGTCACGGTCTGCTCTTCTCTGATGGCGGCGGGTGGACGGTGGCCGTGTCGTTCGATCAGCCAGCCCTCGTTGTAGGTGCGCTGGAAGACGAGCAGCGCCTGTCGCAGCTCCTCGATCGTCTCGAACCAGCGCACCCAGAGCAGGTTTTCCTTCAGGGTCCGGATGAACCGCTCGGCACAGCCGTTTCCCTCGGGCGCACGTACGAAGGCCGGGGAGCTCGCGGCGCCGAGGAAACGGATCTCGTGCTGGAAGTCCCGGCTCATGTACTGGCTGCCGTGATCGTGGCGGATCTTCAGCCCCGTCGCGACATCCTTGCCGAACGCGCCGAAGCTGCGGCGAACACCCTGTCGGATCGGCTCCAGCGCCTCGTGGCGACTGGCCGAGGCGCTGGCGTGGATGCCCATGCACTCCGCCGAGCAATGATCGACAGCGATGAACACGGCGGCCTGGCCTTCGCCGGTGGCCACGGCGGTCATATCGGTCCCCCACATCGTATCTACGTGCAACGTGGTGATGGTTCCGTCATGGGCCCGCGGCCCCCTTGGCGATCCCGCCCGCTGATGCGCCAGCAGATTGTGCTCGCGCATGACGCGCAGCACCCGGCGGGGGCTGGTGCGCAGGCCCGCATAGCGCAGCCGCGCCCAAACCTTGCGATACCCTTCGCCGTGGAAGGGGCTGCCGGCGAGCAGCGAACGGATGCGCTCCGCCAGATCGGCATCGGGCATTGCCCCCTGCGGTCCCCGACGGCGTCGCGGTGCGTCCGGCCGGTTCGCGGCGCTCAGATGCCGGTGAAGCGTCGCCCGACTGACGCGCCAGTACAGACACAGCCGGGCCAGACCGTAGCGGCGCCTCACGGAGATCGAGAAGGCCTGGCTCATCGCTTCGATCTCCGCAGCCGAAAAGGGACGCCGGCCTCCAGGCGGTCGATCTTGGCCTCGAGCAGCTCGTTGGCCATCGTCATCTCGCCGATCTTCTCCCGCATCGCCTTCAGCTCTCGACCCTGGTCGGTCTCCGGACGGCTCTTCAGCGACGCCGCGCCGGCCTCCAGAAAGCCGTCACGCCATGCACTGAGATCCGCGGCGGTGGTGCCGACCTCGCGGCTGACCACTTCCAGATCCTCGCCGCGCAAGATCCGCAGCACCGCTTCCTGCTTCTTCCTGGCCGACATGCGCCGCTGACGCGGTGCGGCGGGCTTGTCCTCGCCAGCGTGATGGGCGCGCTCCGGCAAGCCCGCCTTCTTCCCTCGATCGTCCGTCATGGCTCCTCCTCGACGGAGCCGCTTTCACCCAAATCGCTGTCTCAGAAAACCGTACACCGGGAGAATCGCGAGCGTTTCAGGCGGGTCTAGACCGCCCAGCTAGTCGTCCTGATTAAGTGGCACCAGTCACGATGTTCGACAGTCACATCCTGGACTTGCTCACGTTGCGGGATATCCGCCGCGACTTTCCCAGACGCCAGCAAGTTCAGAACGAAGTGGCGCGTACGGTAACGGCAGACGTCAAATATGAAGGCTGCTCAAGCCGACCGGCGAGCGATCACCACCGATGATGACGAGCCCGCTTTCCGTTACCTGATAGTTCTTGGCATCCTCGACGGGGTCGAAGCCGATGGCGGTATCCGGGGGTATCCGCACGTTCTTCTCGAGGACGGCTCGTCGAACCTTTGCTCGCCGCCCGATATCGACGCCGTCGAAAAGGACGCAGTCCTCGACCTCAGCGCCGGAGTGCACATGCACCCAGCGCCCGAGAACGGAGCGTCGAATGGTGCCACCGGAAATGATGCAGCCGCCGGAAAGCATGCTGTCATGCGCCTGGCCGCGGCGACCCTCCTCATCGAAGGCGAATTTGGCCGGCGGCTCGGAATAGCCGGCTGTGCGGACCGGCCAGTCACGATTGTAGAGATTGAGCGGCGGGTCGATGGCGCGCATGTCCATGCTCGCCTCATAGTAGGCTTCGAGCGTGCCGACGTCACGCCAGTAGGGCGTGCGGTCTGTCTCATTGCCGGCGATCCGGTTGGTCTGGAAGTCGTAGGCGTACATGTCGACCTTACCAATCAGCGCCGGCAGGATGTCCTTGCCAAAGTCGTGGCTGCTCGCCTCGTTCGCGGCGTCCTTTTCGACCATGTTGAGCAGCAGATCGCGGTCGAAAATGTAGTTGCCCATCGACGCGAGCACCCTGGTCGGGTCGCCCGGCATCGTGGGCGCATCAGGGTCCTTCTCTATGAACGCTTTGATCCGGCCCTCGCTGTCGACTTCGAGGACGCCGAAGTCCTTGGCGAACTTCTTGTCGACGGGGATCGCGGCGATGGTCACGCCGGCCTTCCTCGCGGCGTGGAACTCGACCATCTGCCTGACATCCATCAGATAGATGTGGTCGGCACCGAACAGGACCACGAGGTCGGGGCGCGACTGCTCGATCAGGTTGGCGTTCTGCCAGACGGCGTCGGCGGTACCTCGGTACCAGCTTTCGCCCGGGGTGCGCATCTGTGCCGGGACCGGGATGATGAACTGCTCGTTCAGCATGCCGCCGAACTGCCAGCCGTCGCGGAAGTGCTGCAGGAGCGACTGGCTGCGAAACTGGATTAGCACGTAGATCGAGTAAATACCGGAGTTGATGAAGTTCGACAGCACGAAATCGACGATCCGGTACTTGCCGCCGAACGGCACCGCCGGCTTCGCACGCTCCTTGGTGAGCGGCGCCAGTGTACCGGTCCACGGTTTTGAGACAGCAAACTGGGCTTAGGCGGCCTCTCTGTTGATCACGGTCTGCTCTTCTCTGATGGCGGCGGGTGGACGGTGGCCGTGTCGTTCGATCAGCCAGCCCTCGTTGTAGGTGCGCTGGAAGACGAGCAGCGCCTGTCGCAGCTCCTCGATCGTCTCGAACCAGCGCACCCAGAGCAGGTTTTCCTTCAGGGTCCGGATGAACCGCTCGGCACAGCCGTTTCCCTCGGGCGCACGTACGAAGGCCGGGGAGCTCGCGGCGCCGAGGAAACGGATCTCGCGCTGGAAGTCCCGGCTCATGTACTGGCTGCCGTGATCGTGGCGGATCTTCAGCCCCGTCGCGACATCCTTGCCGAACGCGCCGAAGCTGCGGCGAACACCCTGTCGGATCGGCTCCAGCGCCTCGTGGCGACTGGCCGAGGCGCTGGCGTGGATGCCCATGCACTCCGCCGAGCAATGATCGACAGCGATGAACACGGCGGCCTGGCCTTCGCCGGTGGCCACGGCGGTCATATCGGTCCCCCACATCGTATCTACGTGCAACGTGGTGATGGTTCCGTCATGGGCCCGCGGCCCCCTTGGCGATCCCGCCCGCTGATGCGCCAGCAGATTGTGCTCGCGCATGACGCGCAGCACCCGGCGGGGGCTGGTGCGCAGGCCCGCATAGCGCAGCCGCGCCCAAACCTTGCGATACCCTTCGCCGTGGAAGGGGCTGCCGGCGAGCAGCGAACGGATGCGCTCCGCCAGATCGGCATCGGGCATTGCCCCCTGCGGTCCCCGACGGCGTCGCGGTGCGTCCGGCCGGTTCGCGGCGCTCAGATGCCGGTGAAGCGTCGCCCGACTGACGCGCCAGTACAGACACAGCCGGGCCAGACCGTAGCGGCGCCTCACGGAGATCGAGAAGGCCTGGCTCATCGCTTCGATCTCCGCAGCCGAAAAGGGACGCCGGCCTCCAGGCGGTCGATCTTGGCCTCGAGCAGCTCGTTGGCCATCGTCATCTCGCCGATCTTCTCCCGCATCGCCTTCAGCTCTCGACCCTGGTCGGTCTCCGGACGGCTCTTCAGCGACGCCGCGCCGGCCTCCAGAAAGCCGTCACGCCATGCACTGAGATCCGCGGCGGTGGTGCCGACCTCGCGGCTGACCACTTCCAGATCCTCGCCGCGCAAGATCCGCAGCACCGCTTCCTGCTTCTTCCTGGCCGACATGCGCCGCTGACGCGGTGCGGCGGGCTTGTCCTCGCCAGCGTGATGGGCGCGCTCCGGCAAGCCCGCCTTCTTCCCTCGATCGTCCGTCATGGCTCCTCCTCGATGGAGCCGCTTTCACCCAAATCGCTGTCTCAGAAAACCGTACACCGGG
>CAVZOA010000010.1:0-26373 GCA_963776705.1 uncultured Alphaproteobacteria bacterium
TCACCAGAGCCGACGTCGCACACGGGTGCACCGGAATGCATTCTGGTCACTGCTCCGTGACGCAAGTACGGTTCCCCCAGACGCGACATCCCAAGGGAGATACACATGGTGCTCAGACGTGTCATTGCCGCAATCGTAGTAGGGGCGGCCTCGACCTCGCTTGTGTCGGCCCAGGGGGGCGACCCCCCAAACATCCTCGTCATCATGGGCGACGACATCGGCTGGTATAACACCAGCGCCTACAACGACGGCGTCATGGGCTATCGGACGCCCAACATCGACAGCATCGCCGAGGACGGCATCCGCTTTACCGACGCATACGGCCAGCAGAGCTGCACCGCGGGCCGCGCCGCCTTCGTCACAGGCCAGTCCCCCAAGCGAACCGGCATGCTGAAGATCGGCATGCCCGGCGATCCCATCGGCCTTCAGCCCGAAGACCCGACCATCGCCGAAATGCTCAAGCCCATGGGCTACGCGACCGGCCAGTTCGGCAAGAACCACTTGGGCGACCGGGATGAGTTCCTGCCCACCAATCACGGCTTCGACGAATTCTTCGGCAACCTCTACCACCTGAACGCGGAAGAAGAGCCCGAGAACCCGGACTACCCGCAGGACCCCGAGTTCCGCGAGGAGTACGGGCCGCGCGGCGTCATCAAGTCCAGTGCCGACGGCGAGATCCAGGATACCGGTCCGCTGACCAGAGAACGCATGGAGACCGTCGACGAAGAATTCCTGTCCGCCGCCATCGACTTCATCGAGCGCCAGGAAGAATCCGACACTCCCTGGTTCGTCTGGTACAACACCACCCGGATGCACATCTTCACGCACCTCAGGGAGGAAAGCGAAGGGGCAACTGGCCTCGGTATCGTGGCCGACGGCATGACCGAACATGACGGCATGGTGGGCCAGCTTCTGGCCAAGCTGGATGAGCTTGGTGCAGCGGACAACACGATCGTCATCTACACCACCGACAACGGCGCGGAAAAGTTCACCTGGCCGGACGGCGGCACCTCGCCCTTCCGCGGGGAGAAGGCGACGACGTGGGAAGGCGGCATCCGCATCCCGTTCATGATCAAGTGGCCGGGCCAGATCGAGGGCGGCCAGGTCTCGAACGAGATCCTGTCGCTCGAGGACGTGTTCCCGACCGTGATCGCGGCGGCAGGTGACCCGGACATCAAGCAGAAGCTGCTGGACGGCTACCAGGCCGGCGACAAGTCGTTCAACGTCCATATCGACGGCTACAACCTCCTGCCGAACCTGACCGGCGCGGAGGATGCCGGCGACTGGCCGCGTGACAAGTTCTTCGCCTTCGTGGACGACGGTTCCCTTGGCGCCGTGCGGATCAACCGTTGGAAAGCACATTTCAGCATCCAGGAAGAAGAAGGCATGGGCGCCTGGACCCGCGGCCAGATCCCGCTGAAGGCTCCGCTGCTGATCGACCTGCGCGCCGATCCGTTCGAGATGGCACCGGAGGATTCCTCCTACTACGATGATTGGTTCGTGCGTCACATGTACGCCTTCGGCCCGATCACCGGCGTCGTCGCGGACTTCATGGCCACCTTCGAGGACTACCCCCAGCGCCAGGAAGCCGGCTCCTTCACGCCCAAGCAGTAACTCAGGTAAGTGCGGCAGCCCGGAGGAAGGCTGCCGCATGAAATACGCGAGAGGCCGTCTTGCAATGACGGCTCCGTCTGCAGACCCCGTCGTTGATGCTGAGAACCACGCTGCGGCGTGTCTGAACGACAGCTTTCGTCGCCGCGCTGTAGCGTCGATTTTAGAGTTGGAGCAGCACTGTGATTTCTGCGAGTGCACGCATGGATCTCAAGGTTGTCCGGTAACAGGCTCCTCGGGATTCTCTGACAAGATCAGTCAGATGACTGGTGTGTCCGCACAGCCGCAGGACGATGCACCCCTGGAATTCTCAGGGAGCTTCGGGTCCGGGATGTCCCGCTGTCACGACGCCTTGGCCTGACTTTGCACCGCAAAATGCGAGGGGCCGCCTCCGGTCCGGAAAGCGGCGCGCGCCCGGCAAGCGTGGTGCGACGCCGCCGCGCCTATCCCGCTTCCGGGGTGGGCAGCGTCAGGAGCCCGTCGTCGGGCAAGGGACGCTGGAGCGCGGCGGCCTCCTCCCAGGGGGCGCGGAGCCAGGTCTCGCGCTCCTCGGGCGTGGTCAGGATCACCGGCATCGCCTTGGGGTGGATTGCGCCCACTACCGCGTTGGCCTCGGTGGTGAGGAAGCCGTAGAGGTCGGCCGTCACCTCCCCCTCCTTCAGCTTCCTGACGCTCGTCCACCGCGTCCAGATCCCGGCGAAGACGGCGAGCGGGCGCGCCTCGTCGAGGGCGAACCAGACCGGCCTGCGGTCCGTCCCGGTCTCGGAGAAGGCGGTGAAGGGGACGAGGCAGCGATGCTCGGGCCCGAGCCAGCGCCGCCAGTGCGGGCTCTTCGTGTTGCGGATGTTGGTGACGCCGCGGTCGGTGCGCTTGCCCTTCAGCGCGAAGGCCGGCGAGGGCATCCCCCAGCGGGCGGTGACGAGCTCCGGCCCGCCCCTTCCGGCGCGGAGGACGGGCGCGCTCTGGTCGGGGTAGATCGCGTCCAGGGCGGGGAGGTTGCCGACGCGATCCTCGAGGGCGTCGAAGAGGCGGCGCATCTCGTCCTGCGTCCGGGTCATGCTGTAGAGGTTGCACATGGGGCCTCCGTCCGCCGCTCGCGGGCGGCATGGCACATCGAGGCGCCCCGGGTCCAGCATCGCCGGCGCGCCCGGCCCCTGACCCGGCCGGCGGGAGGACATTCCCGAGCGACCGGCCTCCCGACCTTCGAGGCAGGGATGGGCGCCCATGGCCTCTGACTGGAAGTTGACGCGTGCCGGGGTCCCCGCGGCGCAGCGACTGCGCCCCCCGGCCGCCGCGGTGCCGGAGACCAGGCCGGGCCTGGTCCCGTAGACGGGGCGGAGCGCGCGCGAGCGGTTCGGGTCCGCTCGCCTGCCGGCCTATTTCTTCTTCTTCTCGCCGAGCGAGACCGGTTTCGTGGCGCCGAAATTGGCGGTCGCCAAGGGCCTGGGCTTCTCCTGCTTCGGCTTCTTCGCTTCCTTGTTTCCGCGCTTGTTGTTGCCTTTTCCCATCACGACCTCACGGGTTGAAAAACCGATCCGGCGACATGCCGGACGGGCCGATCCTCAGGAAGATCACGGTTGCCTGCGCGAGGTCAGGGCGATGATTTCGACGAGGTGCGCGCAGGGGCCGGTCGGGGCCCGAAACGCAGCCCGACATTAGGCTTCCGCTCGCGGTATCGCAAGGCCGAACGGGAGGCCGCGCCGTCCCGCATCGCGGTGGTGAGGCGCGGCGCCACGTCCGGGCCGTCGTCGACGGAGGGCCGCCGAACGTCTCTCCGGGATCTGCGCCGCGGGATTCACTGGGCTCGCGACGCTCCCCCGGGGCCTTTTCCGGACCGGCCGGAAGGGGTAGGATGGCAGGGAAACGCAATGGGTCCTTTCGGGATGCCGCAAGACACGGTCTCGCAAGATCTCGACACGGATGCGCGCGCTCCCGACTGGAGACTTACCCCGCTGGGACCGATGGCGGGATGGTCGGCCCGGCTGCGCGTGCTCGCGACTGGCGTCATCAGGTCCGGCCCCGCGACCTGTCTGTTCTGGGGCGCGGACGGGGCCATGATCTTCAATGCGGAATGGGGGGGCGCGCTCGGCCAGGGCGGCGCGGCGCTGCTCGGCCGCGCGGCCGGAGAGGTCTCCGCCGCGCTCGGCGACGCCTACGCGGCCGCCCGGCGCCGCGCCGCCTCCGGCGGCGCGGGCGAGATGGCCGAGGCGCTGTCCGGGGTGCTGGGACCGGAGCGCGGGGGCGCGCTGTCCTGCCTGCCGATCCCGGACGATGCCGGGCGCGTGGACGGATTGCTCGTGCAGGCGCCGCCGGCGGTCCGGGAATCGGCCGGGACCGGTCCGGGCGGACGCGCCGGGATCTTCATGTCGCCGCCGCGGCGGAGCGCCGCGGGGCGCGCCGGGACGGCGCTGCGCGACAGCGGGGAGCGGCACGCCTTCCTCGTCGATCTCGGCGATGCGCTGCGGCCGGTCGACGGCGTCGCCGGGATCGAGGCGACGGCCAGCCGGATGCTCCGCGAGCGTCTCGGCGCGGCGCGGGCCTGGTTCCGCCCCCTCGACGCGGGCGCCGATCCGTCCGCCCTCGCCTCCCCCGGCAGGGTACCGGGCGCTCCGGACGTGATGGCGGTCGGGGCGATCGCCCGCGCGCTTCGCGGGGAGCGCGCGATGGTGGTGCGGAACGCCGCCGCGGATCCGCGCTTCGACGCGGCGGACCGGGCGCGGATGGGCGAGCTGTCGCTCGCCGCGATCCTCTCCTGCCCGGTCCTGGCGGAGGGCCGGCCGGTGGCGGTGCTCGGCGTCGGAGAGGCCGCGCCCCGCGACTGGACGCGGCGCGAGATCGCCCTTGCGGAGGCGGCCGCGCCACGGATCTGGCAGGAGGTGCTCCGCGCCGGGGCGCTGGAGACGCTCCGGGCGAACGCGGCGCGGCAAGCGCTCCTTCTCGGCCTCGGCGACGCGCTGCGGCCGCTGGGCGACCCGACGGAGATCGGGACCGTCGCCGCGCGGATGGTCGCGGAGCATCTGGGCGTCGCCGGGGCCGGGTTCGCCATTTTCGAGACCCGGGAGGGCGAGATCCGCCAGGTTCCGGGCGGAGGCCATGCCGGTGCAGACCGGCGCCACCGCCCGGGCGGGATCGCCGTCCTGAGGGAGGATCTGCTCCGGGGCGGGACGCTGGCGGTGGCGGAGGCCGCCTCCGATCCGCGTCTCGAGGCGGCCGACAGGGCGGCCCTCGCCGCCGAGGAGATCGGCCATCTGGTCCTGGCGCCGCTGGTGAGGGACGGCCGGGTGCGGGCGATCCTCGCCGTCCACGGGCCCGGGGCGCGGCGCTGGACCGCGCCGGAGATCGACTTTCTGGAGGAGGTGGCGGAGCGGGTCTGGACCGCGGCCGGCCACGCCCGCGCCGGGGCCGCGACGCGGGACAGCGAGCGGCGGTTCCGGGCGCTCGTCACCGCGACCTCCGAGGCGATCTACCGGATGAGCCCGGACTGGCGCGAGATCCGCGAACTCGACGGCGGCGGGTTCCTCCGCGGCGCGTCGGAGCCGCGCACCGTCTGGCTCGCCGACCGCGTCGACCCCGCCGACCGGCCCGAATTGCTGGCGGCGATGCGGCGGGCCGTCGAGACGAAGTCGGTCTTCGAGCTCGAGCACCGGGTGAGACGGTCCGACGGGAATCCGGGATGGGCGGTCTCGCGGGCGGTGCCGATCCTCGACGCGGAAGGCAGCGTCGTCGAATGGGTCGGGGCCGTCCGCGACGTGACCGCGCGGCGGCAGGCCGAGGCGGCGGTCCGGCAGGCGGAATCGCGGCTGCGCCTGGCGCAGGAGGCGGCAGGCGTCGCCACCTTCGACTGGAAGATCCCGTCGGACGAGGCCGACTGGAGCCCCGGCAGACCCGACGGGCTGGGGTTCCAGTCCGGCACGCTCGGCGGCAGCTACGAGGCGTGGATCGCGACGATCCACCCTTCCGACCGGGCCGAGGCGACGCGCTGCATCGAGGCGGCCTTCGATACCGGCGTGCTGGACGGGGAATGGCGCGTGACGCGGCGGGAGGGCGAGATCCTCTCAGTGCTGGTCCGCGGCCGGATCGAGTACGACGCGATGGACCGGCCGGCGCGGCTGACCGGCGCCCAGATCGACATCACCGAACGGGTCCTCTCCGAACAGCGGGTGCGGGACCACATCGCCGGGATCGACGCGCAGATCGAGATTCTTCGCCGGCAGCTCCGGTCTCGCGGCTTCTGAGGCGCGCCGGCGCGGCCGATCCTGCCCGCGCCGGCCCGACATTGCGGGTGGACCCGTGCGGAACCGCGGGTAGGATGAATTGGCGACATACGGTCCCGAGCGGTTGCGAAAGGGCAGCTCCCATGCCGACGTCAAGGCCGGATACCGACTGCAATCTGAAGGACAGCCCCCGGTTCGCGCATCTGCCGGCGGACGTCATCGCGGCGCTGAACGAGATCGGCCACGTGCGCTCCTATCCCGCGGGGCGGACCGTCCTGTTCGAAAACGACGAATCCCGGCTCGTCGGGACGGTGAAGTCCGGCGTCCTCCGGGTGATCAGGCGGGTCAGCACCGGGCAGGAGCATATCGTCGGGCTGCTGCAGGAGGGCGACATGTTCGGTCGCGGCATCGATCCGGCGGACGGATGCGTGGTGGAGGCCGCGACGGACGCGAAGATCTGCACCTTCCGGCGCGCCGAGTTCGACGCGACCCTGCGCCGGTCGAGGGAGCTGCAGCGGCTCGTGCAGGCGAGCGCCCTCGACGGGCTCGCCACGGTCCGCGACTGGCTGGTCATCGTCTCGAACCACAGGATGAAGGCGCGGCTGGCGGGGTTTCTGCTGCTGCTCCGCGCGCGTCGGGAGGTCGGCGGCCGCGCCTCGCCGGCGGACCCGGCCGGCCGCGACATCCGGATCCCGATCAGCCGCCTCGATCTGTCGAACCTTCTCGGCACGCGGCAGGAATCGATCTCCCGCGCGTTCCATGCGCTCGCCGACGACGGCACCATCCGGATTCTCGAGCCCAACCTGATCCGCATCCTCGATCTCGACGGTCTCGCCGACATGGCGGGGGGTGACGTGCTCGCCGCGACGGCCAGGGTGACGGGAACCGGTCGCAGGCGCCGGGACGGATCGTGACGCCCGGCAGGGCAGGCCCGAAAGGGTCCGGTACCGTACAGAAAATCCCCCTTACGCCCGCGACCGGACGGATTACCTAATCAAAAGGATTGCGGCGGCACGCCGCAGTTCGTGACGAGTGGCCGTTGTGCAGCCGGCCCGCGGCCCGACACCGCGGGCCGGCTCGCCTCGTCGAGGAACGACCACCGCGCGTCCGGAAGCGATCCCTGGGAGGGCGCAGAAGATGTTTGCATTGCGGTCCGAGCACGAAGCTGCCGGGTGCCGGCGCACGGGGGCCGGGCCGTGAAGCCGGAATGCGTCGGCAAGAGCCGGACCGACCGGGACGATCTGGCCGAGACGCTCGCCGCGGAGACCCATCACCGCGTCGCCAACAGCCTCGGCCTCGCCTCGGCGATGCTGGGGATGCAGGCGCGGCAATCCGACGATCCGACGGTCCAGCGCGCGCTCGGCGAGGCGCAGGGGCGGCTGGCGGCGATCGCCAGCGTGCATTCGGTGCTGCAGAAGACCGGAAGCTGCGAATCGGTCGTCCTCTCCGACTTCCTCCACGAGCTGCTTCCCGCGATCACGGAGAGCATCGGGGCGCGCTACGAGCTGGACCTCGACGGCGCGGAGATCCGGGTCTCGGGCAGGATGGCGAGCCATCTCGGCATCGTCGTCAACGAGCTGTCCCTGAACGCGCTGAAGCACGCCTATGCCGGCCAGCCGGAGGGCCGGGTCTCGGTGACGCTGAAGCGGCAGGACGATCGCGCCCGGCTCGAGATCCGGGACGGCGGCGCCGGACTGGCGGAGGGCTTCGACGCGGCGGGACAGGGCGGTCTCGGCCTGTCGATCGTGCGGTCGCTGGTGGAGTCGTTCGGCGGCACGCTGGCCGTGCGCAATGCCGACGGGGCCTGCTTCACGATCGCGTTCGCGCCGGATTGACGCCGAGAAGGCGCTCGTACTCCGCCTCCGGCGCGCCGTAGAGGCCGTTCGCGCGGCGCAGGAGGCCGTCGCGATCGAGGATGTCGAGGTGGCCGCGCCTGGCGTGAACCAGGCCCTCGCCCTCGATGACGTGGATCGCGTCGGTGACCCCGGGCCGGCGCACGCCGAGCATCTCGGACAGGAAGTCGTGGGTGATCGGAAGATCGTCGCTGCCGATGCGATCGTGGCACATCAGGATCCAGCGGCAGAGGCGCTGCTCCAGCCGGGCCTGCGAGTTCGCCACCGCGGTATGGGCGACCTGCAGCAGGAAGCACTGGACGAAGTGCAGGAGGAACAGACGCAGCGAGACGCTGTCCTCCATGGCGCTCCCGAGATGCTCGGCCCGGATCCGCACCGCGTGGCCGGGGACCTGGACGAAGCATTGGTAGAGCGCCCGCCCGTTCCCCATGACGACCGAGAGGCCGGTGAGCCCCTCGCGGCCGATGACCCCGACCTCGGTGCGGCGATCCCGGCTGGTCTCCGCGACCGCGGAGGCGATGCCGGAATCGGGAAAGTAGCAATGCCCGATGGGTTTCCCCGGCATCTCCAGCCGGTCGCGCATGGCCAGATCCACCGGCTCGAGATGGGGGTCGATCCGCGCGGCGTCGTCAGGCGACATGGATTGGAGGAGAAGGTTGCCGCTCGCGGCAAGAGGATGTGTCGGCACGATGGCTCCCGACCCGTAAGGGCAAGAGCACGTTTCGCGGTCTCCCAGCCGTCCGCGCCCAGAGCGTCAGCGGACGATGACAGACAAACGCCCGACCGGCGGAAAGGTTCCCGCAAGACGCGAGGCGGCCGGGGAAGCTCGTCCCCCCGCCCCGCGGGGCGGAGCGGCCGATTCGGATCCGCGCCGCGGTGGCGGAGGGCGCCGGGGCCGCCGCGAGCGGGTCGCGGCGGCCGGGCGAGGGTCTCAGCCCTTGTCGAGCGGCAGGGCGACGAAGCGGGGCTCGCCCTCGCGCCGGATGAGCAGCAGGATCGACTGGCGGCCGGCCTCGCGCGCGGCGTCGATCTGGGTCTGCAGGTCGGAGACGCCGGCGATCTTCTCCTGCCCCGCCTCGGTGATGACGTCGCCGGAGCGGATGCCCTTCTCGTAGGCCTCGCTGTCTTGGGCGACGTCGGTCACTGCGAGGCCCTCCATGCCGCGGTCGAGGCCGAGCTGCTCGCGCATCTCGTCGGTCAGCGGCTGGACGTTGATGCCGAGCAGTTCCTTCTCCGCCGGCTCGGGCGCGTCGCGATTGGCCGCGGCCGGCACCGCCTCCGCATTCTCGCGGCGGCCGAGCGTGACCTCGAGCTCCTCGGTCGAGCCCTCGCGCCAGACGGTCACCGGCACGGTGGCGCCGACCTGAGCGTCGCCGACGCGGCGGACGAGTTCGCGCGTATCGGTGACCTGATTGCCGTCGAAGCTCTGGATGACGTCGCCTGACTTCATGCCGGCCTCGGCGGCGGGGCCTTCGGGCACGTCGGTCACGAGGGCGCCGGAGGCCTGCTCCAGGCCGATCGATTCGGCGATGTCGTCGGTCACGTCCTGGATGCGGACGCCAAGCCAGCCGCGGCGGGTCTCGCCGAATTCGCGCAGCTGATCCACGACCTTCTGCACCACGTTCGAGGACATCGCGAAGCCGATGCCGATGGAGCCGCCGTTGGGCGACAGGATCGCGGTGTTCACGCCCACGACCTCGCCGTCCATGTTGAACAGCGGCCCGCCGGAATTGCCGCGGTTGATGGCAGCGTCGGTCTGGATGTAGTCGTCATAGGTGCCCGAGAGGGCGCGGTTCCGGGCCGAGACGATGCCGGCGGAGACCGAGAAGCCCTGCCCCAGCGGGTTGCCCATCGCCATCACCCAGTCGCCGACATGGGCGCCGTCGGAATTGCCGAAGGGGACGGGTTTCAGCGGCGCCTCGCTCTCCACCTTCAGGAGCGCGATGTCGGTCTTGGGATCGGTGCCGACGAGCTCGGCGTCGAGCGTGTCGCCGTTGAAGAACTCGACCTGGATCTCGTCGGCGCCGTCGATGACGTGGTTG
The DNA here is from genome assembly GCA_963776705.1 of uncultured Alphaproteobacteria bacterium. Lineage (GTDB taxonomy): Bacteria > Pseudomonadota > Alphaproteobacteria > Rhodobacterales > Rhodobacteraceae > Palleronia. The sequence continues at coordinate 9,721 of CAVZOA010000010.1, forward strand.
TTGGTGACGATGTAGCCGTCCTTGGAGATCACGAAGCCCGAGCCCAGCGCTTGGCTGCGGCGCGGCTCCTGCTGGTCCTGGTTTCGGTCCATGAAGTCGCGGAAGAAATCCTCGAAGGGGCTGCCCTCGGGCACCTGCGGCATCGGGCCGGAGCGCGCGGCGACGGTGGTGGAGGTGGTGATGTTCACCACCGAATCGCTGATCTTCTCGGCGAGGGGCGCGAAGGTCTCGGGCGTCGCCTGCGCGTCGAGCGCCTGCGTCACCACCAGCGCGGTGCCGAGCATCAGGGCGGTCGCGAGGCGCCGGACCTGCCGGGCGGGGATGGGGAATGCGGTCGTCACTCTCGAGCTCTCCTTGATGCGAATTTGTCGCGTGCATCCGGCGGGCTGCGACGGAACGGCCGGATCGCGATCCCGGCTTAAGAGATATGGACCCTTTCCCACAACACAACGTTCGGTCGCGCCGCCTCAAGAGCGCGTGACGGCGTGAAACCGGCGCTCAGGCGCCGGCGGCGCGGGCCAGCGCGATCAGGGCGACGCCGACGGCGAGCGCGAGGAGGCCCGCCAAGCGCCGCGCCTCGACGGGCATCTGGCGCAGCGCGTCGAGGAACTGGTCGAGGCGCGCCGGCGCGAGCGCGAAGACTAGCCCCTCGACGCTCAGCACCAGGCCGAGGGCGAGCAGGATCCTTCGCGGTCAATTGGTCTGGACTTCGGCCGCCGGGCCTCCGGAGCCTTGGTCCGCGCCGTCTCCGCCCGACTGGTCCGGCGACTGCGAGGGGGCGACATTGCGCGGATTGTCGCTCTTCAGGTAGTCGAAGAACTCGCTGTCGGGCGACAGGACCAGCGTCGAATTGGCCCCCTTCAACGACCGGTCGTAGGCGGCGAGGGAGCGGTAGAAGCTGAAGAAGTCGCGATCCGCGCCGTAGGCGTCGGCGAAGATGCCCGTCCGCTCGGCGTCGGCCTCGCCGCGCGTGATCTCGGATTCGCGCTCGGCCTCGGAGACCAGCTCGACCACGGTGCGGTCGGCCTGGGCGCGCACCCGCTGGGCCGCCTCGGCGCCGCGGGCGCGCTCGTCCGTCGCCTCCCGCTGGCGCTCGGCGCGCATCCGCTCGAAGGTGGCCGCAAGGTTCTGGTCCGGCAGCGCGGTCTGCTTCAGGCGCACGTCGATCACGTCGAGACCGATCGCGTCGGCGCGCTGCCGAGCCTGGTCGCGGATGCGGACCATGAGCTCGGAGCGGTCCTCGCTGAGGATGGTGTTCGAGGTGACACCCTCCGAACCGAGCACGGCCCGCGTCTGGGCGATGAGAATCGCGGTCAGACGGCTCTCCGCCGAGCGGATGCCGCCGACGCCGACGGCGCGCCGGAACTGCTCCACGTCGCGGATGCGGTAGCGCGCGAAGGCGTCGACGATCAGCCGCCGGTCGTCGGAGGGCGTGACCTCGATCGGGTCGGTGTCGAGCGACAGGATGCGGTCATCGTAGCTGACCACGTCCTGGATGAAAGGGATCTTGAAGCCGAGCCCCGGCTCATCCTTCACCCTCTGGATCTGGCCGAATTGCAGGACCAGCGCCTTCTCGCGCTCGTCGACGACGAAGATGGAGTTCAGCAGGACGAAGGCGGCGACGGCCGCGACGCCCAGCAAGACGTAGAGTTTTCGCATCAGTTCACCCCTCCGGCGCTCGGCGCCTGGTCGGTGTCGGTCTGGGTCCGGCCCTGCCGCAGCTCGTTGATCGGCAGGTAGGGGACGACGCCCTGACCGCCGCCGGCCTGCTCGTCGAGAATGACCTTCTCGACCCGTCCGAGCACCTGTTCCATGGTCTCGAGATAGAGCCGCTTGCGGGTCACCTCGGGCGCGCGCTGGTACTCGGCCAGGATGGCGGAGAATCGCGACGCCTCACCCTGGGCCTCGTTGACCACGCGGGCGCGGTAGCCCTCCGCCTCCTCGAGGATCTCGGCGGACTGGCCGCGGGCCTCGGCCAGTACGCGGTTGGCGTAGGCGTCGGCCTGGCGCTCGAGCCGGTCGCGCTCCTGCTCGGCGGCCTGCACGTCACGGAAACTGTCGATCACCTCGGCCGGCGGGTCCGACTTGTCGAGGTTCAGGCGGACGATGTTCACACCGGAATTGTAGCTGTCGAGCGTGTCCTGGATGAGCTGCTGAGCATCCGCCGCGACCACGTCCCGGTCGCGGTTCAGGATCGGCGCCAGTTCGGACCGCGCGACCACCTCGCGCATGGCCGATTCACTGACCGAGCGGATCGTCTCCTCCGGCTCGGCGAGATTGAAGAGATACTGGGCGGGATCGCGGATGTTCCAGACCACCTCGAACTCGATGTCGACGATGTTGGCGTCGGTGGTCAGCATCAGACCGTTATCGGCGGAATTGCTGCGCCCCGTGCCGAGTTCCTCGGTCTGCTCGCGGGTGACCGGGATCACCTCGTAGGTGACGAACGGCCACGGTGCGAAATTGAGGCCGGGCTCGCCGGTGGAACTGTATTCGCCGAGGAACAGCTCGACCGACTGCTCCTCGGGCCGGACGGTGTAGAGGCTGGCGAAGAGCCACAGGGCGAGGAGGACGAGGCCGCCGAGGATATAGGCGTTGCGGCCGAATTGCGGGCCGTCGCCGCCGCCGGAGGGCCCGGCCGGACGGCCGCCGTTGCGCCCGCCCATGAGGACGCGGAGCTGGTCCTGCCCCTTGCGCATCAGGTCGTCGAGGTCGGGTCCCTGTCGGCCGCCCTGGCCGGGCCGCTGCCCGCCGGGCCGTCTGCCGCGGTCGCCGCTCCCGTCGCCACCGCCGCGGTTGCCGCCGCCCCACGGGCCACCGTTGTTGCCTGCCATGCCTCGTGCGTTCCCTCTCGTCTCATCCCGTCGTGGGGCCTACATGTGCCTCTCGCCGGCGCCGTTCAACCCGACCGGACCGGTTGCGACATGGTGACGAGTTCCTCCGAGAGCGTCGGATGGACCGCACAGGTCGCGTCGAACTGTTCCTTGGTCAGCCCGTTCTTCACCGCGATGCCGACCATCTGGATCAATTCCCCGGCATTGTCGGCGACGATATGCGCCCCGACCACCACCCGGGTCTCGCCGTCGACGACGAGCTTCAGCAGCGTCCGGCCCGGCTGGCCGATGAAGGCCGTGCGCATCGGCCGGAACGCGGTGCAGTAGACGTCGATGGCGCGGTCGCGGCCCGCCTCCTGCTCGGTCAGGCCGACGGTGCCGAGCTCGGGCCGGGTGAAGACGGCCGAGGGGATCCTCTCGTGGTCGACCGGGCAGTCCCCGCCCTCGAAGACGGTGCGGGTGAAGGCCATGCCCTCGCGGATCGCGACGGGGGTGAGCTGCACCCGGTCGGTGACGTCGCCGATGGCGTAGATCGAGGGCACCGAGCTCTGGGAATAGGCGTTGACGGCCACCTGGCCCTTCCGCCCGAGCGTCACGCCGACCTCCTCGAGCCCCAGCCCCTCGGTGTTGGGGCGCCGGCCGGTGGCGAAGAGGACGTGGTCGAAGACCGCCTCGCGGCCGGTGGTGGACTGGACCCAGATCGGGCAGCCGGCCTCGGCGTCGGTGTCGCTCTTCGGGTTGCCCCCGAGATCGGGCTGGGGCTGGGGCTCGCCGCCGACCGGCGCGCCGGTTGCCGCGTCCGACCCCGATCCCACGGGGCGCTCGTGCTCGCTGTCCGCGGCCCGGCCCATCGCCACGATCGAGGTGCCGGTATGGATGTCGATCCCGCGCTCGTGCATCATCTCGGCGACGAGGCCGCGGCATTCGTCGTCGAAGCCGTTCAGGATCTGACCGCCGCGCAGATACATCGTCACCCTCACGCCGAGCCCGGCCATGATGCAGGCGAACTCGCAGCCGATATAGCCGCCGCCGACGATCAGCATCGTCTCCGGCAGCCGCTCCAGCAGGAACATGTCGTTGGAGACGAGGCCCAGATCGGCGTGCTCCAGCGACGGGCGGACGGGCGAGCCGCCGGCGGCGATCAGGATGTGCCTGGCCGTCTTCGCGCCGCCATCGGCCAGCGCGATGTCGTGGGGGCCGGCGAGGCGGGCGCGGCAGCCGAAGATGTCGACCTCGGACTTCTCGAGCATCGCCCGGTAGACGCCTTCGAGCCTGTCCAGCTCGGCATGGAGAGTGCCGCGGAAGGCGGGCCAGTCGAAACCGCCGATCCGCGCATCCCAGCCATAGGCGCGCGCCTCGGAGACGGTCTCGGGATAGGAGCTAGCGAAGACCATGAGCTTCTTCGGCACGCAGCCGCGGATTACGCAGGTGCCGCCGAGACGGCTCTCCTCCGCGAGCGCGACGCGCGCCCCGGTCGCCGCGGCGGTGCGCGCGGCGCGCACGCCGCCTGACCCCCCGCCAATCACGAAGAGGTCGTAGTCGAACTCGCTCATGGAGACCCCCGTTCGCCGGCCGCGCCGCCCCTATCCCACGGGAGGGCGGCGATGGCCAGACGCGGCGGAGGTGCCGCCGGATCGCGGCGGGCGCCCAAAGCGCCCGCCTTGCATCACGGTTTCTTGGGGTCGTCGTGATGGTGGTGGTGGTGCTCCTCGGTCTTGTCGGGCGTGACCGCGTCCTGTACCTTGCCGGCCGTCTTCTGGGTCTTGCCCTCGACCTGGTCGGCCTTGCCCTCGGCCTGCATCTTCTCGTTTCCGAGAAGATCGCCGACCGCATCCTTCACCTTGCCCATCAGGTCCTTCGACTTGCCTTCGGTCTCGTTCTTGTTGGTCATTCCATTCCCTCCTTCGCGGGTATCTCGCGACAACGCGCGCCGGAAGCAGTCGTTCCATCGAGGACGCCCGACCCGGCCCGTTCCATGCGGACGCGTTCGCTTCGACGGAGGAAATCTGGCTAGACCAGGCGGGAGACCTCCTTCGCCGCGCGGATGAAATCGGCGAAGAGCGGGTGGGGGGCGAAGGGCTTGGACTTCAGCTCGGGGTGGAACTGGACGCCGATGAACCACGGGTGCCCCGCGACCTCGACGATCTCGGGCAGGCGGCCGTCGGGCGACATGCCGGAGAAGCACAGGCCGTGCGCCTCGAGCGCCTCTCGGTAGCGGATGTCGACCTCGTAGCGATGCCGGTGGCGTTCCTCGATGCGGTGGGCGCCGTAGACCTCGGCGACCTTCGACCCTTCCCTCAGATGCGCGGTATAGGCGCCGAGGCGCATGGTGCCGCCCTTGTCGCCCATCACGTCGCGGGCGATGGTCTGGTTGTCCTTGATCCATTCGCGCAGGTGGAAGATCACCGGCTCGAACCGGTCCTGCCCGGCCTCGTGGTCGAATTCCTGGCTGCCGGCCCGTTCCATGCCAGCGAGGTTCCGCGCCGCCTCGACCACCGCCATCTGCATGCCGAGGCAGATGCCGAGATAGGGGATGCGGCGCTCGCGGGCGAATTGCGCCGCCTTGATCTTGCCTTCGGTGCCGCGCTCGCCGAATCCGCCGGGCACGAGGATGGCGTCGAAGGGCTCCAGATGCACCGCCGGGTCCTCGCTGTCGAAGAGCTCGGCATCGACCCACTCGATCTTCACCTTCACGCGGTTGGCCATGCCGCCGTGGGTCAGCGCCTCGGCGATCGACTTGTAGGCGTCCTCGAGCTGGGTGTACTTGCCGACGATGGCGACGCGGACCTCGCCCTCGGGGTTGAAGATGCGGTCGGCCACGTCGTCCCAGCGGGCCATGTTGGGCTTCGGCGCGGGGGAGATGCCGAAGGCGTCGAGCACCGCCTGGTCGAGCCCTTCCCGGTGATAGGCCAAGGGCGCCTCGTAGATCGATTTCAGGTCGTAGGCGGCGATGACGCTGTCGGGACGGACGTTGCAGAACAGCGCCAGCTTGCCGCGCTCCTTGTCGGGGATGGTCTTCTCGGAGCGGCAGACGAGCACGTCGGGCGCGATGCCGATGGCGCGCAGCTCCTTTACCGAGTGCTGGGTGGGCTTGGTCTTCAGCTCGCCGGAGGCCGCGATCCAGGGCAGCAGGGTCAGATGCATGAAGATGCACTGGCCGCGGGGCCGCTCCTGGGCGAATTGCCGGATCGCCTCGAAGAACGGCAGGCCCTCGATGTCGCCCACCGTGCCGCCGATCTCGCAGAGCATGAAATCGACCTCGTCGTCGCCGATGGTCAGGAAGTCCTTTATCTCGTCGGTGACGTGCGGGATGACCTGGATGGTCTTGCCGAGATAGTCGCCGCGGCGCTCCTTCTCGAGCACCGAGGAATAGATGCGGCCCGAGGAGACCGAATCGGTGGCGCGCGCGGCGACGCCGGTGAAGCGCTCGTAATGCCCGAGGTCGAGATCGGTCTCGGCGCCGTCGTCGGTGACGAAGACCTCGCCGTGCTCGAAGGGGCTCATCGTGCCGGGATCGACGTTGAGGTAGGGATCGAGCTTTCTCAGCCTCACCGAGAAGCCCCGCGCCTGCAGGAGCGCGCCCAGCGCCGCGGAGGCGAGCCCCTTGCCGAGCGAGGAGACCACGCCGCCGGTGATGAAGACGTAACGCGCCATGTATTCGGATTCTCCCGTGGGTCGATATCGGCCTGACGTGCGACCGCCACGGGAGTCCGGACTAGCGCGAGCCCGGCCCGCCCGCAACCGGGGGAACGGCCGCGCGGGCTATTCCGCGCGCGGGGGGAGCGAGGGCTGGTCGCCCGACGTAGTGGGCGGCGGCAGGAGGTCGGGGCCGAGCTCGGGCGTCGAGGGCGACTGGTCGCCCTCCTCGATCGGCGCGCCCTGGGGCTCCTGGCCGACGCGGTCGAGGACCGAACTGTCGCCGGTGTTCTGGGCGGCGATGACCGTCAGCCAGATCGAGGTGCCGATGAAGCAGACGGCGAGCCCCCATGTCACCTTGCCGAGCGCCGTCGCCGCGCCCCGCGCCGACATGGCGCCGCCGCCGCCCATTCCGAGACCGCCGCCCTCGGAGCGCTGCAGCAGCACGACGCCGATCAGGCAGAGCGCCAGGATCAGGTGGACGATGAGGAGGATGTTTTGCATGGCGGGCGGAATCCGGCGTTTGACCGGGGCCGATCTATGCCCATCGCGCCGGTGGCGCAACCCGACCGCAGCGCTCCGCGGGCAGGCCGGGCATCGCCGAACCGCGGACGGACCGCGACCGCCCCCCGGGCGGCCCTTTCCCGCTTTCGTCCCGGCATGGGTGCCGCTAGACAGGGCGGCGGTCCGGAAGGGAGAGGCACATGGCCAATGTCGTGGTGGTCGGCGCCCAGTGGGGCGACGAGGGCAAGGGCAAGATCGTCGACTGGCTCTCCGAGCGCGCGGACGTGATCGTGCGCTTCCAGGGCGGCCACAATGCCGGCCACACGCTGGTCATCGACGGGGTGACCTACAAGCTCCACGCGCTGCCCTCCGGCGTCGTGCGCGTCGGGCAAGATCAGCGTGATCGGCAACGGCGTGGTGCTCGACCCCTGGCATCTGGTGCAGGAGATCGAATCGCTCCGCGAACAGGGCGTGGAGATCACCCCCGAGACGCTGATGATCGCCGAGAACACGCCGCTGATCCTGCCGCTTCCACGGCGAGCTCGACCGGGCGCGGGAGGGGCAGAACTCGGTCGCCAAGATCGGCACCACGGGGCGCGGCATCGGACCGGCGTACGAGGACAAGGTCGGGCGGCGGGTGATCCGGGTGGCCGACCTCGCCGACCGGCGGACCCTCGCGCTCCGGGTGGACCGGGCGCTCGTCCATCACAACGCCGTGCGGCGGGGGCTCGGAATGGAGGAGCTGGACGGCGACCGTCTGATCGCCGACCTGGAGGAGATCGCGCCGCGGATCCTGCCATATGCCGAAGCCCGTCTGGCGGGAGCTCGACACGCTCCGCCGGGCCGGGCGAGCGGATCCTCTTCGAGGGCGCGCAGGGCGCGCTTCTCGACATCGATTTCGGCACCTATCCGTTCGTGACCTCGTCGAACGTCATCGCCGGACAGGCCGCCACCGGCTCGGGGCTCGGGCCGGACGCGGTGCGATTTCGTCCTCGGGATCGTCAAGGCCTACACCACGCGCGTCGGCGAGGGACCGTTCCCGACCGAGCTCCACGACGCCGACGGCGAGCGGCTGGGCGAGCGCGGCCGCGAATTCGGCACCACCACCGGACGCAAGCGCCGCTGCGGCTGGTTCGACGCGACGCTGGTGCGCCAGAGCTGCGCGACCTCGGGCATGCAGGGGATCGCGCTCACCAAGCTCGACGTGCTCGACGGGTTCGAGCGGCTGAAGATCTGCGTCGGCTACGATCTCGACGGGAGGCGGCTCGACTACCTGCCCACGGCGTCGGAGGCGCAGGCCCGCTGCGTGCCGGTCTACGAGGAGATGGAGGGCTGGCCGGCCTCGACCGAAGGCGCGCGGAGCTGGGCCGACCTGCCGGCGGGGGCGGTGAAATACGTGCGCCGGGTGGAGGAGCTGATCGGCTGCCCGGTGGCGCTGCTGTCGACGAGCCCGAAGCGCGAGGACACGATCCTCGTCACCGATCCGTTCCGCGACTGATGGCGATGGGGCACAGGGCGAGGCGGCGCTGGTCGCTCGCGATCCTGCTGATCGGCCTGCCGGTCTGGATCGTGCTCGCCTCCAGCGCGATGACATGGCTGGGCCGGCCGCCGATCCTGGTGGAACTCCTCGTCTACCTAGCGCTCGGGGTGATCTGGGCGCTGCCGTTCCGCGGCGTCTTCCGCGGCGTCGGTCAGCCGCCGCCCGACGAGTCCGGCGGCGGGGAGTGAGCCTCCGCGTCGCACGGCACGTAGCAGCCCTCCTCGGTCTTCCGCAGGCGCTGCTCGCGCAGGAGAAGGCCGATGGCGCGGATCCAGTCCGCCTTCGGCGCCTCCTCCCCCCGTTCGGCTGCGGCGGCGAGAAGGGCCTCGCGCGGCATTCCGCCCGGTGCCGCGGCACGGGCGGCGCGCTCCAGCCGGTCGGCAAGATCGGCGCGCGGACCGGCGCTCCGGGCGTTGCCGAGACGCAGGGGGACGGCGCCGGAATCGCGGCCGAGCCGCCGGGCGGCATCGAGGCGCAGAGGGGGCGCGCCCGGCACCGGACGTCGCATCTCGTCGGGGCGGACGGTGCGGCGCAGCTCGTCGCCGAAGGACGCCGCGGCGCTCTCCTCGCCGCGGCCGCGCAGCGCCTCCTCGGCCCGCGTGGCGGCGACGGCGCGACGCATATGCGCCAGCGCGCTGATGCGGCGGCGGCTCTCGTCGGCCTCGATCTGCGCTCCGGCCTCGTCCATCAGGCGGTCGAGCGTGCCGACGAAGGGGGCGTTGGGCCCGCCGGCGGCGGGGGCGAACTCGCCCCGGGCGGCCTCCCGGAAGGCGGGCGCGCGCGGGCCTTGGGAGAATTCGTAGCGAAGCGTCGGTTCGGCGGCGGGCGCGTCCTCCGCCGCGGCGACCTCGCCGGGCGCCGCCGACGCCACCGGGTCGCCGAGCCGCAGGATTCCGGTCTCCGCCGCCGCTCCGGCCTGCCGGCAGCGCGCCGGTCGCAGGCGCAGCCCGTCCTCCGCCGTCTCGCTCTCGACGCCCTCGGGAAGGCAGCTCCGCAGCCGATCCGGATCGACCGCGCCCTCCGTCTCGGCGAGGCGGTCGAGGATGTCGCGGAGCACGTTGATGGGTCGCTCGAAACCTTCCAGGATGCAGCGGAAGGTGCCGAATGCGATCATCAGGGTCTCGTCCGAGTTGTTCATCGCCATCCGTCCCGCCCCAGCGTCGTCCCGATGGATCGGTCAAGACGAACCACCTGTTAATGGCAAAATTATGACGAATGGCGTGGTAAAGAAAGGCTTGCCGATCACCTCGGGGCGACCGGTGGCGCTGGTCGGCGGCGGGCCGCTCGCCCGCGCCGATCTCGACTGGGCGCTCGCCCGCACGGAGGTCGCCGTCGCCGCGGACGGGGGCGCGGCGGCGCTCCTCGCCGCCGGGCGCTGCCCGAGGCGGTGATCGGCGACATGGATTCGCTCGGCGCGGAGGCGGCGGCGCGCATCCCGGCGGAGCGGCTGCACGAGATCGCCGAGCAGGAAAGCACCGATTTCGAGAAATGCCTGACGCGGATCGAGGCGCCGATCGTCCTCGGCCTCGGATTCCTCGGCGGACGGATGGACCATGCCCTGGCCGCGCTCTCCTGCCTCGCGCGGCTCCGCCCCGCCTGCCTGCTGATCGGGGCGGAGAGCGCAGCCTTCGCCGCGCCGGCGGAGACCGCGCTCGACCTGGCGCCGGGGACCTGGCTGTCGCTCTTTCCCTTCGCCCCGGTCACCGGCCGCTCGGAGGGGCTGCGCTGGCCGATCGGGGGGATCGGTTTCGCGCCCGGGGGGAGGGTCGGCACGTCGAACGAGGTGACGGGGCCGGTGCGGCTCTCCTTCGACGGGCCCGGCATGGTGGTGCTGGTGCCCGCGGCGGCGCGCGAGGCCGCGCTGGCGGCGCTCAGCAGTTCGGGACGTTGACGGCGAGGCCGCCGAGCGAGGTCTCCTTGTACTTCTCGCTCATGTCGCGGCCGGTCTGGCGCATGGTCTCGATGGCGGCATCGAGGGGGACGAGATGGCTGCCGTCGCCGCGGAGCGCGAGCGAGGCGGCGCCCACCGCCTTCATCGCGCCGAGGCCGTTGCGCTCGATGCAGGGCACCTGGACGAGGCCGCGCACCGGGTCGCAGGTCATGCCGAGATGGTGCTCGAGCGCGATCTCGGCGGCGTTCTCCACCTGTTCGGGGCTGCCGTCCATCACCGCGCAGAGCCCCGCCGCCGCCATCGCCGCGGCGGATCCGACCTCGGCCTGGCAGCCGCATTCGGCGCCCGAGATCGAGGCGTTGTGCTTGACGAGCCCGCCGATCGCCGCCGCCGTCAGCAGGAAGTCGGGGACGAGCCGCGACGTGGCGCCCGGCACGTGGTCGAGCCAGTAGCGCAGCACCGACGGCACTACCCCGGCGGCGCCGTTCGTCGGCGCGGTGACGACGCGGCCGCCGGCGGCGTTCTCCTCGTTCACCGCCATAGCGTAGGCGCCGAGCCAGTCCATCGCCTCGTGCGGCTTGGCGAGGTTCATGCCGCGTTCGGCGAGGAGCGCGGCGTGCAGCCGCCCGGCGCGGCGAGGCACGTTGAGGCCGCCGGGCAGCGTCCCCTCCCCGGCGAGGCCGCGGTCGATGCAGTCGCGCATCTCGCCCCAGATGCGCGCCAGCCCGTCGTCGATGTCGCGGGCGGGCCGGCGGCTCAGCTCGTTGCGGCGCTTCAATTCGGCGATGCTCCGGCCGGTGGCGCGGCACATCTCCAGCATCTCGGCGGCGCTCCTGAACGGATAGGGGACGGGCGGGCCGTCGTCGGAATCGGCACCGTTCTCGAGCTCGGCGTCGGTCATCACGAACCCGCCGCCGACCGAGTAGTAGACCTGGCGCAGGATGACGTCGCCCTCGGCGTCGTGGGCGAAGAGTTCGAGCGCGTTGGCGTGCCCCGGCAGGGCGGTGTCGAAGTCGAAGCGCAGATCGGTCTCCGGGTCGAAGCGGAGATCGGGCAGCCCCTCGGGCGCGACGCGCCTCTCCGCCGCGATCCGCGCCATCCGCGCCTCGGCCTCGTCCGCCTCGTAGCTCGCAAGCGTCATGCCGGAGAGGCCGAGGATCACCGCGCGGTCGGTGGCGTGGCCCTTGCCGGTGAAGGCGAGCGAGCCGCAGAGACGCGCCGAGAGGCCGGCCGGGGTGAAGGCGGAGCGACGCAGCAGGTCGAGGAATCGCGTCGCGGCGACCATCGGGCCCATCGTGTGCGACGACGAGGGGCCGATCCCCGGCTTGAAGATTTCGAAGACGGACAGGAACATGGCCGACAGGTATCAGGCGACCCGCCGCACTGCCATGGGGAAGGCGACGGAACGGCGCGCGGGAGCGGCACCGGCGGTCTTGGCGGCGCCGCGCGACGGCCCTATAGGTTCCCGACGCCCGAAGAAGGACGCGACCATGCCCGGACAGCTCTCCCCAGGAGACGCGGCGAAATACGCCGCCGCCAAGCGCGCCGCCGCCTTCGTGGAGGACGGCATGCGCCTGGGGCTCGGCACCGGCTCGACGGCGATCTGGCTCGTCCGCCTGCTCGGCCGGCGGGTGGCGCGGGAGGGGCTGGACGTCCTGGGCGTGCCGACCTCCGCCCGCACCGCCGATCTGGCCCGCGAGACCGGCATCCCGCTCACCACGCTCGACGAGGTCGGGCGGCTGGACCTGACCATCGACGGGGCGGACGAGATCGACCCGGATTTCGCGCTCGTCAAGGGCGGCGGCGGGGCGCTGCTCCGCGAGAAGATCGTCGCCGCCGCCTCGGACCGGATGGCGGTGATCGCCGACCGCGGCAAGGAGGTGGAGACGCTCGGCGCCTTCCCGCTACCGGTGGAGGTGGTGCCCTTCGGGCTCGCGGCGACGCGGACCCTCGTCGAGGAGACGCTCGCCCGCGCCGACGTGGCGGAGAAGCGGATCTCCCTTCGCGGGGACGGAAGCGACCCGTTCGTGACCGACGAGGGCAACCGCATCCTCGACCTGCATCTCGGCCGCATCGGCGATGCGGCGGGGCTCGCGCAGGCGCTGAACGCGATCCCCGGCGTGGTGGAGACCGGCCTGTTCATCGGTCTCTGCGACACCGTGGTGATCGGGGAGAGCGACGGGCGGGTCGAGATCCGCCGTCGCGGGTCCGGCAGCGCGCACGAGACCGTCGACCTCGACGACTGAGCCCGGCGGCCGGTCAGGTGGTGGGCCAGGTGTCGGCCACCCGGTAGCCCGCCGGCCAGGGATCGTCCGGGTCGAGCATGTGCTGGTGGGTTCCGGTGATCCAGGCGCGGCCGCTGATCTCCGGCCGGATCGCGTCGCGGCCGCCGACGCGGGCCGGGCCGAGGATGCGGCCGCGGAACTGCGAACCGATGATCGAGCTGGCGGTCAGCGTGTCCCTTGGTCCGATCTCGCCCTTCGCATGGAGGAGCGCCATCCGCGCCGAGACCGCGGTGCCGGTCGGCGAACGGTCGAGCTTGCCCGGCCGGATCGACACCACGGAGCGCGCGGAGAGCGACCGCCCCTCCCGACGCACCGGGCCGGCGAAGAGGCAGAAGGAATGGTGCCGCCAGTCGGGCCGCTCGGGGTGGTCGAAGGCGAGCTGCGCGTCCGCGGCCGCGGTGATGCGGACCCCCAGTCGCGCGAGGTCGCGCGCCTCCTCGGGAACGAGAGAGAGGCCGAGGGCGGCGGCGTCTACGATCACGAAGCTGTCGCCGCCAAAGGCGGTATCCACGCCGATCGTGCCGAGTCCCTCCACCTCGAGGGGTGCATCGAGGCGGACGGGAAAGGCGGGCAGATTCTCGAGGGTGATCCGCTCCGCCTTGCCGTGCCGGCAGGCGGCGCGCACCCGCACGAGACCGCCCGGCGCCTCGAGGAGCATCTCGGTCTCGGGCTCGCGCATCTCGACGAGGCCGGTGTCGAGGAGGACGGTCGCGACGCAGATCGCGTTCGACCCGGACATCGGCGGGGTATCCTCCGGCTCCATGATGATGAAGCCCGCCTGCGCCTCGGGATGGACCGGCGGGACCAGCAGGTTCACGTGCCGGAAGACGCCGCCGCGGGGTTCGTTCAGGACGAGGTTGCGCAACGCGCCGTCTGCGGCGACCCAGGCGCGCTGCTCCCAGAGGGTCGCGCCCGGCGGCGGCGCCACGCCGCCGACGATCACGTCCCCGACCTCGCCCTCGGCATGGGCGGAGACGACGTGGATCACCCGGGTGCTGCGCATGGAAGCCCCTCTCGCGCCGCGGGTCGCGTCGACGCCCTGCGGGCGAGGCTCAGAAGTCGAGGGTGATGCGGCGGGTGACGCCGATCCGGAGGCCGTACTGGTCGCGGTCGCCCTGCTCCACGATCGGGCTGTCGGCCGCGTCGCCCATCAGCCTGTCGTAGGTCACGGCACCGACGACGCCCCAATCCTCGTTCACGTCGTAGCGGGCGCCGAACTCCAACCCGGCGCTCACCAAGCCGCCCGCGGCATCGTAGGCGGTGAACCGGCCGTCGCTGGCGGCGGCTTCGGACTCGGTCACGCCGAAATAGGTCCGCGCGTACTTGTCGTCGCCGAGGAGGACGCGCGGCCCGGCGGAGAGGGTCAGCCTGTCGCTCGGGTGCACCAACACGTCCGCGCCGAGCTCGCCCACGAAGCTCTCGCTGCCCACGAAGCCGTAGCGCAGATCGGCGAAGGCCTCGAAGTTGGCGATCGTGTAGCCGAGGCCGAGGCCGAACTCGTAGGTGGCGTCGACGTCATCGAGCCCCGTGAGTTCGGGATTGTCCTGGACCGAGCGCTCGTTCACGTAGCGGAACGAGCCGCGAATTCCCAGATTCTTCGGCTCCGCCTGCTCGGTCCCGCCGAATTCCAGCGGACCGAGGGTGAGACGGTTGAGGCTAAAGGCAAAGTCCGGGCCGAGGACGTTCTCGTCGGAGCCGAAATAGTCGGGCGTCGTCGCCACGCCGCCGCGCAGGGTGAAGACGAGGCCCCGCCTCTCCGTGGCCGGCGCGGTCGCCGTCACCGGCTCCGCGGCCGGCGCGGTCATGCCGCCCGCATGGGCGATGCCTGCCGGGCACAGGAGGCTGGCGATCAGGAGAAGGCGATACACGGGCAGATCCTCGAACGTCGTCGTAAGCACATAGCGCGCCGGTTGCGGTACCAACAGGGAAAGATCGTCCGAGGTTGTCATTATCATCGGAATCTTAACAAGCTTTGCACGTCTGCAACAGAAGTCTATATCGCCCGGCATGTTCGCCGATCTGCTCCGCCGCCTCACCGCCCCCGATCCGGAAAATCTCCCGCCGGGCGACGCGCGTCTCGCGCTGACGGCGCTTCTGGTGCGGATCGCGCGCGCCGACGGGGACTATTCCGCCGATGAGCGGGCGCTCATCGACCGGGTCGTCGCCGCGCGTTTCGGGCTCGCGCCGGGCGAGGCCGGGGCGCTGCGATCCGAGGGCGAGGCGATGGAGGCCGAGGCGCCGGACACGGTGCGATTTACCCGGGCGATCAAGGACGGCGTGGCCTACGAGGACCGGATCGGCGTCGTCGAGGCGCTATGGGAGGTGGTGCTCGCGGACGGGCAGCGCGACGCCGAGGAGGACGCGCTGCTGCGGCTCGTGGCGCCGCTGCTCGGGGTGAACGACCGCGAGTTCAACATGGCGCGACAGCGGGTCGAGGCGCGCCGCGGA
The DNA here is from genome assembly GCA_963776705.1 of uncultured Alphaproteobacteria bacterium. Lineage (GTDB taxonomy): Bacteria > Pseudomonadota > Alphaproteobacteria > Rhodobacterales > Rhodobacteraceae > Palleronia. Next base: position 24,859 of record CAVZOA010000010.1, read on the forward strand.
GCCTGATCGCCGCGTCCCCCGGGAGCGGGAGTTGCATTCGCCCGGGCGATCGGCCCTAATCCGGCGATCCAGAGCCGGAGGCGCCGCTTGCCCGACCCCGTCCTGAAGGTCCGCGACCTGCACAAGAGCTTCGGCCCGCTCGAGGTCCTGAAAGGCGTCGATCTGACGGCCGAGAAGGGGCACGTCGTCTCGCTCATCGGCTCGTCGGGGTCGGGAAAGTCGACGCTCCTGCGCTGCTGCAACCTGCTCGAGGACAGCCAGCAGGGGGAGATCGCCTTCGAGGGCGAGCCGGTGCGCTGGAGGGGACGCGGCGCCGACCGCCATCCGGCCGACCAGAGACAGGTGCAGCGCATCCGCACCAACCTCTCGATGGTGTTCCAGCAGTTCAACCTCTGGGCCCATCTGACGGTGCTGCAGAACGTCATGGAGGCGCCGCTCCACGTCCTGAAGCGTCCCCGCGCGGAGGTGGCGGAGGCGGCCCGCGGCTATCTCGAGAAGGTCGGGATCGGCGACAAGGCCGACCGCTTCCCGGCCGAGCTCTCCGGCGGGCAGCAGCAGCGCGCGGCGATCGCCCGGGCGCTCTGCATGGAGCCCCGGGCGCTGCTCTTCGACGAGCCGACCTCGGCGCTCGACCCCGAACTCGAACAGGAAGTTGTGCGGGTGATCAAGGCGCTGGCGCGGGAGAGCCGCACGATGATCCTCGTCACCCACGACATGGACATGGCGCGGGACTGCTCCGACCACGTGGTCTTCCTGCATGCCGGCCGGGTCGAGGAGGAGGGGACGCCGCAGCGGCTCTTCGGACAGCCCGAGAGCGACCGGCTGAGGGGCTTCCTGTCGGTCGGGGCGGCGTGACGCCGTGAAAGCGGGCATCTGCACGGAAGTTACGCGGTGTTTCCGGCCCGCCTTCTTGTCATCGCGGCGATTCCCGTTAACGCTCGCTGCCGTCCAACCGCGGTCCGTCCAAGAGACCGCCGACGCCAACGGGAGATCCACGTGAAGACGCTCATTTCGGCCACCGCCATCCTCACCCTCGCCACCGGCCTCGCCCAGGCCCAAGACACCGTCCGGCTCGGGACCGAGGGCGCCTACCCGCCCTACAACTTCCTCGACGATTCGGGCGAGGTCGCGGGTTTCGAGCGCGAACTCGGCGACGAGCTCTGCGCCCGCGCCGAGCTCGAATGCACCTGGGTGACGAACGACTGGATCGATCATGGCGATAGCTGCCATCATCCGGGTCGCACGAGTCGCGGGTGCAATCGATACCGTCGTCGCAATCCACGCGCTTGCCGGAACACAGAATCCGTCTTGGCAGGTCTCCTTGCCATTGCAAAAACTGCCATCATTGCATTCGTTGTCTGTCTCGCAGGCGACGACCTGTGGGGCAGGGCCTGAAAGAGTCGCTGTCGCCGGCAGTTGATTCATTGGGGGCGCCACCCATCGAGTCGGCGTTCCCGTCGGGTTCCGACTTGGATCCCATCCCACTAGAACAATGGCGACCAGGAAAGTGAGTGG
>CAVZOA010000011.1:0-22105 GCA_963776705.1 uncultured Alphaproteobacteria bacterium
CTCGTGGGGCAGCTCGAGACGCCGGCGATCCTGCTCTATCTCGCCGGCATCGCCTGGACCCTCTTCTACGACACGATCTACGCCTACCAGGATGCCGAGGACGACGCGCTCATCGGCGTGAAGTCCACCGCCCGGCTCTTCGGCGACCGTCCCCGGAACTGGCTGCGAGGCTTCCTCGCCGCGAGCGCGGGCCTCATGGCGCTAGCCATCCTCGTCGCGCTCCACGGCGAGCCGCTGGCGCTCCTCGTCGCGCTTCTCGCGCCGATGGCGATGGCGCTCCACATGGGCCGGCAGCTCTTCCGCTTCTCCCCCGAGGACACGGAGACCTGTCTCGTCCTGTTCCGCTCGAACCGCGATACCGGGCTTCTCGCTGCGCTGTTTATCGCCGCGGCGATGCTCGTCTGATGGACGTCGCCGCGCCCGCCCCCTAGACCGTCACCGCTCCTCCCAGGACATCCGCCCCGATGCGATCGAAACCGCTCCTCCCCGTCCTCGTCACCTTCGCCCTCGCCGCTGCCGTCTCGGTCGGCGCCGCCACCTACGCCGTCGAGCAGATCGAGACCCGCTCGGTCCGGGCCATCGCCGACAAGATCGCCGCCGGGGGCCTGGACTGGGCGGGCGTCTCCGCGGACGGTCTGCAGGTCGATCTCACCGGCACCGCGCCCGACGAGGCCGCCCGGTTCCGCGCCCTGAGCCTCGCCGGCACCGTCGTCGACGGCTCCCGCGTGATCGACCGCATGGAGGTCCGCAAGGCCGGGGCCATCTCCGCCCCCCGCTTCTCCGTCGAGATTCTCCGCGCCGGGGAGGGGGTGACGCTGATCGGCCTCATCCCGACCGAGACCGACCGGGACGCGCTTCTCGCGGAGGTGCGGGACCGCGTCGGCGATCTACCCGTCGCCGACCTCCTCGAGACCGCCGGCTATCCCGCGCCCGGGACCTGGTCGGAGGCGGTCGATTTCGGGCTCGAGGCGCTGGCGCGCTCCGACAAGGCCAAGGTCTCCATCGCCGCCGACCGGGTCGCGCTGACCACGATGGCGCCCGATCCCGCGGCGCGCGCCCGGCTCGACCGCAGCCTGCGCCGGATGGCACCGGAGGGCGTCGAGCCCGCGCTCGACATCACCGCGCCCCGCCCGGTCATCACCCCCTTCATCCTGCGGGCCACCAAGTCCGAGGCAGGCACCACCTTCGACGCCTGCTCCGCCGGCACCGAGGAGGGCCGCGCCGCCATCCTCGAGGCGGCGCGCGCGACCGGCATCGCGGAGCCCTCCTGCCGGCTCGGCCTCGGCATGCCCTCGCCCGCCTGGTCCGGCGTCGGCGCCCGGGCGCTCGAGACCATGCGCAAGATCCATGCCGGCACGCTCACCCTCTCAGATCTCGACCTCCGCCTCGAGGCGGATGCGGAGACGCCTGATTTCGCCGGCATCGCCGCCGATCTCCGCGCCGACCTGCCGGACGAGTTCACCCTCTCCGCCTCCCAGGCCGACGCCGAGGTCGAGCCCGCCGCCGGCCCGGCGGAGTTCATCGCCACCCGCTCGCCCGAGGGGCTCGTCCAGCTCCGCGGCCACGTCGGCAGCGACCGCTTCCGCGGCGTCGTGGCGAGCGTCGGCCGCGCGCTCTTCGGCTCCGAGCGGGTCTCGACCTCGATGGAAGTCTCCGACACCGTGCCCAAGGGCTGGTCGCCGCAAATCCTCGCCGCGCTTGACTCGCTCTCGGTCCTGACGAACGGCGCCGCGACGGTCCGGGAGGACCGGGTCCGCATCGCCGGCGTCAGCGGCGACCGCGAGGCCACCGACGACATTTCCCGCCTGCTGTCGAGCCGGCTCGGCAACCAGGCGAGCTTCGAGATCGACGTCTCCTACGACGAGCGCCTCGACCGGGAGCTCGACCTGCCCTCGCCCGAGGAATGCGTGGCCGAGATCAACGGCGTCCTGGCCGAGCGCCAGATCGCCTTCGATCCCGGCTCCGCGACCATCTCTCCCGACACCCGCGAGAGCGTCGACGCCATCGCCGGCATCCTGAAGACCTGCGAGGGAATCGCCATGGAGGTGGGCGGCTTCACCGACAGCCAGGGCCGCGAGGAGATGAACAAGGCGCTGAGCCAGTCCCGAGCCGAGGCGGTGCTCAATGCGCTCCTCGACCAGCGCGTTCCGGTGGGCGAGCTGAAGGCCGTGGGCTACGGCGAGGCGAATCCCATCGCCGACAACGACACCGAGGCGGGCCGGGAGGCGAACCGCCGCATCGAGTTCCGCCTCCTCGGCGCTGCCGGGCAGACGGCGCGCGCCGAAGACGCCGCCGAAATCGACGGGGAGCCGCAGGCCCAGCAATGAACCGTACGGAATTCGTCATCGCCACGGCCATCGTGCTCTTCGTTGCCTTCGCGCTCGGCTGGTTCGCGAACTGGCTCGTCCACCGCCTCACCCGCGTCAGCCAGGCCGATCTGGGCGAGCTCGACCGCATGGCGCAGATGGTCCACGAGGCCGAGGAGGAGCGCGACGAGGCGATCGCCGGCTTCCAGCAGCGCGAGAGCGAGCTCGCCGAGCAACTCCACGCCACCGAGGCGGACTATCGCGCCGCCCGGGAGGATCTGCGCGAGGCGCGCTCCGAGAACGACAGCCTGCGCGCCTATATCGATCGGCTCGAGGCCCGCGCCTGAGTCCCGAATGCCGACGGGCGTGAACCGCACGGGCGCAGGAAAGGCGCGCGGCTTTCCGCGGCGGGGTTCTCACCAGCGCCTGAGCGCCGCCTCGTCCGCATCGCGCGCCGCGACCCATTGCGCGCCGCGCGCCGTCACCTCCTTCTTCCAGAAGGGAGCGCGCGACTTCAGGTAGTCCATCAGGAACTCGGCGGCGGCGAAGGCGTCCTCCCGGTGCGGCGCCGCCGTGGCCACCATCATGATCTCCTCCCCCGGCCGCATCCGCCCATGGCGGTGAACCACCAGCGCGTCGCCCAGGGACCAGCGCGCGACCGACTTGGCGGCGATCCCCTCGATCGCCCGCGCGGTCATCCCGGGATACTGCTCGATCTCCATGTGCTCCAGATCGCCCTCGGGCGTGTTCCGCACGAGGCCCGAGAAGGTGACGATCGCGCCGGTATCCTCGCGCCCGGCCGCGAAGCGGTTCACCTCGGCACCGATGTCGAACGGCGCCTCCTGAACGCGGACCTCCATCAGCCCCCCGTCATCGGCGGGAAGAAGGCCACCTCCCGCACGCCCGCGAGCGGCGCGTCGAACTCCGCGAGCTCCTGGTCCACGGCAACCCGAAGTGCGCGCAGATCCGAGAAGGCCACGTCGTAGCGGTCCTCCCGCGCCCGGAGCTCGGCGACCAGCTCGGCGACCGTCTCCGCCCCGGTCTCGACCCGCTCCCGCGGCAGGCCGATCCGTTCCCGGAGCCAAGCGAAATAGAGAACGTCGAGACTCATTCCGGATCCTTCAGATAGGGGATCGCCTTGCGGAAGTAGTCCCAGCCGCTGATCAGCGTCAGCGCCGCGGCGATCCAGAGCAGCACCACGCCGAGAAAGCCCGCCCCGTCCCGGAGCATCGCCAGCCAGCCGATCCCGGCCGTGTCCGGCGCCGTGCCGGCCATCATCGCCGCCACCGCCTCGGCCTCCATGCCCTCGGTGCGCTCGACGATATGGTAGAGGAAGATGTCGCGCGAGAACAGCACCGCGATCGCCACCATCTGCGCCGTCGTCTTCCACTTTGCGATCTGCGTGACCTTCAGCAGCTTCGCCTGCGCGCCGAGGAATTCCCGCAGGCCGGAGACGAAGACCTCGCGGAAGACGATCACCGTCGCCGGCAGCACCAGCCACGGCGACATCGAGGAATAGCCGACGATCACCAGGAGCGCGATGATCACCATCGCCTTGTCGGCGATCGGGTCGAGCATCGCACCGAACCGGCTCTCGAGCTTCCAGGACCGGGCGATGAAGCCGTCGAACCAGTCGGTGATCGCCGCGCCCATGAACAGCAGAAGCGCGAACCAGTCCGCCCAGGGCCGGGTGAAATAGAGAAACGCGACAGCGACGCCCGGCGCCGCCAGAAGCCGCAGGACGGTCAGGATGTTCGGAACGGTCCAGCGCATGGGCAACCCTTATCCGGGCAGATAGGTGGCGGGAAGGCCCGATCTCGCGGCAGTGATCGCGGCGACGGCAGCCGGTCGAGTGGCATTTCCGTAACAGTCCCGGTTAATGCGGCCCGACGCCTCGCACCGCGCGTCGGTATCCCTAGCCTCGCGCCCGGTCGCAACCGACCGGACCAAGCCATCATTTCCGAGGTCTTCATGACACGATTTGTCCCGGCGCTTCTTGCCGGCACGTCCCTTCTTTTCCTCGCGGTCCCCGCCGTGGCCCAGCAATCCTCCGAGAGCCGCATCGCCGCGCTCGAGGCGCGCGTCGCCGAACTGGAATCCGACCGATCAGACGGCTCCTCGCTCACCTTCGGCTCGGGCACCGCGACGAGCGTCGAGGTCTACGGCTATCTGAAGGCCGACTTCATCTAAGATTTCGGCGTCGAGCTCGGCAACACCACCTTCGCCCTCGGCGGCATCGATACCGACGACGACGGCGAGTTCTTCAACGCCACCGCGCAGCAGACCCGGCTCGGCTTCCGCACCACCACGCCCACGCTCCACGGTGATCTCGGCACCCGGCTCGAGATCGACTTCTACGGCGGCGCGGGCGCCTTCGAGACGGCGGACCCCTACCAGCCGCGCGTCCGCCAAGCCTACGTCGAACTCGGCGGCGCCCTGGCCGGCAAGACCTGGACGAGGCTCTGTTGCGCAAAGGCCGGGTGAGGGATTCATCTCGTGAATCCAGCGTGGTAGCCGGTCTGCATGAGCAGACCCATCCCGCCGAGCTACAAGACCAAGAACTGGCCGGCCTACAACGAAGCGCTGAAGCAGCGTGGCTCCCTGACGATCTGGTTCGACCCGGACATGGTCTGGGTGCCGCCGCCGACCGGCAAGCGAGGCCGTCAGCCGCAATATAGCGATGCCGCGATCCAGACATGCCTGACGATGAAGGTCCTCTTCGGCATGGCGCTCCGGCAGACGACCGGTTTCGTTGAAAGCCTCCTGCGCCTGGTCGGCCTCGACTGGGCGGTGCCGGATTTCAGCACGTTGAGCCGGCGCCAGAAGGCCTTGGCCGTGACCATTCCCTACCGCGGCTCGCAGGGGCCGCTGAACCTGCTGATCGACAGCACCGGCATCAAGGCCGAAGGTGAAGGCGAGTGGCACGCCCGCAAACACGGTGGCGCGAAACGCCGCCTATGGCGCAAGATCCACATCGGCGTCGACGAACAGACGCTGGAGATCCGAGCCCTCGAGATCACCGGGAGCACCGTCGGTGACGCGCCCATGCTGCCCGAACTGCTCAGCCAGATCCCGCCTGATGTGGAAATCGGCTCGGTCACCGCGGACGGTGCCTACGACACGCGCAAGTGCCACGACGCCGTCGCCGACCGAGGCGCCCATGCGGTCATACCGCCGCGCAGGAACGCCAAACCGTGGAAGCCTTCGACCGCGGGCGCCATCGCCCGGAACGAGGCCCTCCGAGCATCGAAATACCTCGGCCGCGCTATCTGGCGAAAATGGAGCGGGTACCACCGCCGAAGCCGCGCCGAGACGAAGATGCACTGCGTGAAGCTCTTGGGGCAGAGCCTCATGGCACGCGACTTCGATCGTCAGGTCGCCGAACTTCAGATCCGCGCCGCCGTCCTGAACGGCTACACCGCGCTCGGCATACCTGTCACAGAGCCCGTGGCATAAGTGCGTCTGGGGAAAGGGGAGGTCCGCGTTTCACGTCCTTTGCGCAACAAAGCCCCTGGACGACCTTCATGCCGATCGATTCCTACCCCGTGACGCTCGATTTCCAGGGCGTCGCCGGCATCCCCTTTGCCCGGAAGGAGATGGTCCGCTATTCCTTCGGCTCCGGCGCGTTCGCCGGCCAGCTCGCCATCGAGAAGTCGAACGGCGACAGCGACAGCCCGGTCTTCGTCGCCGCCGCCGCCTACAACACCGACCCGCTGCTGCTGCGAATCTCGGGAATCGTCGGCACGGTCAACGATCCCGACAACGGCGGCGAGGAGGACTTCCACGGCGTGAACCTCTCGGCCACCGCCAGTCTCTGGAAGGGCGCGGAACTCAAGGCCGCCTACACCCAGGGCGAGGCGATCGCTTCCTACCTGGTCTTCCTCGGCGACGACCTGACGGCCGAGGGCGACCCGATCGAGTCGCAGGCGGCCTATCTCGGCCTCTCGCAGGAGATCGGCGACAAGCTGACGCTCCGCGGCTCCTACGGCTGGCGCCACAACGACGAAGCCGGCCCGACCGACGACACCGACGAGCTGACCTCGCTTCACCTCAACGCCATCTACGAGGTGGTCGAGAACACCACCCTCGGCGTCGAGCTGTTCCACGGCACGCGGGAAACCTTCGCCGGCGACGAATACGACGTCGACCGCATCCAGACCTCGGTCGAGGTCGAGTTCTGAGCCAGGGAGGCGCGGCCCGGCGGCCGCGCCTCACCCCGCGGGGTCGCGGCCGAGATAGCCGCCGAAGAACGCGGCGAGCGAGGTCGCGAGATCGGGCGAGAGATAGCCGCCCTCCTGCACGAAGGCGGTCGGCAGCCCGGCCTCCGCCAGGAGCCGCCCGGCGCGGGCGAATCCGTCGAACGTCACCTGCATGCCCTTCAGGGGATCGTTCTCGTGCGCGTCGAGACCGAGGCTCACCACCAGCGCGCCGGGATCGAACGCCGCGACCCGGGCGAGCCCCTCCTCGACCGCCGCGATCCAGCCCGCATCCGTGGTGCTCCGCGTCAGCGGCAGGTTCAGGTTGGCCCCCTCTCCCGCGCCCGCCCCGGCCTCGCCGGCATAGCCGAGGAAGAACGGATAGTAGCCCGCCGGATCGGCATGGACCGAGACGAAGAGAACGTCGCCCCGCTCCCAGAAGATGCGCTGCGTGCCGTTGCCGTGATGCACGTCGATGTCGAGGATCGCCACCCGGTCGCGGGTCTCCCTGAGCCGCTCGGCGGCGATCGCCGAGACGTTCAGCAGGCAATGTCCCGCCGCCGCCTCCCGGTCGGTGTGGTGCCCCGGCGGCCGGCAGAGCGCGTAGGCCGCGCCCTCCCCGCCCGCCACCGCATCCGCCGCGGCGATGGCCGTGCCGGCAGAGGCCAGCGTCGCCGCCCAGCTGTCGCGCCCGAGCGGCGCGGAGGTGTCGCCCATGTGCCAGCCGGCGCGGCCCACCACGCTGTCGGGATAGCTCGCCCAGTCCCGCTGGGCGAAGGCGTTCGGCACCACCTCGGGGCCCGGCTCCGGCAGCGCCCGCCACGCCTCCCAGGCGGTCTCCAGAAAGGCCAGGAAGCGCTCCGAATGGACGCGCCGGACCGGCTCCATCGGCGCGTCGGGAGGCACCTCGGTGCCGAGACCGAGCCGGGCGAGCCCGTTCGCCAGGTGCTCCGCCCGCTCCTTGCGCTCGGCGTTGCGATGTACCCGCCCGTGGGTCAGCCGGAACTCCGGATCGTGCGCCTCCGTCCGCGGATCGTAGAAACATCTCATGCGCCGGCCTCGCCCGTTGCCCCAGTCTCACGCGAAAGAGCTAGGCGCCGCGCCCGGTCCCGCAACGCCGGCGCCGCGCGCAGCTTGACCTTTCGTCAATTCGCGCTTTCCTGATCGGGAACGATCGACGACACCCCCAGCCAAGGTTCCGGCGATGTTCAGCCCCACCGAATCCCTCGTCCTCTCCGTCCTTGTCGTGATGAGCGCCGCCGCGCTGCTCGGGCTCTCGTGGCACTTCTACCGCCGCATCCACACCTACGACGACTACAACGTCGCCGGCCGCTCGACGACGCTCTTCCCGCTCATCTGCACCCTCGTCGGCACCGCCGTCGGCGGCTCGACCCTCCTCGGCTTCATGTCCGCGGGCTTCCAGAGCGGGATCGGCCAGATCTGGCTCCCCGGCGCGATCACCGTCACCGGGGTGCTTCTGCTCTTGTTCTTCGTCTCCCGCATCCGCGCTTGGGGAGAGCGGCACAACATGGTCACGCTCGCCGACTTCATGGTCCGCCGCTACGGCCCCGCGGCGCGGCTGCCCACCGTGATCAGCATGATCGCCGCCTATGCCGCGATCACCGGCATGCAGTTCGTCGCCATCGGCACCGTGCTGCAGCTCGTCTTCGGCCTCGACCTCGCGGCGGGCATCGTCATCACCTGGCTCGTCCTCACGGCCAAGACCTGGCTCGGCGGGCTCAAGGCGGTGATCTGGTCCGACGCCATCCTCGGCGCGCTGCAGACCGTGGGCATCTTCTTCCTCCTCGCCGTGGTCTGGGTCGCCGCCCGCAACCAGGGCGGCATCGCCGACAGCGCGCATCTCTCCGACAACCCGGGTTTCCTTAGCGTGTTCGGCATCTCCCCGTCCGAGCTCTTCGTCTACCTGATGACCATCGGCGGCTACCAGTTCGTGCGGCAGGACCTCTGGCAGCGGTTCTGGGCCGCCGACAGCGCCCGCACCGCCTATGGCGGCTACGTCGTCGCGGTGATCTTCACCATGGCGATCGGCGGCGCGGCGGTCCTGATCGGCGCCTTCGCCCGGCTCGGCCTCGACGTCTCGGTGGAGAATCCCGACCTCGTCTACTACGCCGTCCTGCAGGACACGCTGCCCTTCGCGCTCGTCACGGCGATGATCCTCGTGCTGCTGGCCACCGTGGTCTCCTGCGCCGAATTCGTTCTTCATCGCCGGGGCCTCGTCGATCTCCCACGACGTGTTGCGCCCGATCTTCGGCATCTCGGACGATTCGCGGCTCCTGAGGCTCAGCCGCCACGCGGTGATCCTGATGTCGCTCATCGCCCTCGGCCTCGCGCTCTACGCGCCGAACCTCGTGGCGATCTGGATCCTCGGCTCCGCGATGCTGGTCTGCGGCGTCCTCGTCCCGGCGATGGCGGCGCTCCTCTTCGACGAGCTCGACCCCCGCGCCGCCGTCGCCTCCATGTGGGTCGGCCTCGTCTCCGCCGCGATCTGGCAGGCGCTCGGCCAGCCCTTCGGCATCCACCCGGTCTTCATCGGGCTGCCGCTGGCCTGCGCCTTCCTGCCCGTCATGCTGAAGGGCGCGACCCGTGCGGCGCCCCAGCCGGGGATGGCGCCGTGAACGCGGCTCCCGATTCGCGCAGGGTCGCCCTGGTGACCGGAGCCTCCCGCGGCCTCGGCGCCGTCATCTCCCGCGCCCTGGCGGAGGACGGCTGGGCCGTCGCGGTGAACTTCAACTCCAACACCGAGGGCGCGGCCTCCGTCGTGGACGACATCCGCGGGGCCGGCGGCGACGCGGCCCCGGCCCGGTTCGACGTCACCGAGGAGAGCGCCGTTTCGGCCGGGCTCGACGCCGTCCGCGAGACGCTCGGCCCGGTCGATCTCGTGGTCAACAACGCCACCGGCCCGCAACCCGACAAGAACGTGACCGAGCAGAGCTGGCAGGATTACCACGACCAGTTCGTCTTCTTCGTGAAGGCGCCGCTCCTGCTGCTGAAGGCCTGCCTGCCGGACTGGCGGCGGCGCGGGAGCGGGCGCATCGTCAATATCGGCTCCGAGGCCGCGGAAACCGGCCCGGCCGCCTTCGCCCATTACGCCGCGGCGAAGAGCGCGATGATCGGCATGACCCGGTCCTGGGCCAACGAGCTCGGCGGCGACGCCATCACCGTGAACCTCGTGGAGCCGGGTTTCGCGCCGGTCGAGCGGCACGCCGATGTCGCCCGCGAGGATCTCGAGACCTACCGCGAGACCGTCCCGCTCGCCCGCCTCGCCCGGCCGGAGGACATCGCCGGCGCCGTCGCCTTCCTGGCCTCCCCGCGCGCCGATTTCGTCACCGGCCAGCGGCTCGCGGTGAATGGCGGGCGCACCTTCGTCTAGCCGGGCGCTGCCGCCGGGCCCGGTGGTCCTCCGAACGGGGCTCCGCGCGCTCCGCCCGTTCGCCGCCGGCAACGCTCCACCGGAGCGTTGCCGGACGCGGCTCACCCCCTCTCGTGGAAATGGTCGTAGATCTTCTCCGCCAGACCGGCGCTGATCCCGTCCACCGCCTTCAGGTCGGCGAGCGCCGCCCGGCCCACCGCCTTGGCCGATCCGAAATGCGTCAGCAGCGCCCGCTTCCGCGTCGCGCCGACGCCCGCGATCTCGTCGAGCGGCGTGGCCGAGACCCCCTTGGCGCGCTTCGCCCGGTGGGTGCCGATGGCGAAGCGGTGCGCCTCGTCGCGCATCCGCTGCACGAAGTAGAGCACCGGATCGTTGTGCCTCAGAGCGAAGGGCCGCTGCCCGACGCGGTGGAACTCCTCCTTGCCGGCGTCCCGGTCGATCCCCTTGGCGACCCCCGCCATGGCGATGTCCTCGACCCCCATCTCCCCCATGATCTCGCGGACGGCGGAGACCTGTCCCGCGCCGCCGTCGATCAGCAGGAGGTCCGGCCACATCCCCTTCTCGCGACCCGGATCCTCCGCGATCAGCCGCTTGAAGCGCCGCTTCAGAACCTCCTTCATCATCCCGAAATCGTCGCCGGGCGTCAGCTCCTCGCCGCGGATGTTGAACTTGCGGTACTGCGACTTCACGAAGCCCTCCGGGCCCGCGACGATCATCGCGCCAACCGCGTTCGAGCCCTGGATGTGGCTGTTGTCGTAGACCTCGATCCGCTCGGGACGCGCCTCGAGCCCTAGCGCCTCGGCCAGACCGTCGAGAAGCCGCCCCTGGGTCGCGGTCTCGCTCATCTTCCGCGCCAGGCTCTCCCGCGCATTGCGCAGCGCGCCCGCCACCAGGTCCTTCTTCTCCCCCCGTTGCGGCACGAGGATCTGCACGCGGCGTCCCGCCTTCTGGCCCAGCGCTTCCTCCACAAGCTCCCGCTCCTCGATGTCGTCGGACAGGAGAAGCTGCCGCGGCGGCTCCTTGTTCTCGTAGAACTGGCCGATGAATCCCTGCAGGATCTCCGCCGGCTCCGCCCCCGACCCGGTCTTCGGGTAGTAGTCCCGGTTGCCCCAGTTCTGGTTCGCCCGGATGAAGAAGACCTGCACGCAGGCCTGTCCGCCCTCGGCATGGAGCGCGATCACGTCGGCCTCGGCGACGCCCGCCGGATTGATCCCCTGGCTCCCCTGCACATGGGTCAGCGCCCGGATCCGGTCGCGCAGCGCCGCGGCGCGCTCGAACTCCATGGCCTCCGCCGCCGCCTCCATCTCGCGGGCTAGCGCCGACTGCACCTTCGTCGTCTTTCCCTTAAGGAACTGCTCCGCGTCGCGTACGCTCGCCCGGTACTCGGTCTCCGAGATGTGCCCCACGCAGGGTCCCGAACAGCGCTTGATCTGGTAGAGCAGGCAGGGCCGCGTGCGCCCCTCGAACTGGCTGTCAGTGCAGCTCCGGAGCAGGAACACCTTCTGCAGCTGCGTCAGCGTCCGGTTCACCGCGCCGGCGCTGGCGAACGGCCCGTAATAGGCACCCCTGTCGCTCCGCGCCCCGCGATGCTTGCGGATCATCGGATAGGGGTGGTCGCCGGTCACCAGGATGTTCGGGAACGACTTGTCGTCGCTCAGCAGCACGTTGTAGCGCGGCTTGAGCTGCTTGATGAGGTTCTGCTCCAGAAGCAGTGCCTCGGTCTCCGTCTTCGTCGTCAGGAACATCATCGACGCGGTCTCGCGGATCATCCGCAGGATCCGCGGACTGTTACCCGACGGCCGCGCGTAGTTCGACACCCGCGCCTTCAGGTTCCGCGCCTTGCCGACGTAGAGCACCGCCTGCGAGGCGTCGAGCATGCGGTAGACGCCGGGCGAGGCGTCGAGCGAGCCAAGATAGGACTGGATGCAGGCATGGCCTGTCAGCGCGGTCTGGTCGCTCATCGGACGCCTTCTGATTCCGGTCGGGCCTGCAAAATATGGAGCCGCGCCTCAAGAGGAAAGGCCTCCACCGAACCTGTGGATAAGTCTGTGCATGACTTCATGAGACCTCGAATTTTCCCTTTCGGACGGCCCGTTTGATCAAATTGCACAAAAATTGACCGCCTCTACAGGTCCTTGATTCAAAAGGAAATTAATGCGTTAACAGGATATTAACAGCGTAAGCCGGTGAATCGGCAGACAAATATGTCGGTTGCGTGACGCCGTGGATAAACAGCCGCCGGCTTGACTACTCCGACCCGGTCACGTCTGGGGTCCGCCAGCCCAGATGCTGCCCGCCATCGACGCAGAGGAGCTGCCCGGTCACCCCCGGTGCGTCCATGAGGTAGCCGAGCGCGGCGCAGATCTCCTCCGGCCCCGCGCCCCGTTCCAGGACCGTCGCCGCCCGCTGCCGGGCGAAATGGGCCTCCGATTGCCGCGCCCCCTGCAGGGTCGGGCCCGGCCCGATGGCGTTCACCCGGATGCCCGGCGCCAGCGCCTGCGCCGCGGTCTGCGTCAGCGTCCAGAGCGCCGTCTTGGCGAGCGTGTAGGTCATGAAATGCGGCGTGAGCTTGCGCACCCGCTGGTCGACCATGTTGACGACGAGGGCGGAGGCCACGGGCTCGCCGTTCCGGTCTCGCCCCGCCTCGGGCGCCTGACCGGCGAACTCCTGGATCAGCACGAAGGGCGCGCGCAGATTGGAGCCCAGATGCCGGTCCCAGCTCTCCCGCGTCGCGCTCCCGATCGTGTCGTATTCGAAGATCGAGGCGTTGTTCACCAGCAGGTCGAGCGGCCCGCCCAGCGCCTCCGCCGCCCGGGCCACGAGCGCCCCAGCCTGGTCCTCGTCGAGGAGATCGGCCCTGAGGGTCTCCGCGCGCCGTCCCCTCCCTCGATCTCGTCCGCCACCGCCTCGGCGCCCTCCGCGCTGGCGTGGTAATGAACCACGACGTCGAGACCCCGCCCGGCCAGGTGGAGCGCCATCGCCCGGCCCAGCCGCGCGCCCGCGCCGGTGACGAGCGCCCGCCTCATCCTGCCACCACCACCCACAGATAAGCGGCATAGACGGCGCAGAAGGCCGCGCCCACGACCCGCGTCATCCGGATCGGCGCGAAGATGAACGGCGCCATCGCCACCGCCGCCGCGGCCATCACCCAGAGGTCGAGTCGCAGGAACGACGGCGCCACCTCGATCTCGCCCACGAGCGAGGCCGTCCCGATGATGAACAGCAGGTTGAAGATGTTCGAGCCGATCACGTTGCCCAGCGCCACGTCGGCCTCGTTCTTCTTCGCCGCCGCGATCGTGGTGGCCAGCTCGGGCAGGGAGGTGCCGATCGCCACCATGGTCAGGCCGATCACCGAATCGGGCACGCCGAGCGTCTCGGCGATCTCCGTGGCGCCGCTGATGAGCATGTCGGCCCCGAACGGCAGGCCGACGAGACCGAGGAGGAGGAAGGCGATCACCTTCCACCAGGCGAGGTTCGGATTCGCCCCCTCCAGCTCCTCCGGCCGCACCCGCGTCCTGATTCCGTCGCGGATCTGGTCGCCGAGGATCCCCGCCAGCGTCGCCAGCAGCACGAGCCCCGCCCCCCAGCCGAAGCTGCCGGTGAAGGCGAGGGCGATGAAGAGCGCCGTCGCCCCGAGCATGAGGACGTAGCTCTTCCGCGTCGCGCTCGTGCGCGTGTCGAGCCTGGACAGGACCGCGGGAAGGCCGAGGACGAGAAGCACGTTGGCGGTGTTCGAGCCCACCACGTTGCCGATGGCGATCCCCGGCAGGCCGTCGAGCACCGCGTCCACTGAGACCAGAAGTTCCGGCGCCGAAGTGCCGAAGGCGACGATGGTCAGTCCCACGATCAGCGGCGGAATACCCACCCGGAGCGACAGGTTGACCGCCCCCTTCACGAGGAAGTCTCCCGCCACGGCGAGAATCGCGAGCCCGGCGATCGCGAGGACCCAGCTCACCTCACGCCTTCCCGCAGGGGCAGGGGCCCTTCCCCATCCGGTAGCGCCCGCAGGCCGGGCATTTCATCGCCTCGAGCCGCTTCTGGCCCGGGAAGCGCAGCCGGCCGAACATGGCGAGCACCACCATTCCGACGAGAAACAGCGTGACGATCTTGATCACGGCAGGCCGAACCGGGCATAGGCCGCGCGGTCCTCGACGCCCGACACCGCCTCCTCCACGAGCCGCGAGCCGAAGCGCGACAGGAAGGGGCGCTTCTGCTTGTAGGTGACGAAGCGCGTCTTCGGGCCGAACCGCGCCTTCATCACCGGCACCACGTGGCCGATCCCGTCCACGAGCCCGAGCTCGGCCGCCCGCTCGCCGACCCAGAACTCGCCTGTGAAGAGCCTCGGGTCGTCGGTGAGCTTCGCCCCCCGGCGCGCCTTCACCTGCGCCTTGAACGCCTCGTGGATCTGGCCCTGCAGCTCTTTCAGCCGCGCCACGTCGTCCGTCTTCTCGGGGCGGAATGGGTCGAGCATGCTCTTCGATTCGCCCGCGGTGTAGACGCGCCGGTCGATGCCGTGGCGGGAGATGAACTTGTCGAAGCCGAATCCCGCCGAGATCACCCCGATCGAGCCGACGATGGAATTGGCGTCGGCGTAGATCTCGTCCGCCGCGGTCGCCAGCCAGTAGCCCCCGCTCGCCGCCACGTCCTCCACGAAGGCCACGACCGGGACGTCCCTCTCCTCGCTCAGGCGCCGGATGCGCGCCGCGAGGAGGGAGGATTGCACCGGCGAGCCGCCGGGCGAGTTGATCTGCAGCGCCACCGCGCTCGGCTTGCCGCGCCGGAACGCCTTCTCGACCGTCTGGGCAAGACCCATGTCGTTCAGCCGCCCCGGATTGCCCGCCGCGATCACGCCCTGCAGCCGCAGCACCGCGACCACCGGGCCCTTCTTCAGGAAGGGAAGATACACTCTCATGGGGTCCGATCTATGCCTTGCGGCACCCCCCGCAAGGCCGCGCGCCGCCCGGGCGGGCGAAACGCGCCGCCCTTGCGCTCGCCTCCGAACTCGCCGAGGCGGTGGCGACGCATCCGACGGGGGCCGGTCCCATGCTTCTCCTGACGATCTGGCCGATCTTCGCGCTGATCTGCCTCGGCTACCTTTTCGCCCGCGCCGGCCTGCCGGGCGGCGGCTTCTGGCCGGCGGCGGAACGGCTGAACTACGTCCTCCTGTTCCCCGCGCTCCTCGTCGGCAACCTGTCCGAGGCCCCCCTGGGCGATCCGGGGCTCCTGCGCCTCGGCGGCGCGGCGGCGGCGACGATCGGCCTTGCCACTGCCGCCCTCGCGCTCCTGCGCCGGGCGCGCCCCGTCCCGCCCTCGCGCTTCGGGCCGATCCTGCAGGGGCTCGTCCGCTTCAACACCTATCTCGGCCTCGCCATCGCCTCGAGCCTCGCGGGGCCCGGCGGCGTCGCCCGCTCCGCGATCTTCCTCGCCGCCGCGGTGCCCCTCGTGAACGTCCTCGCGGTCGCCGCCCTGACCGCCACCGGCATGCGCCGGGGGCCTGCGGCGCTTCTGCGCCCGATCCTGGCCAACCCGCTGATCCTCGCCTGCCTCGCGGGCATCGCCCTGTCGCTCTCCGGGATGGGCCTGCCCTTCGGCACCGGTCGCTTCCTCGACCTCTTGGCGCAGGCGAGCCTGCCCCTCGGCCTGCTCTGCATCGGCGCCGCGCTGCGCCCTGCGGCGCTTCGCCGCGAAGTGGCCACCCTCGTCGCAATCACCGCGCTGCGGCTGCTCGTCATGCCGGTCCTCGCCGCCGGCATCGCCGCGGCCCTGGGCCTCGGCCCGCCGGAGACGCTGGTGCTGGTGATCTTCTCCACCATCCCCTGCGCCACCACCGCCTACGTCCTGACCACGCAGCTCCGGGGCGACGGCGCCCTCATGGCCGGCATCGTCACCGCCCAGACGCTCGCCTCCGTGGCCACGATTCCCCTCGTCCTGTCGGTCCTCGGCGTCGCGCCCTGATCAATTCCCCGCGAGCGCCGCTAACAATCCGCGGCGATCGGTCCATGTAAATAGGTGGCGTCCGGCTGTCCCGGCCGCAGGAAAGGCATCCCCTGATGACCATGTTTTCGATGAAGCCGAAATTTGACCTCGCCGCATTCATAGCGGACTCCGAGAAGAAGGGCGTCCGCCCGAAGCCGAAGACCTTCCGCCGCAACAAGCCGGTGCAGGCCGACCCCGCGCCTGCCGCCGCCGAGACCGACGAGTCGAAGTCGGAGGAATAGGAGCCCCCTCCGGCCCCCTCTCACCGGAGGGCCGGACCGCCCCGTCAGTCCCGGATCCGCCAGCCGGTGCGGAAGATCCAGCCGATGATCCCGATGCAGATCGCCGTGAAGGCCAGGATGGCGAGCAGGCTCCACCAGATCGCCACGTCCGCGATCCCGTAGAACGACCAGCGGAACCCCGAGACCAGGTAGATCACCGGGTTGAAGAGGCTCACCCCCTGCCAGAAGGGCGGCAGCATCGAGGCGGAGTAGAACGCCCCCCCGAGAAAGATCAGCGGCTGCACCAGCAGCAGCGGCACCAGCTGGAGCTGCTCGAAGTTCTGCGCCCAGATGCCAATAATGAAGCCGAAGAGAGAGAAGCTGAGGCAGGTCAGCACCAGGAAGGCGAGCATCCAGAACGGATGCTGGATCGCGAGGTCCACGAAGAAGAACGCGGTGACCAGGATGATGAGCCCGATGGCGAGGGATTTCGTCGCCGCCGCCAGCACGTATCCGGCGGTGATCTCCAGGAACGAGGCCGGGGCGGAGAGGTGCTCGTAGATCGAGCCGATGAACTTGGGGAAGTAGATCCCGAACGAGGCGTTGGAGATCGACTGGGTGATGACCGACAGCATGATGAGGCCCGGCACGATGAAGGCGCCGTAGCTCACCCCCTCGACCTGCTGGATGCGGCTGCCGATCGCCGCGCCGAACACGACGAAATAGAGCGAGGTGGAGATCACCGGCGAGATGATCGACTGCAGGAGCGTGCGGAAGGTCCGCGCCATCTCGAAGCGGTAGATCGCCAGCACCGCATGGAGGTTCATGCCGCGCCCTCCCCCACCAGATCCACGAAGATGTCCTCGAGCGACGATTGCTCGGTGCGCACGTCCCGCGCCCGCAATCCGCGCTCCGCGAGGTCGTTCAGCAGCCGCGTGATCCCGGTCCCGTCGCCCCCCGTCTCGTAGGTGTAGACCAGCTCCCGCCCGTCCCGCGCCAGGTCCAGCTCGTAGCCGCCGAGCCCCTCGGGCACGCTCTCCGCCGGCTCCATCAACTCGATGACGAAGCGCTTGCGACCGAGTTCCCGCATCAGCCGCGCCTTCTCGCGCACGAGCTTGATCTCGCCCTGCGAGACGATGCCGATCCGGTCGGCCATCGCTTCGGCCTCCTCGATGTAATGGGTGGTGAGGATGATCGTCACGCCGGTCCGCTTCAGCTCCGCCACCGTCTCCCACATCTCGCGGCGGAGCCCCACGTCCACGCCGGCGGTCGGCTCGTCGAGGAACAGGATGCGCGGCTCGTGGGCCAGCGCCTTGGCGATCAGCACCCGCCGCTTCATGCCCCCCGAGAGCTCCTTGACCTGCGCGGTCCGCTTGTCCCAGAGGGACAGCCGTTGGAGCGTCTCCTCGAGATAGGTTTCGTCCGGCCCCTTGCCGAAGAGCCCGCGGGAGAAGCGCACGGTGTTGATCACCCGCTCGAAGGGTTCGAGATTTACCTCCTGCGGCACCAGCCCGATCTGGGAGCGCGCGGCGCGGTACTCGGTCACGTTGTCGTGCCCGCCGACGAGCACGCGTCCGCTCGTGATCGAGGCGATGCCGCAGATGCAGGAGATGAGCGTCGTCTTGCCCGCGCCGTTCGGCCCGAGCAGCGCCAGAATCTCCCCCTCCTCGATGGCGAGATCCACCTCCTTCAGCGCGTGCACGCCGCCTTCGTAGCGTTTCGTCAGCTTCTCGACGGAGACGATGGCAGACATCCGGGCGACCTCCTTGTGCCGCAGGGTATCTAGCGGCTCGCCCGCGCGCGGCAAAGCCGCGCCCCTTTGCGCCTCCGCACAATCCCGGCGTAGGAAACGCGCATGAGCGACATCGACGCCCTCGTGATCGGCGCCGGCCCGGCCGGCCTCATGGCCGCCGAGAACCTCGGCCGCGCCGGCGCGTCCGTGCTCGTCGCCGACCGCATGCCGTCGCCGGCGCGCAAGGTCCTCATGGCCGGCAAGTCCGGCCTGAACCTCACCAAGGACGAGGCCCCGGAGACCCTCCGCGCCGCCTATGCCTGCCCGCGCCTCGACCCGATGCTCGCCGCCTTCGGCCCGGCCGAGGTCGTGGCCTGGGCCGAGGGGCTGGGCCAGCCGCTCTTCACCGGCTCCACGGGCCGCGTCTTCCCGACCGCCATGAAGGCCTCGCCGCTCCTGCGCGCCTGGCTCG
Organism: uncultured Alphaproteobacteria bacterium; assembly: GCA_963776705.1. GTDB lineage: Bacteria > Pseudomonadota > Alphaproteobacteria > Rhodobacterales > Rhodobacteraceae > Palleronia. The sequence continues at coordinate 18,295 of CAVZOA010000011.1, forward strand.
CCCGGCTCGACGGCTACGGCGTGGCGCTCCGCACCCGCTGGGACTGGACGGGCGGAACGTCGTTTTCCACCCCAGAGGGCCCCGCGGAGGTCTCCGCCCGCGCCGTGATCCTGGCACTGGGCGGGGCGAGCTGGTCCCGGCTGGGATCGGACGGGCACTGGGCGGGCCTCCTGTCCTCCCACGGCATCCCCGTGACCCCCTTCGCCCCGGCCAATTCCGGCATCGCGATCCCGTGGTCTCCCCACTTGACCCGGCATTTCGGCGCCCCGGTGAAGACCGCCGCGCTGCTCGTCGGCGGCACCGCCCACCGCGGCGAATTCGTCATCTCGAGACGCGGCCTCGAGGGCGGCGGCATCTACGCCGTGTCCCGCGCGATCCGCGAGGGCGCCCCCCTCGCCCTCGACCTCAAGCCCGACTGGTCGCAGGCCCAGGTTTCCCGCCGCCTCGCCGCGGCGAAGGGCTCCGTCGGCAACCGCCTCCGCAAGGCCCTCCGCCTCGACCCCGCCACCATCGCCCTCCTGATGGAATTCGGACGCCCCCTGCCCGCCGACCCCGCGCCCCTCGTCAAGCACCTCCCGGTCCGGCACGACGGCCTCCGCCCGCTCGACGAGGCGATCTCCACCGCCGGCGGCCTCTCCTGGGACGCGGTGGACAATCGCCTCATGCTGACGGCCCGCCCCGGCACCTTCGCCTGCGGCGAGATGCTCGACTGGGAGGCGCCCACGGGCGGCTACCTCCTGACGGCCTGCCTCGCGACGGGCGCCTGGGCAGGGCGGGCGGCTCTTAAACAGTAATATGGACACCTCCGCTTACTGCCATTTAGCGGCGCTCTGAGCTTGGCGCGGCGTATGACGCCGCCCTGACGTGCGCCCCTTGGGCCATCTCCAGCCCGGATCTGGTCGGATTGGAGGGTGATCGTTGTCAGGCGGGCACAGCTCGGCTGTCGAGCCACCGCCAACGGCTGATGTTGTACGCCATGTTGGCCAGCGTGATCGCCGCTCGCGCCCGCGCGAGGCCGATGGTGCGGATGGTCATCCCCATGCGGGCCTTCTGGTGGGCGAAGACGTGCTCGACCTTCGAGCGCACCGCCGACTTTGCGGCATTGGCGCGGCGGGTCGGCTTCGGCATCGGCCGGCCCCGCGGCTTCTTGCGGTGGATGCGGCTGACCATTCCGTGCGCCTCCAGCCAATCCTCGTTCTCGGCCGAGCGGTAAGCGCTGTCCGCCCAGACCGAGCGCGACGTGTTGGAGCGGGCGATCAGCCCTTCGCGGAGTTGCCCGCCTGCCGTCGTGCCGAGCGGCGTCGGTGATGGCTTGGCGGCGGATCAGCCCGTGCATCCGGTCGATCGAGATGTGGAACTTGTAGCCATAGACCGGGATCGCGAGATCGACCGGCTTCGTACCGTCGGTCCGGACCTTCGCCTTCGAGTATCTGACCGTCCAGCGCCCATCGACATCCTTCTAGCGGGCCTTGGCCGGCTTGTCCGGCCAGATCTCCGCAGCGGACTTGCCCTCCCTGATGGCCGCCTTCTCCCCGTGGGTGTTCCGCTGCCGCGGGGCGGCGAGGAGGCTCGCATCGACGATCTGGCCGCCGCGCGGCAGATACCCGGCTCCCGTGATGGCTCGGTCGAGCCGTTCGAACAGCGCGTCGAGCGCGCCCGCCGCGATCAGGGCCTCGCGGAAGTCCCGCAATGTGTTCGCGTCCGGCCCCCGGTCCTCGGGGCCGAGCTGAAAAAACCGCATCCACGATAGCCTGTCCCGGACGAGATACCCGGTCTGCCCCAGCGACAATCCGTGCAGCGACTGCAACGTTCGGGCATTCACTCGAATTGGTGGCGTTCATACCCTCACCATCCGGAACTTCAGCACCGGGTCGAACGGCGGGCGGCCGCCCTTCCAGCGCGGCGGCCGACCCAGGGTCGTCTCCAGAACAGGCCGGAACATCTCCAAATCCACCGTCGCCGCCAGCGTCTCCAGCGGATCGCCCTGTGGCCTGCGATCTCCGCCAGCCGGTCCGTGATCGACCAGAACCCCAACTGACCCGTCATGATCAACCTCCACCCCGTCAGGACGATTGAATTACGATCCGACATTCAGGGCGAGGTTTCCGGAGGTGTCCATATTCAAATGCAAATTGCTACTGGCTCAGAGCCTTGTTTTGTTGCCGAGTAACTTCAAATCTCTAAAAAGCCAATCGTGCCCTATAGACGTCAACATCCCGGTAATCAGTTCACCCTGAATAACTCCCAACCTGCTGATTTACTGCGCAGATCATGCTGAAACGCTGGCGCCGATTTGCAGGGTTTCGTATTCTGGCCTTCGTACCTTGCGAATTCCGGAGCCCCGATGAAGCCCCATCCCCGCCAGGAAGAGCAGGACGATCTCCTGCGCCCCCGCCTCACCGACATGATCGACATGCGTCACGAGCTGGCGACGCTGGCGGCGCTGATCGACTGGGAGTTCTTCGAACGGGAATGGGCCGGGTTCTTCCCATCGCATCGGGGGCGGCCCGCGACCTCGCCGCGGCTGGTGGCGGGGCTGCTGTATCTCCAGCACGCCTACCGGCTGTCGGACGAGGCAGTCGTCGCGCGCTGGGTCGAGAACCCCTACTATCAGCATTTCACCGGTGAGACGTTCGGCGGCAGATCGGTCCACCGGACCGATCTGTTCCCCGCCTCACTCCAGCACCGCCCACCGATCGACCCGTCCTGCCTGACCCGCTGGCGGCAGCGGATCGGTGAGGAAGGGGCCGAGTGGCTGCTCACGAAGACCATCGAGGCCGGGCGGGCATCGGGCACGATCGATGACGACAGCCGTCGCGCGTCGCCGTCGACACCACGGTCATGGGAAAAACATCGCGCACCCGACCGACGCGCGCCTCTATGACAAGGCCCGGAATCAGCTTGTCGCCCTTGCAAGTGAAGCCGGGGTCACGCTGCGGCAGAACTACAACCGGCTGGCGCCGCGCCTGGCCATGCAGGCCGGCCGAACGCCCATGCCCGACAGTTCAAGCGCATGCGCAAGGCCCTGAAAAAGCTGAAGGGCTACACCGGCCGCGTGCTGCGCGACCTCCGCCGCCAGCTGGATGCGATCCCTGCGGGTCCGCTGCGCGAGCGCGTTCGGACATGCTGGTGCTGGTGGGCCGCCTGTGCACCAGGGCCCCAGGGCCGCGGCAAGATTTACGCGCTGCACGAGCCGGAGGTCGACTGCATCTCCAAGGGCAAGGCCCGCAATCGCTACGAGTTCGGCACGAAGGTCAGCCTCGCCACCACCATCGACGAAGGGCTCGTCGTGGGCATGCACGCGTTGCCGGGCAATCCCTATGACGGCCACACGTTGCCGGAAGCGCTGGAACAGGTCGCCATCCTGACCGGCCAGACGCCGCCGCTGGCGATCGTGGACCGCGGATATCGCGGCCACGGCGTGGCGCGCACGAAGGTCCTGATCAGCGGTACCCGCCGCGGCCTGACCCCCGCGCTGAAACAGTTGTTGCGACGGCGCAGCGCCATCGAGCCGCAATCGGCCACATGAAAACCGACGGGCGCCTGTCACGCTGCCCGCTGAAGGGCACGTTCGGCGACGCGATCTTCGCCGTGCTGTGCGGCTGCGGCCACAACATCCGCAAGGTCCTCGCCCACCTGAGAGCCTCTTTTGGCCCTGTTGCACGCCGCAATAGCCGCAGTCCTGGCCGCGGCGATCGCCGAAATCTTACGCGGCAACGACCAGAAAGGCAGGCCGAAAGTTTGTTCAGCCTGAACTACAAGAGCCTCGCCGACATCGAGCGCGGCTTCCGCGTGCTGAAATCCGACATCG
>CAVZOA010000012.1:0-118214 GCA_963776705.1 uncultured Alphaproteobacteria bacterium
ATGACGAAGGGTCCTTGACGTGAATCAATTCGACCGGCGGGCCGAGCGGAGCGCTCCTAGTCGATGGAAAAGGCCCGCAACCGGCGGACCGCCGCGGCGAGGCCCGACAGGCTGAAGAAGGCGGCGGCGACGCAGACGATGGTCGGCCCGGTCGGCGTGTCGGTCGCGTAGGAAACCGCCACGGCCGTCACGGAGGCGATCACCGCCATGGCGTCCGGCGTCTTGGCGAAGGGGCGGGCGGACGCTGCCGAATAAAGAGTTCAGGCTGAACAAACTTCCGGCTGGCCTCTCTGATGATTGCCCCGGCAGTTTTCGGCCATCGGGGCGTCATGACCACGGCGAGTGCGGCGATCAAGAAGGCCAAAAGAGCCCTGAGGTGGGCGAGGATCTTGCGGATGTTGTGGCCGCAGCCGCAGAGGACGGCGAAGATCGCGTCGCCGAACGTGCCCTTCAGCGGGCAGCGAGACAGGCGGCCGTCGGTTTTCATGTGGCCGATCTCGGGCTCGATGGCGCTGCGCCGTCGCAGCAGCCGTTTCAGCGTCGGGGTCAGGCCGCGGCGCGTGCCGCTGATCAGGACCTGCGTCGTCGACACGCCGTGGCCGCGATATCCGCGATCGACGACCGCCAGCGCGGGCGTCTGGCCGGTCAGGATGGCGACCTGCTCCAGCGCTTCGGGCAGGGTGTGGCCGTCGTAGGGGTTACCCGGCAGGGCCCGCATGCCGACGACGAAGCCCTCGTCGATCGTTGTGGCCAGGCTGACCTTGGTGCCGAACTCGTAGCGCTTGCGGGCCTTGCCTTTGGAGATGCAGTCGACCTCCGGCTCATGCAGCGCGTAGATCTTGCCGCGGCTCTTCGGCCCCTGGTGCAGCAGGCGCCCGACCAGCACGAGGGTGTCCAGAACGCGCTCGCGCAGCGGACCCTCGGGGATCGCATCCAGCTGGCGGCGAAGGTCGCGCAGGACGCGGCCGGTGTAGCCCTTCAGCTTTTTCAGGGCCTTGCGCATGCGCTTGAACTGGCGCGCATGGGCGTAGCGGCCGACCTGCATCGCCAGCCGCGGCGCCAGCCGGTTGTAGTTCTGCCGGAGCGTGACCCCGGCGTCGTCGGCCAGCGCGACGAGTTGCCGACGGGCCTTGTCATACAGCCGCGCGTCGGTCGGGTGCGCGATGTTCTTCTCCATGACCGTCGTGTCCATGGCGACGCGCGACAGGCTGTCGTCATCGACCGTCCCGGATGCCGCCCCGCCTCGATGGTCTTCGTGAGCAGCCACTCGGCCCCTTCTTCGCCGATCCGGTTGCGCCAGCGGGTCAGCGAGGACGGATCGATCGGCGGGCGGTGCTGAAGGGGGAGGGGGGGGAGAACGTCTCGCCGGTGAAGTGCTGGTAGTAGGGGTTCTCGACCCAGCGGGCGACGACAGCCTCGTCGGACAGCCGGTAGGCGTGCTGGAGATACAGCAGCCCCGCCACCAGCCGCGGCGAGGTCGCCGGCCGCCCGCGTGCGACGGAAAGAACCCGGCCCATTCCCGTTCGAAGAACTCCCAGTCGATCAGCGCCGCCAGCTTCGCCAGCTCGTGGCGCATGTCGATCATGTCGGTCAGGCGTGGGCGCAGGAGATCGTCCTGCTCTTCCTGGCGGGGATGGGGCTTCATCGGGGCTCCGGAATTTGCAAGGTTTCGAAGGCCAGAATACGAAACCCTGCAATTCGGCGCCAGCGTTTCAACATGATCTGCGCGAAAAATCAGCAGGTTGGGAGTTGTTCAGGGTGAACTATGTAAAGCGCCACCACGCCTTCGAAGACCAGCCGGAGCAGATCGCTGTCGCGGAACTTGCCGTGGCGATATTTCGAGAAGGTGGAATGGTCAGGAATCCGGCCATCGAGACCGAGCCGGCAGAACCACCGATGCGCCAGGTTCAGATGGACCTCCTCGCAGAGCCGGCGCTCGGACCGGAGGCCGGTCAGATAGGCGCGTACGAGATCCTCGACCGTCTCCGGGCGGAAGGGCTGGGTTCGAAGCCGCCGGGGGCCTATCGCGCGCTGAACTTTCTGACCGCGAACGGGCTCGCCCACCGGCTCGAGAGGCTGAATGCCTAAGTCGCCTGCGCCCATCCCGACAGACGGCACGTCCCCGCCTTCCTGATCTGCCGATCTTGCGGGCAGATCGAGGAGGCCGAGGCGGATCCGCAGGAGGGAGAACTCGTCCGTGCGGCGAAGGCGGCGGGTTTCTCGATCGAACGCACCGTGCGAGAGGCGGAGGGGCACTGTCCCGCCTGCACGCAATCGGAGGCGAATCCCCGTAGACCCGCACTTCTGGAGGCAGATGACGTGAACGTGCGATACGGCTCCTCGACGGTCCTCGACCGTATCGATTTGCGGATCGCGCGCTGCGATATCTTCACCATCGTCGGCCCGAACGGGTCCGGCAAGTCCACCCTCCTGCGGACGCTGATCGGAGGGGTCCAGCCGAGCGCGGAACGGTTCGCCGCGCACAGGGACTTCGCCTCGGCTACGTTCCACAGCGACTGGACCTCGACCCGTCCCTTCCCGTGACCGTCGGGCGCTTCCTCGGGCTGTCGAACCTTACCTCGACGAGGGAGAAGCGCGCTGCGCTCGACGCCGCCGGGGCTCCCGATCCGACCCGCCGCCAGATGGCCGAGCTCTCAGGCGGCCAGTTTTAGCGCGTTCTTCTGGCGCGGGCGGTCCTCGGAGCGCCGGACGTGCTGATCTTCGACGAAGCCACGGCGGGTCTCGACCGGTCCGGTGCCGCGGCATTCTACCGCCGGATCGAAGAGGTCCGGTCTGAGACCGGGTGCGCCGTGCTCATGGTCAGCCACGATCTGCACGTGGTCATGAGCGCGTCCGACCGGGTGATCTGCCTCAACGGCCATGTCTGCTGCGAGGGCGCTCCCGAGGTGGTGGCAGAGGCGCCGGTCTATCGGGCGCTCTTCGGGGAGGGCACGCAAGGTGCTCTCGCCCTCTATCGGCACCCGCTCGTCCCCGAGCGGAGAGAGGGCAGGCTGATGCTCTCCGATTTCATGGTCCGCGCGATACTGGCCGGCATTGGCACCGCATTGGCCGCCGCGCCGCTTGGCTGCCTCGTTGTATGGCGCCGAATGGCCTATTTCGGCGACGCGACTGCGCATGCCGCGATCCTCGGCGTTGCGCTGTCGCTCGCGTTGTCGCTGCCAATATTCGCCGGAACGGTCGTTATGGCTCTCCTGATGGCAGGCGCCGTCGCGGCGCTCGCCGGGCGGAGCTGCGCAACGGATACGGCGCTTGGCGTGATGGCACATTCCTCTCTGGCCTGCGGCCTCGTGGCCGTATCCTTGCTGGAGACGGTCCGTATCGACGTAATGTCCTTTCTTTTCGGTGACATCCTGGCGGTGAGCCGGGCGGATCTGGCCGTGATCTGGGGCGGAGCGATCCTGGTGGGCGGACTCGTCGCGTGGCGCTGGCCCGCGCTCCTGCTTTCCACTCTGAATCCCGATCTCGCCCGAGCCGACGGCTTCGACCCAGACCGGGAGCGACTTGCCCTGACGCTTTCCCTCGCGATGGCGTTGAAGGTGGTCGGCGCCCTCCTGATCACGGCAATGCTCATTAGTTCACCCTGAATAACTCCCAACCTGCTGATTTACCGCGCAGATCATGCTGAAACGCTGGCGCCGATTTGCAGGGTTTCGTATTCTGGCCTTCGAAACCTTGCGAATTCCGGAGCCCCGATGAAGCCCCATCCCCGCCGGGAAGAGCAGGACGATCTCCTGCGCCCCCGCCTCACCGACATGATCGACATGCGTCACGAGCTGGCGACGCTGGCGGCGCTGATCGACTGGGAGTTCTTCGAACGGGAATGGGCCGGGTTCTTCCCATCGCATCGGGGGCGGCCCGCGACCTCGCCGCGGCTGGTGGCGGGGCTGCTGTATCTCCAGCACGCCTACCGGCTGTCGGACGAGGCAGTCGTCGCGCGCTGGGTCGAGAACCCCTACTATCAGCATTTCACCGGTGAGACGTTCGGCGGCAGATCGGTCCACCGGACCGATCTGTTCCCCGCCTCACTCCAGCACCGCCCACCGATCGACCCGTCCTGCCTGACCCGCTGGCGGCAGCGGATCGGTGAGGAAGGGGCCGAGTGGCTGCTCACGAAGACCATCGAGGCCGGGCGGGCATCGGGCACGATCGATGACGACAGCCTGTCGCGCGTCGCCGTCGACACCACGGTCATGGAGAAAAACATCGCGCACCCGACCGACGCGCGCCTCTATGACAAGGCCCGCAATCAGCTTGTCGCCCTTGCAAGTGAAGCCGGGGTCACGCTGCGGCAGAACTACAACCGGCTGGCGCCGCGCCTGGCCATGCAGGCCGGCCGATACGCCCATGCCCGACAGTTCAAGCGCATGCGCAAGACCCTGAAAAAGCTGAAGGGCTACACCGGCCGCGTGCTGCGCGACCTCCGCCGCCAGCTGGATGCGATCCCTGCGGGTCCGCTGCGCGAGCGCGTTCTGGACATGCTGGTGCTGGTGGGCCGCCTGCTGCACCAGGGCCCCAGGAGCCGCGGCAAGATCTACGCGCTGCACGAGCCGGAGGTCGACTGCATCTCCAAGGGCAAGGCCCGCAATCGCTACGAGTTCGGCACGAAGGTCAGCCTCGCCACGACCATCGACGAGGGGTTCGTCGTGGGCATGCGTGCGTTGCCGGGCAATCCCTATGACGGCCACACCTTGCCGGAAGCGCTTGAGCAGGTCGCCATCCTGACCGGCCAGACGCCTGCGCTGGCGGTCGTGGATCGCGGATACCGCGGCCACGGCGTGGCGCGCACGCAGGTCCTGATCAGCGGCACGCGCCGCGGCCTGACCCCGGCGCTGAGACAGCTGTTGCGACGGCGCAGCGCCATCGAGCCGGAAATCGGCCACATGAAAACCGACGGCCGCCTGTCACGCTGCCCGCTGAAGGGCACGTTCGGCGACGCGATCTTCGCCGTCCTGTGCGGCTGCGGCCACAACATCCGCAAGATCCTCGCCCACCTGAGAGCTCTTCTGGCCTTCTTGCACGCCGCGATCGCCGCAGTCCTGGCCGCGGCGATCGCCGAAATCTCCCTCGGCAAGCACCAGAAAGGCACGCCGAAAGTTTGTTCAGCCTGAACTACTTGACGGCCGTATTGGCGCCCTCGACCGGGAATTCGTCGAACACGCCCGGATCGACGAGGCGAGCCGCCGTCTGGTCACGATCCCCGGGATCGGCGCCTTGAACGCCACGGCCCTCGTCGCCGCCATAGGCGATGGGGCGGCTTTCGCGCGCGGGCGTGATCTTGGCGCTTGGCTCGGCCTCGTTCCGCGGCAACATACGACCGGCGGCAAGCCAAGGCTTCTGGGGATCACCAAGCGCGGCGACAAATATCTGCGCACGTTGCTGATCCACGGCGCCAGAGCGGCCTTGCCGTCTCTCGCCGAGAGCCAGACGCCTTTGGGCGATTGGCTGCGCGGCTTGCTGGCCAGGCGACATCGCAACACCGTTGTCGTGGCGCTCGCCAACAAACTCGCTCGCATCGCCTGGGCGACGTTGCGCAAGGGCGTCGCGTTCGAGGCAGATCGGCCGACGGCGGCCTCAAGCAATTGGTCCTCAGCCTCCGCAAGCTGAACGACCTCACGATGTCTGCGGGAGGACTTTGAAAGATGGCCTGACGGTTTACCGGCGTTTCGAAAGCCTGGTTAAAAAGATGGCGCGATGACGCCGTGAAGTTTATGAGGCTCGGGAGCGCGGATCTCCATCTTGGCGACGGCGACCATGCCGATACGCGAAGGACCTGTCAGACGCCGCCGGAAATAAAGCTCTTGCAGACGGGGCGGGCCATCCGTTTTTATATAGCTCTCGGGCTTCCGGATCGCTCTGGGGATGACGCGGCCGCGCCGACAACTTCACAAAGCCGAGCCGGCGGAGGATCGAACCCATCGTCCGCTCCGCCACGCGGAGGCCGAAGCGCGGCCCTTGCCCTGGTCGATGCGGATCAGCATCCGGTCACTGTCGATATCGGGCACACGCAGATGGGTCACTTCGCTGGCCCGGAGGCCGCCGCCATAGGCAACGCTGAACGCGGCGCGGTACCTGAGGCCGGGGCCGGGTGCGACTTCGAGAATGCGCGTCACCTCCTCGGCGCTGAGCACGACCGGGATCTTCTTCGCCAAGCGCTGACAGCGCATGTGCCGGTTTGGCGGGAAAACGATCCACCGGATCGCTTTCTGTTCCGCCTGCACTCTCCTCGCGCGCGCAGGTCGCCGAGAAGAAGAAGCCCAAGACGGTCAGCCGGTTGTTGAACGTCGCCGAGCCGGTGCCCTTCTCGGACATATCCAGTTGGAACGCCCGCAGATCCTCGAGTGTCGCCGTATCGGGCGAGCGACCCAAAAACCGCGTGAAGTCGCGCATCGCCAGCAGGTACATGGTCTGCGTCTTCGGCTGCAGGCCCTTAATGCGCATATCTTCGAGAAACCGCCGGCGCAGAGCGGGGACATGTTGATCGGACATGGAAGCCTCCTGTCATCGGATTGAGAAGGTCCCAATCGTCCGACAGGCATGCCCATCCACCAAATCGCACCGCTCCGATCAGAGCGCATCACCCGACACAAGCGCCAATACCGCGAGAGCGGTTTCGTCCACGTCGCCGCGAAGCTGTCGCACGCAAGTCTGGCGCATCTTTTGCTTTTTCTCGTGGATAACTGGCAAATGCAAAGTAAGCGTCGTCTGGCGCTTGCAGTTACCCACAAGTGTCCGGCGGCGCTGCGATGCGAGCTCCTTCGACGAGGTCGGCGAGGCGGGAGAAGCCCCGCCACATGACGGTCGTCCCCGGTGGCGGGTCGGAACCGCGGTCGAGATAGCCTCCGAGCCTTGCGACCGCCCTGACATAGAAATCGAGAGCCCGCGGTGCCTGGCGTTTTCTGTCCTGCGACGCGTGCTCGAGCAGGTAGCGCTCGGCGTCGGTGAAGACCGCAGCAGGGTCCGCGGCCGGCGCCTCGCGGCTGAGCATTGTCAACCAGGACACCCGCCAGGCCACGACGCAGCACAGCGCGATGCAGTTGGCCAGGCGATCGGCCGTGGCGAGGCGCATCTCCTCGATCCGGCAGCCGGTTTTCAGGGTCCGGAAGAATGTCTCGATCTTCCACCGCAGGGCATACCATTCGAGCTTGTTCACGGCCTCCGCGTGGGTCGCCACCGGCAGGTTCGTGATCAGCTTCCAGAAGACGGGCGCCCGGCCTTCCGGCGGGTCGAGCTCCTCGGCATGGATGATCTGGAGCTCCTGATGCCGGTATTTCCCCTGCTTTCCAATCGGCGGGCGGACCGTCATCGTGGCATGCCGAACCGACAGCACGGCGCAATGGTCATTGCCCTGCGCATCGCGGAACCGGACCTCGTGGGTGCCGCTGGACTGCACCTCCGACATCACCTTGGCAATGGTCGTGCCGCCATCCTCCGCAAGGCGATCAACGCAGCTCCGGACGAGAAAGCCGGTCCCGAGTTCTTCGGCCAGGCAGTAGAGCTCGTAGATGTCGCTTTCCCGGTCGCCGACATGCACGCAGCGTTCGGGCGCCCCTGCCAGCTCGCTGGACAGTCGCAGGTTGTCGAGCCAGCGCATGCTTTCCTTCTGGTCGATCGGCACCCGGGTCGGATTGATCCGGCGCTTGAGCGCGGCGGTTCCCTTGAACCTGGTGCGCGACCAGAACTTGGCCGCCGTCAGGCCAAGCGGCAGGCCGTCCGGCGTGATCGCCAGGCTCGCATGCATCAGGAGGCCGCAGACAGCATGCTTCTGGTAGCGGCCTTCCTTCAGCTTGCGTCCGGTGGACATCTTCGTGAATCCGACCTTCTCCGGAGCCGAGCGCTTGAAGGAGAACTCCGTGGTATCCTGAAGGATCAGGATGGGACCGTCTGTTGCCCCGATGCGCAGGGCAGAGGCGCCGAAATGGCCCTCCAGGATCTTGTCTTCGCTGACATTCCCGTTGGAAAAGAAGCGGTAGGCTGCCTTGGTGTTCGACCAGTCCTGAAACGCCGTGGGCAGCGATTTCCCCGGCCGTTCCCCAAGAGCCTCGAGCATCGTCCCGAGGCGCCGGTTTAGCCGGCCATCTCCCAGATCACAGCCCGCAGTTTCCGTTTCCACCCAACTCTGCCCCACGCCCGCACCTCAATCATTTGGCGCCACATGACGAATCATGGTCGTGTCTGCGCAGGCAAGGTCAGGTCTGGTGGGTGAATCAATTCGCCACACGACTTGTGGGTAACTGCAAGCGTCTGGCGCCCACCTTCCTCGCTGTTCCTGCCAATGCGAGGCCATTCCCATCGCAAGGCAGGGAGTGCGTTTCGCAATGTGTGCTACGAATGCGTTTCTCAGATCGCTCGGGGTAGAGATTTACGCCTCCGGGCAACGGCGCTGGCCGGACGAGGTGAAGGCGCAGGCCGTCGCCGAGACTCTTCGCGCGGACGCGACGGTCAACGAGGTGGCGGCGCGGTTCGGCATTCAGGCCAACCAGCTCTCTGCCTGGCGGCGCCTGGCGAAGGACGGAGACCTGGTCCTGCCGGCGGCAGATGCCGATGGGGATGAGGCCGTTTTCGCACCTCTGATGGTGTGCGACGCCGAGCCTCCGCCTTGCGATGCTGCCAGCACTCCCGTCACGGCCGAAGTCCGGATCAGCGTCGGCGATGTCACGGTCCACCTCGATGCCGATACGCCGGCCGCGCGCATCGCCGAGATAGTTCGGGCGCTCGGAGCGCTCTCGTGATGTTACCGTCGCACAAGACGCGGATTCTCGTGGCGACACAGCCCGTCGATTTCCGCAAGGGGCATGACGGGCTGGCCTCGCTGGTGCAATCGGCGCTGAAGGAGGACCGCAAGCGATGGGGTGGACGCCCCCCGGCGGCATCGATGTGGCAAGGTGGCGGGTGTTGAAACGCCGCTACGGAGGGGAGCGTCCATGGGAGAGGTTAGCATCATCGGTCTGGATCTGGCCAAGAACGTGTTTCGGGCGCATGGCGCCGGTGCGGACGGGTCGGTGGTCTTCCGTCGGAAACTGTCGCGCACGCAGCTGCCGAAGTTCATGGCAGCACAGCCGCCCTGCGTGGTGGCAATGGAGGCCTGCGCAAGTGCTCATCACTGGGGCCGGTCGATCGGCGATCTCGGTCACGATGTTCGGCTGGTTCCGCCGGCTTGTGTGAAGATTCCGATGAGGAGACGGGCGGACATGGCTCTGAAAGGGTCAAGGCGCCCACCTTCCCGATGGAGATTATTGCCATGTCGACGACAGAGACCTCCCCCGCAGCCGCGTTCACGACGTCCGAATGCGCGGCGATTTTCGTATCCTCCTCATGTGAGCCGGTCGACTTTGCTGATGACGGTGCTTGCGGCGCCTCTGGGCCCGAAGATGTCGCGGCATCAAGTTCGGGGCGGCGACATGCCGGACCTGCTGAAGCGCTTCTCGGACTTGCAACGTACTGTGCAGCATCGGACCGGCCAAGTGGTCCCCGCAATCACGATTCAAGAGGCCGGACTGGACGGGTTCTGGATACACCGCGCATTGGTGGCTGCGGGCATCGAGAGCCATGTGGTCGACCCGGCCTCGATCGCGGTCTCGCGTCGGCACCGCCGAGCCAAGACGGACCGGATCGACGGTGAAGCTCTCGTCCGCACTCTCATGGCCTGGAGGCGCGGCGAGCCCCGGGTTTGCGCCATGGTGCGCGTGCCGACACCGGAAGAAGAAGATCGTCGCCGTGTTTGCCGAGAGCTAAAGAGCCTGATCGGAGAACGCATCCGGCACGTGAACCGGGTAAAGGGGGTGCTCTTCGCACAGGGCATCGGAGGTTATGAGCCTCGAAACAAGGACCGCCGAGACCGGCTGGAAGAGCTGCGCACCGGAGACGGGCGCCCCCTGCCACCCCACCTCAAGGCGCTGGTCCTGCGCGAGTTGGAGATCATCGAGCTCCTGAATCGACAGATCGAGACCGTGAAGGCGGAACGCGATGCGCTCCTTGCCGAGGCCCAGATCACCGGCTCGGCGCCGGCCCCGGTGCGAATGCTACTCGAGCTCAAGGGCATCGGCCCGGGCTTTGCCGGCGCCCTGTGGTCCGAAGGGCTGTTCCGGACATTCGAGAACAGGCGCCAGGTTGCGGCCTATGCCGGACTTGCACCCACGCCGTGGAAGAGCGGCACGATCAACCACGAACAGGGGGTCTCCAAGGCGGGCAATCCCCGCCTGCGCGCCATCTGCGTGGAAATGGCCTGGCTCTGGCTGAGACACCAGCCGGGATCGGCGCTCGCCCGGTGGTTCCACGACAGGGTCCGCCAGCTTGGCGCGCGTGCGAAGAAAGTCACGATCGTGGCTCTGGCGCGGAAACTGCTCGTTGCCTTATGGAAATACGTGACCAGCGGCGTCGTGATCGAGGGGGCGGCCATGAAGACCGTGTGACCGCCACCTCGAAGATCAGCAACTTCCAGCGTTCCACCGGGGCCTGATCAGCCCCGGCGGATCCGGGCGGACGGACCGGCGAATGGCATGGCCCGAAACAGCCGTAGTTAAGAATGGTCCCGTCTTCCCGAGCCCCGACCGCAGGATGCGGGATGATGGTGCAGCCGGTCTCACCGGCGACCGTATGTGAGCTTGAGCGCGCAGGTCCTCGACACGCGTTCCATCAGGGGGCCGGACCCGAGATCCGAAACGATAAGGGGGGAAACCAATGGGCTGAAAAGTTCTGCTTGATCCAATCCTCCTCATGTGAGCCGTTCGTGAAGCGGCAGAAGAACGACATGGCGGATGCCGAGGCGATCACGGAGGCTGCGTCGCGCCCGCCTATGCGGTTCGTGGCCGTGAAGAGTGAGGCCCAGCAGGCTGCGGCGATGGCTTGCCGGACCCGGGACCTTCTGGTTCGCCAGCGCACGCAGACGATCAACGCCCTGCGCGCGCATCTTGCCGAGCAGGGCATCGTGGCACCTGCGGGCCCTGCGCATGTTGGACGCCTTGCGGCGATCATCGACGGCGATGATGGCATGTTGCCCACAGCGGTGCGTGACTTGGCGCGCCTGCTGCTGGACCAGATTGCCGGGCTGGCTGGGAGGATCGCGGACCTCGACATTGAACTGCGCAGGCGCGTGACCACCGACGACACGGCGCGGCGGCTGACGACAATCCCGGGAGTGGGTGCGGTGACCGCCGCGGCGATCACCACGTTCGCGCCGCCGATGGAGACGTTCTCGAAGGGGCGGGACTTTGCCGCCTGGGTCGGCCTCACGCCGCGCCGGCATTCAGGCGGCGGCAAGGACAGGCCGGATCTCGAAGATGGGGCAGCGCGACATCCGGAGGCTGCTGATCGTCGGGGCCGTCGCAGTGGTGCGATGGGCGGCACGCAAGGGCGCTCCCGACGGGTCATGGCTTGCTCGGATGATGGCCCGCAAGCCGAAGATGCTGGTCGCGGTGGCCTTGGCCAACCGCATGGCGCGCACGGCCTGGGCGCTGCTGCGCAAGGGCGAGGATTGCAGGGATCCGACGATGGTGGCGGCATAGGCCGGTGTCGCCGGATTGCAGCCGGATGTGAGAGGGAGCGCGGGAACGTAAGGGCAGACGGTCAAGAGACCGGGTCGGGAGAACCATCATTGCCGCCGATGCGCCTCCGAGCGCGGGTAAGCGAACTGGTCCTGACCTGCATATCTCCATACAGGCCCGCGGCACATGACAGGCCGTATCTTCGACGCCGGACACACGACCGCACCTGATCACATGCCCGACCGTGACCAAGATTCCGCTTGCATCCAAGGGGGCGTCCACACACGTCCACACACGAGCGCCCACATTCGGCACTTGAAGGTAGAACACCGATCGAGGCCCATCAGGGCCCCGGCCTCAAGGCGGCGGCATGATCACCAGGCAAGCTTAGCAGCGCCGCAAACCTGTCCGGGAAATGGGGACCACCTCAGACCTCGCCGCTCGCATCGAGGAGGTGCGCGATGCGGTTCTGGAACTGTGTATTGATTGCGTCCTTTCTGAGCCGCAAGCCAATCAAGGGCTCGTCCGAACGGTCATCGAGGGTACCGGAGCGCATCTGGCGCTGATCGAGCCCCGGGCACCGATATCGCGGAAAGCCCTGACTTCTATCAGCGTCTCATCCGCCACGCCGGGCAGGAGACCGCCGCCTGCGCCGGGTGACGATACGCACGCAAGCGATTCGGAAACCGCGCTGAACCAAGGGCGTGACGATGCACGTAATCCCGAGCGGCCGCTGATCCCGGTCAGGGATCTGCGCGACCCGATATGCCCCGGGACGATACGACGGGCGCTGGTGTGGCCCCGGTCTGGCCCCGGTCTGGCCCCGGTCTGGCCCCGGTCTGGCCTGCTCCGGCCGGCGGATGGCGCGCCGCCCTTCGCCAGCATGACGTCGAAGGCTTGGGCAAACGGAGAAGGCGCCGCCCAATCCTGCGGCAATCCGCGGTTCCGCCAGCGCCGGATAACGGTTGCCTGAGCATGATGGCGCCCAGCGCTCTATCAGACGACGGGGTCCGAGGACTTCGAAGGCGACCAGCGCCGCCCGGCGATCGACGCGGCAGCGGCCGAGGAATGGGGATGATCACATGCTGAAACTGCTTTGCGCCGCCACCGGCGCCGTAATCGCACTGGCGGGCGTTGCCGGGGCACGGGACACCGAGTGCCCGATCAAGGTCGGTGTCCTGCACTCCCTCTCGGGAACGATGGCGATTTCCGAGACGACCCTCAAGGACACGATGATGATGCTCATCGAGCAGCAGAACGAGGCGGGCGGGCTCCTCGGGTGCCAGATCGAACCGGTCGTGGTCGATCCTGCATCCGACTGGCCGACCTTCGCGGAGAAGGCCCGCGAACTCCTGACGGTCGAGGAGGCGGACGTGATCTTCGGCGCCTGGACCTCCGCCAGCCGCAAGGCCGTGCTCCCGGTCCTCGAGGAACTGAACGGGCTGATGTTCTATCCCGTCCAGTACGAGGGAGAGGAGAGCTCTAAGAACGTCTTCTATACCGGCGCCGCGCCGAACCAGCAGGCGATCCCGGCGGTCGACTACTTCCTCGAGGAACTCGGAATCGAGAAATTCGCTTTGCTCGGCACCGACTACGTCTATCCCCGGACGACGAACAACATCCTGCAATCTTATCTCGAGAACAACGGGGTCGCCGAGGAGGACATCTTCGTCAATTACACGCCCTTCGGTCACTCGGACTGGTCGACCATCGTCTCGGACGTGCAGGAACTCGCCGCCGACGGCAGCCTCGTGGGCGTGATCTCCACGATCAACGGCGACGCCAATATCGGCTTCTACAAGGAACTCGCGGCGCAGGGGATCGATGCGGCCGACATTCCTGTCATCGCCTTCTCGGTCGGCGAGGAGGAACTCTCGGGGCTCGACACGTCGAACCTCGTCGGCCACCTCGCCGCTTGGAACTACTTCATGTCGGCCGACACGCCGGAAAACGAGGAGTTCATCGCGACCTGGCACGAGTTCATCGGCGACGAGGATCGCGTGACCAACGATCCGATGGAGGCCCACTACATCGGCTTCAACATGTGGGTGAACGCCGTCAAGGAGGCGGGCACCACGGATGTGGACGCCGTCGCGGGCGCGACGGTCGGACAGACCTTCCCCAACCTCACCGGCGGAACCGCAGAGATGTTGCCGAACCACCACCTGACCAAGCCGGTCCTGATCGGCGAGATCCAGGGGGACGGACAGTTCGACATCATCAGCCAGACCGAACCCGTGCCGGGCGACGCCTGGACCGACTTCCTGCCCGAATCCGCGGTCCTGACATCCGATTGGGCCGAGCTCGATTGCGGCATGTACAACACCGAGACCGATACCTGCGTGCAGCAGACCTCGAACTACTGAAGGGCCCGCTATCCCGGCCGCGGTCGCGACGAGACGCTCTCGTGCATCGCGGCCGACGGAAGCGCGGCCTTACGTACTCGCAATCCGTCACCCGCGAGGGCCCTGCCACCCGCCCAGGACTGGATTTCGACCATGCTCCGTCCATTGATCGCCCTGATCCTGATCGTCCTCTCCGGCCCGATTTCGGCGCAGAGCCTGCAGGACGTTCTGCAGGAGCAGTCGGAGGAGGCCGCCGATCCCGGGCGCCGCACGGTGGGCACGCTCCTCGACGCGCTGATCGAGAGCGACTTGCCCGGCATCGCGGAGTTCCTCTCGCGCTGGCAGGACAAGGAGGTGTGGCAGCGCAGCGCCGACGGGCTGTTCTTCTACGGCGAGGAGATCGGCGATGACCAGCTGACGATCAGCGACATCTCGACTGACGAGGAGATCGGCACCTTTTCCGAGAACGATTTCGAGCAGGTCAAGCCCAATGGCGGGGTCCGCCGTGTGGTAGGCGGCGCGCTCGTCCAGTTCCAGCTTTCCGATCCCGACCCTGCGGTGCGCCGCGAGGCACTGGAGGCGATCGCGCGGCGACCCGACCCCGACCATCTCGAGCCGCTCGTGGCCTCAATCGACGGCGAGGAGAACGCCTTCCTCCGGGCGCGCAAGCAACGCCTGGCAGACATCCTCCGCGCCCGCTTCGGGAAAGAGACGGAGGCCCGCGTCACCGCCATCCAGTCCCTGTCGGGCGACGTCTCTGTGGAGACCCGAGCGGTGCTGAACCAGATCCTCGCCACCGAGCCGGGGCAGGGAAAGGCTCTCCCCGAGGACACCAACATCGCCCGGGAGCTCTCGCCGGGCAGCGAGCGGTTGAGCCGGGACGCCGCCTATGCCCGCCTCGTCTCCGCCGATCTCGCACCCGAACTCGTCCGGTCCGACCAGCTCAAGGGCATACTCGCGGCGAACCTAGAGGACGGCGCGGTCGGCGGCGTTCCGGTGGAGGAACTCGACAGCCTCGAGGCCCGGGATGCCGCCTATGATGCGCTCTCCGCCGCGGGACGCGCCGAGCCGTTTGCCACGGAGGCCGACCGCCACGAGACGCTGGCGAACTTTGTCTTCTGGGACGCTTACGTCGAGACGGACGCGGAGGTCACGGGCGCGGCGCGGACCGCGCTTCTCGGCCTGCAGACGCGCCTGGCTCTCGGAGAGGCGGCGGACCTGTCGCTCGACGCGCTCTCGCTCGCCTCGATCTACTTTCTCGCCGCGATCGGGCTCGCCATCACCTTCGGTGTCATGGGGGTCATCAACATGGCCCACGGCGAGTTCATCATGATGGGCGCCTATACGGGCTACGTGGTGCAACAATACGCGCCGAATTACACGATCTCGCTGATCGTCGCGTTGCCTTCCGCCTTCGCGGTCACCTTCGCGGCCGGCGTGGCGATGGAGCGGCTGGTCATCCGGCACCTCTATCACCGCCCGCTCGAGACGCTGCTCGCCACGTTCGGCATCTCCATCGCGCTGCAGCAGCTCGCCAAGAACATCTTCGGCACCCAGGCGCGGCCGCTGACCGCGCCTGGGTGGCTCGACGGATCTTGGGCAGTCGCCGACATGGTGTCGATCAGCTTCGTCCGCATCGCGATCTTCGGGCTCGCGCTGATCTTCCTCGTCCTCCTCCTGCTGGTGCTGAACCGTACGCGGCTCGGGCTCGAGGTGCGCGCCGTGACCCAGAACCGGGGAATGGCCGGCTCGATGGGAATCGATCCCGACCGCGTCAACATGCTGACCTTCGGCCTTGGTTCGGGCATCGCTGGTATCGCCGGCGTGGCGATCGGACTTTACGCGCAGGTGACCTCCGAGATGGGCCAGAACTACATCGTGCAATCCTTCATGACCGTGGTCGTCGGCGGTGTCGGTAATGTCTGGGGGACGCTCGCAGGGGCGGCGCTCATCGGCTTCTTCCAGAAGGGAATCGAATGGTTCAACCCCTCGAACACGCTCGCCGCGCAGACCTACATGATCCTCGTGATCATCCTCTTCATCCAGTTCCGCCCGAGGGGTATCGTCGCCCTGAAGGGCCGTGCCGCGGGGGTCTGACGCGATGCGCGCCGTCCTCCGCACCCGCTCGGTCCTGTGGTTCCTGGTCGTGCTCGCCGTCTTCTGCCTGGGAGTGACGTTCCTCAGCGAGGCGGCGGGGTCGGGAACGCTCTCGACCTCCTTCGTCAAGACGCTCGGCAAGACGCTCTGCCTCTGCCTCGTCGCCGTCGCCATGGATGCGGTCTGGGGTTATTGCGGGATCCTGTCGCTCGGCCATTTCGCGTTCTTCGGCCTCGGCGGCTACGCGATCGGCATGTGGCTGATGTACGAGCGCACCAAGCAGATCGTGGCACCGCAGCTCATGGCGCAGGCGATCCCGCCCACCGGAGCAGAGCTCCGGGAGGCCATCGCCAGCCAGATCTTCGGCGTCGTCGGCTCCTCGGACCTGCCGGCAATATGGCTTCTCGCCGACAGCCTCGTCTGCCAGCTTCTCGCGGTCGTGCTCGTCCCGGGCCTTCTCGCCCTGATCTTCGGCTGGCTTGCCTTCCGCAGTCGCGTCACCGGGGTCTATCTCTCGATCCTCACGCAGGCGATGACGCTCGCGCTCTCCCTATGGCTGTTCCAGAACCAGTCCGGTCTGCGCGGGAACAACGGTCTCTCAGGCCTGCAGAACATTCCCGGCTTCGAGGGGACGCCGCAATCGGTGATCGCGATCACCTTCTTCTGGGCCTCGGCTCTGGCGCTCGCCGGGGGCTACGTGCTCTTCGCCTGGACCCTGTCGGGCAAGATGGGCAGCGTGATCCGGGGCATCCGGGACGACGAGGCGCGGGTGCGATTCCTCGGATATGGTGTTGAGGCGTTCAAGCTCTTCGTCTTCACGCTCACGGCGATAGTCGCCGGCATCGCCGGCGCGATCTACTATCCCCAGGCCGGGATCATCAACCCGGCGGAAGTGGCGCCCATCGCCTCCATCTATCTCGCCGTGTGGGTGGCGATCGGGGGACGGGGGCGGCTCTACGGCGCGGTGATCGGCGCGGCCTTCGTCTCTCTTCTTTCGAGCTGGTTCACCGGCGGCGGCGCGCCGGACGTCAATCTCGGTGTCTACCTCGTCCAGTGGACGGATTGGTGGCTCGTGCTGCTCGGTGTCACCTTCGTCTGCGTCACCCTGTTCTTTCCGAAGGGCATCGCCGGCATCTTCGACATTCTTGCGGATCGGCGCGAGACCCGCTCGGACGAAGACGCGCCCGAGAGCGTCGCGCCAGCGAAGACGGAGGCCGCGGAATGAGCCTTCTCGAAGTGGACGGGGTCTCGGTATCCTTCGACGGGTTTCGCGCCATCGACAACCTCTCGCTCACCATCGGGGAACCCGAACTGCGCGCCGTGATCGGGCCGAACGGCGCCGGCAAGACGACCTTCATGGACATCGTCACCGGCAAGACCCGCCCGGATTCCGGCCGGGTCACCTGGGGGGAGCGGAACGTCTCGCTCCTGAGGATGTCGGAGGCCGAGATCGCCCGCGCCGGCATCGGCCGCAAGTTCCAGCGGCCGACCGTGTTCGAGACGCAGATGGTGGGCGAGAACCTCCGCATGGCCCTGAAGGCGCCGCGAGGCCCCTTCGACGTGCTGGTCTTCCGGCCGACCGGCGATGACGCGGCGAAGATCGACCGGCTGGGGGACGAAATCGGCCTCGCCCGGCAGATGGACCGGATCGCGGGCGAGCTGTCCCACGGCCAGAAGCAGTGGCTCGAGATCGGGATGCTGCTCGCACAGGATCCGCGGCTCCTGCTCGTCGACGAACCGGCGGCGGGGATGACGCCGGCGGAACGGGAACACACCACGGCCCTGCTCAAGCGCATCGCGAAGACCCGCGCCGTCGTGGTGGTGGAGCACGACATGGAGTTCGTCCGCCGGCTCGGCTGCAAGGTCACGGTGCTGCACGAGGGGCGCGTTCTCGCCGAAGGCAGCCTCGACCACGTCACCGCCAATCGGGACGTCATCGACGTGTATCTCGGCCGATGACGCCCGGCGCCCGCCCCGACCGGCCTGCGCCGCCGGCCCGCAATGACAGGAGCGTCCATGCTTGAAGTTCGCGCGCTGACCCTGCGCTACGGGCAGAGCCAGATCCTCCACGGGATCGACCTCACCGCCGAGCGGGGCGAGGTGACGGCGGTGATGGGCACGAATGGCGTCGGCAAGACCAGCCTCCTGAAGGCGATCGCCGGTCGCCACCCCTATCGCGACGGCACGATCTCGGTGGGCGGCGCGCGGCTCGAACATCCGAGCGCCGTCGAGGCCGCGCGGGCGGGCATTGCTTATGTGCCGCAGGGTCGCGAGATCTTTCCGCTTCTGACCGTGCGGGAGAATCTCCTGACCGGCTATGCCTGTCTCGATCGGGACGAGCGCGCGATCCCGGATCGCATCCACGAGCTCTTCCCGGTGCTTCGGGACATGCAGAGCCGCCGCGGCGGCGACCTATCCGGCGGGCAGCAGCAGCAACTGGCGATCGCCCGCGCGCTTGTCACGCGCCCGCGCGTCCTGCTGCTCGACGAGCCCACGGAGGGCATCCAGCCCAACATCATCGCGCAGATCGGCGAGGTGATCTCCCGGCTCCGCGAGGAGGGAGAGATCGCGGTCGTGCTCGTCGAGCAATATTTCGACTTCGCCTTCGGTCTGGCCGACCAATTCGTCGCCATCAATCGCGGATCGGTGATCGCCGACACCCTCCGGGCGGACACGGAACGCGAGCCGCTTCTTTCCAAGGTTTCCATTTGACCCGAAAGGCGAGAGCGTAGCCAGAGAGCCGCGCTTGACTCCTCAGACAGGGCCGCTTGATGCCGGTCGCGAAGGGCCTTAATACGTGTGGGTCCTTCTCGGAGGTATCCGTCGGCGGACAGGAATCCGACATGGCGGTCGGACCGATCGCCGCATTGCGAACCCGTGATCCGTCGACTTGGCTCGCGACGGTGTGTTCAAGCATCGAGACCCGCTCTCCCAAGCTTCCCAGCCATTGAACGACAATACGAAGAGGACGGACGGTATGGCGACCTACGATTGGGTGTTCGACGCCACCGGTCTGCGCGGCTGGTGCGAGGGCGGGGGCGAAGGCGGCGGCGGGCCGATTTCGATGGAGGATTCTGATGAGCCAGACCGGCGGCGGCGCGCCCGACCGCTCGATCTGGGACACGCCGTTCCCGTCCATGGATGCGCTGAACGATGCCTGCCCGACCTTTCCCCAGTCGCGCGAGGTCACCAAGGGTCTGGAGCGCGCGTTTCTCGACGTCAAGGACACGCTGTCGACCGTTCTCGACCCAATCACCCAGCCTCTGAGCTGGGCACTTCGCTGGGCGCTCGAGCTTTTCCAGGCGACGCCCTGGTTCGTGATGATTCCGCTCCTCGCGGTGATCGTCTTCGCCGTCAGCCGCTCCTGGAAGCTGGTCGCGTTCGTGGCCGGATCCCTCGCCGCGCTCGCCTTCATCGACTATTACGACTACGCCATCCAGACCCTCGCGGTGATCGCGGTCTGTGCGTTCATCTGCGTGCTTTTCGGCGTGCCGCTGGGCATCCTCATGTCGCGGTCGGACAGGTTCCAGAACGCGATGATTCCGGTCCTCGACATGCTGCAAACCCTGCCGCCCTTCGTCTACCTGATCCCGCTCATCTTCCTGTTCTCGGTGACCGAGCCGAAGCTCTACGGGATCGCCATCATCCTCTATGCCATCGTGCCGGTGATCCGGCTGACGAATCTCGGCATCCGGCTGGTGGACAAGGAGGTTATCGAGGCCGCCGACGCCTTCGGCATGACCGACAGGCAGAAGCTCTTCGGCGTGCAGATCCCGCTGGCGTTGCCGAATATCATGGCCGGGGTGAACCAGACGATCATGATGAGCCTTGCGATGGTGGTGATCGCCTCGCTCGTCTCTGCGCCCGGCCTTGGGGTGCTCGTCCTGCGCGGGATCCGCAATCTGGAACTCGGGGTCGGCCTCGTCTCGGGCCTCGGGATCGTGCTGCTGGCCGTGATCCTCGACCGCTCGACCAAGGCGGCGCTCGCGCGCATCAACGCGGCGCAGAAGCATTGAGGGGCCGGCACCATGGCTGAAACCAAGATCTCCGTTCGGAACCTCTACAAGATTTTCGGAGACGACCCGCAGGCGGGGCTCGCCCATGTCAAGTCCGGCGTGCCGAAGGCCGCCCTCCTGCGCGAGCACAACCACGTGCTCGGCCTCAGCGACATCAACGTGGACATGAGGGAAGCGGAAATCACGGTCATCATGGGCCTCTCGGGCTCGGGCAAGTCGACCCTGATTCGCCATCTCAACCGGCTCATCGACCCGACGGCCGGAGAGATCTGGCTGAACGGCGAGAACATCATGCGCTACAGCGCGTCGCGTCTGAGGAGGATGCGCCGCAAGAAGATGTCGATGGTGTTCCAGAGGTTCGCCCTCCTGCCGCACCGGACCGTGCTGGAGAACGCCGCGACGCCGATGATCGTGGACGGCGCTACGAAGACGGACTGGGAGGCGGAGGCGACCCGATGGCTCGACCGCGTCGGGCTCGACGGCCAGGGGTCGCAATATCCGCACCAACTCTCCGGAGGCATGCAGCAGCGCGTGGGCCTCGCGCGGGCGCTGACCTCGAATTCCGACATCATGCTGATGGACGAGGCCTTTTCGGCGCTCGATCCGCTCATCCGCACCGACATGCAGGATCTGCTGATAGAATTGCAGGGAGAACTGAGAAAGACGGTAGTGTTCATCACGCACGACCTCGACGAGGCTCTCAAGCTCGCCGATCATCTGGTGATCCTGAAGGAGGGCAGGGTCGTGCAGCAGGGCGAGCCGCAGCACATCCTGCTGCATCCCAACGACCCCTACATCGTCGACTTCATCTCCGACATCAATCGCGCCCGCGTTCTGCGCGCGCGCACGGTGATGACGGAGACGACGGCCGATGCCGGCATTCACTTGGGCATGGTGGAGGCAGAGGACACGCTGGAGGCGGTCATTGCAAAGGCCGGGGGCGATACGGAGATGAGCTTTCGCGTCCTGCAGGACGGGCGCCAGGTCGGGACATTGTCGATGCGCCAGGTGGTTCGCGCGCTGGTGCCGACCGAAGCCTCGGCGGACGGGCTCAGAAGCGCATCGTAGTCCGTAAGCACATGAAAAGATAGGATAATTTGGCGCGCTGGGGAGGATTCGAACCCCCGACCCTCTGATTCGTAGTCAGATACTCTATCCAGCTGAGCTACCAGCGCGTCGGGAGGGTCTGTAGCCGCCACGGCGCGGCTATGCAAGGGTCGGAGGCCGGAAAAGGACTGTCGGAATCCCGTCGGATTTCCGTCGGAATCCCGTCGGAGGGCGAGGCCGCGCCGCGAGCGGACGATGGACCGCGATTCCGGGCGGGCTAGGTCTCCGCCGGGGCCACGGAGGCAGGCATGGGCAAGCTCATCGACGGCGTCTGGAAGGACGTCTGGTACGACACCGACAAGACCGGGGGAAAGTTCGAGCGCTCGAGCCAGGACTTCCGCAACTGGATCACGCCGGACGGCCGCCCGGGACCCACCGGAGAGGGGGGTTTCGCGGCCGAGGCGCGCCGCTACCACCTCTACGTCTCCTATGCCTGCCCCTGGGCCAACCGGGCGCTGTTCTTCCGCCGTCTTAAGGGCTTGGAGGACCTGATCGACGTCTCGGTCGTCCATCCCGAGATGCTGTCCGAGGGCTGGGAGTTCCGCACCGACTTCGAGGGCGCGACCGGCGACAGGGTCTACGGTCTGCCCTATCTGCGCGACCTCTATCTCCGCGCCGAGCCGAGGATGACGGGCCGCGTCACCGTGCCCGTCCTGTGGGATCTGAAGACCGAGAGCGTGGTCTCGAACGAGAGCGCCGACATCATCCGGATGTTCAACTCGGCCTTCGACGAGATCACCGGCAACACCGGCGATTACTGGCCGGAGGAGCTCCGGGACGCGATCGAGCCGGTGAACCGGCGGATCTACGACACGCTGAACAACGGGGTCTACAAGGCCGGGTTCGCCACCAGCCAGGCGGCCTATGACGAGGCGGTGCATCCGCTGTTCGACACGTTGGACTGGCTGGAGCAGATGCTCTCGGAGCAGCGCTACCTGATGGGCGATCGGGTGACGGAGGCCGACTGGCGGCTCTTCTCCACGCTGGTGCGGTTCGACCTCGTCTACCACACCCATTTCAAGTGCAACCGCAACTACCTGCGCGACTATCCCAACCTTTGGGCCTACACGCGCGAACTCTACCAGTGGCCGAAGATCGCCGAGGAGGTCTGGTTCGACCATTTCGTGCGCCACTACCATTACAGCCACGACACGGTGAACCCGCACCGGATCATCCCGATCAACCCGGTGCTGGACTGGGAGGCGCCGCACGGGCGGGGATGAGGGCGCCGGCCGGCAACCGGCCTGCCCTTGCGTTCCACGGTCGCATCCCCTTCTGCTCGACCGAGGCCCGCAATCGGGGATTGAACCGGCATGGACGTCTGGCGAGACCGACTCCGCGAAGTGAACGCCATGCGCGGGCGGTCGATGAGGAATGCGTTCGTGATCTCCCTGCGCTAGCGGTTCGTCTTCACGCCGGTGTCGAAGGCGGCGAACTCGACGGCCAAGGCGCTTCTCTACCAGGCGGAGTTCCGCCACCACGGCTACATCCGCCAGGCCGAGCGGGTCGGGGAACTGCCGGCCATCGAGCTCCACGACGTCACAACCTCGCCGTTTCCGATGCCGTACCAGCTTCCCGGAGGCACGCTCCAGGCCGTGCTGTTCAGCGATCGCTACTATCGGTTCGCCTTCGTTCGCGAGCCCGTGGAGCGGCTGCTGTCCTGTTATCTCGACAGGATCGCCGACATCGACAGCGTCGCCCGCGCCGAAGTCGAGACCGTGCTGGGGAAGGAAAAGGGGCGAACCGATCTCGCTGGACGAGTTCCTCGACGCCATCGAGGCCTCCGATCTCGACCGGATGAACATCCACTGGCAGCCGCAATGGCTCCTCCTCGGGCTGCCGCACGTGACCTATGACGACATATTCGACTTCCGGAACTTCGCGCGCGACATGGGCGCGGTCCTGGCCCGCTTCTATCCGGGGTGGAGCGCCGACGTGGAGCGCAGCTTCTCGCCGAGCCGGACGGGCGCCGCCGCCAGGGTCGCCGAGTTCGTGAGCGCCAGGAACCGCGGCCGCATCGAGGCGATCTATGCCAGGGACTTCGAGACCTTCGGGTTCGAGTAGCGCGCCGGGCATTCCCCGCGCCGCAGGTCTCGGCGAACCGCGATCTCCACCGGGGGAATGCCGCCGGCCTCGCGCCGCTGTTGCCGAGGTCGCGGCCGACTTGCTACGGAAGCCGTAGAGCTGCCGACTTGCTACGGAAGCCGTAGAGAGGGCAGACCCGCCAGAAGGAGAGACAGCTTGAACCCGACTCCGCCGCCGATCAGCCGCTTCCCGGTGCCCGAGGTCGCGGAAATGCCCGAGGACGTCCGGGCGCGCATCCTCGCCGTGCAGGAGAAATCGGACTTCGTGCCGAACGTCTTCCTGGTGCTCGCCCACCGCCCCGACGAGTTCCGCGCCTTCTTCGCCTATCACGACGCGCTGATGGACAGGCCCGGCGGTCTGACCAAGGCGGAACGGGAGATGATCGTCGTGGCGACATCGGGCCTCAACCAGTGCCAGTATTGCGTGGTCGCCCACGGCGCGATCCTGCGCATCCGCGCCAAGGATGCGCTGATCGCCGACCAGGTGGCGGTGAATTACCGCAAGGCCGACATCACCGACCGGCAGAAGGCGATGCTCGATTTCGCGGTCAAGGTCTCGCAGGCGGCGCAGGAGGTGGGCGAGGCCGATCTCGCGGCGCTCTCCGCGCACGGCTTCGGCGAGGAGGAGGCCTGGGACATCGCGGCGATCGCGGCCTTCTTCGCCCTGTCGAACCGGCTCGCCAACGTCACGAACATGCGGCCGAACGACGAGTTCTACGGCATGGGGCGCGGAGGCTGAGGGCCGGTCCCCGCCGGTCCGGGCGCTGCCGATCACGGCTCCGCCAGAGCGCTTGCCCTCGAGTCTCCGCCTGCTATGCCCGGCGCCGGACCAATTGCCGGAGAGACCATGCGCGCCGCCCTGACAGCCCTCGCCCTCGTCGCCGCCCTGCCGCTCCAGGCGCAGGAGGAGCACCGGGAGATCGTCGTGCCCTGCGGCGGCGATTTCGGTGGCTTCACCGACCGGATGGAGGCGGCGGCGGTCGCCCGCGGCGCCGATCCGGCAGCGGCGGCCGCGTTCTTCGACGGCGTGCGGCCCGATCCCGAGACGCTGGCCGCCGACCGGCGGCAGGGGGTCTTCACCCTGCCCTTCGTCGAGTTCGCCCGGCGCCTGATCAGCCAGAACCGGATGGAACGGGGGCAAGCTCTCAGCCGCGAATACGACGCCGTCTTTGACCGGATCGAGGCGGAATACGGGGTGCCGCGCGGCGTGCTCCTCGCCTTCTGGGGCTTCGAGACCGATTTCGGCGCGGTGCAGGGCGAGTTCAACACGGTGAACTCGCTGATGACGCTCGGCCACGATTGCCGGCGGCCCGGCCTGTTCCAGCCGCAGGTGCTGGCGGCGCTCGAGCTCTATTCCCGCGGCGATCTCGACCCCGACACGACCACCGGCGCCTGGGCGGGGGAGATCGGGCAGGTGCAGATGCTGCCCGAGGACATCCTAACGAACGGCGTCGACGGCGACGGCGACGGGCATGTGCGGCTGAAGACCTCGGCGGCCGATGCGCTGATGTCGGGCGCGGCGATGCTGCGTGATCTCGGCTGGCGGCCGAACGAGCCCTGGCTCGAACAGGTGGAGGTGCCGGCCGACATGGGCTGGGCCCATGCCGGGCTCGACACGCGCAAGACGCCGCGCGACTGGGAGGCGATGGGCATCGCCCCCCGCGACGGCGCCTTCGAGGCGCCGGACCTGCCCGCCGCGCTGGTCCTGCCGCAGGGCAAGGACGGTCCGGCCTTCCTCGGCTATCCGAATTTCGACGTCTTCTTCGAGTGGAACCAGAGCTTCACCTACGTGCTGACGGCGGCCTATTTCGCCACCCGGCTCGAGGGCGCGCCGGTCTTCGACGCCGGCGACCCGACGCCGCCGCTGCCGGACGCGGAGATGAAGACGCTGCAGCGGCGGCTGGAGGCGCGGGGGCACGACGTCGGCGAGGTCGACGGCATCCTCGGCGCCGGGACGCGGGAGGCGGTGCGCGCCGAGCAGCGCCGTCTGGGCCTGCCGGCCGATGCCTGGCCGACGCGGGATCTGCTGGACGCGCTCTGAGCGGCCGCGCTTGACAGGCGGGCCGCCGTGGGCAGGGTCGCCCCCATGTCGCTCGATCACATCCCGGCGGTGCTGACCGTCACGCTGAACCCGGCGCTCGACCTCTCCACCGACACGGAGGCGATCGCGCCGGGCCGCAAGCTGCGCTGCGCCGCGCCGCGGCTCGATCCCGGCGGCGGCGGGATCAACGTCAGCCGCCTGGTGGCGCGGCTCGGCGGCGAGACCACGGCCTTCGTCGCGCTGGGCGGGGGTACGGGGATGCGGCTCGTCGCGGCGCTGCAGGCGGAGGGCATCTCGACGCGGATCGTGCCGCTCGCGCAGGAGACGCGGACCTCGCTTTCGGTCACCGACCGGACGACGGGCGAGCAGTTCCGCTTCATGCTGCCGGGGCCGGCGCTGAGCGCGGCGGAATACGAGGCGGCCAACACCGCCCTCGCCGAGGAGGCCGCGACCGGCGATTTCGTGGTCGTCTCCGGTTCGCTGCCGACCGGGGCGCCGCCGGACGTGCCCGCGCGGCTGGCGCTGGCGCTCGCGGCGAAGCAGGTCCGGCTGGTGGTGGACACGTCCGGCGCGGCGCTCGACCATCTCCTGCGCCACCCCGCGGAGGCGATCGGGGCGCGCCCGGACGTGCTGCGCTTCGACCACGTGGAGGCCGAGGAGGCGGCGGGGGAGGCGCTTCCCCGGCTCGCCGACACCGCGCGCTTCGCCTCCGGCCT
This sequence comes from uncultured Alphaproteobacteria bacterium, assembly GCA_963776705.1. Lineage (GTDB taxonomy): Bacteria > Pseudomonadota > Alphaproteobacteria > Rhodobacterales > Rhodobacteraceae > Palleronia. Next base: position 25,908 of record CAVZOA010000012.1, read on the forward strand.
CGTGGCCCGCGGCGTCGCCCGGCGCGTCGTCGTGGGGCGGGGCGCGGAGGGCAACCTGCTGGCCGACGCGGAGGGCATCTGGTTCGCGCGCGCCGCCGCGGTGGAGGTGGTCTCCGCGGTTGGGGCGGGGGACAGCTTCCTCGCGGCGCTGACCTATGCCTTCGCCATCGGGTCGAGCGCGCCCGAGGCGCTGCAATGGGGCACCGCGGCGGCCTGCGCGGCGGTCTCGACGCCCGGCACCAAGGTCTGCGAGCCGGAGACGGTGGAGGCGCTCCGGCCCCGCTGCGCGGTGGCGCAGGTGGCGCGCTAGGCCACCATCTGCTCGGCGCGCCGGAGATCGACGCTGACCAGCTGGCTGACGCCCTGCTCGCCCATGGTCACGCCGAACAGGCGGTCCATCCGCGCCATCGTCACGGCATGGTGGGTGATGACCAGGAAGCGCGTGTCGGTCTGCCGCGCCATGTCGTCGAGGAGGTCGCAGAAGCGGGTGACGTTGGCGTCGTCGAGGGGGGCGTCGACCTCGTCGAGGACGCAGATCGGCGCGGGGTTGGCGAGGAAGACGGCGAAGATCAGCGCCGTCGCGGTCAGCGTCTGCTCGCCGCCGGAGAGCAGCGACAGGACCGACAGCTTCTTGCCCGGGGGCTGGCAGAGGATCTCGAGGCCGGCATCGAGCGGGTCGTCGGATTCGATCAGCTCGAGCCGCGCCTCGCCGCCGCCGAAGAGGGTGGCGAAGAGCCGGCCGAAATTGCGGTTCACCTCGTCGAAGGCGGTGAGCAGGCGCTCGCGGCCCTCGCGGTTCAGCCCGGCGATGCCGCGGCGGAGCTCGGCGATGGCGGATTCGAGAATCCTGCTTCTCGGCGACGAGCGTGCCGTGTTCCGCCTCCACCTCCTTCGCGTCCTCCTCGGCGCGGAGATTGACCGCGCCCAGGCCGTCGCGCCGCTGCCGGAGCGTGGCGATCTCGGCCTCGATCTCGGCGGCGGGAGGCAGGGTCTCGGCCTCGGCGCCGAGGCGCTCGAGGAGCGCGTCCGGCGTCACGTCGAGCGCCTCGCGGATGCGCGTTCCGGCCTCGGTCTCCGCGGCCCGCGCCGCTTCCTCCTGCGCCTCGGCGGCGGCGCGGGCCTCGCGGGCCTGGCCGGCGGCGCGCTCGGTGGCCCGCTCGGTCTCCGTCGCCGCCTTCCAGGCGCCGTCGCCGTCGCGCAGGTCCGCCGCGGCGCGCTCGGCGCGCGTGCGGGCGTCGCGGAGCGCGGAGCCGCTCTTCTCCCGCGCGGCCTCGAGGCGGGCGGGCTCGTCGCGGGCGGAGGCGAGTTCGGTCTCGGTCCGTGCGTGACGGTCGCGGATGTCGCCGAGCCGGCCGCCGGCGCTGTCGAGGCGGCCGCGCCAGGAGGCGAGCTCGCGGTCGATGGCCGCCGACCGCGCCGTGCGCGCCTCCGCCGCCCGCAGGATCTCGTCGAGGGCGGAGCGCTTCGCCATCATCGTCATCCGGGCGGCGTCGACGGTCATCTTGACGTCCGCCATCTCGGCGCGCAGCGCCTCCGGGTCCTGCAGCTCGGCCAGCGCGCCCTCCGCTTCGGCGCGCCGCTCCGCGGCGCGGCCGGCCTCCGTCTCGTGGCGGTCGATGGCCTCGCGCGCGGTGTCGCGCCGGCTCTCCGCCCGGTCCCGATCCGCCTCGGCGCGCGAGCAGGCGCGGGCGAGTTCCCCGACCTTCGCCTCCGCGTCGCGCCGGGCGGTCCGGGCGGCGGCGATCTCGCGGTCCAGTTCCTCGAGACGCGCCCGGGCCAACTCGAAGGCGGATCGCAGCCCCCGGGCGCGGTCCTCCGCTTGGGCCACCTCGCGCGCCAGAGCCTCGAGCCGGTTGCGCTGCTGCAGGCGCCGCGCCGCCTCCGACGGCGCGTTCCCGGGGACGCTGTGGAACCCGTCCCAGCGCCAGAGATGGCCTTCGGGGCTGACGAGGCGCTGGCCGGGCCGCAGCGCGGGCTGCAGCGCCGCGCCCCGCTCCGGCGCGACCACGCCGATCCGGTCGAGACGGCGGGAGAGGAGGTCCGGCGCCTCCACATGGGGGGAGAGCGGCTCGGCACCCGACGGCAGGGGGGGCGCCGCCTCGTCTCCGGGCAGGTCGGACCAGCCGGTGCCGTCGTCGCGCACCGGCGCGCCGAGATCGTCGGCCATCGCCGCGCCGAGCGCCGTCTCGTAGCCGTCGGCGACGCGCAGAACGTCCATCAGGCTGCGCCCGGACGACCGGTCCTGCGCCAGGAGCTGCTCGAGCGCCCGGTGCTCGGCCTGAAGCGCCGCGAGCGCGCCCTCCACCTCCGACCGGGCCGCGCGCGCCGCGGCCTCCCCGGACTGGGCGGCGGAGCGAGATTCCTCGGCCGCCGCCAGCCGGTGCTCCGACGCGGCGGCCTCGTCATTGGCCGCGTCGCGCTCCGCGGCGATCGCTGCGACCCGGGCGGCGGCCTCGGCCAGGGCCGCCTCGGCGGCGTCCACGGCGGCGCGCGCCTCGGAGGCGGCGCGGTCGGCGCGGTCCTTGGCGGTCCGGCATTCCGCGACCTGGCGTTCGGCCGTGTGGTGGCGCGCGACGACCCGGGCCACCTCCTCGGTCATCGTCGCCAGCGCCGCCTCACGGGATTCGAGCACCCGGCCGGCCTCCTCCGCCTCCGCCTCCGCCGCCTCGCGGACGCCGCCCTCCTGCGCCGCCGCGGCGGCGAGCTCCTCCGCCTCCGCATCGAGCCGGCGGACACTCTCGCCGGCATCGGCGTTCAGCGTCTCCTCCCGCTCGGCATCGCGGACGAGCTGGCGGAGGCGGCCGGTCAGGCGGTCGATCCGCTCGCGGGACTGGCGCGCCCGTTCGTCGAGGCTCGCCGCCTCGCCCTCGAGCTTGCCCATGAGGGCGGAGGCGATCGCCTCCTCCTCCCGCAGCGCGGGCAGGCGGGCCTCGGCCGCCTCGCGGCCCCCGGCGGCCTCCCGCGCCGCGCGTTCGGCCTCGGCCGCCGCCCGGCCGCGGTCGCGGGTGCGCTCCAGGGCCGTCTGCAGCGCCTCCGCCGCCTCGCGCCAGCGGCGATAGAGCAGGAGCCCCTCGGCCTGGCGCAGACGGGCGCCGAATTCCCGGTAGCGCGCCGCCTGCCGGGCCTGGCGGGCGAGCTGGGCGAGCTGCTGCGCCAGCGCCTCGACGGTATCGTCGAGGCGGCCGAGATTCTGCTCCGCCGAGCGAAGCTTCAGCTCGGCCTCGTGGCGGCGCTGGTAGAGCCCCGAGATCCCCGCCGCCTCCTCGAGGATCCGGCGGCGGTTCTTCGGCTTGGCGTGGATCAGCTCGGAGATCTGGCCCTGCCGCACGAGGGCGGGGGAATGCGCGCCGGTCGAGGCGTCGGCGAAGAGCATCTGCACGTCGCGCGCGCGGACGTCGCGGCCCTGCGCCTTGTAGGCCGAGCCCGCGTCGCGGGTGATGCGGCGCACGATCTCGATCGTGTCGTGATCGTTGAGCGCCGCCGGTGCCCGGCGGTCGGCATTGTCGACATGGAGCGCGACCTCGGCGAAGTTGCGCGCCGGCCGGGTGGAGGTGCCGGCGAAGATCACGTCCTCCATGCCGCCGCCGCGCATGGCGGTGGGGCGGCTCTCGCCCATGACCCAGCGCAGCGCCTCGAGAAGGTTCGACTTGCCGCAGCCGTTGGGGCCGACCACGCCGGTGAGTCCGTCCTGGATCACCAGGTCGGTCGGGTCGACGAAGGACTTGAATCCGTTCAGCCTCAGCCGCGTGAAATGCATGCCTCTCCGGTCTTGACTGCCGTTTCGCTCCATGATCGGGGCCGGCGGCGCGTTGTCAATCACCTCTCACCAGATCGGGGAGGGGAGGGCGCATTTTTACACAAGATATCGGAGCGGCGGGCCTAAAGCGGTTTGCTTTTAATACGACGCGTATCCCGCTGCTCTGAAGAAGCTCCAGCACTCCTCGGGCTCGAAGAGATCGCAGATGTCGCCGAGCGCCCGGATGAGCGTATCGTAGGTCCGCGCGCCGATGCGGCGGAGGTGGGCTTTCAGCTTGGAGAAGGCCATCTCGATCGGGTTCAGATCGGGTGAGTAGGCCGGCAGGTTTGAGGGATCGAAAGGCGTCCAGTGGACGTCTTTCCCCGAGAACGGAACCAGCAGCCATGGACGTTCAGGATCTCGGCGGCCTTCGGGCTCCTGTGGGTCGAGAGGTTGTCGAGGATGACGACGGTGCCTGGCGACAGGGCCGGTGCGAGCTGGGTCTCGACGTAGAGGTCGAAAGCGGCCCGGTCCATCACGCCCTCGATCACCCGGGGCGCGATCAGCGCGTCGCAGGTGAGCCCGGCGATGAATGTCTGCGTCTTCCAGCGACCGAACGGGGTCGTGCCGAAAAGACGTTCGCCGACGGCACTCCTGCCCCGCAAGCGGGTCATGTTCGCCTTCACCGACGTTTCATCGAGGAAGACCAGCCGATGCACCCTGTCCCGCATGAAGGGCTGCCGGCGGACGGTCCAGTCATGCCGGGCCAGCCTGATATCCGCCCGGTCGCGTTCCTGAGCGATCAGACCTTTTTTTATATGAGAACCCCGCCCTGATCAGGGCCCGGTGGATCGACGAGAGCTGCACCGACACGCCATGCGTCTCCTCCAGCGGTCGCCCTTCGCGGCGCCATCGGTTCAAGCCCGATGGGCGACGCCAATTCCTTCAGGGTGATGTCCGGCTCCGCACGGACGATCTCGATCAAGAACGCCATGTGCGGCGCAAGCTTGCCGGCGGTCCCCGCTGCGCGGCCCTGCCGCTTCGGCGTTATCACACCCCGGTCGCGATGAGCGGCCGCCAACCGGATCGCCGTGCTGGCACTCACACCGAAGACTTGCGCAGCTGCCCGTCGCGAATGACCCGCGGCGATGTAGCGCCAGATCCGTTCGCGAAGGTCCATCGAGTAGGGTTTGCCCATCCATCCACCTCCTTCCGGAAGTGAATCAGACCGATGATCTCAGGGGAATCCCCAACGATTCAGATCAGAGGCAAACCGCTTTAGGCGCCGTCGTGGGGCTCCGGTCCGCGGATCGGCTTGGCGCGGCGCTCGTCGGTCGCGGTGTCCTCGTCGGGCGTCGCGGGCTTGTCGTATTTCGTCCTGCCGGCCGCATTCCCCTTCGCGCCGCTCGGGCCGAAATCGGACCGCTTGCGGTCGTCGTCATCCGGTTTCATGGGTCGATCCCTTCTAAGGTGTCCTCGCGCAACCGCCGGGCCGAAGGCCGGTTTCCGCGACCGGACGTCTCAGCCGGCCGGGAGGGGGATTTCCTCGATCGTGCGCACCACCTCGAGGAACATCGCCGCGTAGAGCACGCCGCTCGCCACGAAGACGAAGCCGTGCCAGATCGGACGGTGGAAGGGCAGCGAGGTCCAGAGGAAGAAGGGCAGGCCGATCGTGTAGAGCCCTCCGGCGACCAGAACGAGGGTGCGCGCCCCGGGGGTCAGGGCGTCGAGCAGCGACTGCCCGAAGACGAGGCCGAACCACCCCATCGCCACGTAGAGGCAGAGTCCCGGCCAGCGCAGACGGTCGGGCGCGGCGATCTTCATCGACGAACCGCCGATCGCGGCGATCCAGAGGGCGAGTAGCAGGGACGCGCCGCCGGCGCCGGTCAGTGCCACGAGCGGAGTGTAGCTGCCCGCGATCTTGAGATAGATCGCCGAATGGTCCAGCCGCTTGTAAACCGCCGTCCACCGGCCCGGCATCGTCATGTTGTAGATGGCCGAGCAGCAGAGCATCGCGATGAGGCTCGTCCCGTAGATCGAGACCGCGGTCACGCTCGCCAGGTCGCCGCGCCGCACGATGCAGATCCAGACGAGCACCGGGACCGCTCCGAGGGCGAGGATCAGCCCCAGGACATGGAGGGCGGCGTCTGACAGACGCTCGGCCCGGTCGAAGCGCGACGGCGATGTCATGGGGGAAGGATACGGCCAAAAGACTTTTGAAGGCGTATAACATTGCGTCACGCACGCCTCATCCGTTTACGATGTTGCCCGCGGGCCCGGAACCGTTCGCGGATCCGGCGACAATGCCGTAAAGCCGCCCGTTCTGGGAGCGAATCGGTGAGAGCGGGACGGAGGCGATCATGCTGCTTTGCATTTCCGGTTCGCTTCGACGGGATTCGCGCAACACGGCGCTGCTGCGCGAGGCGGCCCGCCTCCATGGCGGCCCCGTGGCCTTCGCCGACCTGCGGCTGCCGCTCTATGACGGCGACGACGAGCGCGAGACGGGCATCCCGTCCCCGGTGCGGATCCTCGCGGAGCAGATATCCGACGCCGAGGCGGTGGTGCTCGCCAGCCCCGAATACAACAAGATGCTGTCGGGGGTCATTAAGAACGCGCTCGACTGGGTCAGCCGGGTGCGGCCGCACCCCTTGCAGGACAAGCCCGTAGCGGTCCTCGCCGCCGCCGCCGGGGCGAGCGGCGGGGCGCGGGCGCGCTTTTCGCTGCTGACCGCGCTGGTGGCGTTCCGGGTGCGGTTCTCGACCGGGCCCGAAGTGCTGATCGGCGGGGCGGGCACGGCGTTCGACGACGCGGGGCGGCTCCTTGACCCGAAGAGCCGCGCGCTCCTGTCGGAGGCGATGGAACGGCTGCGGCAGGAGACGGGCGGCTAGGTCTTCCGCAGCGCGTCGCGGATTTCGATCAGCACGTCGAGCTCCGAGGGGCCGGTCTCGACCTCGGGGACCACGTCGTCGGGCTTCTCGGCCACCGACCGGATGCGGTTCACCACCTTCACCAGCAGGAAGACCACGAAGGCGACGATCACGAAGTTGATGACGGCGGTGACGAAGCTGCCGTACATGAACTGCGCCTCGCCGATGCCAACGGACAGGCCCGAGAAGTCGAGCCCGCCGACGAAGAGGCCGATCAGCGGATTGATCAGATCCTCGACCAGCGAGGTGACGATGGCGGTGAAGGCCGCCCCGATGATGATGCCCACGGCAAGGTCCATGACATTGCCCTTGGCGATGAAGTCCTTGAACTCGCGGATCATTCCCGACTCCTCTTCTGCTCCTCCCGCAGGAGGGCCAGACAGGCCCCGCCGCGTCAAGCCGGCGCCCGTGCGGCGATCAGGCGGGTTGGCGCAGCACGCGCGGGACCTTGAACTCGACGTTTTCCGTCGCCGTCTCCACCATCTCGACGGTCACGTCGCGGCGCGCGCGGAAGGCGGCGATCACCTCGTCGATCAGCACTTCGGGCGCCGAGGCGCCGGCGGTGATCCCGACCGAGCGGATGCCCTCGAGCGCGCGCCAGTCGATGTCGGCGGCGCGCTGGACGAGCTGGGCATAGGCGCAGCCGGCGCGGCGGCCGACCTCCACCAGGCGCCTGGAGTTGGAGGAATTGGGCGCGCCCACCACCAGCATGGCGTCGATCTTCGGCGCCATCGCCTTCACCGCCTCCTGGCGGTTGGTGGTGGCGTAGCAGATGTCTTCCTTGTGCGGCCCGACGATCGCCGGGAAGCGCTCCTTCAGCGCCGCGACGATGCCGGCGGTGTCGTCCACCGAGAGCGTCGTCTGGGTGATGAAGGCGAGCTTCTCGGGGTCGCGGACCCGAAGCTGCGCGACGTCCGCGGGGGTCTCCACCAGCAGGACCTCGCCCTCGGGGAGTTGGCCCATCGTGCCCAGCGTCTCGGGGTGACCTGCATGACCGATCATCACCATCTGCAGCCCGTTCTGGTGGTGCCGCTCGGCCTCGATATGGACCTTCGACACCAGCGGGCAGGTGGCGTCCACATAGACCATCTCGCGCGCCCGGGCCTCGGCCGGCACCGCCTTCGGGACGCCGTGGGCGGAGAAGATGACGGGTCGGTCGTCGGGGGCCTCGTCGAGCTCCTCGACGAAGACGGCGCCCTTCTCCCGGAGCCCGTCGACCACGAACTTGTTGTGCACGATCTCGTGGCGCACGTAGACCGGCGGCCCCCATTTCGCCAGCGCCATCTCGACGATCTTGATCGCCCGGTCGACGCCGGCGCAGAAGCCCCGGGGGGCGGCGAGATAGAGGGTGAGGTCCGGCCGGTCGGTCATGGCCCGACACCTAAGGGCCGGGGCCCGGCCCGTCCAGAGGCGCCTCAGGAGATCAGCCCGGCCGTGGCCGCGGCGAGCGCGGCGTAGCGGCCGGTCTTGGCGAGCGTGACCAGGGCGAGAAAGATCCACCACGGCGTCCTGAGAATTCCGGCGATGACGGTGATGCCGTCGCCGAACGGCGCCCAGCTCAAGAGCAGGCTCCAGACGCCCCAGCGGCGATACCAGCCCTGCGCCCGCTCGAGCTGGCCCTCGGTGACCGGGAACCAGCGCCGGCCGCGGAACCGCTCGACGCCGAGGCCGAGCCCGTAATTGACCACCGAGCCGAGCACGTTGCCGGTGCTCGCGACCGTCAGCAGGAGCCAGAACGGCAGGTCGCCCCCGATCTGCAGGGCGGCGAACAGGATCTCGGACTGGAAGGGCAGGATCGTCGCGGCGCCGAAGGCCGCGGCGAACATCGCGAGGAGCGACCAGACCGCCTCCACCGCCGGGGCCGGTCAGTTGTTCGCGACGCTCCTGGCGGCGTCGGACTGGTCATGGCCGTGACGGGGCGGCCGGCCGATCACTTCGCGCAATTCGTCGAGCTCGATGAAATTGTCCGCCTGGCGTCGCAATTCGTCGGCGATCATCGGCGGCTGGCTGCGGATGGTCGAGACGACGGAGACCCGCACGCCGGCTCGCTGCAGGGATTCCACGAGCGGGCGGAAATCGCCGTCGCCGGAGAACAGCACCGCGTGATCCATCCGCGGCGCGAGCTCCATCGCGTCCACGGCCAGTTCGATGTCCATGTTGCCCTTGATCTTGCGCCGGCCCTGGCTGTCGGTGTATTCCTTCGCGGGCTTCGTCACCATCGTGAAGCCGTTGTAGTGCAGCCAGTCCACCAGCGGGCGGATCGGGGAATATTCCTCGGTCTCGAGCAGGGCGGTGTAGTAGAACGCCCGAAGCAGCTTGCCGCGGCGCATGAATTCCTGACGAAGGAGCTTGTAGTCGATGTCGAATCCGAGGGCCTTGGCGGCGGCGTAGAGATTCGACCCGTCGATGAACAAGGCCAGCTTCTCGTCTCTATAAAACATACAAAAGAATCCTTCTTATTCTTGGGCCGGGGCTCGACAGCGCGGCCATGTTCGAACTTCCTTCCATCTTACTGCGTGATGGAGAGGACGTGGCTCTGCAAGATATCCGAACGGTTAGTTGTGAAATCAACACCGCACTCAGTTTAGGCGGGAATTCGCGAAGCTGGGCGGGCGGGCGGCGGGAAACCCTCGAGGCAGCGCTCAAGCTGCTCGAAAACAAGGGGTTCCGCATCGGGGCCCGTTCGAGGCTGTACGAAACCGAGGCTGTGCCGTCCGGAGCGGGTCCTGACTTTGTGAACGGAGTTGTGCTTCTCGACCATGATTCGACGCCCGGCGCGGTATTGCAACGGCTTCACGAGGTCGAGGCGGAATTCGGCCGGACGCGCACGACCCGGTGGGGCGCGCGGCCGCTCGACCTCGATCTGCTGTTCGTCGGCGCCCAGATCCTGCCGGACGCGCGCACCCAGACGGCGTGGCGGTGCCTGCCCCTCGAGCGGCAGAGGCGCGAGGCCCCCTCGACGCTGATCCTGCCGCATCCGCGGCTCCAGGACCGCGCCTTCGTCCTCGTGCCGCTGGCCGAGGTCGCGCCGAGATGGCGCCATCCCGTGCTCGGCCTCGACGTCACCGAGATGCGCGACCGCCTGCCGCCCTCGGCGCTGGCCGGCATGCGCGCGATGGACTGAGCGCGAATGCGGAGGAGAAACGCGCGAAAGTTGGTGATGCCCTGAGGGGCGGCATATCATGGCGGTGTCGAAGCGCCGTCAATTCTCTGCCGAGAAAGGGATATGCCACATGTCGGAGACTACCATCGCCACGCTGCCCGATCCATCGGGATTTTCACCGGACCCTTTGACTGATCTCATCCGGAATGGGGCGCGCAAGCTGCTCGAACAGGCGTTTGAGGCGGAACTGGCCGCGCTGTTGGCCGCGTTCGCTTCGGACAAGCTGGATGACGGACGTGCCAGATTGGTCCGGCACGGTCACTTGCCGGAGCGTGAGATTTTGACCGGCGTCGGGCCAGTGCCGGTGAAGGTGCCTCGTGTGCGGGATCGCAGGCCCGGCGCGACCAGGATCACCTTCACGCCCAGCATCCTGCCGCGCTACCTGCGCAAGACGAAATCGGCCGAGCAGCTGTTACCTTGGCTCTACCTCAAGGGCGTGTCGACGGGCGATTTCAGCGAGGCGCTGGAAGCATTGCCGGGCTCGAACGCCAAGGGTCTGTCCGCAAAGACGATCACCCGGCTCAAGGCGGATTGGTGGGTCGAGTATGAGGCTTGGGAAAAGCGCGACCTCGGCACGCGGCGGTTCCTCTACATCCGGGCGGACGGCGTCTACTTCAAGCCGCGCATGGCGGAAGAAAAACAATGCGTTCTGGTGATCGTCGGTGCGGATGAATACGGCCGCAAGGAGCTGCTGGCCATGACCGACGGCTTCCGCGAAAGCGCCGAGAACTGGCGCGCGGTGCTGCTCGATCTCAAGCGCCGCGGCCTGAAACAGGATCCGAAACTGGCCGTCGGCGACGGCGCTCCTGGCTTCTGGACGGCCCTGCGCGAGGTGTTCCCCACGACAAAGGAACAACGCTGCCGGGTTCACAAGACCATGAACGTGCTGAATGCGCTGCCCAAGTCTGTGCAGTCAAAGGCAAAGGGGCACCTGCACGACATCTGGCAGGCCGAGACCCGCGCCGATGCCGAGAGCGCCTTCGATTTCTTCGTCGAAACCTACGGGGTGAAATGGGACAAGGCGGTTGCCAAGCTGGTCAAGGACCGCGACGTGCTTCTGACCTTCTATGATTTCCCGGCCGAGCACTGGAAACACATCCGCACGTCGAACCCGATCGAGAGCACATTCGCCACCGTCCGGCACCGCACCAGGCGAACCAAAGGCAGCCTGAGCCGCAAGACCGGGCTCGCCATGGCCTTCAGATTGATGATGTCGGCGCAGAAGAAATGGCGCAAGCTCGACGGCCGGAACCGCCTTCCAGAGGTCATTGCTGGGGTTGAGTTCCGCGATGGTCTGCGACACCTTCAAACCGCCGCCTGATCACGCGTCACCAAATTTCGCGCATACCTCAATGCGGAGAACGACCGGCTTGTCAAGAGCCGTCAACTGGCGTATCCCACGCGCTCCAGCGGGATTCACCGTATCCCGCCCGAGACATACCAGCTGGAGACATCCATGGCCCGCGTGACCGTCGAAGATTGCGTCGACAAGGTTCCCAACCGTTTCGAACTGGTGATGCTCGCCGCGCATCGCGCCCGGGAGATCGCCGCCGGCTCGCCCCCCTCCGTGGATCGCGACAACGACAAGAATCCGGTCGTCTCCCTGCGCGAGATCGCCGAGGAGACCCAGCAGGCCGACGACCTGCGCGAGCGGATGATCGAGAGCCACCAGACGCAGATCGAGGTGGACGAGCCCGAGGAGGACACGATGTCGCTCCTCATGGGCGCCGAGCAGGACAAGCCGTCGACCGACGACATGTCCGAGGAGAAACTGTTGCGCGCCCTGATGGAAGCGCAGAAGAGCCAGTAACCGGAGGCGCTGCCCGGACGGCGCTGGAGCCCATGGATGACGGCGCGATCTGGACGGACGACGATGCGGAGCGGCTGATCGCCCGCGTGCGCGCCTACAACCCGAAATCGGATTCCGCGCGCATCCGGGCGGCCTATGCCTACGGGGCCGAGATGCATACGGGGCAGAGGCGCCAGTCTGGCGAGCCCTACATCGCCCATCCGCTTGCTGTCGCCGTGATCCTCGCCGAGCAGCAGCTCGACGACGCGACGATCATCACCGCGCTCTTGCACGACACGATCGAGGACACGCGCTCCACCTACGGCGAGGTGGCCAGGCAGTTCGGCCCCGAGATCGCCGACCTGGTCGACGGCGTGACGAAGCTCACCAAGCTGCAGCTGACCTCCACCGAGACCAAGCAGGCGGAGAACTTCCGCAAGCTGTTCATGGCGATGAGCCGCGACATGCGGGTGATCCTCGTCAAGCTCGCCGACCGTCTGCACAACATGCGCACCGTGAAGTTCATGCGCCCCGAGAAGCGGCACCAGAAGGCGCGCGAGACGATGGACATCTTCGCGCCGCTCGCCGGCCGGATGGGCATGCAGTGGATGCGCGAGGAACTCGAGGACCTGGCCTTCGGCGTGCTCAATCCGGAGGGGCGCCACTCGATCATAAAGCGCTTCGTCACGCTGCAGCGGGAGAGCGGCGACGTGATCGAGAAGATCACCGCCGACATCCGCATCGAGCTCGACCGCGCAGGCGTCTTCGGCGAGGTGCAGGGCCGGGCGAAGCGCCCGTTCTCCATCTGGCGCAAGATGGAGGAGAAGAAGATCGGCTTCTCGCGGCTCTCCGACATCTACGGCTTCCGCGTCATCGTCGAGACCGAGGCGGAATGCTACGCCGTGCTCGGCGCCATCCACCGCCGCTGGCGGGCCGTGCCGGGGCGGTTCAAGGACTACGTGAGCCAGCCGAAGTCGAACGGCTACCGCTCGATACACACCACCGTCTCGGGGCGCGACGGCAAGCGGGTGGAGGTGCAGATCCGCACCCGCCAGATGCACGACGTGGCCGAGACCGGCGTCGCCGCGCACTGGTCCTACCGCGACGGCGTGCGGGTCCGGAACCCCTTCGCCGTCGATCCGGGCGGCTGGATCAACGCCCTGACCGAGCAGTTCGACGCCGCCGACGACCACGACGAGTTCCTCGAGGCGGTGAAGCTCGAGATGTATTCCGACCAGGTCTTCTGCTTCACGCCCAAGGGCGAGGTGGTGAAGCTGCCGACCGGCGCGACGCCGCTCGACTTCGCCTATGCCATCCACACGCGGATCGGCGACCGGGCGGTGGGCGCCAAGGTGGACGCAATCCGCGTGCCGCTCTGGCAGAAGCTCCGCAACGGGCAATCAGTGGAGATCCTGACCGCCGAGGGGCAGAGCCCGCAGGCACCCTGGCTCGACCTCGTGGTGACCGGGCGGGCCAAGTCGGCGATTCGCCGCTCGCTGAAGGAGGCCGACCGGGACCGCTTCATCCGGCTCGGCACGGAGCTGTCGCGGGTGGCCTTCGACCACGTCGAAAAGCGGCTCTCCGACAAGGCGCTGACCACGGCCGCGCGCCAGCTCGGCCTGCCCTCCTCCGACGAGCTGCTGGCGCGGATCGGCTCCGCCGAGCTGGAGACCCGGACGGTCATAGAGACCCTCTTTCCCGGCCTGCCGCAGCCCCGGGGCGACGAGATCGACGCCGCCGCGGCCATCGTCGGTCTCGAGCGCGAGCAGGCCTTCCGCCGCGCCCGCTGCTGCCTGCCGCTGCCGGGCGAGCGGATCGTCGGCATCTCCTACCGGGAGAGGGCGTGCTCGTCCATGCCATCGACTGCGAGGCGCTCGTCCAGTACGACGACCAGCCGGAGCGCTGGATCGATCTCGCCTGGCACGGCGGCACCCATCCGGCGGTCCACGACGTGATCTTCGACATGACCATCGCCAACGGTGCCGGCGTCCTCGGCCGCATCTGCTCGCTGATCGGCGCGCAGGACGCCAACATCTCCGATCTGTCCTTCGTCGAGCGGCGGCAGGATTTCTATCGGCTCAATCTCGCGCTGGAACTGCGCAGCGCCGAGCATCTCCACGCCGTCCGCATGGCGCTCGACGCCGAGCCGGACGTGGCGATGATCGAGCGGGTCCGCGACCCCTCCGTCACGCCCTGAGGCGGCATGTTCAAGCGCCGGGATCCGCGAAGCACGATTGCCAGAATCGGACGGGCCCTCTGGCCCCGCGGAGGGTGGCTCCGGGCGATCCGCTACGTGGTCTACCGCATCCGCCGGCTCCCCGACCCCGCCCACAAGATCAGCCGCGGCATCGCCTGCGGCGTCTTCGTCTGCTTCACGCCGCTCTTCGGGCTGCATTTCCTCGTCGCCGCGGGGCTCGCCTGGCTGATCGGCGGCAACATGCTCGCGGCGCTGCTCGCGACCTTCGTGGGCAATCCGGTGACCTTCCCGGTCATCGCCGGGCTGGCCGTCGAACTCGGCAACATGGTGCTCGGCCGCGAGAACGCCCTGCCGCTGAACAAGGTCTTCGACGCGTTCAGCCGGGTCTCCGTAGAGTTGTGGTTCAACCTGAGGACGGTCTTCACGGGCGAGCCCGTCCACTGGTCCGACATGGACCGGTTCTTCGACTACGTCTTCCTGCCCTACCTGATCGGCGGACTCGGACCGGGGATACTGGCCGGGGCGGCCGCCTACATGGTTTCGCGTCCCGTCATAACCGCCTATCAGAGGGCCCGGATCGCGCGCTTGAAGACCAAGGTGGCGCGGCGCCGCGGCAAGATGGAGGCCGGGCGCGTCGGAGAGGGGAGCGAGTGATGGGCGGGAAGCTGCGTCTCGGCGTCAACATCGATCACGTGGCCACGGTCCGCAACGCGCGCGGCGGCGCGGTCCCCGACCCGGTGCGCGCCGCGCGGCTCGCCGAGGAGGCGGGGGCGGACGGGATCACCGCGCATCTCCGGGAGGATCGCCGCCACATCTCCGACGCCGACATCGAGGGGCTCATGCGCGCCCTCGACGTGCCGCTGAATCTCGAGATGGCGGCCACCGACGAGATGCAGGCGATCGCGCTCCGCCACCGGCCCCACGCCGTCTGCCTGGTGCCCGAGAAGCGCGAGGAGCGCACCACCGAGGGCGGTCTCGAGGTGGCGCGGGAGGAGAACCGGCTCGCCCATTTCATCGCGCCTCTGGCGGAGGCGGGCTGCCGCGTCTCGATTTTCATCGCCGCCGACCGGCCGCAGGTCGAGGCCGCGCACCGGATCGGCGCCGCGGTGGTGGAGCTGCATACCGGCGCCTATTGCGACGCCCATGCCGAGGACCGGATCGAGGACCGCGACGCCGAGCTCGCGCGCCTGACCGACATGGCGGCCTTCGCCCATTCCCTCGGTCTCGAGGTCCATGCCGGGCACGGACTGACCTACGACACCGTGGCGCCGGTCGCCGCGCTGCCCGAGATGCGGGAGCTCAACATCGGCCATTTCCTGATCGGCGAGGCGATCTTCCGCGGCCTTCCGGACTCGATCGCCGAGATGCGACGGCTGATGGACGCAGCGTGGGCCTGAGAATTATTCCCGCGCGCGCAGCACCCGCGCCGGCCGCGCCCCGAGCGGCGCCCAGGCGAAGGCGAGACCGGCGAGCAGCGTCAGGACCCCGCCGCCGAGGATGACGAGGGCGGCCGAGCCGGGCGCGAGCCGGTACGAGGTCTCCATGATGAAGGTCGTGACGCCCCATCCGGCGGCGGCGCCGGCGACGGCGGCGACCAGCCCGGCGGCGAGCCCCAGAATCGCCCAGCGAAAGGCGAAGCTGGCGAGGATCGTGGCGCGGGTCGCGCCCACGGTCTTCAGGATCGCCGCCTCGTAGACGCGCGCCCGGGTCCCCGCCGCCGCCGCGCCGATCAGCACCACGGCCCCGGTCGCCAGCGTGGTGCCGGCGCCGTAGGTGATCGCCGCCGCGACGCCGGCGAGGATCTCCGAGACCCGGTCGATGGCGTCGCGCACACGGATCGCCGTGACGTTAGGGAAGGCGTCCGCCACCTCGCGCAGGATCCGCGCTTCGGCCTCCGGCGCGGCGTAGATCGTGGCGATCCAGGTATGCGGCGCGCCTTCAAGCGCAGCGGGGTTCATGGCGAGGACGAAGCTGATCCCGGCGGTGGAGAAGTCCACCTCCCGGAACGAGGTGATCTCGCCCTCGATGTCGCGGCCGAGGATGTTGACGGTCAGGCGGTCGCCGAGGCTCAGGCCGAGCTCGCGCGCCTCCTCCGCGGCGAAGCTGATCCGGGCGGACCGTCGTAATCCGGCGGCCACCACGCCCCGGCGGTGATCTGCGTGTCGCGGGGCGGCGCGTCGGAATAGGTCACGCCGCGATCGCCCCGGAGCACCCAGTGCTCGCCGGCGGCGGACACGGCGTCGTTCCCGTTGATCCCGGTGATGATGCCGCGGAGCATCGGCGCCGCCTCGACGCGCTCAACGTCCGGCTCGGTCGCGAGCGCCCGGATGCGGTCGATCTGGTCGGGCTGGATGTCGACCATGAAATAGGCCGGCGCGACCTCGGGCAGGTCGCGCTCGATCGCCGCGCGCAGATTGGCGTCGATCTGCCCCACTGCGGCGAGGACCGTGAGCCCGAGCCCGAGGGAGAGGACTACGGACGCCGCCTCGCCGCCGGGTCCCCCGACCGAGCCGAGGGCGGTGCGGAGCGCCGTGCGCCCGCGGACCGCGCCGAGGCGGGAGAGGCGGCTCGCGAGCCGCCGCACGCCCCAGGCGGTGGCGAGGAGCGCGGCGAAGGTCGCGACGAGGCCGCCGGCGGTGTAGAGCGTCAGGCGCGGGATGCCGGAGAGCACCGCCGCGAGGGCCACGAGCGCGAGGAGGATCAGGCCGGTGGCGACGAGGAAGCCCCGGCGCGGCAGGCCGGGCGGCAGCCCGCCCACCTCGCGGAACAGCGCCGCGGCGCGGATGTCGCGGGCCTTGGCGAGCGGCCACAGGGTGAAGAGCGCGGCGGCGAGCGTGCCGTACAGCGCCGCCTCGAGGAGCGCGCCGGGATAGATCCCGATCTCGGCCGGGACCGGCAGGCGGTCCGCCAGCAGCGGCGAGAAGAGCAGCGGCAGGCCGGCCCCGAGGATCAGGCCGAGGAGCACCGCCACGGCGGTGATCGCGCCGACCTGCAGCGCGAAGATGGCGAAGATCGTCCGCCCCTCCGCCCCGAGCGTCTTCAGGGTGGCGATGGTGGCGGTCCTCTCCACCATGTGCGCCCGCACTGCGGAGGCGACGCCGACGCCGCCGACCGCGAGCCCCGCGAGGCCGACGAGGACGAGGAAGGCCGAGAGCCGGTCCACAAAGCGCTGCAGCCCCGGCGCCCCGGCGCGTGCGTCGCGCCAGCGATAGGCGGCGTCGGGCTGGGCCGCGGCGAGCCGCGCCTCCGCGGCGTCGAGATCGGTTCCGGGGGGAAGGCGCAGGCGATACTCGGTCTCGAAGAGCGTGCCGGACCGGAGCAGGCCGCTCCCCTCCAGATCGTCGGTGAGAACGAGCGTGCGCGGCCCGAGATCGAAGCCGCCGCCGGCATCGTCGGGCTCGGTCTCGATCCGCGCGGCGAGGCGGAAGATCTTGGTGCCGAGGCGGAACGTGTCGCCCGTCGCGAGGTCCAGACGGTCGGCCAGCACCGGGTCCATCGCCGCGGCGGGCGGCGCGCCCGCAAGCCGGGCCGCCGGCGGCCACTCCCCCTCCAGATCGAGAGAGCCGTAGAACGGATAGGCCGCGTCCACCCCCTTCACCTCGGTCAGCGCCCGGTCGGTCTCGCCGTCGGCGCGGGGCACGGTGACCATGGAGCGGAACTCGACGATCTCCGACACCTCGCCGAGATTGGCGAGCGCGGCGCGCTCGGTCGCGCTGGCGAAGCGGTAGGTGAACTCCACCGAGGCGTCGCCGCCGAGCAGCGTCGCGCCCTCCCGCGCCAGCCCCGCGGTGATCGCCTCCCGCACCGAGCCGACCGCCGCGATCGCGGCGATGCCGAGGGCGAGGCAGGCGAGGAAGACGCGGAAGCCCCGGAATCCGCCGGCGAGCCCGTTGCGCAGCTCGCGGCGCGCGATGCGAAGCGCCGGGCTCATCGCGCGCCGTCCGCGCGTGGGGCGGCTCGGAGAATATTCCGGAAGGGGTGACGGGTCATTCGGCGGCGCGGACGGCGGCGGCGAGCCGCCCGTCCTCCAGCCGGATGGTCCGGCCGCAGCGCCGCGCGAGACCGGGATCGTGGGTCACGAGGATCAGCGTGGCGCCGTGCCGTTCGTTGAGCCCCAGGAGCAGGTCCATGATCGCCGCGCCCGTGGACCCGTCGAGATTGCCGGTGGGCTCGTCGGCGAGCAGGATGCGGGGCCGGGGCGCCGCGGCGCGGGCGAGCGCGACGCGCTGCTGCTCGCCGCCCGAGAGCTCGGACGGGTAATGGTCGAGCCGGTGGCCGAGACCCATCGCCGAGAGCTCCTCGGCCGCGCGCTCGAAGGCGTCGCCGTGCCCAGCGAGCTCCAGGGGGGTGGCCACGTTCTCGTGCGCGGTCATGGTCGGGATCAGGTGGAAGGACTGGAACACCACGCCCATATGGGTGCGGCGGAAGCGGGCCAGCGCGTCCTCGTCCATCGCGGTGAGGTCCTGGCCGAGGGCCTCGACCCGGCCGCCGGTGGCGCGTTCGAGGCCGCCCATGACCATGAGGAGAGACGACTTGCCCGAACCGGACGGCCCCACCAGCCCCACGGTCTCGCCCGCGGCCACGTCGAGCGTGATTCCCTTCAGGATCTCCACCGGGCCGGCATTGCCGCTGAGGGTGAGGCGGATGTCCGCGAGGGTCAGGATCGTGTCGGCCATCTGGCGCTCCGTCTTGCGGGCCGCATATGGGGCCCCGTCCGCGATTGGGAAGGTGGCGGTGGCGATCTGTCTCGCCGGTCCCGCGGCGGCCGGGGTGACGGTGGCGGCGCTCGGCAATTCGCTGACCCAGGGCTACGGCCTGCCGCAGGGGGACGGGTTCGTGCCGCAGCTACAGGCCTGGCTCTCCGATCACGGCGCCGACGTTGACGTGCTGAATGCCGGCGTCTCGGGGGATACCACCGCCGGGGGGCTCAGCCGCGTGGACTGGACGCTGACGCCCGACGTGGACGCGATGATCGTCGCGCTCGGCGGCAACGATCTTCTCCGCGGCATCGACCCTGCGGTGTCGAAGTCCAACCTCGACGGCATCCTCGCCGCCGCCGACGCCGCCGATGTCGAGGTGCTGCTCGTCGGCCTGAGCGCGCCCGGCAATTACGGCCCCGACTACAAGGCGGCCTTCGACGGCATGTATGGCGAGCTGGCGCGGAAATGGGACGTGGCTCTCGCGCCGTCCTTCCTCGGCGCGCTGTCGGATCTGCCGGACCGGGAGGGCGCGTTGGCCGACTACATGCAGCCCGACGGCATCCACCCGAACGCGGCGGGCGTCGGGCTGATCGTCGAGGCGCTCGGGCCGGAGGTGCTCGACCTCGCGGAGCGGGCGGAGGAGTAGCCGGGCCCGCTTGCGCTAACACCGGCCTCGTGGCAAGGGGCGGCGATGCGTGCCATCTCCGCGATCCTCCACGACCGGGCGCTGTCGCTCGTGGCGCTCGCCTTCCTGACCCATGGCGCCTTCGCGGCGTCGCTCGTGCCCTATCGCTCGCTTCTCGGCGTGGAGTGGTTCGGCTTTTCCGACGGCGCCTTCGCGCTGATCTACGCGGCCGGGTCGGCGCTGTCGCTGCTCTGCGCCATCGGCGTCGGCGTGCTGACCGACCGGACGGGTCGGCGGCGCAACGCGGCGCGGCTCGCCGCTTTCGCCGGGGCGGGCGGGGCGGCCCTCGTCTTCCTCGTCGACGCGCCCTGGGCGTTCGTCGTCACCCATGTCCTCTTCCTGCCGGTGGGGATGACCCTCTTCGCGCAGCTCTTCACCCTGGCGCGCCTCGCCGCCTCGACCCACCCGGAGGCCGACCGCGCGGCGATCCAGTCGGCGATCCGGGCGGTCTTCGCCCTGCCCTGGGTCGTGATCCTGCCGATCTGGTCCTGGATCCTGTCGGCCGGCGTGCCGCTTCTGTGGATCTACGCGGCCTGCGCCCTGGCCGAAAGCCTGACGCTCGCGATCTTCGTGCTGGCCTGGCCGCGCGACGGGCAGACCCGGTGGGCCGATCCCGGATCCGGGCTGCGGGTCGGCGCGGCGCTGAAGGAGCTGGCTGCGCCCCGCGTCCTGGTCCGCACCGGGCTGCTCGCGGGGGTCCTCGCCGGCATCCAGATCTACATGATCCTCCTCGGCCTGATCCTGACCGGCATCGAGGGGCGCGACGCGGGCGACGTGGCGATCTTCGCCGGCGCCGTCGCCGGGCTCGAGATCCCGTTCATGCTGGCGCTGGGCGGGCCGCTGCGCCGCCTCGGGCCGGTCCGGCTCATCGCCGCCGCATCGGTGCTCTACGCCCTCTTCCTCGCGGTCTTCCCGCTCCTCGGGCCGTTCCCCGCGGTCTGGGTCCTGCCGCTCGTCGCCGCCTCAGCGGCGGCGGTGATCCTGACCGTTCCGCTCCATTACCTGCAGGATCTGATGGCCGAGCGCCCCGGCGCGGGCGGTTCGCTGATCGCGCTCTGCAACCTCGGCGCGCAGCTCCTCGGCGCGGCGGTCTTCGCGGTCGGGACCTGGATCGGCGGCTACGCCGCCGCGGCCTGGATCGGCGCCGCGGCGGTGGCGGGGGGCGGTCTGGCGCTGGCCGCGCTCGACCGGCGGCCGGGGCGACAACGCCATTGTGCTCGCGAACCTGCCCTGTAAGACAGGCGCCGCACAGACGGGAGAGGGAGAATGGACGCCCCCGCGCGCATCGGAATCGTCGGCACCGGACTCGTCGGGACGGCCCTCGCCGCGCTGATCCAGCAGCGCATGCCGGGCCTGCAGCTCCGCGCGGTGGAGCCGCAGAACAGCTATCGCACCGCCGTCGCCGCGCGCCTGCCCCGGATCGACTGGGCCCATTGCGCCGCCGACCTCGCCGATTGCGACCTCGTCCTGCTGGCCTGTCCGCCCGCCGCCGTCACCGGGCTCGCCCGCGAGGTGCTCGAGGCCGGCGACGCGCTGGTGGTGGACACCGCCTCGGTCAAGGGCCGGATCGTGGCCGAGATGTCGGACGCGCCGCGCTTCGTCGGCGGCCATCCCCTGGCCGGCGGCAACCGCAGCGGCCCGTTCACCGCCGAGCCCGACGCGCTGGCCGCGGCCCGCTTCGTCCTGACCCCCCATAACGGCAATGCCGAATCCGACCTCGAGGGGCTGGAGCGCTTTCTCGCCCGGCTCGGCCTCTCGGTGGTGCGGATCGACGCCGAAGCGCATGACGCGCTGATGGCCCGCACCTCGCACCTGCCGCATCTGCTCTCCTACGGCTTCGCCGCGACGCTCGCGCGGATGGACGAGGAAGAGCTTCTGGGCTTCGCCTCCCGCTCCACCCGGAGGATCTGCGCCTTCGCCAGTTCCAACACCCGGATGTGGTCCGAGATCTTCGACCAGAACGACGAGGCCGTGTCGGCGGCGCTCGACGACCTCATCCTCGACCTGATGACCCTGCGGAACGCCTTCGCCGGCGCGGAGCGAGGCGGGCTCGGCCCCCGCCTCGCCGCGGCGGCCCGGACCGCCCAGACGCTGAACGGGAGCCCTGATGATGACTAGGATCGGCTATCTCGGCCGGCCGGGAAGCTATTCCCACCAGGCCGCAAACACCCTGCGCCCCGAGGGCGAGCACGTCGCCTTCCCGAGTTTCGAGGAGCTCGTCGCGGCCACCGAATCGGGCGCGCTGGACGAGGCCGTCCTGCCGCTCGAGAATTCCGAATCCGGTCGCATCCCCGACGTGCACCGGCTCGTCGTCTCCATGGAGCTCTTCATCGTCGGCGAGCTGCTGCTCGACGTGTCGCATTGCCTGGTGACGGCGGGACCGACGATCGAGGCCGAGATCCACTCTATCTTCAGCCACCCGCAGGGCTTCCTGCAGAGCTCGAAATTCCTCAAGGAGCGCTTCCCCGACGCCCAGCGGCGCACTCGCCCGGACACCGCCTCGGCGGTGCGCGAAGTGGTCGAGGGCGGCGACCGCCACCTCGCCGCCATCGGCTCGGAATTCGCCGCCACCCATTACGGCGGCACGATCCTGCACCGGGGCATCTCGAACCGGGAGGACAACATCACCCGGTTCGTCATCGTCGGCCGCGACGCGGCGACCGAGACCGCCCACGACATGTCGTCGCTGATCATCCAGGTGGGCCACAAGCCGGGCAGCCTCGTGAAGGCGCTCGCGGTCTTCGGCAGCCACGACGTGAACATCACCAAGCTCGAGACCTACATGATCTCGGAGCGGACCGAGCTTCCGACCTTCTATCTCGACATCGGCTGCGGCGGCGAGGCGGAGAACCTGATCGCGGCGATGCGCGACATCCAGCCGCACATCTCCTATTCCAAGTTCCTCGGCTCCTATCGCGCCGATCCGCGCCGCTCGGGCCGGAACGGGTTCCTGAAGCCCTGACATGGTGTCCCGCTCCCAGATCCAGACGATCTCCGCATCGCTACTGGCGACGGTGGCCTCCGCCGTGGCGATCTGGGTGCAGCCCCATGTCAGCACGGCCTCGGGCGCGGAGAAGATCGTCGCGACGCTGCTCGGGGCCGCCGTCCTCTATGTCGTCTACACGGTCTGTTTCAGGGTGCTGCGATGGCTCTACTACCGCAAGGTCTCGGGAAGGTGGCACTACGTCACCCTGGCGGAGAGCGCGCGCAAGGACCAGAATTACGCCGCCATGACGGTCGGCTTCACCTCCGAGGGGACGCTGCGCTACAAGGTCGATCTCTACCGGACCCGGGACGACCTGTTCAGCCGGCGCAACTCGACGGGGATCGCCACCAGCGAGGCTATGGATTACGACAAGGAGCGGGAGCAGCTTCACATCCTCTACGACGTCCAGAAGAATGACGACCCTTCGATGGGAAGCGGCCGGTTCGCAGAGCCGCGGCGCCGGGGGCGCCTGCGGCTCAACCTGCAGGACGGCACGCTCCAGGGACGCTGGGTCTCGGTCTTCGAGCGGCGCGAGGTCTCGCAGGGCTGGATGTTCGCCGCGCGGCCGGAGGAATTCGCGGAGCGCGTGGATGCCTGGATCGAAAAGACGCGGAAGGAGCGCGACCCTCATGCCAACGCAGATTGACGCCCGGCACGGCAAGTACGACGATGTCGCCTTCTTCATCGAGGAGGAGAAGGGCAAGTTCGACGTCTTCTCCCGCGGCCGGCCGATCGGCGAGCTCGGCAAGCTCGTCCTCGCCGTCCGCAACGCCGAGCATGTGGGCTCCGCCGCCGAAGCGCTCGCCGCGGCCTATCTCGTCACCAACCTCCTGCTGATGAGCCGGGCGCAGCGGCGCATCGCCAAGCTCGTCATCCTCGACATGGAGGGCACCGACCGCGCCGCGCTCTTCCCGGTCACCAACGCGCTGCGCTATTTCCTGATGGAGGACTACACCCAGCTCGACAATTTCGACGCCTGGGTGACCTCGCTCGGCGGGCTGGTGGAGGTCTCCGATCCGCTCCGCGCCGAGCTGAGCGACCTGTCGGACTTCATGACCTCGTCGGAATTCGCCGATGCCGGCTCGATCCAGCGCAAGGCGGAGACGATGCTGGCCGTACGCTCCACC
Organism: uncultured Alphaproteobacteria bacterium; assembly: GCA_963776705.1. Taxonomy (GTDB): domain Bacteria; phylum Pseudomonadota; class Alphaproteobacteria; order Rhodobacterales; family Rhodobacteraceae; genus Palleronia. The sequence goes on from CAVZOA010000012.1 coordinate 49,218, forward strand.
GCCTTCTCCGAGGATCAGGGTCTGACCGCCGACGTGTCGAACCCGTTCTTCGCGCGGTTCGAGACGGCCAGGGGACGCAGCACCGACGTCGTCGGCCAGTCGGTCTACGGCAAGTCCTTCTGCATGCGGGTCGCCAATTCGCGCGACGTCATCATCATCGACATCGACGGCCGCAGGACGGGCGACGCGATCCGGCAATGGATCGGCCGGCTGGACGACGTGCTGAACAACGCACTGCTCGGGCTCACCTCGGCCGCCTGAGCCGCGCGCCCCGCGCGGGCGGCTCACCAGAGGGCGAGGATCGCCCCGGCTGTGGTCCCCTCGGGGAGGACCCGCACGGCGCGGACCGGCAGCAGCGTGCCGCCATGCACGCCTTCGAACACCACCCTGTCGCCGCCGGCCAGCTCGACGTCGATATCGCCCGTGGCGCCGACATAGATCGCGCGGGTGACCTGCGCGAGGCGGTTCTCGGAGGGCGAGAGGGCGGCGGCGTGCCGGGCCGGTCCCGTCAGGCTGGTCGAGTGTCCGTGGAAGACGTCCATCGCTCTGTTCCCTGCAAGTTTCGCGGCAGGGCGCAGTCCACCGCAATCCTCCCAACGAAGCGGAAATCCTCCGTGCGGGGCAGGCGGGCCGGACGGAACGGCGTGTCTACCCGGCGCGCCAGTCGAAGAATCCCGCACCGGCCCGGGACAGGAGCTCCTCGGCGAGCCGCCGGCCGAGCGCCGGACCCTCGGCGATCTCGCCTTCCGCCTCGCCGGCATGGGATTCCGACCCGTCGGGCCGGAGGATCTCGCCCCGGAGCCGCAGGCGGCCGTCCCCGATCTCCGCCAGCCCGGCGATCGGCGTCTCGCAGGAGCCGTCCAGCCGGGCGAGATAGGCGCGTTCCGCGGCCAGCAGCTCGCCGGTCCGCGCATGGTGGATCGCCGCCAGCATCTCCGCCGTCCGCCCGTCGTCCATCCGCCGCTCGATCCCGATCGCGCCCTGGGCCACCGCCGGCAGCATCTCTTCGGCCGGGATCGGGCGGCGCGGGATGTCCGCGGCGCCGAGCCGGTTCAGCCCCGCCATGGCGAGGAAGGTGGCGTGCGCCACGCCGCCGTGGAGCTTGCGCATCCGCGTCTGCACGTTGCCGCGGAACTCCACCACATTCAGGTCGGGCCGCCGATGCAGGAGCTGCGCCCGGCGCCGCAGCGACGAGGTGCCCACCACGCGCCCCTCCGCCAGATCGGAGAGCGCGCCGCCGCCGGGCGAGACGAAGGCGTCGTGCGGGTCCTCGCGGGGCAGGTAGGTGTCGAGGATCAGCCCCCCGGGCTGCTCCGTCGGCATGTCCTTCATCGAGTGGACGGCGATGTCGATGTCGCCGGAGACCAGCGCCTCCTCGATCTCGCGGGTGAAGAGGCCCTTGCCGCCGATCTCCTTCAGCGGCCGGTCGATCACCCGGTCGCCGGTGGTCTTGATGACCACCACGGAGAAGGCCTCGTGGGGCAGGTCGAAGGCGCGGGCCAGGCGGTCGCGCGTCTCGTTCGCCTGGGCGAGGGCGAGCGGCGAGCCGCGGGTGCCGATCTTCAGCGGGGCGTCGGGAGCGGGCCATATCATGCGCCCCTCCTAGCGCGCCCCGCCGCCGCCCGAAAGCGGCTTGACACCCCGGGCCTCCGCCCCGACCACACCGGGGCCGAAAGGGAGGACGGGAATGGCCGAGACCAAGCTGATGCGGGCGCTCCGGGGCGAGGTGCAGGAGGTGCCCCCCGCCTGGATGATGCGCCAGGCTGGCCGCTACCTTCCCGAATACCGCGCCACGCGGGAGAAGGCGGGCGACTTCCTGTCGCTCTGCTACAATCCCGAGCTCGCCGCCGAGGTGACGCTGCAGCCGATCCGCCGCTTCGGCTTCGACGCCGCCATCCTCTTCGCCGACATCCTCCTCGTGCCGCAGGCGCTGGGCATGGATCTCTGGTTCGTGACCGGCGAGGGGCCGCGGCTGGAGCCGGCGGACGATCACCGCAAGGTCGCGCTCCTGAAGCCCGCCGAGGACATCCACGAGACGCTCGCGCCGGTCTACGAGACGGTCCGCATCCTGGCGCGGGAACTGCCCGCCGACGTGCCGCTGATCGGCTTCGCCGGCGCGCCCTGGACGGTCGCCACCTACATGATCGCCGGCCGCGGCACACCCGACCAGGGTCCGGCCCACGCCTTCAAGCACGGCGACACGGCGGCCTTCGAGATGCTCATGGCGCGGGTGACGGACGCCACGATCGAATACCTCTCGGCGCAGGTGGAGGCCGGCGCGCAGGTGGTGAAGATCTTCGACAGCTGGGCGGGCTCGCTCGCGGGAGACGACTTCACCCGCTACGCTTTGGAGCCGGCGCAGAAGATCACCGCGGCGCTGAAGGAGCGTCATCCGGGCCTGCCGGTCATCGCCTTCCCCCGGGGCGCCGGCGCGGCCTACGAGGGCTTTGCGCGCGCCACCGGCGCCGATTGCGTGGCGCTCGACCAGGGGCTCGACGCCGCCTGGGCCGCGGCCCACGTGCAGCGCGACGGCTGCGTGCAGGGCAACCTCGCCCCCGAGCACATGGTGACCGGCGGCCAGCCCCTGGTCGACGAGGTGCAACGCATCCGCGACGCCTTCTCGGGCGGTCCCCACATCTTCAACCTGGGACACGGCATCACGCCGGATGCCGACCCCGACAACGTGGCGCTGATGCTCGAGACCCTGCGCGGCTGACCTCCCGGGTCGGTCCTGCCGACCTTGTCCGCGGACAGGGCGCGCTACGGCACGGGATTGAACGCGTCCGCCCAGTCGCCGGACCGGATGCGCTGCAGCGGATCGACCTCGTGGAGATAGACATAGGCCCAGGCTTCCACGCTCCCCGCCCCGGTCCGCACGCGCCGCCGCTCGCGCGCGTATTCCGGCGGCCCCTCGTCGAAGAGCCCCTCGTAATCGTCGAGCACCTCCATCAGCCCCGGTGAGGTCAGCTCCCAGACCTCGCCGCTGACCTCGCCCAGCTCCCCCTCGATCAGCGCCGGATACCAGCCGACCGAGTAGAGCCCGCCCGCAACCCACCCCGCGCAGAGGAAGGTCGCCCCGTTGCGGAAGGCGAGCGTCGCCTCGTTGTTGATGAAGCCGCGCCGGAGCGTCCCGTAGACGAAGACGCGGTCATGGAGGAAGGGGTCGCCGGACATGAAGGCGAAGCTAGGCGCGGTCCTTGCCCAAGTCCAACCGTCTCAGACCCATTTCGCCAGCGGCGGCAGGCTCATCAGCACCGCTTCGGGGTCGTGGCCGGTCTCCAGCCCGAACTTGGTGCCGCGGTCGTAGACGAGGTTGTACTCGGCATAGAGCCCGCGATGGACGAGCTGCGCGTCGCGCTCGGCCTCGCCGAAGGGGGTGTCCCGCCGGCGCTCGACGAGCGGCAGGAAGGCGGGCAGGAAGGCCGCGCCGATGTCGCGCGTGAGGGCGAAATCCGCCTCCCAGTCGCCGGTGTCGAGATCGTCCACGAAGATTCCGCCGACGCCGCGCGCCCGGCCGCGGTGGGGGATGAAGAAGTACTCGTCCGCCCAGGCCTTGAGACGCGGATAGTGCCCGGCCCCGTAGGGCTCGAGATGGGCGCGGAGTGTGTCGTGGAAATGCGCCGTGTCCTCGGCGTATTCGATGCAGGGGTTGAGGTCCTCGCCACCGCCGAACCACCAGGCATGCGGCGTCCAGAACATGCGCGTGTTCATGTGCACCGCCGGCACATGCGGGTTCTGCATGTGCGCGACGAGGCTGATTCCGCTCGCCCAGAAGCGCGGATCCTCCGCCATGCCCGGGATGCCCTTGCGCGCCGCCATCGCCGCCTGCGCGCGGTCGCCGAGCGTGCCGTGGACGGTCGAGACGTTGACCCCCACCTTCTCGAAGACCCGCCCGCCCCGCATCACGCTCATCAGCCCGCCGCCGGCATCCGATCCGTCCTCGGAGCGGCGGCGCGTCGGCGTCACCTCGAACCGGCCCGGCGGGGAATCCGAGAGCGGACCCTTCGCGTGGCTGTCTTCGAGCGCCTCGAAGGCGGCGACGATCCGGTCCCGCAATTCGCGGAACGAGGATGCGGCGCGGTCGCGCTCCGGCACGAGATCGTCTGTCGAACCGCTGGTCATGGCCCGCTCCCTAACAGGTCGGTGATCGGCCCGGAAGCGGTCATTGCGCGGTCGCCGGACCGGCGTAAAGTCGCGGGATGAAACCGATCCTCTGTCTGCCGCTCCTCGCGGCGCTCGCCGCCTGCGCTACGCCCCGGGAGCGCTGCGTGGCCGATGCCACCCGCGACATCAAGGTCGTGGACGGGCTGATCGCCCGGGACCGGGCGACCCTCGACCGCGGCTACGCCCTCGAGACCGAGACCCTGATCGGGTCGAGCCTCCAGTTCTGCCAGGGTGCGTTCTCGTTCGACGGTCATCTGGGCATCGGCACCTCGACCTGCATCGGGCCCCGCGCGGAAACCCGTACGGTGCCCGCGGCGGTCGATCTCGATGCCGTGGCCCGCAGGCTGACCGCGCTCGAGCGCAAGCGCGCGGAACTCGCGGCGCGGACCGAGGCCGGCGTCGCCGCCTGCCGGGCCGGCTATCCGCCGGGCTGACCGGCCCTCAATGCGCCGAGGCCTCGACCACGTCGATCAGCGACCGTCCCCCGTCGACCGTCAGGATCTCGCCGGTGACGAATCCCGCGCCGTCGGAGGCGAGGAACTGCACCGCCTCGGCCACCTCGCCCGGGGAGGCGATGCGGTGCAGCGGCGTGCCGCCGATGATCTCGTCGCGCAGCTCCGAATCCTGCCGGATCGCGCCCTTCAGCGAGGCCGACATCACCGACCCGAAGGCGATGCCGTTGACCCGGATGCGATGCGGCGCCAGCGCCACCGCGAGGCTGCGCGTCGCCTGGTCGAGCGCGGCGGTGGCCACGGAATAGGCGAGGAGATCGGGCTGCGTCCGCCGCGCGGCGATCGAGGAGAGGTTGATGATGGAGCCCGCCGGCCCGTCGCGTCCGTCCTCCTCGGACTGCCGGATCATGCGGCGCGCCACGTGCTGTCCGAGCCGCAGGGAGACCATGAGGTTCTGCTCCATGAGCGTGTCGAGCATCCGGTCCTCCGGGTCGAGCGGATCGGAGAGGTCCATCTGGCGCGCCGCGTTGACCAGGATGTCGACGCGGTCGAAGGCCGCCACCGTCGCCGAGAGCAGGTTCGCCACGGTCAGCCGCTCGCGCAGGTCGCCGGCGAAGTAGCGCGCCGTGCCGCCCTCGTCGTCGAACTCGCCGATCTCGTCCTGCAGCGCCTTCTCGTCGAGATCGGTCATCATCACGTTGGCGCCCTTGTCGATGAAGTGGCGCGCCACGGCGAGGCCGACGCCATTGGCGGCCCCGGTGACGATGGCGGTCTTTCCGGCGATGGAGAGGGACATGGGAAGGGACCTCAGCGGCGCCGGCGAGGCCGCGCGGCGCGGTGAATCTTGTAGCTTGCCGTGCCGGGCCGTTCCTCGACCTCGGCGAAGAGCGAGTCGAGGGTCGACTCGTAGGGAAGATGCCGGTTCGCCACCACCCAGAGCGTCCCCCGCGGCCCGAGCGAGGCCGCCGCCGTGGCGAGGAAGGCACGTCCGAGCTCCGGGTCGCCCGCCCGCCCGCGATGGAAGGGCGGGTTGGTGACGACGTGATCGGCCGGCGTCTCGGGGCGCCATCCGGTAGCGTCGGCCCAGTGGAAGTTCGCGCGGGGATCGTCGACATTCGCCCGGGCGCAGGCGAGGGACGGCCGGTGCGCCTCCACGAGGTCGCAGCCCGTCACCGCCCCGCTTTCGAGCACGGCCGCCGCCAGCGCCCCCCAGCCGGCGCCGAGATCGACCACCCGGCCCGAGAGCGGCGGCAGCGCCCCGAGGAGGGCCGCCGAGCCGGGGTCGATCCCGTCCGCCGAGAACCCGCCGGGCGGCGCGAGACGGCCGGCCGCGTTGCGCGCCGGCTCCGCCACCCAATCCGCCAAATCGGCCGCCTCCACCACGAAGAGCTTGCCGTGGGCCTTGGAGATCACCGGGCCGATCCGGCCGCGCCGCCGGATCTCCTTCAGCATCGCGTCCACCCCGTCGGTCTTCTGCCCGTCGACGAGCACCGGGCAGCCGAGACGCATCGCCCGGGCGATCCGGTCGCGCGCGGCATCGCGCTCGCGGGGCAGGGAGACGACGACCGAGCCCGCCGGCCCCTCGATCCCGTCGCGCATCTCGTGGCCCGCGGCGAACTGGTCGTGCTCGGGCTGGCGGTCGTGGAAGACCGCGGGCGAGCCGGGAATCGGCGACGTGTCGAGCCCGCCCGGCGGGCAGACGAGCAGGACGGGCGCCGTCAGCAGACCCTCCTCCAGCGCGAGCGGAAGGCGGCGCGGAAGCAGCCCCCTATTCCTTTTCCATCGTGCATTGCAGCGGGTGCTGGTGGCGCCGGGCGAAATCCATCACCTGCGTCACCTTGGTCTCGGCCACCTCGAAGGAGAACACGCCGACGACCGCGAGACCCTTCTTGTGCACGGTCAGCATGATCTCGAAGGCCTGGGAATGGTTGAGCCCGAAGAAGCGCTCGAGCACGTGCACGACGAACTCCATCGGCGTGTAGTCGTCGTTGATCAGCAGGACCTTGTAGAGCGGCGGCCGCTTGCTCTTCGGCTTGGTCTCGAGAACGACGTCCGCCTCGGGGTCGTCGCCGTCCCGCCTGCCTGCCATCGTCCATCGGGAATGCGTCACGTATCGCCCTTCACCGTTACTCGTCAGATCCGGTGCAACCATATAAGGAGGCCGCCAGAACAGAAAAGAGGGCGGCATGGTCGCGATCACGACGGTCGGCTTCGACGCCGACGACACGCTCTGGCACAACGAGCGCCACTTCCGGTTGACCGAGGCGCGCTTCGCGGAGCTGCTGTCCGATCATGTCGCGCCAGGCCAGCTCGCCGACCGGCTCCTCGCAGCCGAGCGACGCAATGTCGGCCGCTACGGATACGGCGTCAAGGGATTCGTCCTGTCGATGATCGAGACGGCGATGGACGTCACCGAGGACCGGGTTCCGGCCGGCGTGATTCGCGGCATCCTCGAGGCCGGGCAGGAGATGCTGGCCCATCCGGTCGAGCTCCTGCCCCATGCCGCCGAGACGATCGCCGCCCTCGAGGGGCGCTACCGCCTCCTGCTCGTCACCAAGGGCGACCTCATGGATCAGGAGCGCAAGATCGCCCAGTCCGGTCTCGGCGACCGGTTCGACGGGGTCGAGATCGTCTCCGACAAGAGCCCCGGCACCTATGCCCGCATCTTCTCCCGCCACGGGGAGGGCCCGGAGGCGGGGCTGATGGCCGGCAATTCCATGCGCTCGGACGTGCTGCCGATGATCGCGGCCGGGGGCAGGGGCGTCTTCGTGCCGCATGGCGAGGCCTGGGCGCTCGAACACGCAGAGCCGCCGGTGGGCGAGCCCCGCTTCCATGCATTGAAGGACCTGGGCGAGCTTCCTGACCTTGTTGCAAATTTAAGTTGAAAGTTTTCATCGCAGATCGTTCACGATATTGTGGTGCCGGGGTGCCTCGCAGGCAAGATGTGGGAGTGCATTAAGCAACGCTCGGATCGTTCTGAAATCCAACTGTTTTCCGCATCGAAAAAACGTGATAGCCGGATCTGCAGCGACAGGACCGACCGTCAAAGAGTTGGCCGTCCGAGGCAGAGAAGGCAGTGACTCCGTGGCATTCCGACGGCTGGGCGGCCCTGTGCGCGCCGCATTTGTCCTGATCTCGATCATGGTCTTCACCGGAATGGCCGGTGCAGCGCCCTACGCGGCGATGGTGGTCGATGCGAGATCGGGCGAGGTTCTCCATTCCCGCAACGCCGACACGCAGCTGCATCCGGCATCGCTGACCAAGATGATGACGCTCTACATCGTCTTCCAAGCGGTGGAGAACGGCGAGATCGGGCTCGACGACGAGGTGACGATCTCGAGCAACGCGGCGGCCGAGCCGCCCTCCAAGATCGGCCTCCGGGCGGGGCAGAGAATCGCGCTGCGCTATCTGATCCGCGCCGCGGCGGTGAAGTCCGCCAACGACGCGGCCACGGCGCTCGGCGAGGCGATCTCGGGATCCGAGGCGGAGTTCGCGAGCCGCATGACGCGGATGGCGCGGGCGATGGGCATGACCCGCACCACGTTCCGCAACGCCCACGGGCTGACCGCCGACGGCCATCTCTCCACCGCCCGCGACATGACCACGCTCGGCCGGCACCTGTTCTACGACTACCCCGACTACTACAACCTCTTCTCCCGCACGGTCACCGACGCCGGCATCCGCACGGTCCACAACACCAACCGCCGCTTCCTCGGCTCCTATTCCGGCGCCGACGGCATCAAGACCGGCTATACCCGCGCCTCCGGGTTCAACCTCGTGGCCTCCGCCCATCGTGGGTCGGAGCGGATCATCGCCACGGTCTTCGGCGGCACCTCCTCCGCCGACCGCAACCGTCGCGTGCAGGAGCTTCTCGACATGGGCTTCTCCCGCGCGCCCACCCATGTGGTCGTGCGCCGCCCGGTCCCGCCGGGCTATGCCGGCGGCGCCGGGGTCGCCGTCGCCGCGCTCTCCCGCTCGCTCCGGCCCACGGCCCGGCCGCTGCCGGCCGCCGATCCGGTCGCCGTCGCCGCCGCCGCCCCCGATCCCGCCGACGTGGCGCGCGCGCTCCACGATGCGAGCCTCGCCGAGATCGTCGCGCCCGAGCCCCGGCCCACCGACACCACCGCCGTGGAAGCCGCCGTCGCCGCCGCCACGGCGCCCCGCGTCGTCACCCGGATGTCGAGTTCCGGCGGCCATCACTGGGGCATCAATGTCGGCCGCTACGGCACCCGCTACCAGGCCGAGCAGGTGCTCCTGAAGACCGCGCTCGCCGAGATCGGCACGCTCGACGACGCGCTGCGCAAGGTCGTGCGCAGCCCGCGGGGATGGGAGGCCAACTTCGTCGGCATGTCCGAGGAGCGCGCCGCGCTCGCCTGCCGCCGTCTCGCCGCCCGGGCCGTAGACTGCTCGACCCTCGGGCCCGGCTGATCAGCCCCGCGCGGTCTCCAGCCGCTCCCACGCGCTCTGCGCCGTGCGGCCGAACACCGCCGTGGCGCCGAGTTCAAAGGCCGCCGTCTCGCCGGCGGCGTAGGTCTCAACCACGATCCGCTCCCGAGTCGCGCTCAGCAGGTTGAAGGTGTTGTCCTCGCCCCGGAGGCGGTTCGACAATCCCGTCCCTGCCTGAACGAAGAGGCAGCCCGGAGCGATCGAGAACGGCATCGTCACCGTGTTGTGCAGGTGTCCCGAGAGCACGACGTCCGCGCCGCCCTCCCGCATCGCCGAGAGCGCGTGGTGGGCGCCGCGCATCAGCCGCTTCTCGACCTCGGGCCCGTGTTCGAGCGGGTGGTGCAGGACGACGACTCGCAGCCGCCCGCCGGCCCCGGCGAAGGCGTGGCGGATACGGTTCACCGTCCGCGGCGAGAGGCGCCCGCGCTGCCAGGAGAACCGGTTCACCGTGTTGATGCCGGCGACGACCATGTCCTCGGTCTCATGCGTGGGTTCGAGGGTGCGGTCGATGGCGCGCTTGTAGCGGTGGAACGGGCGCAGGAACCTCACGAGGAGATTGTCGAGCGGCGTGTCGTGGTTTCCGGGCACCGAGAGCACTGGCGGCTCGATCCTCTCGAGGAAGGCGCGGGCGCGGGCGAACTGGCCCGGCCGGGCGCGCTGGGTGAAATCCCCCGAGATCGCCACCAGGTCGGGCGCGAGCCGGTTCACGACCTCGACCAGAGGCGTTTCCAGCTCCGGCCGGTCGCGGCCGAAATGCAGGTCGCTCAGATGGACGATCCGGCTCATCCGGCGGTGTCGGAGTTCGGCAGGATGATCTTCAGCGGCCGGTCCGACATGTGGAACCGGAACGGCCCGCGGGCGCGTGTCTTCTCCCCGTCATAGGCCAGCAGCGTGCGCTTGCGGCGGGTCTCGATGGTGAGCTCCCGCGGCGTCAGCAGGTCGTAGTCGCGCCCCCTGAGAGGCTTGCCGATGGCGAGCCGGAAGGTCATGGCGAAGAGTTCCAACCGCGTCGAGGCGCGGGCGATCAGCACCGCGAAACGGTCGGCGTCGATCGCCTCCGATCCCTCGATGCCGAACCGTTGCAGCTGGTAGGCCGAGCGGGCGACGAAGACGAGCGCGCTGCGCCGCTCCTCCGTCTCGCCGTCGGCCGTGATCGTCATCCGCATCGGCTTGCGGAACTTCAGGAAGGTCTTGATCACCGACCAGTGCGCCGCCATCCGGAACCGGCCCCAGCGGGAATAGACCGTCTCCCGCTCCCGCAGGATCGCCGGATAGATGCCGAGGGAGGCGTTGTTCAGGAAGGCCTGGTCGCCCACCATGCCGATGCGGATATCGTGGGGGCGGCCGCCCAGGATCTCCCCGGCCGCCTCCTCAGGCACCTCGCTGAGCCCCAGACCGCGGGCGAAGAAGTTGAAGGTGCCGAGCGGCAGCACCGCCATCGGCACGTCCCGGCCCTGCAGCGCGTCGGCCACCGCCATGACGGTGCCGTCGCCCCCGGCCGCGACGACGATCTCCGCGCCCTCCCCGATCGCCCGGTCGATCACGCCGGCCATCGGCGCGTCGGTGTCCCAGTCGAGGCGCCAGGCCTCCTCGCCGAGCGCCGTCATCGCCCGCTCGATGGCCTCGGCGTCTCGGCTGTTCTGGCCGGATTTCTTGTTCGCGACGAGACAGATTCGGCGGGTCATGGCGTGGTCCTCGAAGGTCGCATCACAACGCCCGGGCGGGGCGATTTGTTGCGCCGCTCAGGCCGCCGAGCCGGCCCGTTCGCCGAAGGCGGCGCGCATGAGCTGGCGGGTGTATTCGGTCCGCGGCCGGTCGAAGATCTCGTCCACCGGGCCGGCCTCCACCACGTCGCCCTTCTGCATCACCATCACCTGGTGGCTGAGGGCGCGCACCACCTTCAGGTCGTGGCTGATGAAGAGATAGGCGAGCCGGTACTTCTGCTGCAGGTGGCGCAGGAGGGTCACGATCTGCACCTGCACCGTCATGTCGAGCGCCGAGGTCGGCTCGTCGAGCACGACGAGCTTGGGGCGCAGGATCATCGCCCGCGCGATGGCGATGCGCTGCCGCTGGCCGCCGGAGAATTCGTGCGGGTAGCGGTGCATGGTGGCCGGATCGAGGCCGACCTCGGCCATCATCTCCGCCACGAGGCGGGTCTTGTCCTGCCCGCGCGTGCCGTGGATGCCGAGCCCCTCGGCGATGATCTGCTCCACGTTCATCCGCGGCGACAGCGATCCGAACGGATCCTGGAAGACAATCTGCATGTCGGCGCGCAGCGGCCGGATGGCCCGCCCCCGGAGCCCCTGGATGTCGCGGCCCATGAAGACCACCGGCCCTTCCGAGGGGATCAGCCGCATCATCGCCAGCGCCAGCGTCGTCTTGCCGGAGCCCGATTCGCCCACGACCCCCACGGTCTCGCCGGCGCGGACGGAGAGGGTGGCGGCGTTGACCGCCTTCACGTGGCCGACCGTGCGGCGCAGGAAGCCGCGCTGGATCGGGAACCAGATCCGCAACGCCTCCGTCTCCGCGATCGTCTCGGCGCCTTGCGGCACCGGGCCGGGGCCGCCCGTCGATTCCGCGGCGAGCAGCATCCGCGTGTAGGCATGCCGCGGCCGGTCGAAGATCTCCGCGGTCGGACCGTGCTCGACGATCTCGCCGTCCTTCATCACGCAGACCCGGTCGGCGATCCGGCGCACGATCGTCAGGTCGTGGGTGATGAACAGCATCGACAGGTTCTCGCGCTCCTTCAGATCCTGCAGCAGGTCGAGGATCTGCGCCTGGATGGTCACGTCGAGTGCGGTCGTCGGCTCGTCGGCGATCAGGAGCGAGGGCCGGTTGGCGAGCGCCATGGCGATCATCACCCGCTGCCGCTGCCCGCCCGAGAGCTGGTGGGGATAGGCGCCGAGGCGGCTTTCGGGATCGTTGATGCCGACTTCGGTCAAAAGCTCGACGATCCGCGTCCGTGCCCTGCCGCCGCTGATCCCCTGATGCAGGGCGAGGCTCTCGGCGAGCTGCTTCTCGATCGTGTGGAGCGGGTTCAGCGAGGTCATCGGCTCCTGGAAGATGAAGCTGATCGCGTTGCCCCGGATCTCGGCGCAGCCGCTTCTCCGGCGCGCCGATCATCTCCTGCCCCTCGAACACGGCCGAGCCCTCGATCCCGGCCGAGCCGGGCAGGAGCTCCACCGTCGAGAGCGCCGTCACCGACTTGCCGGAACCCGATTCGCCCACGAGCGCTACCGTCTCGCCGCGCCCGACTTCGAAGGAGACGTCGTTTCACCGCCCGGGTGGTCGCGCCCTCCTGCCGGAAGGAGACCGTCAGGTCGCGGACTGTCAGCACCGGCTCGCTCATCGGGTCAACCCGCAGATCGGCATCACTGGAACGTCTTTCGCGGGTCGAAGGCGTCGCGGATCCCCTCGAAGATGAAGACGAGGAGCGACAGCATGATGGCGAAGGTGAAGAAGGCGGTGAAGGCCAGCCAGGGCGCCTGCAGGTTCTGCTTCGCCTGGAGCGTCAGCTCGCCGAGGCTCGGCGCCGAGGAGGGCAGGCCGAAGCCCAGGAAGTCGAGGCTGGCGAGCGTCGAGATCGTGCCGGTGATGATGAAGGGCAGCATCGTCACCGTGGCGACCATGGCGTTGGGCAGCATGTGGCGGAACATGATCGTCCAGTTGCCGACGCCGAGCGCGCGGGCCGCGCGGACGTATTCGAAGTTCCGCGCGCGCAGGAATTCCGCCCGCACCACGCCGACGAGCGCCGGCCAGCCGAAGAGCACGGTGACGAGGACGAGGAGCCAGAAACTCCGCCCCAGGATCGCGAACAGGATGATGATGACGTAGAGCGAGGGCGTGGAGACCCAGATCTCGATGATCCGCTGGAAGACCAGGTCGGTCCAGCCGCCGAAGAAGCCCTGCACCGCGCCGGCGACGATGCCGATGAGCGATGTCGCGACCGTCACCACCAGGGTGAACAGGATCGACAGCCGGAACCCGTAGATCACCCGCGCCACCACGTCGCGCGCGGTGTCGTCGGTGCCGAGCCAGTGCGCCGCCGTCGGGGGCCGAGGGCGCGGCGCCCGAGATGTCGTTGATCGTGTCGTAGCTGTAGGGGATCGGCGGCCAGAGCAGCCAGCCGGCCTCGGCGCCCGGCGCGGTGGCCCCGTTCTCGATCAGCTCCTCGGGCGTGTCGAAGCATTCGACCATGCCGCCGGTCTCGATCAGGCAGCGCACCTCGATGTCGGAATAGACCGCCTCGGTGCGGAAATCGCCGCCGAAGGCGGTCTCGGGATAGAACTCGAAGACCGGCCAGTAGAGCTCACCCTGGTAGCTGACGACGACCGGCTTGTCGTTGGCGATGAACTCGGCGCACAGGCTGAGCCCGAACAGCACCGAGAAGATCACGAGCGACCAGAAGGCGCGGCCGTTGCGGCGGAAGTTGCGCCAGCGCCGCTCGTTCAGCGGGCTGAGATGCCGCCGCCGCCGCCGCGGCGCCACCGGCGGCGGCGCGTCGTGGCCGCCGCCCGAAGGGTGCGGCGGCGGCGTCTCGAGGCCGGGATCGGTGGGCCCGTGCTCCGAATAGGTCTCCAGATGGGTCACTCAGCCCTCGCGCGTCTCGAAGTCGATCCGGGGGTCGACGAACACGTAGCAGAGGTCCGACACGATGCCCACGACGAGGCCGATCAGGCCGAAGAAGAACAGCGTGCCGAAGATCACCGGATAATCCCGCGCCACCGCCGCCTCGAAGCCGAGCCGCCCGAGCCCGTCGAGGGAGAAGATCGTCTCGATGATGAGGGACCCGCCGAAGAACACGCCGATGAAGACCGACGGGAACCCGGCGATCACGATCAGCATGGCGTTGCGGAAGACGTGGCCGTAGAGCACGCGGGATTCCTTCAGCCCCTTCGCCCGCGCGGTGACCACGTACTGCTTCTTGATCTCGTCGAGGAAGGAATTCTTCGTCAGCAGCGTCAGCGTCGCGAAGGCCGAGATCGTCGAGGCGAGGACTGGCAGGGCGATGTGCCAGACGTAGTCGCCGATCTTGCCGATCACGGAGAGCTGGTCGAAATTCTCGGAGGTCAGCCCGCGCAGCGGGAAGATCTGGAAGTAGGAGCCGCCGGCGAACAGCACGAGGAGCAGGATCGCGAACAGGAATCCCGGGATCGCGTAGGCCACGATGATCAGCGCCGAGGTCCAGGTGTCGAAGCCCGTCCCGTCCCGGACCGCCTTCCGGATGCCGAGCGGGATCGAGACCAGATAGGCGATCACCGTTGACCAGAGCCCCAGCGTGATCGAGACGGGGAGTTTCTCGATCACCAGGTCGAGGACCCCGATGGAGCGGAAGTAGCTCTCGCCGAAATCGAACCGGACATAGTTCCACATCATCGACGCGAAGCGCTGCAGCGGCGGCTTGTCGAAGCCGAACTCCTTCTCCAGGTCGGCGATGAAGTCGGCCGGCAGACCCTGCGCGCCCGCATAGTCGCTGGTGCTGCCGCCGCCCGAATACTGGTTCGCGTCGGCGCCCGCGCCGCCGCCGCCACCCGCGCCCGAGAAGCCCTGGAACACGTCGCCCGCGCCCTCCATCCGGGCGATCACCTGCTCGATCGGCCCGCCGGGCACGAACTGGGTCAGGATGAAGTTGACCACCATGATCCCGAACAGCGTCGGGATGATCAGCAGCAGCCGTCGGAGGATGTATGCGCCCAAGGTCCCGCCTCAGAGAAAGCCGGCCTGGCGGAATCTCGTCCGCCGCGTCCTCGTCGTACCACCAGAAGTCCAGCGATCCGACGGAGAGCGGGGGCAGGTTCTCGGGGTGCTGGTAGACGTTGTAATAGGCGACCCAGGTGTCGGGATTGTAGTAGACGGGGATGTCGAAGCCGATATGCCGCAGCGCCCGGTCGAGGGCATGGGTGGCCGTCTTCAGCTCCTCGAGCGTCTCGGTCTCGTCGGTGATGACGTCGATCAGCCGGTCCACCGCCTCGTCGCGGAGCCGCATGAGGTTGCGCGAGGAATTGTCCGCGACCTCGGAGCCGAACCATTGCTTGAGGCCGGTCGAAGGCTCGAATCCCATGTCGAAGGACTGGTTGGCGAGGTCGAAATTGCCCGCCCGCCGCCGTTCGACGTATTGCGCCGTGTCGACCCGCTCGAGCTTGCCGCGGATGCCGAGCAGGTCGAGGTTCTGCAGGAACGGCGTGATGACCTTGGTGTAGATCGGGTTGTACTGGATGATCGTCACCGAGAGCGGCTGGCCGTCCTTGCGGCGGATGCCGTCGTCGCCGGTCTCCCAGCCCGCCGCGTCGAGAAGCCGCCCCGCCTCGCGCACCAGGCGCCGGTCGGGCCGGCTGTTGCCGGCGTCGTGCTCGGCCGGCACCACCGCCGGCTCGGTCAGCACGGAGGCGTCGAGGAGCTCCTCGTCGACGAGCGGCTGCAGGAGCGCCGCCTCGGCCTCGGAAGGGGTCCCGGTGGCGGCGAGATCGGTGTTCGACCAGAAGCTCGCCGGCTGCGCGTAGGCGCCGTAATAGAGCGTCTGGTTCGACCAGGCGAAGTTGAACATCAACGCGATCGCCTGCCGGACCCGCGGATCCTGCCAGGTCTCGCGGTCGAGGTTGAACACCCAGGAGAAGCGGTCCGCCACGTCGCCGTCGGGGATCTCCTCGCGGGTCACGAAGCCCCGGTCCAGGGCGCGGAACCCGTAGCCGGTGTTCCAGTCCGCCGGGTCGCTTTCCTCGCGGTAGAGGTACTCGCCGGCCTTGAAGGCCTCGAGCGCGGCGGAACTGTCGGCGAAGTATTCCACCCGGATGCGGTCGAAATTGTTGCGCCCGCGATTGATCGGCAGATCCGCGCCCCAGTAGTCCGGGTCCTTGGCGTAGACGACCTGCCGGTTGTAGTCGACGCTGTCGAGCACGTAGGGGCCCGTCGACATGAAGGGCTCCTGGCGTGCTCTCGTCGAGCCGCGCGCCGGTCTCCTCGAACCACGCCTTGGAGAAGACCGGCGTCGATCCGGCCTGCTGGACGCGGACCTGATCGGGCATGAAGTCCGAGAAGTCGAACCGGATCGTATGCGCGTCGATGACCTCGACGCTGTCGTAGAACTGCGCCGCGCTGCGCCGGTATTCCGGGATGCCCTGCTCGATGAAGAGGTCGTTGGTGAACTTCACGTCCTCGGCGGTCATCGGCGTGCCGTCCTGGAAAGTCACGTCGTCGCGCAGGTGGAAGATCGCGTAGGTCCGGTCCGCGTCGTATTCCACAGTCTCGCAGAGCAGGCAGTACATGCCGTAGGGGTCGTCGGCGGTGGAGATCATCAGGCTCTCGGTGCCGATCGTGTTCAGCGCCGCGGGCACGCCGGCGCGCGCATACTGGTTGAAGCTGTCGAAATTTCCGATCGACCAGGTGGAGAACTCGCCGCCCTGGGGTGCCTCCGGGTTGACGTAGTCGAGCACCTCGCCGGGTCCGTATTTCAGCTCCCCGTAGTTGGTGTAGCCGAAGGAGCGGGTCACCCCGTCTTCCTGCGCGCCGGCGGCGCCCGCGGCGAGAAGCGCCACCGCGGCCCCGATCAGGGCCGCGCGGCGGCGGCGGGTGCGGTCCGGGCGGGGCGGCAGATCGGCGCGGGAGGGCGTCATGGAGGCTCCGTCACGGGCGGGGGTCGATCGGGCGAGGCTATGAGCCGGGCCGCCGCGACTGCAAGTCGAATAATCTTGAGCGGGTCGTGAGCGGCCGGGTCCCGCCCGGTGCGGCCGGACGCGCGGCCCGTCAGCCGCCGCCGAGGCTGTCGAGATAGGCGATGACGTTCGCGCGGTCCTCGACACTCGGCAGGCCGTTGAAGGACATCTTGGTGCCGGGCGCGACCCCCTGCGGGTCCTCGAGGAAGGTGTTCAGGTTCTCCGGCGTCCAGGCGTCGAAATGCTCCTCGAGCGCGCCCGAATAGGCGAAACCCGACACCTCGTCGACCGGCCGGCCCACGACCCCGTCGAGATGCGGCCCGGTGGCGTTCGACCCGTCGACGTTGTGGCACGCGCGGCACTTGCTGAAGACCCGCTCGCCGGCGCCGGCATCGGCTGCGGCGAAGACCTCTTCGAAGGCCGGCTCCTCGCCTTCCGTCGCCTCTTCGCTGGCGTCGCCTTCGGGAACCTCGATCAGGTAGGCCTGATCGTGCTCGCCGCCATGGCCCCCGCCGACATGGTAGATCGTCTCCCCGGCCCAGATGCCGAGCAGGAGCACCAGAAGCGTGCCGCAGAAGCCGCCGACGATCTTGGTCAGGGTCATGGTGTCGAACATGGGGACATTGCCTCGCATCGCTGATCGCGCTTTCTCTAGCGCCAAGCGCGGTCCAACATCAAGCGCCGAGGCTTGCGACCCAAGCGCCCGGTCAGCCCCTCGGATGCGCCTTCTCGTAGATTTCCATCAGTCGCCGGGTGTCCACGGCGGTGTAGGCTTGGGTGGTGGAGAGCGAGGCATGGCCCAGCAGATCCTGGATCGCCCTGAGATCGCCCCCCGCCTCGAGGAGGTGCGTGGCGAAGGAATGCCGGAGCGCGTGCGGGGTCGCCGAGGCCGGCAGGCCGAGCTGCATCCGCGCCGTCTCCACCACCCTGGCGACCGCTCGCGGGCTCAGCCGCCCGCCCCGCGCGCCGCGGAAGAGCGCCGTGCCGCGCTCCAGCGGATGCGGGCAGAGCGCGACATAGGCGTCGACGGCGCGCCGCGCCGCCGGAAGGACCGGCACCAGCCGCTCCTTTCCGCCCTTGCCGGCGATCCTCAGCATCTCGGGCAGGGGCGCGGCCTCGGCGCCGAGCCCGAGCGCCTCGGAGATCCGCAGCCCGCAGCCCCACAGCAGCGTCAGCACCGCGCCGTCGCGCGCGGCGAGCCAGGCCTCCCGCGCCCGGCCCTCCGCCATGCCGATGAGCGCGCGGGCGGCGTCGGGGGCCACCGGGCGGGGCAGGCCGCGGCGGAACTTCGGTGCCCGGGCGGCGAGGATCGCGGTGACATCGATCTCCTCGCGCTCGGCCATCCAGGTGGTGAAGCCCTTCACCGCGGAAAGCGCGCGGGCGAGCGAGCGCGCCGAGAGACCGTCGGCGCGCTCCGCCGCCATCCAGGCGCGCATGTCCGACAGGGCGATGCGGCGCAGGAGCGCGACCCCCGTCTCCTCGCCGAGATGCGCCTGCTGGAAGGCCAGGAAACCCGTGAGGTCGGCGCGATAGGCCTCCACCGTCGCATTCGCCGCGCCCTCGACGCCCCGCAGATGCGCGAGCCAGAGCGCCAGCGCGTCGCCGAGGCCGGGGGAGATCACGGCAGCGCCCGCCTCAGGAGCCGCTCCACCGCGCCGCCGAGGAAGGCGAGGAAATCGGTGCCCTGGCCGGGCGCGAACTGTTCGGGTTCGGCCGATCCGAGGACCAGCACGCCGGCGCGCCCGGCGCCGAGATCGAGCGCGAGACAGGCCTCCGAGCGGATCGCCCCGGCCGCCTCGCCGTAGAGGAAGCGCTCGCCCTCCGCGATCCGGCGCAGCGTGACCGGCCGCGGCGCCCCGTCCGGCGCCGGCGCCGCGAAGAGCGTCGTGGCCCCCGGCTCGACGACGCAGATCGCCCCCTCGGCGATATCAGGCGCCGTGGCGCCGGCCTCGACCAGCAGGCGCAGCCCCTCGAGGCGCAGGATGTTGGCCACGGGGCCTGCGAGCGCGGCAAGGAGGCCGTCGAGATCCGCCGGCTCGAGCAGCGTCAGGACCGCCCGGTGCGCCATGTCCATCCCGGCGCGGTTGCCGCAGGCGGCGGCGACCACGTTGCGGTGGGTCCGCTCGAGCCGGGCGAGCCGCGCCTCGAGCCGGGCGATCGTCGCGTCGCGCATGTCGACGACGTTGCCGCCGCGCGTCCCGTCGGCCGCGGCGGCGATGGCGCGCATCAGGTCGACATCGTCGAGGATCTGCACCGGATCGGACATGATCTTCTCGCGGATGGCGGGATCCGCCAGCGGATGAATCGTCATGGAGTGCTGTTTTCCCTACCCTTTTCGAGACGATACCAGAGCAGCCGGCGGCTTCGCCAGATCCCCCGCGCAGCGCCGGCGGCGCCCGGTGCGCGAAAGCGACAGCGCGCGCCCAGTCCGGTCCCGTCCGGTCCCGTCCGATCCCGTCCGGTCCTGTCCGGGCGCCTCTCCGTCTTGCGCGCCCCTGCCGCCGGGGGCATGTCGGGGCCGTGCCCGCCATGCCCTCGCCCCCGCCCGAGACCCGCTTCGCCGCCGGCGAGCTCGTCGCCGTGCTGACGACCCAGCCCCTCGACCGAACGCTCGACTACCGCGCCCCCGAGGGCGGCTGCGCGCCGGGGGACTTCGTCGAGGTGCCGCTCGGACCGCGGCGCGTCCTCGGCGTGGTGTGGGGGCCGGGGGAGGGGGGCTTCGAGGCGGCGAGGATCCGCCCCGTCACCGGCCTGCTCGACGCCCCCCCGATGCGGGCGGAGATGCGCCTCTTCCTCGCCCGCGCGGCCGAGTACACGCTGACGCCGCTGCCGGCGATGCTGCGCCTCGCCACCCGCGCGCCGGGGCTCGGTGGCGCGCCGGCCACCCGCCGCGTCTATGCGCGGGGCGAGGGGGCGCCCGAGCGGATGACCGAGGCGCGCACCCGCGTCCTGGCCGTCCTCGACGAGCATGGCGGGATGGGCTTCACCCTCTCCGAGCTGGCGCGGATGGCCGGCACCGGGACCGGCGTCGTCAAGGGGCTCGCGGCCGCGGGCGCGGTCCTCGAGCGCGAGGCGCCGCGCGACGCGCCCTATCCGCGCCTCGATCCCGACCTGCCCGGCAAGCCGCTCGCCGCCGACCAGGCCGCCGCCGCCCGGACCCTCTCGGAGGCGGTTGCCTCGGGCCGCTACGGCACCACGCTCCTGCGCGGCGTCACCGGATCGGGCAAGACCGAGGTCTATCTGGAGGCCGTCGCCGCCTGCCTGCGCGCCGGGCGGCAGGCGCTTGTCCTGCTGCCCGAGATCGCGCTGACGGCGGAATTCCTCGCCCGCGTCGAGGCCCGCTTCGGCGAGAAGCCCGCCGAATGGCACCACGGCGTCACCCAGACCGAACGCCGCCGCACCTGGAAGATGGCCGCCGCGAACGGTGCCGGCCTCGTCGTCGGCGCCCGCTCGGCGCTCTTCCTGCCCTTCGCCGATCTGGGGCTGATCGTCGTCGACGAGGAGCACGACACCTCCTACAAGCAGGAGGACGGCGTGCTCTACAATGCCCGCGACATGGCCGTGCTGCGCGCCTCGATCTGCGCTGCCCAGGTGGTCCTCGCCTCCGCCACGCCCTCGCTCGAGAGCTGGGCCAATGTCGAGGCGGGCAAATACGCCGCGCTGACCCTCACCTCCCGCTACGGCACCGCCGCGCTGCCCCAGATGCGCGCCATCGACATGCGGGCCGAGGACCTCCCCGCCGGAGGCTGGGTCTCGCCGACCCTCCGCGCGGCGGTGGCCGACCGGCTGGAGAAAAGCGAGCAGTCGCTCCTGTTCCTCAACCGCCGCGGCTACGCCCCGGTCACCATCTGCCGCGCCTGCGGCCACATGATCGGCTGCGACCAGTGCGACGCGCGCATGGTCGAGCACCGCTTCCTGAAGCGCCTCGTTTGCCACCAGTGCGGGGAGACGCGGCCGATCCCCGAGGAGTGTCCCTCCTGCGGCGTCGCCGGCAAGCTCGCCGCGGTCGGACCGGGCGTCGAGCGCATGGCCGAGGAGGCGGGCCGGCTCTTTCCCGGGGCGCGCGTCGAGGTCCTGTCGTCGGACATGTACGCCTCCGCCCGCGCGCTGAAGGCGCGGATCGAGGAGATCGCCGCCGGCGCGGCCGACATCGTGGTCGGCACCCAGCTCGTCGCCAAGGGCCACAACTTCCCCGCCCTCACCCTCGTCGGCGTCATCGACGCCGATCTGGGATTGCAGGGCTCCGACCTCCGCGCCGCCGAGCGCACCTTCCAGCTCATGCGCCAGGTCGCCGGCCGGGCCGGCCGCGCCGACCGGCCCGGCGAGGCGCTGCTGCAGACCTTCCAGCCCGAGCACCCGGTGATCCGCGCCATCCTCGGCGGCGACGAGGCGGCGTTCTGGGCGGCCGAGGCGGCCCAGCGCCGCGCCGCCGGGGTGCCGCCCTACGGTCGCATGGCCGGCATCGTGCTGTCCTCGCCCGACATCGACGCGGTCTTCGACCTCGGGACCCGGCTCGCCCGCGCCGCCGAGCCGCTGCGCCGGATCGGGGCGGAGCTCTACGGGCCGGCGCCCGCGCCCATCGCCCGCATTCGCGGCCGCCACCGGGTGCGGATGCTGGTCAAGGCCGACAAGGCGGCGCCGCTGCAATCGGCGATCGCGGACTGGCTCTCCCGCGTGCCGGTGAAGGGCGACATCCGCCTCAGCGTCGATATCGATCCCCAGAGCTTCTACTGACGTCCTTTGACATCGCCGGCGGAGGCCTGCCGGCGGCCGGAAAGCCCCTCCGACTCGCTCTCTGGATGCGTTAACCTTCGTTAACGGGATGGCATTGGGGGACGAGGATGTCCGATTACGAGTTGACCGGAACGAAATGGGGTGCGGCCGAAGCGGGCTCAGCCGGGGGCGAGGTCTTCTGGAGCCTGGCCGAATCCGCCGGCCGGTACCTGAACTTCGACAGCTATATCGACGAAGGCGGCGTCGCCGACGTTATCGCAAGGGCCTTCCACGCCTGGGAGAGCGTCGCCGACATCGATTTCCGCAAGGTCGCCGACAGCGCCAGCTCCGACATCCGGCTCGGCCTCGCCTCGATCGACGGCGCCTACGGCACGATCGGAAGTGCGAGTTGGTCCTACGCGCCCCGGTCGGGCGATTTCAACGCCACCCACGCCGCCGAGATCGCGTTCGACAGAGAAGAGAACTGGTCTCTCGTGAGCCGGCCGGCTGCGGACGAGGTCGATCTCTACGCCACCGCCGTGCACGAGATCGGCCATGCGATCGGGCTTTCGCACTCTCCCGCGTCGGACACGATCATGTACTACGCCCAGCAGCCGGAAGCCCTCACGCTGTCCTGGGACGACGTCGCCGGCGCGCGGGCGATCTACGGGCCGCCCTCCGGCGACGCGTCCGCGGCGACCCGGATCGTCGGAACCGACGAGAACGACCGGCTGGAATACGTCCCCGGGGCCGGCGAGGTCTCGGGCGGCGCCGGCTTCGACACGCTCGTCGTGCCGGGCAACCAGGTAGACTACGGCCACGACATCGACGCCGGCCGCCACGTGATCCTGAGCTCGCGCCTGACCGGGGACGTCACCTTCCTCGACGGGGTGGAGCGCCTCCGCTTCGACGACGGCCAGGCCCGCCTCCGCCCCGACGCGGACGTCCCCGTCCTCGCCTCGCAGGCCGCGCCGCAGGGCACGGAACTCGCCTCCCGCGTCGGAATTGGGGAGGCCGCGCCCTGGGAAACCGCTCCCGCAGCCGCGCCGGCCGCTACCGATCCCGGGCCTCCGGAGGCCGCGACCTCCGTTCCGGCCGGGATCGACGACGGAATCTGGCCGGCCTGACCGTCCCCGGAACACGAAAAGGACCCGCCGCGGCGGGTCCTTCCGGTCTCAGAGGGGCACCTGATCAGTTGGCGCTGTCGCTCGACCCGGACTCGCTCGAACCTCCGGAAAACTCGCTGCCCGAGCCGTCCATCGAGCCCGCCGACCCGTCGGAGCCGGATCCGCCCGAGCTGTCGGAGCTGCCGCCCGACCCGCCGGCGGAAGGATCCTGCGGCTCGCCGTCGGGGCCGTAATAGGTGACCTCGACCTCCTGCTGGAGCTCGTCGCGGATCTCGGCGAGGCGCTGCTGGCGGACCTGCTGCTCGATCTGCGGACGCACCTGGTCGAGCGGCGGGATCTCCTCCTCGCTCTGCGAGGCGATCTCGTCGTAGGTCGACTGGACCTTCTCGTCGGTCACGACGCCTTCGAGGGCGCGCTGCACATAGACCTGCACGATCGCGTCGTCCTCGTTGCGCTGCTGGTTCGCGTCGGCCAGCTCGCGCACCTCGGGATCCTCGGCGAGGTTCTGCGACTTGGCGTCCTCGAGGATCATCGCGCGCAGGACGAGCTGGTCCACCGCCATGCGGGCAAGCATCTCCGCGGGCATCTGCTGGCGCAGCTGCGGCGGCAGTGCGGTGACCGCCGCCTCAATGTCGGAGGCCTTGATCTCGGTGTCGGCGACGGTGGCGATCAGCCGGTCGGACTGGCCGGACCCGTCACCGCCCTGGCTCGCGCCGGACGCGCCCGCCCCGGCATCGGCGGCCGCATCGTCCCCGGCGCTCCCGCCGCCCGAGGAGGAACCGTCGCCGCCTTCGGTCATCGACGAGTCCGAGGAGCCGTCGCCGCCGGTATGCTGCTCGGCCAACACGGCCGCCGGGGCCGCGGCGAGCGGGGCGGCAAGCACCAGGGCGAGCACGCGGGTGAGCGGGGTCTGTCTCATGTGAATCCTCCGGTTTCGATCAACTCGTTGCGCTGTCGAACGGCCAGTTATGAAGGACGTTCCATCCCTGCAACCGTCCCTCCCCGTCTCACCGGACCCCCTTGAAATCGCGAATCCGCTCGCCAAGGGGAGTCCGACCGGGTAGCGGCGGCGCATGCGACCCGTATCCCTCGCAGACGCTCGAGACCTGCCCCGCTGGCGCCGTCCGGAGGCGCTGCTGTTCCTCATGGCCTTCGCGATGCCGCTCGCCTTCGCGACCTGGTCGGCGCTGCTCAACAACTTCGTGATCGAGGTCGCGGGCTTCACCGGCGTCGAGATCGGCTGGCTGCACACGGTGCGCGAGGTGCCCGGGTTCCTCGCCATCGGCGTGATCGTGCTCATCGTCTTCCTCCGCGAGCAGATCCTCGCCCTCGCCGCGCTCGCCCTGCTCGGCCTCGCCACCGCGGCCACCGCCTATTTCCCGTCCTTCGGCGGCATCCTCGGGCTGACGCTCCTGTCCTCCGTCGGCTTCCACTACTTCGAGACGGTGAACCAGTCGCTGCAGCTGCAGTGGATCGCCCGGGACCGGGCGCCGCAGCTGCTCGGCTGGATCGTCGCCACCGGCTCCGGCGCGGCGCTGCTGAGCTACGGGCTGCTGGTGGCGACGTGGCAGGCGCTAGACCTGGGCTATGCGCTCGTCTACGGCGTCTCGGGCGGCGCCTGCGCGGCGATCGCGCTGTTCTGCGCCGTCGCCTATCCGCAATTCGAGGCGCCGGAGCCGCAGCTCAAGAGCTTCGTCCTGCGCCGCCGCTACTGGCTCTACTACGCGCTGCAGTTCATGTCCGGCGCCAGGCGGCAGATCTTCGTCGTCTTTGCCGCCTTCATGATGGTCGAGCGCTTCGGCTTCGAGGTGCACGAGGTCACCGCGCTGCTGATGGTCAACTTCCTCGCCAACATGCTCTTCGCGCCGCTGCTCGGCCGCGCCGTCGCACGCTGGGGCGAGCGGCCGGCGCTGGTCTTCGAATATGGCGGGCTGATACTCGTCTTCCTCGCCTATGGCGGCATCTACTATTTCGGCTGGGGCGTCGTCCTCGCCGCCGTCCTCTACGTCATCGACCACATCTTCTTCGCGCTGGCCTTCGCGCTGAAGACCTACTTCCAGAAGATCGCCGATCCGCGCGACATCGCCCCCACCGCCGCCGTGGCCTTCACCATCAACCACATCGCCGCCGTGGTCCTGCCCGCGGCGCTGGGCTATCTCTGGATCGTCGCGCCGGGCGGCGTCTTCGCGCTCGCCGCGGCGATGGCGGCGGCGTCGCTCGGCCTCGCGCTGCTCATCCCCCGCCATCCCGCGCCCGGACACGAGACGCTCCTGTCCCGGATCGCCGCACCCGAGCCGGCGGAGTAGCGAGGTCCGCCGGCGCTCCCTATATCGGCACCGAACCAGACCGGAGGTCCCCGATGTTCAACCTGCTCCGCAAACAGACCGAGATGCCCACCGCCGAGACGGCCCTGCCCGGCCGCGACGCGCCGATCCCCACCGCCGAGACGCATTTCGTCTTCGAGCGCCCCCTGACCGCCGAGCTGCCCGCGGGCATGGAGGAGGCGGTCTTCGGCATGGGCTGCTTCTGGGGCGTGGAGCGGATGTTCTGGAAGCTGTCGGGCGTCCATCTGACCCAGGTCGGCTATGCCGGCGGCCTCACCCCGAACCCGACCTACGAGGAGGTCTGCACGCGGCCGCACCGGCCACAACGAGGTCGTCCGCGTCGTCTACGATCCGGAGGTCATCTCCTACGAGACGCTGCTGAAGACTTTCTGGGAGGGGCACGACCCGACCCAGGGCATGCGCCAGGGCAACGACCGCGGCACCCAGTACCGCTCCGCCATCTACGTCTCCGAGGCGGACCGGCGACGCGCCGCCGAGGTGTCGCGCGAGGCGATGCAGAAGCGGCTCCGCGAGGCCGGGTACGGCGAGATCACCACCGAGATCGCGGAGGCGCCGGTGTTCTACCCGGCCGAGGGCTACCACCAGCAATACCTCGCCAAGAACCCCGGCGGCTATTGCGGCCTCGGCGGCACCGGCGTGAGCTGCCCCGTGGGCACCACCGCCGCCTGAGGCCGCGAGGGGCCCGGACGCCTCGCCCGGGCCCGCCGTCTCAGCCGCGCGTGCGACGGCGCAGACCGACCGCGCCGCCCATGCCGAGCGCGCCGAGAAGCAGCGGCAGGGCCGCCGGCACCGGCACCGCCGAGACGCTCTCCGGCACGTTGCCGTAGCGGATGTCGATCGAGGTGGAGGCGAGCCGCTCGCCCTGGCCGCCGAACGCGCTGAGCCCGATCGTGTAGAGTCCTTGCGTCTGCGGATCGAACCCCTCGGGCTCGAAGAAGCCGAGATTCCACGAATTCTGCGCCAGCGGGAAGTCGGAAATGAGCTGCGCGTAATCCGTCTGGTCGCTCGCCACCGCGCCGTCGCCGTTGCCGGTCGCGACGTCGCCGATTCCGTGGTCGGCATAGGCGAGGGTGATCGGGTCGAAGGAGTGGAAATCCGTGCCCGCGCCCGGATCGAAGTCGATGTCCATGCGGTAGGTGAAGTCCGAAAGCACCGCCTCGGCGCCGGATACGTTGATCGACCAGTCCCAGTTGAAGACCGAGCGGTTCGCCGGCGCGTTGCCGAGGGCGGGCGCGAAGGAATAGGTGCGGTCGCCGTCGTAGTTGTAGACGCTCTGCGGCCTGCCGTTGGCGTCGTAGCGCAGCTTGCCGCGCAGGCCGAGCTCGACGCCGTTCGAGGCGGTTCCGGCAAAACTCCCGTTCTGGTTGCCGGATCCGAAGATCATGTCCGGCGTGACGAGCCCGGTGCCGTTCACCGGCGCCGCCTGCGCCGCGCCCGCCACGAGCGCCGCGACGGCGGCTGCACTGAAATACTTCAACACGATGTGTCTCCTTGGAAATGGTCGTCCTTCGGCCGGCGCGGAAGGATCGCGCCGACCGGGAGGGGTCTAGTAAAGGGTTTCTTCATCCGTCAAATCCGCCGCCATCGCGCGCCTATTTCGCGCAACGGTTGCAGGGCAGGACGTCGATTGTTCCCCGCATGCGGACCGGCTCCGCGCAGGCGCGGCGGCCCTCGGGCCGGAACCGAAATGGCTCCGGCGAGATTGCACCGGGACATCCGCTGGAGGGGAGGACAGCTTTGCAGGACGTGCAGAACGCCATCACCGCGCTCGATTTCTGGGTGATCGGCGCCTATTTCGCCGTCGTCATCGGCATCGGCATCTGGGTGTCGATGCGCACCGAGACCGGCGAGGATCTCTTCCTCGCGGGCCGCTCGCTCGGATGGGCGGCGATCGGCTTCTCCCTCTTCGCCTCGAACATCTCCTCCTCCACCCTGATCGGCCTCACCGGGTCGGCCTACACGACCGGCATCGCGCCGTCGGCCTACGAATGGCTCTCCGGCGTGCCGCTGCTGATCATGGCCTTCATCTTCGCGCCGATCTTCCTCAAGTCGCGGATCACCACGACCCCGGAATATCTCGACAAGCGCTTCTCGCGCCGCACCCGGCTCTACTTCTCCGGCCTGACGATCTTCTTCACCATCGTCGTCGACTGCGCCGGCGGGCTCTATGCCGGCGGGCTGGTCCTCAACACCTTCTTCCCCGGCATTCCGCTCTGGCAGAGCGCGGCGGCAATCGGCGTCTTCGCGGGCGTCTACACCGCCACCGGCGGCCTGAAGGCGGTGGTCTTCACCGACGTGCTGCAGGCGATCGTGCTGATCATCGGATCGGCGGTCCTCGCCTTCGTCATGTTCGCCGATCTCGACTTCTCGTTTCAGGCGATCCGCGACGCGGCGCCGAACGAGAACCACCTGAGCATGGTCCTGCCCCTCGACGACGAGACGCTGCCCTGGCCGGGCCTGTTCTTCGGCGTGTCGCTGCTGGGCTTCTGGTACTGGGTCACGAACCAGTACATCGTCCAGCGGGTGCTCGGCGCGAAATCGCTGCCCGACGCGCAATGGGGCGCGATCCTCGGCGGCATGCTGAAGATCCTTCCGCTCTTCATCATGGTCTTCCCGGGCGCGATGGCCGCGGCGCTCCTGCCCGACATCGAGACCGCCGACCGGGTGTTCCCGATCATGATCACCCAACTCCTGCCCGCCGGCCTCACCGGGCTCGTCATGGCGGGGCTCATCGCG
Source organism: uncultured Alphaproteobacteria bacterium (assembly GCA_963776705.1). Taxonomy (GTDB): domain Bacteria; phylum Pseudomonadota; class Alphaproteobacteria; order Rhodobacterales; family Rhodobacteraceae; genus Palleronia. The sequence continues at coordinate 76,850 of CAVZOA010000012.1, forward strand.
GCGATCATGTCGAGCGTCGACTCGACGCTGAACTCCTCCTCCACCCTCCTCGTCCACGACTTCGTGACGAAACCGGAGGAGAAGCTCGAGGAGCACAAGCGCAAGCGCTACGGCATGATGGCGACGCTGGGCTTCATGGTCCTGGCGATCGTCTGGGCGCCGCTCATCCAGTTCGCGGGCGGTCTCTGGGCCTATCTGCAGCAGATGTTCTCGGTCCTCGTGCCGCCGCTCGTCGTGCTCTTCGTGTTCGGTGCGCTCAGCCGCCAGGGAACGGAAAAGGGCGGCTTCTACACCCTGCTCTTCGGCCACGCCCTCGGCGCGCTGCTGTTCTGCCTCGGCAACGAGGGCGTCATGGGGCTCTTCGGGACGGGCCCGGTCTGGCCGGTGCACTTCACCATCAACGTGGCCATCGTCACCGCGATCTGCGCGGTCTTCTACGTCGCGGTCAGCGCCGTGACGGAGAGCCGGGAGATCGACGACGAGGTGATCTGGCAACGCGAGAAGGCCTTCCAGGACGCCGCCTGGGGCATGGAATGGTACAAGGACGTGCGCATCCAGGCCGCGGTGCTCGGCGCGATGATGCTGGCGATCCTCGTGGTCTTCTGGTGATCCTTGCCGGCCGGGCCGGGGCGTGACAGAGCGTCCCGTCCCCGCCGCCGAGACCAGCGCCATGCCCACCTTCACCGCCCTCACCCTCTGTCCGGACGAGACCCGCGCCAAGGGTCTCGGCGAGGCGATGGAGCGGCTAGAGCCCGCGCCTGACGGGATCGGCGTCTTCGAGATGGAGGACGGGTCGGGCCTCTGGGAGATCGGCGGCTACTTCACCGAGGTGCCCGACGAGACCGCGCTGGCGCTGCTCGCCGCCGCCTTCGACGCGCGATCCTTCGCGGTGAGCGAACTGCCGGAGATCGACTGGGTCGCTAAGGTCCGCCGCGAGCTGGCGCCGGTGGAGGCGGGCCGCTTCTTCCTCTACGGCAGCCACGACGCGGACCGCGTGCCCGAGGACGCCGTCGCGCTGCTCGTCGATGCGGCGATGGCCTTCGGAACCGGCCATCACGGCACCACGAGGGGCTGCCTGATGGCCTTCGACCGGCTGCTGGCGCGCGGCGAGCGCCCCGCCCGCGTGGCCGATATCGGCTGCGGCACCGCCGTCCTCGCGATGGCCGCGGCGAAGGCGCTCGGCTGCGTCCCGCTCGCCTCCGACATCGACGCGGTGGCGGTGGAGGTGGCGGAGGCCAACGTGGCGCTGAACGGGCTCGAGGGCCAGGTCGCCTGCCGCGAGGCGGCGGGCTTCGACCATCCCGACCTCGCCGCCGCCGCGCCCTTCGACCTGGTCTTCGCCAACATCCTGAAGGGTCCGCTCCTCGACCTCGCCCCCGAGATGGCCGCCCATGTCGCGCCGGGGGGCGCGGCGATCCTCTCCGGCATCCTCAATCCGCAGGCCGAGGAGGTGCGGGCCGCCTATCGCGCCGCCGGCTTCGACGTCGAGGAGCGCGACATCCTCGCCGACTGGACTACCCTGACGCTCCGCCGCCGCTGAGGGCGAATTTCCGTCGGGAATCGGACCGCGCCCGGCCGGGCTTGGCGGATGTTCCCTTTTCGTGCTAGTGGCGGAAAAAACAACATGGGCAGGGACGGTCAGATGCGGGTTCTGGGAATCGATCCGGGGCTGAGAACCCTCGGCTGGGGCGTGATCGCGCTCGACGGCAGCCGCCTCAGCCACGTCGCCAACGGCCAGATCACGTCCGGCGCGGGCGATCTCGGCCAGCGCCTGCTCGCCCTCCACCGCCAGCTCGCCGAGCTTCTCAGCGCCCATGCGCCCGGAGCGGCCGCCATCGAGCAGACCTTCGTCAACCGCGACGGCGCCGGCACCCTGAAGCTCGGCCAGGCCCGTGGCGTGGCGCTCCTGGCGCTCGCCCAGGCCGGTCTCGACGTCGGCGAATACGCCCCGAACGCGGTCAAGAAGACGGTGGTGGGCGTCGGCCATGCCGACAAGCGCCAGATCGGCCACATGGTGAGGATGCAGCTCCCCGGCGCCGAGCCCGCCGGTCCCGACGCCGCCGACGCGCTCGCCATCGCCATGTGCCACGCCTTCCACCTCATGGGCAGCCGCACGCTCTCCCGGGTCAGGACGTGATCGGGCGGCTCTCCGGCCGGGTGGGCTACATCGCCCCCGACCACGTCCTGATCGATGTCGGCGGGGTGGGCTACGTCGTCCACGTCTCCGAGCGCACGCGCCTGTCGCTGCCCGCCCCCGGCGAGCCGGTGGCGCTCCACACCGACCTCCTCGTGCGGGAGGACCTGCTGCAGCTCTACGGCTTCCCCACCGCGCTCGAGAAGGAATGGCACCGCCTCCTGACCACCGTGCAGGGGATCGGCGCCAAGGCGTCTCTCGCCATCCTCGGCGCGCTGGGCCCCGAGGGCGTCAGCCGCGCCATCGCCCTCGGCGACGCCGCCGCGATCCGCGCCGCGCCGGGCGTCGGCCCGAAGATCGCCCAGCGGGTCGTCAACGAGCTGAAGGAGAAGGCGCCGGGCCTCATGGCCCTCGGCGTTCGGGAGGCCCCTGCCGCGCCGCCGGCCGCCGCCCCCGAGGGCGCGGCCCCGGCCATTCCTGCCGCCGCACCCGCTCCGAAGGCGGATGCCAGCGCCCAGGCGGAGGCGATGTCGGCGCTCGGCAATCTGGGCTACGGCCCGGCCGAGGCCTCCCGCGCGGTGGCCGAGGCCGCCGGGGCCGATCCGGGCGCCGAGACCCCGGCGCTGATCCGGGCGGCCCTGAAGACGCTGGCGCCGAAAGGGTAGGGGATGAGCGAGCCCGACCCGACGCTGCGCCCCGAGCCGCTCCCCGACGACGAGGGCCATGCGCTCCGCCCCCAGACGCTCGACGCCTTCACCGGCCAGGCCGAGGCCCGCGCCAACCTCAAGGTCTTCATCGAGAGCGCGCGGATGCGCGCCCGGGCGATGGACCACGCGCTCTTCCACGGCCCCCCCGGCCTCGGCAAGACGACGCTGGCGCAGATCGTCGCCCGCGAGCTCGGCGTGAACTTCCGCATGACCTCCGGCCCGGTTCTCGCCAAGGCCGGCGACCTCGCCGCGATCCTGACCAACCTGGAGCGAAACGACGTCCTCTTCATCGACGAGATCCACCGCCTGAACCCGGTGGTGGAGGAGGTGCTCTACCCGGCGATGGAGGATTTCGAGCTCGACCTCGTCATCGGATCCGGCCCCGCCGCGCGCACCGTCCGCATCGAGCTCCAGCCCTTCACCCTCGTCGGCGCCACCACCCGGCTCGGCCTGCTGACCACGCCGCTCCGGGACCGATTCGGAATCCCCGTCCGCCTGCAATTCTACAATGTGGACGAGCTGACGGAGATCGTCGACCGCGGCGCGCGGCTCCTCGGCGTCGCCGCCGAACCCGCCGGCACGCGGGAGATCGCCGCCCGCGCCCGCGGCACGCCGCGGATCGCCGGCAGGTTGTTGCGCCGGGTCGTCGATTTCGCGCTCGTGGAGGGCGACGGGCGCCTGACCCGCGCGCTCGCCGACCGCGCGCTCACCCGCCTCGGCGTCGACGATCTCGGGCTCGACGGGGCCGACCGGCGCTACCTCGCCCTGATCGCCGAGGCCTATGGCGGCGGCCCGGTGGGCATCGAGACGCTCGCCGCGGCCCTGTCGGAGGCCCGCGACGCGCTCGAGGAGGTGATCGAGCCCTACCTCCTGCAGCAGGGCCTCATCCAGCGCACGCCGCGCGGCCGGATGATCGCGCAGCGCGCCTGGGCGCATCTGGGGATCGCGGCGCCGCGGCCGGGCGGGGCTCCGGACCTGTTCGACGGCTGAGGATCAGCTCGCGCTGTCCGATCCGCCGTCGGAGCCGCCGCCGGATTCGCCGCCCGAGGTCCCGGTCGCCTTCAGGTGCTCGATGATGGCGGCGCGCTGCGCCTCGTCCTCGAGGCCGGGATAGGGCTTCATCTTGTTGCCGCTGGCGACGCTGTCGGGATTGGTGATCCACTTGTCGAGCATCTCGTCGTCCCAGGTCCAGTCGGCCTGCGACAGGGCGCTCGAGTAGCGGTAGCCCTCCGCGGTGCCGGCCTCGCGGCCGACGACCTGGTAGAGGTTGGGCCCGAGCCGGTTGTCGCCCTCCTTGGTGGAGTGGCACTGGCGGCAATGGTTGTTGAACGCCACCTGCGGGTCGGTGGCAGAGGGGCTGTCCTGCGCCACGGCCGCGCTCGCGCCGAGCAAAGCCGCCGCAACAATCGTCAATCGAATCATTACCGTCCTCCCATGAAACGCGATTTCGCTCACGAAACCGCAAGCGGCGCGGCGCCACAAGCCGACCTTAGGAGGGGCCTTGCCGCTGCGCGCCCCCCGGCCTACCTCGCCGCCCCATGTCCCCGGCCGACGTCGAAGCCCTGTTCACCCGGTCCGACGGCACCTACGCCTTCGCCCGCTGGGGCCGTCCGCTGGCTCCCGTGGTCTTCGGCGTCGACGACGCCACGCTCGGCGTGATGAAGGACGCGCTCGCGGCCCTCGCCGCGCTCTCCGGCGCCGGCCTCGCGGAGACCGATCCCGAACTCGGCGTCAACGTGATGGTCTTCTTCGTCCGCGACTGGGACAAGTTGCGCCGCGTCCCCGATCTCGACCGCATGATCCCCGGTTTCGCGCCGCTCCTCGACCGGCTGGAGACGGGCGGCGCCAACCAGTACCGCATCTTCCGCTTCGACGCGGCCGGCGCGATCCGGGCCAGCTTCGCCTTCCTGCGCATGGACGCGGAGATGAGCGCCGTGCCCGCCCGCACCGTCGCCCTGAGCCAGGCGGCGCAGACCATCCTTCTCTGGTCCGACACCGCCTTCACCGACCGCTCGCCCCTCGCCGCGACGCCGGAGGGCGCGATCCTCCTGCGCCCCGAGATCGGCCGGCTGATCCGCGCCGCCTACGATCCGGTCCTGCCCGCCGCCGCGGCCGATCCGAGCCACGCCCTGCGCCTCGCCGCGCGGCTGGGGCGAGACACAACCTGAAATTGTAGCCATCTTTTCTTGAGGCGTCGCGTCCGGGCGGATACAGCCAAGGGCGACCATCCGGAGGGGAAGTGGCGATGATCACACCAGTCATTCTGTGCGGCGGATCGGGCACGCGGCTCTGGCCTTTGTCCCGCAAGTCCTACCCCAAGCAGTTCGCCGAACTCCTCGGGCCCGAGAGCCTCTTCGCCGCCTCCGCGCGGATGCTCTCGGGGCCAGGCTTCGCCAGGCCAGTGATCGTCACCGCGTCGGATTTCCGCTTCGTCGTCACCGAGCAGCTCATGGAGGCCGGGATCGATCCGGGCACGATCCTGATCGAGCCCGAGGCGCGCAACACCGCGCCCGCGATCCTCGCCGCGGCGCTGACCGTGGCGCGCACCGATCCCGCCGCCACGCTCCTCGTCGCCCCCTCCGACCACGCCATCTCCGACCCGGCCGCCTTCCGCGGCTGCGCCGAGGCGGCGCTGCCGGCGGCCGCGGCGGGGCAGATCGTCACCTTCGGCATCAAGCCCACCTATGCCGAGACCGGCTATGGCTGGCTCGAGCTCGACGGCGGCGCGGACAGGCTCGCGCCCCTGAAGCGTTTCGTGGAGAAGCCCGACGAGGCCACGGCGGAGGAGATGCTCGCCGATGGCGGCTATCTCTGGAACGCCGGCATCTTCCTGTTCCGCGCCGACACCATCCTCGCCGCCTTCGAGGCCCATGCGCCGGCGATGATGGAGCCGGTGCGCCGCGCGGTGGAGGAGGCGGAGACCGATCTGGGCTTCCTGCGCCTCGCCCCCGGCCCCTGGGCCGAGACGACGGAGGAATCGATCGACTACGCGGTGATGGAACGCGCCGGCAACCTCTCCGTCGCCCCCTTCGCCGCCGGCTGGAACGATCTCGGCGGCTGGAACGCCATCGCCCGCGAGATGCAGGCCGACGAGAACGGCAATGTCCGCTCCGGCGAGGTCACCGCGATCGACTGCACCAATTCGCTCCTGCGCTCGGAGAGCGACGGGCTCGAACTCGTCGGCATAGGCCTCGACAACCTCGTCGCAGTGGCGATGGACGACGCCGTGCTCGTCGCCGACCGGGGCCGCGCCCAGGACGTCAAGCTGGCCGTCAACGCGCTGAAGGAGAAGGGCGCCAAGCAGGCCGAGAGCTTCGCCTACGACCACCGCCCCTGGGGCCATTTCGAGAGCCTCGCGGTCGGCGACCGCTTCCAGGTCAAGCGGATCGTCGTCCATCCCGGCGCGCAGCTCTCGCTCCAGAGCCACATGCACCGCTCCGAGCACTGGATCGTGGTCTCCGGCACCGCCCGCGTCACCGTCGACGACACCGTCACCCTGGTGACCGAGAACGAGTCGGTCTACGTGCCGCTCGGCTCCAGGCACCGGATGGAGAATCCCGGCAAGGTGCCGATGGTCCTGATCGAGGTGCAGACCGGCGTCTATCTCGGCGAGGACGACATCGTCCGCTACGAGGACATCTATTCGCGCGGGCAGGGGGCCAAGGGCTGATGGCGCCGAAATTCGGCACGTCCGGCCTGCGCGGACTGGTCACCGAGCTGACGCCGGACCTCGTGGCCGACCACGTGCGCGCCTTCGCCCGCGCCTGCCCCACGGGCACCGGCCTCTTCGTCGGCCGCGACCTGCGCCCCTCCTCGCCCGACATCGCCGAGGTGGTGATCGAGACCGGCCTGTCGCTGGGCCTCGACGTCACCGATTGCGGCCGCGTGCCGACGCCGGCACTGGCGCTGGCCTCCATGAAGGCGGGCGCCGCGGCGGTGATGGTCACCGGCAGCCACATCCCCGCCGACCGCAACGGGCTGAAGTTCTACCTCCCCGACGGCGAGATCACCAAGGCCGACGAGCAGGCCATCCTCGCCGCGCTGGGCGGCACCGCCGATCCCGCCCGCCGGCCCGGCATCCGCGCCGCCGACATGGCGGCCGGCCCGGCCTGGGTCGCCCGCTACGCCGACGCCTTCGGCGCGGATGCGCTCGCCGGGCTGAAGGTCGGCGTCTGGAGCCACAGCGCGGTCTCCCGCGACCTGCTTCTGGACGCGCTCGCCGCCCTCGGCGCCGAGGTGGTGGAGATCGACCGCCGCGACGCGTTCGTGCCCGTCGATACCGAGGCGGTCCCCGCCTGGGCGCGCGACAACATCCGCGCCTGGGTGAGCGAGCACCGGCTCTACGCGCTGGTCTCCACCGACGGCGACGGCGACCGCCCACTCCTCGCCGACGGGACCGGCCGGGTCGTGCCGGGCGACGTTCTGGGCCAGATCACGGCCGGCGTCCTCGGCGCCGAGACGGTGGTGACGCCGGTCAGCTCCAATTCCGGCGTCGCGCTCCGCGACGGCGCGCCGCGGGTCGTCCGCACCCGGATCGGCTCGCCCTTCGTGATCGCCGGCATGGCGGAGGCGGGGGGGCGCGCCGTCGGCTACGAGGCCAATGGCGGCTTCCTTCTCGGCTTCACCGCCGATCTTCCCGCCGGTCCGCTCGCGCCGCTGGCCACCCGCGACTCTCTCCTGCCGCTGGTCGCGCCGCTCTCCCGCGCGAAGGCGGCCGGCGGCGTCGCCGCCCTCGTCGCCGCCGAGCCCGCCCGCCACACCGCCGCCGACCGGCTGCAGGAGGTGCCGCAGGAGCGTTCCGCCGCCCTCGTCGCCGATCTGGCCGGCAGCGAGGCCGCCCGCGCCGAGCTCCTCGCCGATCTCGGCGAGGCGCCCGACAGCCTCGACGAGACCGACGGGCTGCGCATCGCCTGCCGCTCCGGTCGCGTCGTCCATGTCCGCCCCTCCGGCAACGCGCCGGAGCTGCGCTTCTACGCCGAGGCCGAGAGCGCCGAGGCGGCCGAGGCGATCCTGGCGCGCGGCCTCGCCGCGCTCTCCCGCCGCCTCGCCTAGGCCCGGCCTCGCCGGACCGCGTCGCGGGCGGCGGCCAGCGCCTCCCTCAGAATCGCGTCCAGAATCCCGCCGCGGCGCCCAGCCGGTGGCCGCCCTGAGCCGCCCCGCATCCCCGCGGATCGCCGCCGCATCCGCCGCGCCGTCCGGCTCGGGCTCCGGTTCGATCTCCGCCTCCGACAGCGCCAGCAGCCGGCCCGCGAGCGCGCGGAGCGTCACCGCCTCCCCGGAGGCCACGTTCAGCGCCGTGCCCGAGGCGATCGCCCCGGTCGCCGCCACCGCCGCCGCATAGGCCGCAGCCACGTCGTCCACGTGCAGCAGGTCGCGCGCCGCGCCGGGCCCGCCCGCGCGCAGCTCCGGCGGCTCCAGCCCCGCCTCGATCCGCGCCACGCGCCGCGCCAGCGCCGGGAGCGCGAAACAGGCCGGCTGGCCGGGCCCGGCATGGTCGAAGGGCCTGAGCCTCAGCGCCGGCAGCCCCTCCCGCGCCAGCGCCCCCGCCGCCAGGTCGCCGGCGGCCTTGGTCAGCCCCCAGACGTCCCCCGGCTCCAGCGGATCGGCCTCGGTGCGCGGCCTGTCCCCGGCGGCCGGCCCGTAGGCCCGCCCCGCCCCCACCTGCAGCAGCCAGGCCTCCGGGCAGAGGTCGCGCATTGCCCGCCCCAGCCTCTCGACCGCGAAGACATGGAGCGCCCAGGCCCGGTCGGGGTCGCGCCGCGCCGTGCCGCGGTCGGCGATCCCGGCGAGGTTGATGACGTGGGTCGGCGCCACCCGCCCGAGCGCCGCCCGCACCGAGCCGTCCTCGGCGAGGTCGAGCGCCACCGCCTCGCGGCCCGGATCCCGCGCCGAGGCGATCGCGGCCAAGGCCCCGAACCGGGCCTCGAGCGCCGGCATCAGGCGGCGGCCGACGAACCCGCCGGCCCCGATCACCAATATCCGACGCTCCGGCCCGGCCATGCCCCGAGGATGCCCGGCCGGCCCGCCCCCGTCCAGAGCGCCGCGAGGCCGCTGCCCTTTTCGCTGGCATCGGCCGGCAGATGCGCTATCGCCCCGCCACGACTCGCCGCCGCCCCGGGCGGGGCCGCACAGGAGACGAGCGCCGATGGACCACAGCTTCCCCGTCACCGTCTTCTACGAGGATACCGACATGGGCGGGATCGTTTATCACGCGAACTACCTCAAATACATCGAGCGCGCCCGGTCGGACTGGGTGCGCGGCCTCGGCCTCGACCAGCTCGCCATGCGCGATGCCGGCACCGTCTTCGCGGTCCGCCGCATCGAGAGCGACTTCCTCGCCCCGGCCCGCCTCGACGAGCGCCTCGAGGTCCGGACCGGTGTGCTGCGATCGAGCGGGGCCCGGCTGCTCCTCGCGCAGGCCATCCGCCGGGGACCGAAGGCGCTGTTCCGCGCCAAGGTGGAGCTCGTCGCCATCGACAGCGCCACCGGCGGGGCAAGGCGCCTGCCGCTGCCGCTCCGCGCCCTCGCGCCGGGCTGATCCGTTCACCCATTCGTGCGTAGCCTGTGGCTTTATCGCGCAATCTGCGGTAGGTATGCCGCGAAGCGGCCCGCAAGAGGCCAGCAGAGCGCAGAGAGCAGTCCCGATGGAAACCGAAACCCTCGCAGCGGCGGGCCAGATGGATTTCACCGTCCTCGCCCTCTTCGCCCGCGCCTCGCTTATGGTGAAGCTCGTCATGCTTCTCCTCGTCGCCGCCTCCGTGTGGTCCTGGGCGATCATCCTCGGAAAGCACATGGCCTACCGCGCCGCCCGCAGCGAGGCGGAGCGGTTCGACGCCGCCTTCTGGTCCGGCGAGCCGCTGGACGACCTCTACCGCCAGCTCGGCCCGGATCCGGAGGGGCGCTCCAGCCGCGTCTTCGTCGCCGGCATGACCGAATGGCAGCGCAGCCACCGCGACGACGGCGCGCTCATCCCCGGCGCCCAGGCCCGCATCGACCGCTCGATGGACGTGGCGGTGGCCCGCGAGGCCGAGGATCTGGAGCGCGGCCTGCCGGTGCTGGCCACGATCGGCGCGACAGCCCCCTTCGTCGGCCTCTTCGGCACCGTCTGGGGCATCATGACCGCCTTCATCGGCATCGCCGAGCAGCAGAACACCAACCTCGCCGTGGTGGCGCCGGGCATCGCCGAGGCGCTGCTCGCCACCGGGCTCGGCCTTCTCGCCGCGATCCCGGCGGTGATCTTCTACAACAAGCTCTCGGCCGACCAGGGCCGCATCGTCGGCGGCTACGAGGCCTTCTCCGACGAGTTCTCGACCATCCTGTCGCGCCAGCTGGACGCCTGAGATGGGCGCCGGCGCCATATCGCGCGAGGCGCGGGGAACGCGACGCCGCCGCAGCCGCGTGCGGCCGATGTCGGAGATCAACGTGACCCCCTTCGTGGACGTCATGCTGGTGCTCCTGATCATCTTCATGGTCTCCGCGCCGCTGCTGACCGTCGGCGTGCCGATCGAGCTGCCCGAGAGCGCGGCGGAGGCGCTGCCCTCCGAGCGCGAGGAGCCGCTGACGATCACCCTGACAGCCGAGGGCGGCGTGCTGCTCATGGACAACGAGACCGAGAGCGGCGACCTCGTCGCGCAACTCCGCGCCATCGCCGCCGAGCGCGAGAGCCGCAAGGTCTTCCTGCGCGCCGACGGCGCGGTGCCCTACGCGGACGTGGCCCGCGTCATGGGGGCGCTGAACGCCGGCGGCTTCAACCAGATCGGCCTCGTCACCGATGCCGGCGGGCCGCGGCTCGACGGGACCGACGGATAGGGGCGGGCGGGGCAGACCCGCGGGGCACATGGACACGCCGCTGATCATATCCGGTGCCGGCCATCTGGGCCTGATCCTGTTCCTGCTCTTCGGCGGGGCCTTCAGCCGCGCGCCGGAGCCCGACCTGCGCTCCGCCGAGGTCACGGTGATGAGCGAGGAGGAATTCGCCGCCCTGACCCGGCCGGAGACCGGCGAGACGACCCCGCCGCCGCCGATGCGGGAAGGGGAGGAGCCCGCCGCCGCCGTGGACCCCGACGCCCCCGAGGACCAGCCCCCGCCCGAGATGCCCCGCACCACCGATCCCGCGCCGCGCCCCGCGCCCGCTCCCGATCCTGCGCCGCAGGCCGAGCCCGAGCCCGCTCCGGAGCCGCAGGCCGAGCCCGAGCCCGCTCCGGAGCCGCAGGCCGAGCCCGAGCCCGCTCCGGAGCCGGACCTGCCGCGGGCCGAGGAAAGCGTGCCCGACGCCGCGCCGCGCGTCGCGCCGGAGCCCAGCCCCGAGCCGCCGGTCGAGGCCGAGACCGCCGAGACCCCGGAGAGCGCCGTCGTCCCCGACCCCGCGGAGGAGACCGAGCGCGTCGAGGAGACCGCTCCGGCGGCACCGCCCGAAGCCACCACCGAGATCGTCACCGAGGCGGAGGAGCCGACCGCCCGCGCCCCGACCGCCACCGGCCGCCCCCGCACCCGGCCCGAACGTCTCGCCGCCCTCCCGCCCGAGCCCGCGGAGGAACCGGAGCCCGAGGACCCGCCGGCCGCCGCGCCGCAGACCGAGGGCCGCACTTCCGCCGCCCGGTCGGACGCGGTCCGGGACGCCGTGAACGACACCATCGCCGGCCTCGAGGAGCGGCTCGAGCAGGGCATGCTGCAGGGCGCGCCCGCCGGCCCGCCTCTGAGCCAGGGCGAGCAGGACGCCTTCAAGCTCCAGGTCCGCCGCTGCTGGAACGTCGACGTGGGCTCGGAGGCCGCGGGCGTGACCGTCACCATCGGCTTCGACATGACCCCCGACAACCGCGTGGTGTCGAGCTCGCTCGAGCAGGTCGCCGTCTCCGGCGGCTCCGCCTCGGCGCAGCGCACCGCCTACGAATGGGGCCGCCGCGCGATCCTGCGCTGCCAGGTGGAGGGCGGGGGATACGACCTGCCCGTCGACAAGTATCCGCAGTGGCAGCACGTCGAGGTCACCTTCAATCCCCGCGACATGAGGGTCAGATGACGATTTCGACTCCGACAGGAATCCGACGGGAATCCGACAGGATTCTTACAGCACCGAAACCGGCAATGGAGCCCATCCGATGACCCGTCTCGCCCGTCTGGCCGGCCTCTGCCTCGGCCTGCTCCTCCCCGTTGCCGGTCCGGTCCGGGCACAGGACGGCCCCCTCCGGATCGAGATCACGGAAGGGGTGATCGAGCCGATTCCGGTCGCGCTGCCGACCTTCATCGCCGAGAGCCCGGACGCCGTCGACTGGGCCGGGCAGATCACCCAGGTGATCGCCGACGACCTCACCGGGACCGGCCTGTTCCGGCGCATCTCCTCGGACGCGTTCGTGGAGCAAGTCACTGATTTCACGCGGAACGTTTCCTATTCCAACTGGAAGGCGATCAACGCCCAGGCGCTCGTCACCGGCGCCGTCTCGACCGGCGCGGATGGCGGGTTGACGGTCAAGTTCCGCCTGTTCGACGTGTTCTCCGAGGCGCCGCTCGGCGAGGGCCTGCAGCTCCAGGGCAGCCGCGACGCCTGGCGCCGGCTCGCCCACAAGGTCGCCGATGCGGTCTATTCCCGGATCACCGGCGAAACGGGGTATTTTGACAGCCGCGTCGTCTTCGTCGCCGAGGAGGGCCCCAAGAACGCTCGCCAGAAGCGCCTCGCGCTGATGGATTACGACGGCGCAAATGTCAGATATCTAACGGATTCTTCCGCTCTCGTCCTCGCCCCGCGGTTCTCGCCCTCGGGCGACAGGGTGCTCTACACGAGCTACGAGAGCGGCTTTCCCCAGATCTACGAGATGCAGGTCGGAACGGTCGCCCCGGTGCAGCTTCCCGTCCCCGCCGAATCGATGACCTTCTCGCCCCGCTACGCCCCCGACGGCCAGACCATCGTCTTCTCCGCCTCGACCAACGGCAATACCGACATCTACCGCCTCCGCCCCGGCGCCCAGACGCCGGAGCAGCTCACCGATGCCCCTTCGATCGAGACCGCGCCGTCCTACAGTCCCGACGGCACCCAGATCGTCTTCGAGAGCGACCGCTCCGGCACGCCGCAACTCTACATCATGCCCGCAGAGGGCGGCACGGCGCGGCGCATCAGCTTCGGCCAGGGCCGGTACGGCACGCCGGTCTGGAGCCCGCGCGGCGACCTCATCGCCTTCACCAAGCAGAACCAGGGCCGGTTCCATATCGGCGTGATGCGCACCGACGGCTCCGAGGAGCGCCTGCTGACCGCCTCCTTCCTCGACGAGGGACCGACCTGGGCGCCGAACGGCCGGGTGCTGATGTTTACCCGCGAGACGGCGGGCGCCGGCGGCCAGTCCTCACTCTACTCCGTCGACGTGTCGGGCCGCAACCTGAGCGAGGCCGACACGCCCGGACCCGCCTCCGATCCCGCATGGTCGCCGCTTCTCCCGTGACGTTCCCAACTGCACCGGCAGGTGCTAATGAGCCCGAAAGGACCGAACCAAGGATGGTATTGATGCGCAGTTCCAGGACCGTTCTGGCGATCCTCTGCCTGGCGGGCCTCGCCGCCTGCTCCAGTCCGGGCCGCTTCGGCGGCGGCGCGGACGGCATGGGCGCCGGGGCCCCGCTCGTCGGCGCGGATCTGAGCCAAGGCGTCAACGACGCCAGTTCTCCGGCCTATTTCAACGAGACCATCGGCGACCGGGTGCTCTTCGAGGTGGACCGGTCCACGCTGACCGACGAAGGCCGCCAGACGCTCGCCCAGCAGGCCCGGTGGCTCGCCGGCAACCCCGAATACACCGCGATCATCGAGGGCCATGCCGACGAGCAGGGCACGCGCGAATACAACCTCGCCCTCGGCGCCCGCCGCGCCGCCTCCGCCCGCGACTTCCTCGTCGCCCAAGGCGTCGCGACCGGCCGGCTGAAGACCGTCACCTACGGCAAGGAGCGCCCGATCGAGATCTGCTCGACCGAGACCTGCTACGCCAAGAACCGTCGCGCGGTCACCGTCGTCGCGGCGGGCGGGCTGACGGGCTGAGGAAGGCGCCATGATCCGAGCCCTGCTGATCGCCGCCCTGCTGCTCCCCGGCGCCGCGCTGGCACAGGACGGAGAGACGCTGGCCGACATCCGCCAGGAGTTGCAGGTCCTCTTCGTCGAGGTGCAGCGGCTCCGCCGCGAGCTCTCCACCACCGGCGCGCCGCAGACCGATCTCTCCGGCACCGGCGCGCTCGAGCGGATCGACGCGATGGAGGCGGAGCTGCGCCGCCTCACCGGCCTGACCGAGGAACTCGAGAACCGGATCAACAGCGTGGTCAGCGACGGCACCAACCGCATCGGCGACCTGCGCTTCCGGGTCTGCGAACTGGAGGCGGGGTGCGACATCGCGGATCTCGACGAGACGCCGCCCCTGGGCGGGGTCGACGCGCCCGAGGCGGCGCAGCCCGCCCCGGCGCGCGACGGCGCCGAACTGGCGGTCGGCGAGCAGCAGGATTTCGACCGCGCCAAGGCTGCCTTCGACGCGGGCGAGTACCGGCGCGCCGCCGACCTGTTCCAGACCTTCGCCGAGACCTATACCGGCGGACCGATGACCGGGGAGGCGCATTTCCTCCGCGGCGAGGCGCTCTCCGAGCTCGGCGAGACAGCCCCGGCCGCGCGCGCCTATCTCGAGGCCTTCTCCGGCCAGCCGCAGGGTCCGAGGGCGCCCGAGGCCCTGCTCGAGCTGGGGCTGAAGCTCGACGCGCTCGACCAGCACGCCGATGCCTGCACGACCCTGGGCGAGGTCTCCACCCGGTTCCCGGACAGCGAAGCGGCCGGCGAGGCTGTGGCCGCGCGGAGCGATATCGGCTGCTCGTGAGCCACGACGGGCTCGACGACCGGTTGAGGACCCTGGCCCAAGCGGCCTTGGGGGAGGCGGAAGGGCGCGTCGTCCTGGCCGTCTCCGGCGGCGGCGATTCCATGGCCTGCCTCGATCTCTTCGGGCAAGCCGCGCGCGAGGCTGACTGCCCGCTCGCCGCGGTGACCGTCGATCACGGGCTGCGGCCGGAGGCGCGCGCCGAGGTCGCGTTCGTCGCCGAGACGGCGCGCGCGGGCGGCATCGAACACGCCGTGCTCGCCTGGTCCTGGGACGGGCGGGGCAACCTGCAGGCCGCGGCCCGCGCCGCGCGCTACCGCCTGATCGGCGACTGGGCGCGCGCGACCGGGATCGGCCACGTCATCCTCGCCCATACCTTGGACGACGTGGCGGAGACGCTGCTCCTGCGCCTGCCGCGGTCGCCGGGGGTCGACGGGCTCGCCGAGATGCCGCGCCGGTTCCGGCGCGACGGCGTCGGCTGGCTGCGGCCGTTTCTCGACGTCTCTCGCGCAGATCTGCGTCGCCACCTCGCGGCACGCGGGCTTGCATGGGCCGAGGATCCCTCGAACGAGGACCCGCGCTTCGACCGGGCGCGGGCGCGCCGGGTGCTGGACGCGCTGGCGCCGCTCGGCGTCGAGCGGCCGGCACTCGCGGCCGTGTCGCGGCACCTCGCCGAGGCCCGCGCGGCGCTCGCCCACTACTCGTCCGCGGAAGCCGCGCGACGGGTCGTCGAGGATCGCGGCGACCTCCTGCTGACGCTGCCGACCGACGATCTGCCCGCGGAGATCGGCCGGCAACTCCTGCGCGCGGCGCTGCGGTGGGTCTCCGGCGGAGCCGCGCCGCGCCAGGCGGCCCTCGAGACCATGGTCGCGGGCCTCGCCGGGGACGGGGCGACGACCACGCTCGCCGGATGCCGGATCAGCCGGGACGGCCCGCGCCTGCGGATCGCCCGCGAATACGCCAGCGTCCGCGAGAGGCGGTCCGGTCCGGGCGAGCTCTGGGACGGGCGCTGGCGGCTCGACGGCCCGTCGCGCGACGATCTTCACGTTTCCGCGCTCGGACCGGCCGTCTCACGATGTCCTCGATGGCGGGAGACCGGCCTTCCGAGGTCCTCCCTGATGGCGACGCCGGCGCTCTGGGCGGGCGAAGACCTGTTCGCCGCACCGCTTGCCGGGGCACCGTCCGGCTGGACGGCGCGGCCCACGGGCCGCAGCACGTTTGCGGCATTCTGCCTTCGTGATTGAATCAAACCGTATCGTCGTTATCTATGGCCGGACCGAATGGGATGCGATGCATCCCCCGCTGCACCATTGAGGAGGCCATTTTGGGAAACGCGCGGAACGTCGCATTCTGGGTTGTGCTCTTCTTGCTCGTCCTGGCACTCTTCAATCTGTTTTCGGGTGGGCAGTCGAGCCTCAACTCGCGCGCCGTCAGCTACTCGGATTTCGTCGCTCAGGTCGATTCGGGCGAGGTCTCCACCGTTACCCTCGACGGCGAGCGCGTCATCTTCCGCGGCGCCGACGGACAGGAATACACCACCGTCCGGCCGGACGAGGGCGGCGAGCTCACCGATCGTCTGATCGCCAACGACGTCACCGTGAACGCCAAGCCGCAGGAGCAGTCGGGCTTCACCACGGTGCTGATGACCTTCCTGCCCTTCATCCTGCTGATCGGCGTCTGGATCTACTTCATGAACCGGATGCAGGGCGGCGGCCGCGGCGGTGCCATGGGCTTCGGCAAGTCCAAGGCCAAGCTGCTGACCGAGAAGCACGGCCGGGTCACGTTCGACGACGTGGCCGGCATCGACGAGGCCAAGGACGATCTGGAAGAAATCGTCGAATTCCTCCGCAATCCGCAGAAGTTCTCCCGGCTCGGCGGCAAGATTCCGAAGGGGGCGCTGCTCGTCGGTCCCCCGGGAACCGGTAAGACTCTTCTGGCCCGCGCGGTCGCGGGAGAGGCCGGGGTGCCGTTCTTCACCATCTCCGGCTCCGACTTTGTGGAGATGTTCGTGGGCGTCGGCGCCAGCCGGGTGCGCGACATGTTCGAGCAGGCGAAGAAGAACGCGCCCTGCATCGTATTCATCGACGAGATCGACGCGGTCGGCCGCTCGCGCGGCGTCGGCTACGGCGGCGGCAACGACGAGCGCGAGCAGACGCTGAACCAGCTTTTGGTCGAGATGGACGGGTTCGAGGCCAACGAGGGCATCATCATCGTCGCCGCGACCAACCGCCCCGATGTGCTCGATCCCGCGCTGCTGCGGCCCGGTCGCTTCGACCGGCAGGTGCAGGTACCGAACCCCGACATCAAGGGCCGCGAGAAGATCCTCGGCGTCCATGCCCGCAAGGTGCCCCTGGGGCCGAATGTTGACCTGCAAATCATCGCCCGTGGGACGCCGGGCTTCTCCGGCGCGGACCTCGCCAACCTTGTCAACGAGGCGGCGCTTATGGCGGCGCGCGTCGGTCGTCGTTTCGTCACCATGGACGATTTCGAGAACGCCAAGGACAAGGTCATGATGGGCTCCGAGCGACGCTCGATGGTCATGACCGAGGACGAAAAGAAGCTGACCGCCTATCACGAGGCCGGTCACGCGGTCGTGGGGTTGAACGTGCCCCAGCACGATCCCGTCCACAAGGCGACGATCATCCCGCGCGGCCGGGCGCTGGGCCTCGTCCTCTCGCTCCCCGAGCGCGACCAGCTCTCGGTGACCTTCACCAAGTACAAGTCGAAGATCGCCATGGCGATGGGCGGTCGGGTGGCCGAGGAGCTGAAGTTCGGCAAGGAGAACGTCACCTCCGGCGCGGCCTCCGATATCCAGCAGGTGTCGAAGATCGCCCGCGCCCTCGTGACACAGTTCGGGTTCGCCGAGGAACTCGGCTTCGTCGACTACGCCAACGAGCAGCAGAGCTATCTCGGCCCCTATGGTGGCGGCACGAACCACTCGGCGGCGACGCAGAAGATGATCGACGACAAGGTCAAGGAACTGATCGACGAGGGCTACGAGACCGCCAAGCGCATCCTGACCGAGAAGAACGAGGAATGGGAGCGGCTGGCCCAGGGTCTTCTGGAATACGAGACCCTGACGGGGCCGGAGATCCTGAAGGTGGTCAACGGCGAGCCCCTGAACCGCGGTGACGACGACGACACGCCGGACCAGGGATCGGCCTCCTCCGTCACCTCGATCCCGAAGACGAAGCCGAAGCCGAAGCCCGGCAGCGGGCCGGAGCCTCAGCCCACCTGAAGCTTTGCGGGGCCGCGCGACGCGCGGCCCTTTTTCTTTGCGGGCGGTGGCGTATCGTGTCCGGGTCTGACCGGAGTGTGCCATGCCTTCCCTCGTTCCCACTGACTGGACGGCCCGGGTGGCCTGGCTGGGCCGGGTGCTTCACCGAAAGAGGAAGGAGATCGACGCCGAGCGACTCGCGGCGATGCCGCTCGATTTCGGCGGGCTGGCGGGCGAGCATCATTCCGGCATCACCCGCGCGTCCTGCAGCCGGGTGGTCTCCCAGCACCCGCGCGGAACCGAGATCGCCAATGTGCGGCAGGTCTCCATCGTCTCGGTGGAGGAACTCGACGGGATCGCGCGCGAGATCGGCGTCGACGGACTGGACCCGGCCTGGCTCGGCGCCTCGATCGCTCTCGAGGGCCTTCCCGATCTCACCCATGTTCCTCCCTCCTCCCGGCTTCAGGGACCTGACGGCGCGACGCTCGTCGTCGACATGGTGAACCAGCCCTGCCAGTTCCCGGCGATGACCATCGTCGAGGCTCTGGGTGCGGCCGGTCGCGGCTTCAAGGCGGCGGCGGAGAGGCGGCGCGGGGTCACCGCCTGGGTAGAGCGGCCGGGGACGCTCCGGCAGGGCGATACGCTCCGCCTTCACGTCCCCGCTCAGCGCGCATGGGCGCCATAAGCGAAAGGTAACGCATTGTTGATCCCGATCGGCGATAATCCGCCGTATACTTGGGGGCATTGACGGAGCGTCGACATGTACGGCACGATTATCGCCATCCACGGCGGCTTCTTTCTCGGGCTCGCCCTGGCGGCATTCGCATTGATCTGACGCGGTTCCGACCGCCTATTTTCCGGATCGCCGCATCCTCCGGGTGCGGCGATCCGCGTTTCCGCAGGACGGATGCTGTCGGCGTCCGGCCACCCGTCAGACGCGGGCCCTCCGCGGCATCGGCACCGCGCAGGGTCGGGGGCCGGTCAGCAAAGCCCGGGCGCCCGGCGCCATCAGCGTGGCGAGGACCGGCGCCGTCCAGTCGAGGCCTCCGGTATAGGTCCCGTAGGCGGGCAGGATCGCCCGCACCGCGTCGTGAAGCAGACAGGGGCGCGAGATGAACCTCCCGCGGAGCGACAGGCGGGCTTTCGGGTGGTAGTGTCCCGACACCTCGCCTCGGCCCTCCGGCGTCGCGACGTGCCGGAAGGTCAGGGCGCCGAGACGGAGCGTCTCGACCGCGCGGCCGCCGAGCGACGCCGGGGCCGGATCGTGGTTCCCGGCGATCCAAATCCAGTCCCGCCCCGCCTGCAGCGTCGCGATCCAGCGACTCTCCGCCGCGTCGAGCCCCTCCCGCGCCGCATCGTCGTCGAAGGAATCGCCGAGGCAGACGACACGTTCGGGCCGGAGAGCGCGGCAATCCGCCTCGAGCCGACCAAGGGTATCCCGGTTCTCGTAGGGGGGCAGCATCTGCCCCGATCGCCGGGCGATGCGCTCCGACTTGCCGAGATGCAGGTCGGAGACGATCAGCGCGGCCTGCGCCGGCGCCCAGACGGCGCCGGTGGGAAGCATTCGGAGCGCCTCTCCGGCCAGGTCCAACCCGCAGGTGTTCATGCTCCGTTCGATAACCGCCGCGCCGGCCGGAGACAAGCCGCCGGGTGGAATGCGGCAGCTCAGAACGGCACCCGCCAGCGCCGCTGGTCCTCCTGCGTGATCTCGAGCCCGGCGCCCTCCATCAATCGCTCCGCCTCGTCGGCGAGGAGCTTCTCGGTCGCCGCGCCCTCCACCGGCACGCGGCCCGCCTCGAGGAAGAGCGGCGCGGCGAGCGGCGTCGGCCGCTCGGCGCGCACATGGTCGATCCGCCCTGCTGTGCGCGCCAGCATCTCCTCGATCCGTCCGAAATCCACGAGCCCCTTCAGCGCCTCCTCCCGCGTGATGTCGAGAAGCAGGTGGCCGGGATCGTAGCGCCTGAGGGTGTCGTAGAGGATGTCGGAGGAGAATGTCGCCTGCTTGCCGGACTTGCGCTGTCCGCGCGTCTGCCGGTCCACCAGCCCGGCAATCACCGCCGACTGCTTGAAGGTGCGCTTCATCACGGCGTTGCCGGCGAGCCAGGTCTCGAAGGCCGTTCGCAGGTCGTCGCCGTCGAAGAGCGGCGCGGGGTCGCGCACCTCGTCCAGCCCCCAGATCAGCGTCGCGTAGTCGGTGGAGACAAAGCCCATCGGGTTTAGCCCTGCTTCCTCCATCCGCTGGGTGACCAGAAGGCCGAGCGTCTGCATCGCGTTGCGGCCCGCGAACCCGTAGATGCAGGTATGGGCGCGGCCGAGGAAGGGGAAACTCTCCACGAGGATGCGGTCGGCCTCGGGCAGGTGCGAGCGCTTCCGCTGGAGATGCAGCCAGTCGCGGGTGGCCGGCGGCAGGTCCGGCCAGTCCGCCTGGCGGAACATCCTCAGGATGCGGTGGGAGAGCCGCGTGGAGGTGGCGAACTTGGTGCCGATGAAGGTGGCGATCTTCGGCGGCTTCTCGGGGCGGCGC
Source organism: uncultured Alphaproteobacteria bacterium (assembly GCA_963776705.1). Taxonomy (GTDB): domain Bacteria; phylum Pseudomonadota; class Alphaproteobacteria; order Rhodobacterales; family Rhodobacteraceae; genus Palleronia. Next base: position 97,257 of record CAVZOA010000012.1, read on the forward strand.
GTGACCTCCACGACCATCTCCCGGAGGCCCTCGTAGCGCACCACCTCGCCGCCGATCAGGAAGGTGTCGCCGGCGGTCAGGGTGGCGGCGAAGCCTTCCTCCACCTCGCCGAGCGGCGTGCCCGCGCGGCGGTTGCGAAGCCGGACCTTCAGAAGGTCGGTATCCATGATCGTGCCGATGTTCTGCCGAATGCGAGCCGCGCCGCGGGGATCGCGGAGCCGCCAGACGCCGTCCGCCTCGACGAGCCGCTGCCACTGGTCGTAGGCCCGGAGCGCGTAGCCGCCCGTGGCCACGAAGTCGAGGCAGGCGTCGAATTGCGGCCGCGTGAGGGCCGCATAGGCGCCGGCGCTCGTCACCTCGGCATGGAGGTCGTCCGCGGAGAAGGGGCCGGAGGCGGCGCGGATCAGGATGTGCTGGCAGAGCACGTCCCGCGGGCCCGGACCGCGGGGATCGCCGTCGAGGTCCCGCTCCTTCACCGCCTGCAGCGCGGCCACGCATTCGACCACCTCGAACCGGTTGGCGGGCACCAGAAGGGCCTTCGACGGCGCGTTGTAGCGGTGGTTCGCCCGCCCGATCCGCTGCACCAGCCGCTTGACGTTCTTCGGCGCGCCGACCTGGATCACCAGATCCACGTCCCCCCAGTCGATGCCGAGATCGAGGGAGCCGGTGCAGACGATGGCGCGCAGCTCGCCCCGGACCATGGCGGCTTCGGTCTTGGCCCGCTGCTCGCGGGAAAGGGATCCGTGGTGGATGCCGATCGGCAGCGCGTCCTCGTTCTGCAGCCAGAGCTCGTGGAAGAAGATTTCAGCCTGTGCGCGAGTATTGTGGAAGATGAGGCTCCTCCTGTGCCGCCGGACCTCCTCCAGCACCGCCGGGATGGCGTAGCGTCCGCCGCCGCCGGCCCAGGGCGGCGGGTCTTCAACCTCCAGCATCGAGATGTCCGGGTCGGGGCCGGGATCGGCGTGGATGATCTCGCAGCGGTCGGGGTGTTTCGCCAGGAAGGAGGCGATGGCCGCCGGGTCCTCCACCGTCGCCGAAAGGCCGACCCGCCGGAGCCCCGGCACCAGCGCCTGCAGCCGCGACAGGGCCAGCATGAGCTGGTCGCCGCGCTTCGATTCGGCGAGCGCATCGATCTCGTCGAGGACGATGCGGCTCAACCCGGAGAAGATCCGCGGCGCGTCCTCGTAGGAGAGCATGAGCGCCAAGCTCTCGGGGGTGGTCAGCAGGATGTGGGGCGGATCGGCGCGCTGTCGGCGCTTGACGGTGTAGGAGGTGTCGCCGGTCCGGTCCTCGATCCGCACCGGCAGGCCCATCTCCTCCACCGGCCGGGTCAGGTTGCGGCGGATGTCGGTCGCCAGCGCCTTCAGGGGCGACACGTAGAGGGTGTGAAGCCCCGCCCGCCCGCCCTCGGCCAGTTCGAGGAGCGTCGGCAGGAAGCCCGCCAGCGTCTTGCCGCCCCCGGTCGGCGCGATGAGCAGAAGCGAGGCCGCGTCGGCGCGCGCCAGCATCTCCTCCTGGTGGGGATGCAGGCTCCAGCCGCGCGCGGCGAACCAGTCTGCGAAAGCGGCGGGGAGAGCGGACATGGCCCGCCATGTAGCGGCTCGGAACGCGCTTCGCCACGGGGCACGGCCGCCCCGGATCCGCCGGGCGAAGCGAAGGGAGGCCCCGGACCGAGAATCGTCGTGTGCCGGGGCGGCCGGGGGAGCCGGGAGCCGGCTGCTGCCGATCCTCGCCGAGGCGGGGCGGGTTGTCCGCGACCCGCCCCGCGAGGCAGAACGGGCGACGGATCTCGAGCGCACGGGCGCCGCCCCGCTCGGGAGATCTTTCGGAGAGCTGGGACGACTTCGCCGCGTTCGTCTCCGGTCCCGAGGCGGCCACCCTCGTCGCCGCGACCCACGATCGGTCAGGGAAAGGAGGGAGACTCCGCCGCCGTCGCCTCGGAGTCCGTCGCCTCGGCCTCGACCGGCGCCTGCGTGCCGATGCTGCTCAGGAGCGCCAGGATCGCCCCGGCGATGACGGAGGCCAGAACCACCCGGTCGATCTTCAGGAGCGCCCGGTTCGACGACGACGAGGGGCGGCGCGCGGATGGTTCGGTCATGGGTCTTTCGCTGCGATCGGAACACGCGGACCGCCGGCCGCCGTGGACGGGCGACGCTCCGTTTCGTGGCGACGTTTACGAATCTTTAAGGCCGCTTTTGGGCGCTCCCCGGCCGCTGCGGTCGGCGAGGGCCCGGGCGTTCGGGAGAAGCGGACGGCCGCCGCCGCAGCCGGCCTTGGTCCCCGTCCCGGAAACAGGCGCCGGGGCGGGGCACGGCGCCGGCCCGTCGGGCCGGCGCGCAGGATCAGTTCACCACCTTCGCCTCCGTGGCCGCGCGGATCTGCTTCTCGGAGACGCTGGGCGCCGTCTCGACGATCCGGAGCCCGCCCTCGACCACGTCGAGGACGCCCAGATTGGTGATGATCCGGTCCACCACGCCGGCCCCGGTCAGGGGCAGGGTGCATTCCTTCAGCAGCTTCGACTCGCCGGCCTTGTTCTGGTGATCCATGACGATGACCACCTTCCGCACGCCGGCGACGAGATCCATCGCCCCGCCCATTCCCTTCACCAGCTTGCCGGGGATCATCCAGTTGGCGAGGTCGCCGTTTTCGGCCACCTCCATGGCGCCAAGGATCGCGCAGGCGATCTTGCCGCCGCGGATCATCGCGAAGGAGGTCGCGCTGTCGAAATAGGAGGTCCGGTTCAGCTCGGTGATCGTCTGCTTGCCGGCATTGATGAGGTCGGGGTCCTCCTCGCCCTCGAAGGGGAAGGGGCCCATGCCCAGCATCCCGTTCTCCGACTGCAGGGTGATGTCCTTGTCGCCGATGTAGTTCGCCACCAGCGTCGGGATGCCGATGCCGAGATTGACATAGGTGCCGTCCTCGAGCTCCTGCGCCGCCCGTTCGGCCATCTGTTCGCGCTCCCAGGGCATCACGCCTCCTCCTTCCTGCGGGTGGTCACCTTCTCGATGCGCTTCTCGTGCGCGCCTTCGATCAGGCGGTGCACGAAGACGCCGGGCAGGTGGATGTGGTCGGGATCGAGGCTGCCCCGCGGCACGATCTCCTCCACCTCGGCGACGCAGGTGGTGCCGCACATCGCCGCCGGCACGTTGAAGTTCCGCGCCGTCTTGCGGAAGACGAGGTTGCCGGTGTCGTCGGCCTTCCACGCCTTGACGATCGACAGGTCGGCCCTGATCCCGCGCTCGAGCACGTAGGTCTCGCCGTCGAAGACCTTGGTCTCCTTGCCCTCGGCGATCTGGGTGCCGACGCCGGTCCTGGTGTAGAAGCCGGCGATGCCCGCGCCGCCCGCACGCATCCGCTCGGCCAGCGTGCCCTGCGGGTTGAACTCCACCTCCAGCTCGCCCTCGATGAACTGGCGCATGAATTCGGCGTTCTCGCCCACATAGGAGGACATCATCTTCCTGACCTGCTTGGAGGCCAGCAGGATGCCGATGCCGAAATCGTCGACGCCGGCATTGTTCGAGGCGAAGGTGAGGTTCCTCACGCCCGCCCGCTCGATGGCGGCGAGGAGCAGCTCGGGGATGCCGCACAGCCCGAAGCCCCCGGCGGCGATCAGCATGTCGTCCCGCAACAGCCCCTCGAGCGCGGCACCGGCGTCGTCGTAGATCTTCTGCATCGGCAGGTCTCCATCCTCGTTTCGGCCCTCTATCCGCCCGGATGCGGGCGGGTGTCAACGCGCCCGCGGAAGGACGACGGAGCGCGGCCTATCCGGTATCCTTCTTGCTGCGCGAGGACTTGGCCGCACCCGTCGAGGCCTTCTTTGCCGTGGTCTTCTTCGCGGCGGCCTTCTTCGGCGTCTTGGCCGGCGCCTTCTTGGCCGTCCCCTTCTTGCCCGACTTCGCCTCGCGCTCGGCAATCAGCGTCACCGCCTCATCCATCGTCATCGCCTGCGGATCGGCGCCCTTGGGGATCGTGGCGTTGACCTTGTCCCATTTCACGTACGGTCCGTAGCGCCCCTCCATCACGTTCACCGCCCCGCCGCGCTCGGGATGCTCGCCGAGTTCGCGAAGCGCCTTCGCCGCCTGGCCGCGGCCGCGGGAGGCCTTCTGCGCCAGAAGCTCGACGGCGTGGTTCATGCCGATGGAGAACACGTCGTCGATCTCCGAGAGCGGCGCGGTCTTGCCGCCGCGCTGGCCAGGGTCCTCGGCCATCTTCAGATAAGGCCCGTAGCGGCCGATCGTGGCCCAGACCGGCACGCCCTCCTCGGGGTGCTGTCCCACGCGCCGGGGCAGGTTCAGCAGCAGCAGCGCCTTCGGCAGGTCCACGCTCTCGGGCGGCCAGTCGCGGGGCAGGCTCTGCCGCGGCGGCTTCTTGGTCTCCTCAGTGACCTCGCCGCGCTGCACGTAGGGGCCGAACCGTCCGTCGCGGAGCCAGATCGGGTCTCCCTGATCCTCGCCCAGGAGTTTGCCCTCGGGCGGGATGACGGGCGCCTCCTCGTTCTCCACCGGCGGGCCGAAGGGCCGGGTGAAGCGGCATTCGGGATAGTTCGAGCAGCCGATGAAGGCGCCGCCCGACCGCGCGGTGCGCATCGACAGCCGTCCCTGCCCGCAATTGGGGCAGAGGCGGGGGTCGGACCCGTCTTCCTTCGGCGGGAAGAGATGCGGCTCCAGCACCTCGTTGATCTTGTCGAGGACGTCGGTGATCCTGAGCTCCGAGGTCTCGTCCACCGCCGCGGAGAAGTCGCGCCAGAAGCGCGCGAGAAGCGCCTTCCAGTCCTCGTCTCCGGCCGAGACGTGATCGAGATCCTGCTCGAGGTCGGCGGTGAAGCCGTAATCGACGTAGCGGCGGAAGTAGTTGGTCAGGAACGCCGTCACCAGCCGCCCCTTGTCCTCGGGCACCAGCCGGTTGCGGTCCTTGCGGACGTATTCCCGGTCCTGAATCGTGGTGACGATCGAGGCGTAGGTGGAGGGCCGGCCGATGCCGAGTTCCTCCATCCTCTTCACCAGCGTCGCCTCGGTGTAGCGCGGCGGCGGCTGGGTGTGGTGCTGCAGCGCCAGCACGGCGCCGTCGTCACTGATCTGCGCGACCTCCGCCTTGCCGTGCTCCTCGCGCAGGCCGTCGCGGGCGAAGCCGGCGCGCTCGCCCTCCATGATCTGCGGCAGACGCGCATCGTCGTCCTCGCCCGCGGGCTCGTCGCGACCCTCCTCGTAGACCCGGATGAACCCGTCGAAGAGGATCACCTGGCCGGTGGCGCGCAGGCCGACCTGGCCGTCCTCCGAGCGGATCTCGACCGTGGTGCGCTCGAGTCGCGCGGCCTCCATCTGCGAGGCGAGGGTCCGCTTCCAGATCAGGTCGTAGAGCTTGCGCTGGTCGGCGTCCGAGATGCGCAGGGCGCCGGCATCCTTGCCCATCTCGGTCGGGCGGATGCATTCGTGCGCCTCCTGGGCGTTCTTGGCCTTGTTCTTGTACATCCGCGGGGATTTCGGGACGTAGCTGTCGCCGTAGCGGTCGCGGATCGCGTCGCGCGCGGCATGGACCGCCTCCGGTGCCATGTCGATCCCGTCGGTCCGCATGTAGGTGATGTGCCCGGCCTCGTAGAGCCGCTGGGCGGTTGACATGGTCTGGCGCGCGCCCATGCCGAACTTGCGGCTCGCCTCTTGCTGCAGCGTGGAGGTCATGAAGGGCGGGGAGGGGTTCCTTGTGCCGGGCTTCGCCTCGACGCTGTCGATCTTCAGCGACCGGGTGGCGACGGCGCTCAGGGCGAGTTCGGCCCGGGTCGCGTCGCCGAGGTCGTAGCGGTCGAGCTTCCTGCCGCCGAGCAGCGTCAGCCGGGCCTCGAAATCCTGCCCGCGGGGCGTCTCGAGCCGCGCCTTCACCGACCAGTATTCACGCGGCCGGAAGGCCTCGATCTCCATTTCGCGCTCGACGATGAGCCGCAGGCAGACGGATTGCACCCGTCCGGCCGATTTCGCGCCGGGGAGCTTGCGCCAGAGGACGGGGCTGAGGTTGAAGCCCACGAGGTAGTCGAGCGCCCGCCGCGCCAGATAGGCCTCGACGAGGGGCGCGTCGACCTGTCGCGGCTTCTCCATCGCCTCGGTCACCGCGCTCTTGGTGATGGCGTTGAACACCACGCGGCTGACCTCGGTGTCCTTCCTGATCGCCCGGCGCTTCCTCAGGGTTTCCTCGAGATGCCAGGAGATCGCCTCGCCCTCCCTGTCGGGGTCGGTGGCGAGGATCAGCGCGTTGTCCTCCTTCAGCGCGTCGGCGATTGCCTTGACGTGCTTCTTGGACTCGCTCGCGACCTCCCATTCCATCGCGAAACCGTTCTCCGGATCGACGGACCCGTCCTTCGGTGGCAGGTCCCGCACATGGCCGTAGGAGGCCAGCACGGTATAGCCCGAGCCGAGATACTTGTTGATTGTCTTGGCCTTGGCGGGTGATTCGACGACGACGACCGGCATGCGAGCTCATAGGATTGGGTCAGGCGAGCGGGGCTAGATGTGGCCGCTGCCCCCCGCTTGTCAATCGCGAGCGGCGCGGGGTCAGCCGTCGATGCGGGACAGAAGACCGCCCGGCTGGCGCAGGACGCGCCCGTCGAGCTCGAGGATCACCAGCGCCTGCGCCACCTCCGGCGGCGGCCGGCCGACATCGCGGATGAGCTGGTCCTCGGGCGTGGGCGAGGGGCCGAGCCGGTCGAGGATCGCGGTGGCGAGGGGCAGGGGGCCGCCCGGCGCGGGCGGCCGCCCCGGTACCGGCTCCGGCGGGGACGGCTTCGACGGCTCCGGTTTCGCCGGCGGCGACGCGGCGATGGCCTCGAGCACGTCCTTCGCGCCGCGGATCAGCGTTGCGCCGTCCCGGATCAGGATGTTGCACCCGGTGGCGCGGGCGTCGAAGGGATGGCCCGGCACGGCGAGGACCTCCCGACCCTGGTCGAGCGCGTTGCGCGCGGTGATGAGCGAGCCGGACTTCGTCGCCGCCTCGACCACCACCAATGCGGTCGCGAGCCCGGAGATCAGGCGGTTGCGCCGCGGGAAATGCCGTGCCTGCGGCGCGAGACCCACCGGCTGCTCGCTCAACCGAAGGCCGCGTTCGGCCATGTCCTGCGCGAGGACCGCGTTCTCGGCCGGATAGACCACGTCGACGCCGCCGGCCATCACCGCGACCGTGCCGCTCGACAGCGTCACCTCGTGCACCGCCGTGTCGATGCCGCGGGCGAAGCCGGAGACGGTGACGAGGCCGGCCTCCCCGAGCCCGCGTGCGAGGGCCCGCGCCGTCCGGAGCCCCAGCGAGGACGCGTTGCGGGCGCCGACGAGCGCGACCCGCGGCCGCTTCAGGAGCGACAGGTCGCCCATCGTCCAGAGCACGGGCGGCGGATCGGGGATCGCGGCCAGGTCTGCGGGGTAGTCGCGGCTTCCGAAGGCGAGGGGGGTCGCGCCGGCGCGTTCGCCGCGGCGCCATTCCGCCTCGGCCTCCTCGCGGGAGCAGGGCGCGTAATCCGTCGCGCCGGCGTGGCGGGCCACGCCCGGCAGCGCCTCGAGCGCGGCGGCCGCGCTGCCGTGGTCGCGCATCAGCCGGTAGAAGGTGCCGGGTCCCACGCGGCGGGAGCGCAGAAGACGAAACCAGTCGAGCCAGCCTTCCTCGGTACGGGGTGGGGTGAGGGGGGATTCGGAAGGTATGGGACCCGGCCCTCTGGTTTCGTCTCCTGCACTTCCGACGCTGCCCGCACAGGGTTAACCGAAGGTAAATTTTCGCAAGATGCACGAACTTTACCGGAGCCGTCCGCGGGGGCCGGTCAGGCTGCCGATCCGCCGACCGTCAGCCCGCCGATAAGCAGCGTCGGCTGGCCGACGCCCACCGGAACCCATTGCCCCGCCTTGCCGCAATTGCCGATGCCGGGGTCGAGGGCGAGGTCGTTGCCCACGGCGCGGATCATCTGCAGGGCCGTCGCCCCGTCGCCGATCAGCGTCGCGCCCTTCACCGGCGCGCCGATCCGGCCGTTCCTCACCCGGTAGGCCTCGGTGCAGGAGAAGACGAACTTGCCGTTGGTGATGTCGACCTGCCCGCCGCCGAACCCCACCGCATAGAGCCCGTCCTCGAGCCCCGCGACGATGCCTTCCGGGCTCTCGGCGCCGGCCAGCATGTAGGTATTCGTCATTCGCGGCATCGGCGGATGGGCGTAGCTCTCCCGCCGGCCGTTGCCGGTCGCCTCGACGCCCATGAGCCGAGCGTTCTGGCGGTCCTGCATGTAGCCCACCAGCACGCCGTCCTCGATCAGGGTGGTCCGGCCAGAGGGCGTGCCCTCGTCGTCCACGGTGATCGAGCCGCGGCGGTCGGGCAGGGTGCCGTCGTCGAGCACGGTGATCCCCGGCGCGGCGATGCGCTGCCCGAGGAGCCCGGCGAAGGCCGAGGAGCGCTTGCGGTTGAAATCCCCCTCGAGCCCGTGCCCGATCGCCTCGTGCAGCAGGATGCCGGGCCAGCCCGGCCCCAGCGCCACGTCGAAGACCCCCGCCGGCGCGGGCTCGGCGCGCAGGTTGACGAGCGCGACGCGCAGCGCCTCCCGGGTGACGCCCTCCCAGTGGGGCCGGTCGATCAGCGGCGAGAGCGCGCCCCGCCCGCCGCCGCCGAAGGCGCCCTGCTCGCGGCGGCCGTTCTCCTCGACGATGACGGAGACATTGATCCGCGTCATCGGGCGCACGTCGCGCACAGACCGGCCGTCCGGGCGCAGGATCTCGACCTCCTGCAGCGACGCGGCGAGCGTGGCGGTGACCTGGACGACCCGCGGGTCGAGCTCGCGGGCGAAGGCGTCGATCTCCCGCAGCGTCTCGATCTTCACCGCGAAGGCGGCGTCGGCCATCGGATCGTCGTCGGTGTAGAGGCGCCGGTTGGTCGCCGGGGGCGCGTCGGCGAGGATTCCGCCGCCGTCGCCCACGGCGAGCCGGGCGGTCTCGGCGGCGCGCAGCAGCGCCGCCTCGCTCACCTCCGTGGAATGGCCGTAGCCCGCGACCTCGCCCTTCACGGCGCGCAGGCCGAACCCCTCCGTCGCGTCATAGGCGGCGTTCCGGACCCGGCCGTCATCGAAGGTGATCGCCTCCGACCGCTTGCGCTCGAAGTAGATCTCGCCGTCCTCCGCCCCGTCGGTCGCGTGTCTCAGCGCCCGCAGCGCGGCGCCCTCGTCGAGCCTGTCGGCGAGCGGGCGGAACGGGGCGTCGGGCATCTCGGACCTCGCGGCAGTCGGAATTTCGGTTGCTGGACGGGGGGCGGTGTCCGTTTGACGCAACACCGCGGCTTGCCTGCACCGCGGTTATATGGTTCTAAGCATCGACTTTCCAACGGGCAGGCCCGGCGCCAGCCGTCCTGCATCCGCCCGCTCAGAGTCGAACAGGACCAGCCGATGCGCCATCGCCCCCTCCTTCCCGTCATCCTCACGATGTTCACCGGCGGCGTCGCCCATGCTCAGGAGGGGAACCCGATCGGCGACCTGCCGATCATCGGCGCGCCCTCGGGGGGCGGGATCGGCTTCCAGCCGGCCTCGACCTCGATCGCCGCGGATCTGCAATGGCTCGACGGGATGGTGCTGGCGATCATCACCGTGATCACGCTCTTCGTGATCGCGCTTCTGGGGATCGTGATCGTCCGCTATAACGAGAAGCGGAACAAGACGCCGAAATCCTTCACCCACAACACGCCGCTGGAGATCGCCTGGACGCTCGGGCCGGTCCTGATCCTGGTCTTCATCGGGGCCTTCTCGCTGCCCGTGCTGTTCGAGGAGCAGGACGATTCCGGAGCCCGAGGTGACAGTGAAGGCGACGGGCTACCAGTGGTACTGGGGCTACGAGTACCCGGACCACGATTTCGGCTTCGACAGCTACATGATCGGCTCGCCCGCCACCGGCGGCGACAACCGCCTGACCGACGACGTGCGCGCGCAGCTTCAGGAGGCCGGCTATTCCGAGGACGAGTTCAAGCTCGCGACCGACACCGCGATGGTGATCCCGGTCGACACCACGGTCGTGGTGCAGGTCACCGGCGCGGACGTCATCCATTCCTGGACCGTGCCGGCCTTCGGCGTGAAGCAGGACGCAGTGCCCGGGCGGCTCGCCGAGCTCTGGTTCGAGGCCGACGAGGAGGGCGTCTATTTCGGCCAGTGCTCCGAGCTCTGCGGGATCGCCCACGCCTTCATGCCGATCACCGTGAAGGTGGTCAGCCAGGATGACTACGACAAATGGCTCGACTGGGCGATCGAGGAATACGGCGGCACGCCGCGCGAGGTCGCCTCCGAGGGCGGCGACGCATCGGGCGAGGCTGCGACGATCGTCGAGTGATGGCGGACAGCAGGGGAAGACACCCATGAGCGATGCCGGCATTCCCGCCTACGAAACCCGTGACGAGGCGCAGTTCGGGGATTACTTCGCCCTGCTGAAGCCCCGCGTGATGACGCTCGTGGTCTTCACCGCGCTCGTCGGCTTGCTGGTGGCGCCGGTTTCGCTGCATCCCTTCGTGGGGTTCTGCGCGATCCTGTTCATCGCCGCGGGCGGCGGCGCCGCGGGCGCGCTCAACATGTGGTGGGACGCCGATATCGACGCGGTGATGCGGCGCACGTCGCGCCGCCCGATCCCCTCGGGCCGCGTCACCGGAGAGGAGGCGCTGGCCATCGGCCTCGCGCTGTCGGGCTTCTCGGTGGCGATGCTGGGCCTCGCCACCAACTGGGCGGCGGCGGCGCTTCTGGCCTTCACCATCTTCTTCTACGCCGTCGTGTATTCCATGTGGCTGAAGCGGACGACGCCGCAGAACATCGTCATCGGCGGCGCCGCGGGGGCCTTCCCGCCGATGATCGGCTGGGTGGCGGCCACCGGGTCGGTGAGCCTCGAGTCGCTCCTGATGTTCGCGCTGATCTTCCTCTGGACGCCGCCGCATTTCTGGGCGCTGGCGCTCTTCATGCGGTCCGACTATGACGATGCCGGCGTGCCGATGCTGACCGTGACCCACGGCCGCCGGGCGACGCGCCGCCACATCCTCGCCTACACGATCATCCTCGCGGCGTTCGCCGTCGGGCTCGGGTTCACCGCGGTCGGCGGCCCGGTCTATCTCGCGACCGCGGTGGCGCTCAACGCGTGGTTCCTGAAGGGCGCCGTGGAGATCGCGCGCCGCGACGAGGCGGCGGCGGAGGGCGACAGGTACCTGGCGGAGAAGAAGTTCTTCAAGTTCTCGCTCCTCTATCTCTTCCTGCATTTCGGCGCGCTCTTGGTCGATGCGGTGCTGCGCGCGGCGGGGGGGCTGTGATGGCGATCCAGGTCGAACACGAGCTGCATCGCCGCAGGCGATCTCGCAACCGGGGTGTCGGGCTGGTGCTCGCGGCCTTCATCGCGGTGGTCTTCGGGCTGACCGTCGTGAAGGTGCAGCAGCTCGGCGCGACCCAGAGCTTCGACCACGTGGCCCGCCCGGAACTGCTCCCCGGCGAGGAGGCGCCTCAATGAGGCTGGACGGCAAGCAGAAGACCGTTTTCGGCGCGCTCGGCGTGATCGTGTTCATGGGTGCGATGGCCTGGGCGGCGGTCCCGCTCTACTCCTTTTTCTGCCGCGTTACCGGCTATGGCGGCACCACCAGCGTGGCCGAGGCCGGATCGGACGAGGTGCTGGACCGCGAGATTACCATCCGGTTCGACGGGACCACGGCGAAGGACCTCGCCTGGCGGTTCAGGCCGGTCGAGCGGCAGATGACGCTGAGAATCGGCGAGACCGGCCTCGCCTTCTACGAGGCCTATAACCCGACGGACCGCCCGATCGCGGGACAGGCGAGCTACAACGTGGCGCCGTTCTATGCCGGAGAGTTCTTCTCCAAGATCGAGTGCTTCTGCTTCACCGAGCAGGTGCTGCAGCCGGGCGAACGGGTGGAGATGCCGGTCTCCTTCTACGTCGACCCCGCGATGGTGGACGACGGGGACGCGAAGCACGTGACGCATATCACGCTGTCCTATACCTTCTACGAGATCGACCTGCCCGAGGACGAGCGGCAGGCCAGCCTCTCGACCAACTGACCGCCGAACGAGGGACGCCATGGCGCACGAGAAGAACCACGACTACCATATCCTCGCCCCGTCGCTGCATCCCTTCATCGGCGCGGTCGGCGGTTTCGTCATGCTGTTCGGGGCGGTGCTCTGGATGCATGCCATCACCCCGTTCATGTTCTTCATCGGCCTCGCCATCGTGCTCTACACGATGGTCGCGTGGTGGTGGGACGTGGTGCGCGAATCCAATGCCGGCGACCATGCGCCTGTGGTGCGGATCGGCCTGCGCTACGGCTTCATCCTGTTCATCATGTCGGAGGTGATGTTCTTCGCCGCCTGGTTCTGGTCGTTCTTCAAGCACGCCATGTACCCGATGGAGACCTTCAGCGAAGGACAGTGGCCTCCGCCCTCGATCGAGACCTTCGACCCTTGGCACCTGCCGCTCATCAACACGCTGATCTTGCTCTGCTCGGGCTGCGCGGCGACCTGGGCACACCATGCGCTCGTCCATGAGAACAACCGCAAGGATTTGGCGAACGGCATCCTCATCGCCGTGCTCCTCGGCCTCATGTTCACCTTCTTCCAGGCCTACGAGTACAGCCACGCCGCCTTCGGCTTCGCGGGCAACATCTACGGCGCCAACTTCTTCATGGCGACGGGATTCCACGGCGCCCATGTCATCATCGGGACGATCTTTCTCTTCGTCTGCTACCTGCGCGTGCGGCTTGGTCAGTTCACGCCAGAGCAGCATGTCGGCTTCGAGGCCGCCGCCTGGTACTGGCATTTCGTCGACGTGGTCTGGCTCTTCCTCTTCGCCGCGATCTACATCTGGGGCTCGTGACGGGCCGGGCCCGCGCCGGCGAGGCTCGCGAAAGGGCGCCCCGGGCGCCCTTTTTCGACGCCGGGCCCCACGGCGGCTGAGATGCGCTGGTTCGCGCTCGCGGCCCTCGGTCTCGGCGGTGTCGCCGTGCTCCTCGCCCTCGGGGTCTGGCAGGTGCGGCGGCTCGAGTGGAAGACCGCGCTCCTCGCCGACATCGAGGCCCGGGTCGCCGCCGCGCCCGTCGCCCTGCCCGCCGCGCCCGATCCCCAGGCGCACCGCTACCTGCCGGTCGAGGTGACGGGACGGAGCACGGGAGAGGAGCTGCACGTCCTCGTCTCCACCGCCGAGACCGGCGCGGGCTACCGCATCATCGCGCCGCTGGAGGCGGGGCGCCGGCGCATCCTCGTCGATTTCGGCATCGCCCCGACCGAGGCGACCGACGCGCTTCCCCCGGCCCGGCAGATGACGGTCACGGGCAATCTCCACTGGCCGGACGAGGTCGACTCCTTCACCCCGGACCCCGATCCCGACGCCAATATCTGGTTCGCCCGCGACGTGCCCGCCTTGGCCGCCGCGCTCGACACCGAGCCGGTCCTTATCGTCGCGCGGGCGGTGGAGACGCCTCTGCCGGGCATCGTGCCGCGCCCGGTCTCGACCCGGGGAATCCCCAACGATCACCTGCAATACGCGATCACCTGGTTTTCCATCGCCGCCCTGTGGACGGGGATGACACTCCTTCTCGGCTGGCGTATGGCCGGATCCGTTGATCGGGGAATTTGAGTATGCGGTATCATTCCACGCGCGGACAGGCGCCCGTGCTCGATTTCGAGGGCGCCATGCTGGCCGGTCTCGCCCGCGACGGCGGCCTCTACGTGCCCGAGGAGATCCCCGGGATGGATGCGGACGCGATCGCCGACCTGGCCGGGCGGCCCTACGAGGAGATCGCGCTCCGGGTCATGCGGCCCTTCACCGGCATGGACGAGTCCCGTCTTGGCGACCTGATCACCCGCGCCTATGCGGGCTTCGGCCATGTCGCCCGCGCGCCGCTCGTGCAGATCGGCGCCAACCACTTCGTGCTGGAACTGTTTCACGGGCCGACGCTGGCGTTCAAGGATTTCGCCATGCAGCTCATCGGCCAGCTCTTTCAGGACGTCATGCGGCGGCGGGACGACCGGATCACCATTGTCGGCGCGACCAGCGGCGATACCGGCTCGGCGGCGATCGAGGCCTTCCGCGGCCTCGACAACGTGGAATGCTTCATCCTGCTGCCCGACGGCCGCGTCTCCGAGGTGCAGCGGAGGCAGATGACCACGCCGCCCGAGCCGAATGTCCACGCCTTCGCGCTAGACGGGGATTTCGACGATTGCCAGGCGGCGGTGAAGGAGATGTTCAACGACCATCCCTTCCGCGACCGGGTCGGCCTGACCGCGATCAACTCGATCAACTGGGCGCGGGTGCTGGCGCAGGTCGTCTATTACTTCTCCGCCGCCACCGCCCTCGGCGCGCCGCACCGCCCCGTGAGCTTCACCGTGCCCACCGGCAATTTCGGCGACATCTTCGCCGGCTCCGTGGCGCGCGCGATGGGGTTGCCGATCGAGGACCTGGTGATCGCCACCAACCGCAACGACATCCTGCACCGCACCTTCGAGACCGGCGAGCACCGCAAGGAAGGCGTGCAGCCGACGATCAGCCCCTCCATGGACATCGAGGTGAGCTCGAATTTCGAACGCGCCCTCTACATGGCCTACGGCCGCGATGGAGGCGCCGTGGCGCAGCTCATGGACGAGCTGAAACGCGCGGGCGGCTTCGCCGTCAGCCAGGGCGCGATGCAGGCGCTGCGCGAGACCTATCGCTCCGGCCGCGCCTCCGAGGAGGAGACGGCGGCGACCATCCGCTCCGTCCACGCGCGCACCGGCGAGACCCTCTGCCCCCATACCGCCGTCGGGGTGAAGGTCGCCGAGGAGCGGATCGGCCGCGCCCCCATGATCACGCTCGCCACCGCCCATCCGGCGAAGTTCCCCGACGCCGTCGAGGCCGCGACCGGCGCCCGCCCCGCGCTTCCGCCCCGAATGGCGGATCTCTTCGACCGGCCGGAGCGAATCACGCAGGTGCCGCGCGGTCTCGCCCGACTCGAATCCCTGATAGAAGAGAGCATCGCATGAGCGTGGCCCTCCATACCCTGCCGAACGGCCTGCGGGTCGTGACCGAGATCATGCCCGGCCTGAAATCCGCCAGCGCCGGCCTCTGGGTCACCGCCGGCGCCCGCCACGAACGGGCCGAGCAGAACGGCATCGCCCATTTCCTCGAGCACATGGCATTCAAGGGGACCGCCCGTCGCTCCGCGGTCCAGATCGCCGAGGAGATCGAGGATCTGGGCGGCTACATCAACGCCTACACCTCCCGCGAGATGACCGCCTATTACGCGCGGGTGCTTGAGGCCGATGTCGGCTTCGCCCTCGACGTGGTCGCCGACATCGTGCTGAACCCGGTCTTCGACCAGCGCGAGATCGAGGTGGAGCGCGGCGTGATCCTGCAGGAGATCGGCCAGGTCCACGACACGCCGGACGACATCGTCTTCGACTGGCTTCAGGAGGCGGCCTATCCCGACCAGCCCATCGGCCGCTCGATCCTCGGGCCCTCCGAGCGTGTCGCGGGCTTCGGGAAGGCGATCTCTCCGGCTTCGTGGGGGAGCGCTACGGACCGGGCGACATGATCCTCTCCGCAGCGGGCGCCGTCGACCCCGAGGAAATCCTGCGGTTCGCCGAGAAGACCTTCGGGCACCTCCCCCCGCAGCCTTCCCGCCCCACCGAGGCGGCGATCTTCCGGGGCGGCGAGAAGCGCGAGGAGCGCAAGCTCGAACAGGTCCACTTCACCCTGGGATTCGAGGCGCCCTCCTACCGCGACCCGGATTTCTACGCCGCGCAGATTCATGCCAGCGCCCTCGGCGGCGGCATGTCGTCGCGCCTGTTCCAGGAACTGCGCGAGCGGCGCGGCCTCTGCTACTCGATCTTCGCTCAGGCCGGCGCCTATGACGATTCTGGCATGCTCACGATCTATGCCGGCACCTCCGCCGACGAGATCGACGCGCTCGCCCGCGTCACCGTGGACGAGATGAAACGGGCGGCGGACGACATCGCCCCGGCGGAGGTCGAGCGGGCGCGGGCGCAGCTCAAGGCCGGCCTGCTCATGGGGCTCGAGAGCCCGTCCTCGCGGGCCGAGCGGCAGGCGCGGCTGCTGTCGATCTGGGGCCGCGTACCCGGCCTCGACGAGACCATCGCCCGGATCGACGCCGTGACCCTCGAGGAGGTGCGCGCGTTCGGGGCCCGCCTCGCGGGCGAGCGCGCGGCGATGGCGCTCTACGGTCCGACCGCCCGCGCCCCGGAACTCGCCGCGATCCGTGAACGCCTGGCGGCCTGATGCGGTTCGGGCGGCAACGGCTCCGGGTCGAGACCGACCGGCTGACCCTCCGCCCGCCGCAGCATACCGATTATCGCGCCTGGACCGATCTCCGGGAGGCGAGCGCGACCTTCCTGCAGCCCTGGGAGCCCACCTGGGCGGCGGACCATCTGACGCGGAAGAGCTTCACCAACCGGGTCTACTGGGCGCAGCGTTCGATCCGCAACGAATCCGCCCTGCCGTTCTTCGTCTTCCATCGCGACGAGGACCGGCTGGTCGGCGCCATCACCCTCGACAACATCCGCCGCGGTCCGGCGCAATCGGCGACGCTCGGCTACTGGATCGGCGAACGCCATGCCCGAAAGGGCTACATGCGCGAGACCATCGAGGGCGTCGTTCACCATGCCTTCCACCGCCTCGACCTGAGCCGCGTGGAGGCGGCCTGCCTGCCGGAGAACGTGGCCTCGCGCGGGGTGCTCGAGAAGTCGGGCTTCAAGTACGAGGGCGTCGCGCAGAGCTACCTTCAGATCGCCGGGCGCTGGCGCAATCACGTCCTCTACGCCAACCTCCGCCCCGACCGCCGGGGGCGGACGGAGACCGGCTGAGCTCACGCGGACGCGACTGGAAATCCCCGCCTGGCCCTTTAGCCTCCGCCTCAGGGGGTATCGCCATGTTCCGTTCCTGCCTGGCCGCGCTTGCCATCGTCGCCCTGCCCGCTGCGGCGCAGGAGCGCCAGAGCCATTGCATCGCCATCGCCCGCTCCGCGCCGGGCATTGACTACGTGGAGAAGGCCAGTTGGCGCGACCCGCTCGGGGATTACACGGTCCGGCTCTCCTATCTCGACCATTCGATGTTCCTGCTGCAGGCGCCGGACGGGACCACCGCCGTCACCGATTACAACGGCTTTCTGGGCGCCGTCGATTTCGTGCCGGACATCGCCACCATGAACCACGCCCATTCCTCGCACTGGACGATCAGCCCCGATCCGCGCATCCCGCACCTGCTCGAGGGCTGGGGAGACGGCGATATGCCCAATCTCCATACGCAGGAGGTCGGAGAGGTCTATGTCCGCAACGTGCCGACCGACATCCGCTCCTATGGCGGCATCGAGAAGTTCGGCAATTCGATCTTCGTCTTCGAGGTGGCCGGGCTCTGCATCGGCCATCTGGGCCATCTCCACCACGAGCCCGACGCGCAGCAATATGCCGCTCTCGGCCGGCTCGACGTGGTGATGGCCGCGGTCGATGGCGGCACCACCGTCGATCTGCCGACGATGATCCGCATCCTCAATCGGCTCGAGAGTTCCGTCGTCCTGCCGATGCATTGGTGGGGGCGCTTCGCGCTCGACCGGTTCCTCGAGGGCGTCTCCGACGAGTTCCTCGTCGATGTGCGGGGGACTCCTCGATCGAGCTCGGCCTCCGCACCCTCCCCGACCGCCCGACCGTCGTCGTCCTGCAACCGGCCTTCCTCGGCGACGAATGAGACCGCCCTGGCTCGCCGATCTCTCCGGGCTCCTGGCCGAGGGCGCGCTCCGGGAGCCCCACGAGGGCGACCTGACCGAGCCCCGCGGCGAGTGGCGGGGCAGCGCGGGCGCCGTGGTCACGCCCCGCGATACCGACGAGGTGGCGCGCATCGTCCGCTTCGCCTCCGCCCGCTCCGTGCCCATCGTGCCCCGCGGCGGCGGCACCGGGCTCGTCGGCGGGCAGACCATGCCGGAGGGCCCCGCCGGCCCCCCGATCCTGCTTTCGCTCGAGCGCATGACGCGCATCCGCGGCCTTTACCCGGTCGAGAACGTCATCGTCGCCGAGGCCGGCGCGATCCTCGCCGACCTGCAATCCGCGGCGGAGGAGGCCGACCGGCTCTTCCCGCTCTCCTGGGCGGCGGACGGCAGCGTGCGACTCGGCGGCGCGCTCGGCACCAACGCGGGTGGGCTGAACGTCATCCGCTACGGCACGACGCGGGAGGTCTGCCTCGGCATCGAGGCGGTGCTGGCCTCCGGCGAGGTCCTGCACGGGCTGAAGCGGCTCCGGAAGGACAATACCGGCTACGACCTCCGCAACCTCCTGATCGGCTCGGAGGGCACGCTCGGCATCATCACCGCCGCCTCCATGCGCCTCTTTCCGCGCCCGCGCCGGCAGGGCACCGCGATGCTCGTCGTCCGCGATCCCGGGGCCGCGCTCGATCTCCTCGCACGAGCCCAGGCGACGGGCGGCGTCTCCGGGTTCGAGCTGATCTCGGGGCAGGGGATGGCGTTCCTGCGGGAGACGGGCCTGTCCGTCCGTCTGCCCTTCGCGGAGATACCCGCGTGGTCGGTGCTCGTGGAGCTCGGGCTCGGCGACGAGGCCGATCCCGCCGAGCGGCTGGAGCGGCTCTTCGTCGCGGCCCACGAGGCCGGCCTCGTCCCCGACGGGGTCATCGCCCAGAGCGAGGCGCAGCGGCGGGAGCTCTGGGCGGTGCGCGAGACGATCCCCGAGGCCAACCGCGGCGTCGGCGCCATCGTCTCGAACGACATCTCGCTGCCGCTCTCCGCGATCCCCGACTTCCTCGAGGCCTGCGGCCGGCGCCTGCGGAAGACCGCGGCGATCCGGATCAACTGCTTCGGCCATCTGGGCGACGGCAACCTGCACTACAACCTCTACCCGCCGGAGGACGGCGCGCGGCCGGACGATCCGGCCCTGGCCGGGAGGCTCCGCGAGATCGTGACCGAGGAGGTGATGGCGCGGGACGGGTCGTTCTCGGCCGAGCACGGGATCGGCCGGCTGAAGGTCGCCGAGCTCGAGCGCTGGGGCGATCCCGCGAAGCTCGCCGCCATGCGGGCGATCAAGGCGGCGCTCGACCCGAAGGGCATCCTCAATCCCGGCGCGGTCCTGCGCGCCTGATCTCAGCGCAGGAAGTTCGGCCTGAGGGTCATCCGGCTGCGGCTCTCGCGCGGCAGGTGCCGGTTCAACCGCCGCGAGACGAGGCCGAAGACTCCCACCAGGCAGAGCGTCAGCAGGATGAAATAGACCGCGAGGATCGGGTAGGGGACGAAGGGGTTGAAGGTCTTGTCCGCGAAGTAGCTGGCGTAGTAGAGCGCGTCGCCCCGCTGCTGCCGGGCGGGAAAGCCCGAGAAGAAGACGAGCGTGGTGGCGTGGAAGAGGAAGATCGCCTCGTTCGTGTAGGCCGGCCAGGCCAGCCGCAGCATGGTGGGGAAGGTGATGCGGCGGAACTTGGTCCAGCCAGTGAGCCCGTAGGCTTCCGCCGCCTCCATGTCGCCCCTGGGGATCGCCCGGAGCGCGCCGTGGAAGATTTCCCCCGCATAGGCGGATGTGTTGAGAAACAGCACCACGAGCGCGCCGGCCCAGGCCGAGGTCAGCGGGTCGAAGGCGGGCACCCGCGCCTTCAGCGACAGGAAGCTGAAATAGGCGAAGAAGAACTGGATGAAGAGAGGCGAGCCGCGGAAGATCAGAACGAACCATTCGGCGGGCTTGCGGAGGAGCCACGACCGGGCGCCCTTGCCGACCCCCCATGCCGTGGCTAGGAGAAAGCCGCAGGCGAGCGCGAGCACGCCGAAATAGACGTTCCAGAGCATGCCCGACCCGATCAGCGTCACCTGCTGGCAGAGCGTGAAATCCGACCGCGGCAGCAGCCGCTCGCCATAGCCGAGCGAGCGGAAGGCGTAGTCCTGGACGGTCTGCCAGCAGCTCATCGCGACAGCGCCTGGCCGCGCCTGAGCCGCCGCATCAGCCGGTCGAGCAGCACTTCCGAGATCCGGGTGAGGATCAGGTAGAAGACGAGCAGCCCGAGGAAGTACCACATCCGCCAGTCGCCGTGCGGATAGGAGGTGAAGTTCGGCGTCTTGGTGCCGCCGAGCTCCCGCGCCCAGTAGACGATGTCCTCGATCCCGAGCAGGAACAGAAGCGGCGTCGCCTTGATCAGGATCATCCAGAGATTCGAGAGGCCGGGCAGGGCGTAGATCCACATCTGCGGCACCATGATCCGCCGGAACGCCTGCCCGCGGGTCATCCCGTAGGCGCTCGCGGTCTCCATCTGCGCCTTCGGCACGGCGCGCATGGCGCCGAAGAGGACGTTGGCGCAGAAGGCGCCGAAGACGATGGCGAAGGTGAAGACGGCGAGCGCGAAGCCGTAGATCTCGTGCACCCGTTGCGGCGCGGCGTTGGCCGGCGTCTTGGCCGCCGGGCAGACGACGAAATCCGATCCCCGCCGCACCGGCTCTGTCCAGCCCGGACAGACGATCTCGTGACGCAGGTACTCGATCCCCTGGTCGAGGGCGATGACGAAGAACAGGAAGAAGGCGATGTCGGGCACGCCGCGGACGATGGCGATGTAGCCGCGGCCGAGCCAGCGGAGCGGCGGCATGCCCGAGCGCGCCGCCACGGCGCCGCCGAAGCCAAACATGAGCGCCGTCGGCGCGGTGACGGCGAGCAGGAGAAGCACGGTGCCGAAGGAGCCGTAGAAGGAGAGATGCTTGCCCGTCGTCAGGTAGCAGGCGAGCCAGGGCAGCGTCTCGAGACTCGACGGATTGGTGCAGGCGGGCAGGATGGCCGGGCTCTCCATGGCAGCCGGGAACCCAGGGGAGGGGCTGCCGGCCGGGGGCTGTCAGGACGGGCGGGAGGCGGGCGCGATCTCGGTCGTCGCGCCCGCCCGGACATCAGAATTGCTGCGAGTCGGGCAGCCACTTGACGATCAGCTCGTTCAGCGAGCCGTCATCCTTCATCGACTGGATCGCCGCGTCGAAGGT